>NZ_JBFWNB010000010.1:0-87309 GCF_050251305.1 Methylocystis sp. | reverse complement strand
TGACCGCCTGGGCGACGCCGGACGGCGACACCCAGTTCCGCGACGACATCTACCAGCGCGACGGTCTCGGCGTGCGCTCGACCGCCGGCGCCGACTCTGCCGCGCCAACGGACGTCCAGGCGGCGCGCCCGATGCGGGGCGGCGAGGGGCTGTTTTCAGGAGACGACGACAGCTACTTCGAGGAGCGCCCCCGCTAACCGCGGCGGCGCTATTGCGCGGCGGCGTCGCTTCGCGACGCGCGCCAGGTTCCGCCGCACAGGTCGGTCGAAGACGACCAGGGGCCGGCGCCCCTGCCGCCGCGCAGCGTCCCGTTGAAGCGCGCGATGCGCTGCCCATCGCCGGTGAATCTGGCGACGATCGTGCCCTCGTCGTCGACATAACCCCAGGACGAAACCGCCGGCCCTGTCGCGGCGATAATCTTATTGCCGGCGATTTCGATCGATTGCGGGATGAGGCTTTGACACTGGCCGACGGTCGTCGTCGCGTCGACGATCCATCTGCCGTTCGGGTCGCCGACCGGCCCGGAGAGCGCCGCTGCGCTGTCCGACTTCGGCTTCGCCTTCTGGCTGCGCGCCTGCTCGGCGTTTGCTCCCTGAGCCGCCACGCAGACCGCAAGCGCCAACGCTAAAACTCTCATTTGGCCCCCGAAAGCGCGCGCCGCAGCGCGTCGTGCATGTCGCAGCCCGCGTAGATAAACTCCCCTACGCCCGCAGTGCGCAGACGCTCTTCGAGTTCGCCGGGCCGGCCGGCGAGATAGATCCTGGCGCCTGCGCCTTTAAGCGCGAGCGCGGCCGTTTCCGCCGCATCTCCATAGATCCTGTCGGACGAACAGATGCAAGCGAGTTTGGCGCCAGACCGCCGGTAGGCGTCGACGATTTCGGTCGTCGCCTCGGTCTCCGGCCCGAAAACCGCCTCGACGCCGCCGGCCTCGAAGAAATTCTTGGCAAAATTCGCCCGCGCCGTAAAGGCGGCGATCGAGCCGAGATTGGCGAGGAAAACCTTGGGACGAGCGCCAGAGGCGGCGCAGTAGGCGTCCGACTCTTCGCGCAGCCGCTCGAATGGTTCGGCGAGCCGATGCGGCGCGAGCGCGGCGCTCGTCAGCGCGCCTGCCGGCGGGGCGACGGTCTCGGCCGCAGCGTCGTAGCGCGCGAGAACGTCGAGCGCGCCCTCGTGAATATCGGGAAACTGGTTTGCGCCGATGACCTTATCCCTGGCGCGCGCGACATTCTTCGCGCGCAGCTCCGCCGCTTCCGCGACGCGCGCCTGGAAGCCGCCCGTCGCAAGCGCTTTCGGGAGGCCGCCTTCGTCTTCGATCTTCTGAAAAAGCGCCCATGCCTGCTGGCAGAGCTCGTCGGTGAGCGCCTCGAAGCCGCCGGCGCCGCGCGTCGGGTCGTCGACCGCGTCGATATGGGCTTCGTCCTGCAGGACGAGCTGGGCGTCCCGCGCGAGGCGGCGCGCGAATTCGTCGGGAGCGCCCAAGGCCTGGGTGAAGGGGAGGACGGAGATGGCGTCCGCGCCGCCGACCGCCGCCGAGAAGACGGCGAGCGTCGCGCGCAGAATATTGTTCCACGGGTCGCGCCGCGACATCATCCGCCAGGCGGTTTCGGCGAAGACCAGCGCCGGCTTGGGCGCAAGGCCGCAGGCCGCCTCGACGCGCGCCCAAAGCCGCCGCGCCGCCCGGAACTTCGCGACGCCCAGCAATTCGTCGGCGTCCGCGCAGAAGCGGAAGGCGATCACGCCGCGCGCGGCGTCGAGGTCGACTCCGGCGTCCGTCAGCGCGCGCAGATAGGCGAGCGCCGCGGAAAGCGCGAAGGCGAGCTCCTGCGCCTCGGTTCCGCCGGCGGAATGCACGACGCGGGCGTCCGCCACCGCGGTCGCATAGGCGAAGCCGGCGTCGGCCGCGGCTTTCACGTCCCGGGCGAAGCTCTTCGAGGCTTCGGCCCAGGGCGCGGCGGCGAAGCCGTGCCGCGCCTGCGCCCCGAGCGGATCGAAGCCCATCGACACGCGGGTGAGCGAAGGATCGATATGCTGGCGGTCGACGTAACGCATCAGCGCCTGGGCGGCGTCGGGCGCGCGCGGCGAATAGTCGAGGGTCAGCGGAATGCCGTAGTCGAGGCGGACATTGGCGAGCGCGTGGGCGACGGCGTCGTCGCCGCCGGCGAGTCCGCCGCCATAGGCGCCGATCGAGCCCGCGAAGACGAGATGCAGCCCGTCGGCGCCGCCGTCGAGATCCTGGAGCGCCATCCGGTTGGCGACGTCCGCGTCGGCGACGTCGACGCGCGCCAGAATGGCCCAGCGGCCCGGGTTTTTCCGCAGCGCTGGGGAGGGCGCGTCGGCGGCGCGGGCGTAGAGCGGCGCGATGGGAAGACCGTCATAGGTCTTGGAGAGGAGCGTTCCGAAGGAGGCGCCTTTCAGCGCCCGGTCGACCAAAGCGCGCCATTGCTCTTCCGTAGCCTGTGGAAAAACTCCCGCCAGCGCCGTCTCCTGTCCCGACATTTTCCCCGTCGCCCTCCATTGTTTCGCGCGGCCTTTTCGCATGAAGCGCCCCGCCGGACTACTGCAAATCCGCCGGCGGCCCCGTGGGCTTTATTTTCGGGAATAAACGCCGTAACCAGTGCCGAGCGCGCTCAAGGGCGGAAAATTTGGGCGCGGGGGCGGGATTGCTGGAACAACAGGCGCGCGGTCCAGCGAGCGCCCGAAGGAAAAATCGTCGGCGCGCCGCCGCCGCGTCAATGCGTCGCGCGCGAGCGCGAATGTCGCTCAGGCGGCGAACAACCCTGAAACGGAGGGACTCGTGACAGACAATGTGCAGGACAAGAGCCAGCTGGTCGACGAGATTATTGAAGTGATTGCGTCGGAAGGAATGGTCGATCGAAGCAAGATCACCCCCGACGCATCGATCGAGAGCCTTGACCTCAAATCCGTGGACATCGTCATGATTCTCACGGCGCTTGAGGAGAAGTTCAACGTCTATATCCCGATGGACGGGTCGCTGCAGGAAGCCAAAGACGTCAAAAGCCTGATCGAGGCGATCGCGGACCATATTCAGAAAGAGCGCGAGAAACAGTAAATGGCCGTCTCGCGAGCGCGGCCCGGGGGACGCCGCGTCGTCATTTCTGGCATGGGCGCGGTCTGCGCCTCGGGCGTGGGCGCGCAAAAGCTCTGGGAAGCGGCGCGCGACGGCGTCGCGCAGATTCGTCCGCTCAGGACCGAACGTCCTTACGACGGCCGCATCAAGATCGCGGCGCAAGTGCCCGACTTTAATCCGGCCGACCACATCGAGCCCGAAGTTCTCCCGTTTTGCGACCCCTTTACGCAGTTCTGCATCGTCGCCGCCGACGAAGCGATGGCGCAGGCGGGCTTCGAACGCAAAGGCGTCGCCGGGCCGAAGACCGCCGTCATTATCGGGTCCGGCATCGGCGGGATGACGACCATCGAGGACGGCATCTACCGCTATTATGTCGAAGGCACGCGTCCGGAGATGCTGAGCGTGCCGAAGCTCATCCCGAGCGCGGCGCCGGCGACGCTCGGCATGCGGTTTTCCTGCCTGGGTCCGACATTCGCGATCGGCAGCGCCTGCTCGTCGGCGTCGCAATCGATCGGTCTCGGCATGCAGATGATCAGGCAGGGCCTTGTGGACAAGGCGATCGTCGGCGGCGCTGAGGCCTGCGTCATCAATGCGACGATCCGCGCCTGGGAAGGCCTCAGGGTGATGACTCCGAATTTGTGCCGGCCGTTCTCGAAAGGACGCAACGGCATGTCGCTCGGCGAAGGCGCGGCGGTCTTTATTCTGGAAACGGAGGAGTCGGCGCGCGCGCGCGGCCACGCGCCGCTGTGCGAACTCGCCGGCTACGGGACGACGAGCGACGCCAAGGATCCGGTGCGCCCCGATCTTGAAGGCGCATCGAATGCGATCGTCCTGGCGCTCGAAGATGCGGAAATGAAGCCGCAAGAGATCCATTACGTGAACGCGCACGGCACCGCGACGCACGCCAACGACATCACCGAATCCGAAGCGATTCTGCGCGTGTTCGGCGACTATGGGCGGGTCGTGCCGGTCTCGTCGACGAAGCCCATTCACGGCCATGCGCTCGGCGCGAGCGGCGGCCTGGAGCTCGCCATCGCCATCCACGCGCTGCGCGAACAGATCGCGCCGCCGACGATCAATTTCCTGGAGGCCGATCCCAAATGCCCGATCGACGTCGTTCCGAACGCCGCGCGCGCGCACAAGATCGACGCCGTCATGTCAAACTCTTTCGCTTTCGGAGGGATCAACGCCGTGTTGATCGTGCGTCATGCTGCTTGAGCCGCCGCTCGCGCTCGGGCCTTTCCGGTTGTGCGTCGATCCTGCGCGCGCCGCCGCCTATGCGCGTGAAACGGGCTGCGACGACGCCCGCGTTCCGCTCGCCTACCCAGCGATCTGGCTCGCCGAGCCGTCGCTGTTCTCGGTCGTGCGCGATCTTTGCGCCGAACTCGACGTCGTTCCGGTGCATGAGTCGCAAAGCTTCTCCTATGAGGCGCCGCTTGTCGCCGGCGAGAGTTACGATCTGAGCGTCAGCATCACGCGCGAGGAAACGCCGCCGCGTCTGACGATGACCGCGACGGTCGCAACGCCCGATGGCGAGACCTGCGCGCGAATCGAGACGATGTTGCGGCTTGTGCCGCGCGCCGGATTTGGGAGCGCGTCATGAGCGACGCCATAAAGGTCGGCGACAAGATTCCCGAGACGATCATCGGTCCCTTCGACGCGCCTTCGCTCGCGCGTTACGCCGAGGTGTCCGGCGACGCCAATCCGCTGCATCTCGACGATGCGGTGGCGGCGGCGATCGGACTCGCCGCGCCGCCGGTGCACGGCATGAAGCTCATCGCCGCATTCGAGCCGATGCTGAGAGCGTGGCGCGGCGACCTCGTCATCGCCTCGCTGGCCGGAAAATTCGTGCAGCCGATTCTGCGCGGGGAGACCGTCAGACTGTCGGGGCGCGTCCTGCGCGCGACCGAAAACGAGATTTTCGTGCGTCTGACGGCCTATGGCGCGGCGCGCGCGCCCGGCATCATCGGCGAAGCGACGCTGCGGCCGAGGGCGGCCACGTGAGCTGTCCGGCGCGCCGCGAAGCAGGACGCGCATATGGCTGAACCTGTGCGCGTCTTCATCACCGGCGCGTCGAGCGGCATTGGGCGCGCTCTGGCGATGGCGTACGCGCGCGAAGGCGCGAGCCTCGTCCTGCTCGGCCGCGACGCTGAGCGGCTTGAGGCGTCCGCGCGCGCCTGTCTCGAGGCCGGCGCGGAAAACGCCGAGACTCACGTCGCCGACGTGCGCGATCGCGAAGCCATGGCGCGCGTCGTTCAAGCCGCCTTTGGCGAACGCCCGATTGACATCCTTGTCGCCAACGCAGGGGTGGCGACAGGATTGATGCGCGGCCAGCTTCTCGAGACGCCCGACGCGGTGCGGGCGATGCTCAAGATCAATGTCGACGGCGTGTTCAACACGGTGGAGCCCGTGATCCTGCCGATGTGCGCGCGCAAGAGCGGCAGGATCGCGATTGTCGGCTCGATGGCCGGGGTGCGCAGCCTGCCGTATTCGCCTTCCTATTGCGCCGCGAAGGCCGCCACGCATATGTGGGCGGATTCATTGCGCGGAGGCCTCGCGCCGCACGGTGTTTCGGTCAGCCTGATCGTGCCGGGCTTTGTCAAGACGCCGATGTCGGCGCGCACCAGGTCCTGGCAGCCCGGCGCGATGTCCGACGAGCGCGCCGCGCTGATCATCAAGCGCGGCCTGGAGCGGCGGCGTCCCGTGATCGCGTTTCCGCTGTTCATGTATGCGGCGATGCGGTTCTTCGCGCTGTTGCCGCCCGCCGTCGTCGACGGGGTCATGCGGCGCTTCCATGTGGACGTGCCGGAGACGCCGGAACGAGAGACCTCGTGACGGCTGGGACGCTTCTCGCCTACGCGGCCGGCGTCTACTGGACGATCGCCGTCGCGCTGCTCATCCTGTCGATCGTCGCGACCATCGCGCAACCCTGGCTCGCCGCGCGCCGCGCCGCGCGCCAAGACCAGCCGCCGGCGTCGATCGTTCTTCCCGTCAAGCTGATCGAAGACCAGTTCGACCGCACGCAGGAGTCGGCGCTGACGCAGCGCTACCCAGACTTTGACGTGACCGTCTCGGCGACCGACCTCGATACGCCGGCGGTCCAACGCATGCGCGCCATTTTTGCGCGCCATCCGAACGTCCCCTCGCGCATCCTGCGATCGACCGCGAAATTCGCCGTCAGCCCCAAGGTCGACAATCTCTACGCGCCCTTCATGCAGGCGACGCATGACGTGATCCTGATGAAGGACGCCAATGTGCTGCTCGAGCCGGACGCGCTGACGCAGCACATCCGGCAGTTGACCGAGGACGTCGGCCTCGTTTGCGCCATTCCCTATTGCGCTCGGCTGGAGAATTTCGCCGCGCATGTCGAGGCGGCGATCATCAATGGTCCGCACGCAAGGATGCTGTTTCTCGCCTCGGCTTTGGGGCAGGGGCACGGGGTCGGCAAAATCATGCTCTTTCGGCGATCGGACTTCCTGCGCGCGGGCGGCTTCGACGCGATTTCGCATACGGTCGGCGAAGACAACGCCTTGGCGAAGGCGATGCGGCGCATCGGCAAACGCCCGGTGTTTTCGCATCGGCCCGTGCGCCAGGAGCTTGGCGCACGCACATTCGAGGACGTGTATCAGCGCCAGTTGCGCTGGAGCGTCATCCGCCGCAGCGACGAACTCGTCTCATTCCTGGCGGAGCCGATATGCCAATCGGTTCCGGCGGTTATCGCATCCGCTCTGGCGGCGTCGCTTGTCGGGGTCGCGCCGCTCGCCGCAGCGTCGGCGACGCTT
The DNA here is from genome assembly GCF_050251305.1 of Methylocystis sp. Classification (GTDB taxonomy): domain Bacteria; phylum Pseudomonadota; class Alphaproteobacteria; order Rhizobiales; family Beijerinckiaceae; genus Methylocystis. The sequence continues at coordinate 80,439 of NZ_JBFWNB010000010.1, read as the reverse complement.
CTCCTGTGGTTTGCCCTTGAGACATTGCTTTCCATGGCCAAAGGATGGCAGTTATCGTGGGCGGCGCCTGCGGTGTTTGTGGTTCGCGAGGCGACGATGCTGGCGGTCTGGTTGAACGCCTGGGTCACCGACCAGGTGGTTTGGGCGAAGGACAGCGTGAACGCGCGCGCGGGGGCCAAGCCCTCTCCGGTTCCGCATGAAGAAGGATAGGCCGGTTGGTGCTGGGGCTTTTTCTTTTCCTGATCGATGCGGTCACGACAATCTGCGCGTCGATCCTGATCGCGATCGGCATCGGCTATCTGATCGTCATCGCCCGCTTCTTCTACGACCAGATCCGCGGCGTGCGCGATCCGCTGGCGCCGGCGACGGCTGATTCGGATCTGCCGCCGGTCCTGCTGCAAATTCCGGTGTTCAACGAACCGCTCGTCACCGAGCAGTCGTTGCGCTGCGTGGCGCTCCTCGACTGGCCCAAGGACAAGCTGCGCATTCAGCTTCTCGATGATTCCACGGACGAGACGAGCGCCCGGGCCGATTCCGTGGCGGCGGAGCTTCGCTTGGGCGGGGCCGTCATCGATCATGTCCGGCGCGCCGATCGCTCGGGGTTCAAGGCCGGCGCCTGCGCGCATGGCCTCACGCTCACGAACGAGCCCTTCATCGCGATGCTCGACGCCGATTTCCGTCCGCCGCCGGACTGGCTCAAGCAAACGGTCCCGCTTTTTCTGACCGACGACCGCGTCGGCTTCGTTCAGTCGCGCTGCGAGTTTCAGAATTTCGAAAAGAACTGGCTGACCCGCGCGCAGGGACTCGTCCAGGACGGGCATTATCTCGTCGAACAGCGTTCGCGCGCGCATGCCGGCTGGCTCTTTCAGTTCAACGGCACGGGCGGAATCTGGCGACGCGCGACGATCGAGGACGCAGGCGGCTGGTCCGACTATTCATTGTGCGAGGACCTCGACCTGACCGTGCGCGCGGCGCTCAACGGTTGGCATGGGCTGTTTGTCTCGGAGCCGCCGATTCCTGGTCAGGTGCCCGAAGGCATTCGCGATTTCCGGCGCCAGCAGAGGCGCTGGTCCAATGGGTTCGTGCAGGTCGCGCAAAAGACGATTGCGCCGATCTGGCGCTCGCCATGGAGTCTGACGCGGCGCGTGATGGCGATCTCCCTCATCGCCCATCAGATTTTCTTTCCTGTGGCCGCGATCGGATTTATCGCCTTCGTCATTGGCGCGCTTCTGCATGCGTCGCTCGCGCCCTACGCCGGCATATTGGAGATCATCGGGATTCTGACGGCGATCGTTGCGCTTGGAATCACGCTTCCGCCCTATCTGGCGCTCAAGCGCGGCAGCGTCGCCGATTATGTGAAGACGGTCGCGTCTATTCCGCCGCTGATGATCTATCTCGCCTTCGCCAATGGCGCGAAGATCCTGCAGACGCTGCGCGGCCGCAAATCGACCTTCAAGCGCACGCCCAAGCTCGATCACAAGGCTGCGGCGCCGATGGACGCGGAAGTGGAGTAGGGCGCGTCGGCGGGCGCGTTCGCGCGTTCACTCAAGGCGCGCCGGAGCTTCGAAGGCGCCGGCGTCGGTGACGATGGTGAGCGTCGCATCGGCGGATGTCGCCGGCTGATCGCCGGAAAAAAGTTTCAGCTCGAAGGCGTCTCCGGCGCGCGTGGTTTCGATGAAGAACGGGGCGGGCGCCTCCGCAAAAAGATCCATCGCCTGGCCAGGCCCCAGATAGCGCAGTCGCCACGACCCGTCGGTGCCATTGCGGGATAGCGTGAAGCGCTTTTTCGCCTCGGCGGCGGTGATTTTTTCGGGAACCGACTGTTCGGCGTCGGCGATCTCGGCGGCGTGGGGCGACGTTCCGGCGCGCGGCAGCGCCAGCGACAGATCCGCCCGCGCGGGCAGACAGATCTTTCCGCATGACGCATAATTGAGCAGGAGATTGAGCGTCGTGGGCGCGTTGGGATCGCGCGGGGTGACCTTCAACGGCAGGATGACGCGGGAATCATATCCCGCGACGATCGTGCCCGCCTCGTCGATATGTTTCGGCGCGGGAAACGACGGTTCGACCTTGGCGACATTGACGGAGTTGGAAAAGTCGAACTCCGGCGCCGAGCCCGCTTCGCCAGGCTGGCGCCAATAGGTGATGGTTTCCGGATCGAGCGCGATCTCGACGGCGGCGTGGTAAGCGCCGTTTTGCGGGGGGCCGGCGGAAAGGAGCCGCGCGCGCGACGCCGCGCTCTTAACGGTCGCGGAGGCGAAGGTCGGATTCTCCGCGAGCGATACGGTCGCTAGGCTCTGGGCGAGCGTGACGGCTAGCGACGCGAAGACAAAGAATTTTGAGCGCATTTTCGTCCTGCCGCGCCCCGTCCTGTAGTCAAGGCAGCTAGTTACGTTACGCGCACCGCTTGTCCTGAGGACGCTGCGGGCGTAGCATGACCCTATGAGGCCGGCCAGCAAGAAGCAAGATTTCGCGGCGAGGATGAGCGAGCGTGGCGGCAGTCGTCCCGCTGAGCATCGCTTCCTAGACGGCCAGTTGCTGATCGCCATGCCGAGCATGTTGGACCAGCGCTTCGCGCGATCGGTCATTTACCTCTGCGCCCATTCTGAAGAAGGCGCGATGGGCATCGTGGTCAACCAGCCGGCGCGCGTCCGCAATTTTCCCGATCTGCTCGTGCAGCTGCAGGTGATCGCGCCGCAGGAGCGCATCAGTCTGCCGAGCATGGCCGAAGACATTCAGGTGCTGTCAGGCGGACCGGTGCAGACCGACCGCGGCTTCGTGCTGCATTCGCCGGATTTCTTCCTGGACAATTCAACGCTGCCGATCGACGACGGCGTCTCGCTCACGGCGACCATCGACATTCTGCGCGCGATTGCGGCTGGGACCGGTCCCGACCGCGCGCTGCTTGCGCTCGGCTATGCAGGTTGGGACGCGGGCCAGCTCGAAGAAGAGATACAGCGGAACGGCTGGTTGAATTGTCCGGCCGATCCGGGTCTGCTGTTCGACCGCGATCTCGACTCCAAATATGCGCGCGCCTTGCGCTCCATCGGGGTCGATCCCGAACGGCTGTCGACGCACGCCGGACACGCCTGAGCGTCAATCGCAGAGCCGGTCGAAGGCTGGCGCGTAGTCGATCGGCCCGTCCGCGGCCGGATGCGCGCCGTTGAGCGCCAGCGCCATGAAATGCGGCCCCGAATAGGGCGAGCCGAAACCGGCCGCAAGCGCCGCTCGAAACCCGAAACGCCCGTAAAAGGCTTCGTTTCCCAAAACGAAAACCGCGCGCCACGGATCTTTGCGCGCCTGCGCCAGGCTCCAGTCCACAAGCGCGCTGGCGACGCCTTGCAGGCGATGCGTTTCGGCGACGGCCACAGGACCGAGCCCAAGCGCCGGAAAAGGCGCACGCATCCTGGACAGGGCGACGTAGCCGACGATGCGGCCGCTGACGGCGGCGACGCCGCCGAAAACCAGATCGCCTTCGTTGCGCAGCGCGTCGACGAGATCCGCTTCGCCGGATCGCCGGAAGGCCGCCAGCAGCAGTTCGCGTATGGCCGCGCGATCCGCCGGCGTCTCCGCGCGAAGACTCGCGCCTTCGCTCATGGCGCGGGGTTGCTGTGCATCCCGTGGATGGCGTCGATGCGCCGTTCGATCTCCGGCGTGATCCTGAACTCCGTCGACGCAAGGTCGGTCTTGAGCTGCGCCATCGTCGTCGCGCCGATGATGTTCGACGTCACGAAAGGCCGTGAAGTCACAAAGGCGATCGCGAGTTGCGCAGGATCGGCGCCGATGTCTCGCGCAAGCGCGAGATAGGCGTCGATCGCCTGCGCGACTTCCGGCTTCTCGTAACGCTGCGCGCGCTCGAACAGCGTCGTGCGCGCGCCGGGCGGGCGTGCGCCGCCCTGATATTTGCCGGTGAGATAGCCCTGCGCGAGCGGCGAATAGGCGAGCAATCCGACGCATTCGCGCTCGGCGAATTCGGCAAGGCCCATCTCGAATGTGCGATTGACCAGATTATAGGCGTTTTGGATCGAAACGACGCGCGGCCCCTCGCCGATTTCGGCGGCGCGGAGAAAGCGCGCCACGCCCCATGGCGTTTCATTTGAAAGGCCGATGTGACGAACCTTGCCGGCCTTGACCAGCCGCGCCAGCGCTTCGAGCGTCTCCTCAATCGGAATTTCGTCACGCTTGGTCGGACGTCGATAGACCGTGCCGCCCGAGCCCCAAAGCGGCAAGGAGCGGTCCGGCCAATGCAATTGATAGAGATCGACGTAATCGGTCTGCAGGCGCTTCAGAGAACCCTCGATCGCATATTCAATATTCTTGGCGTCGAGAACCGTGCCGGCGCCGCCCGGACGCAGCCAATTGGCGTCGCCGCGCCCGGCGACTTTCGTCGCGATGATCGCCTTGTCGCGGTTCTTGCGTGCGGCAAGCCAACTGCCGATGATTCGTTCGGTGGAGCCCTGCGTTTCTCGCCGCGGCGGAACCGAATAGATTTCCGCCGTGTCGATGAAATTGACGCCGTGATCGAAGGCGTAATCCAATTGCGCATGACCTTCGGCCTCGCTGTTCTGCTCGCCCCATGTCATTGAGCCGAGACAGATTGCGGAGACGGAGAGATCGGTGTTTCCGAGTTTGCGGTATTCCATGACGCACCGTCGCTAGCGGAGACATTCGCTCGACTGCAGCGCAAGGCGCAGTTCGAAGCTCTGAAACTGGGTGAAGATCGGCAGGAGCCAGGCTCTGAGCGCTCCGCGAACCACGAGGGACATGCCGGGCGGCGGCTCTCTCATGAAGCGGGAGAGCGACAGATCGACGTCGTCAAGCGCGCGCGCGATCGACGCTTCGAGGCGCGGGATCACGAATTTGCCGCTCGCCGGATAGCGCGCAAGGATCGCCAGGGAATCGCGTCCAAGCGGCGAGGCGCCGCGATTGTGAATGACGCTCATCGTCAAATCGGGCCAGGTCGTCTTGAGGGCGAGCGCGCCGTTCGCCGCGCTCTGCGTGAGGTCCGTTTGAAAGAGCACGATCGGCTCCACGCCGAGCCGCCGCGCTTCTTCGAAAAAGCCGATTTCGGCGATGGTCGCAAACAGGCGCTCATAGGAGCGATGCCAAACGTCGACGATCTTCGGCGTCTCGTCGGCGACGAGCAGGCGATCGAAGAGCGAAATTTGTCCTTTGACCTCGTTCAAGTCGACGACGCGCGTCCGTTCCGGAAAAAACAGCGCATAGAGCGGCTCGCGGGCGACGGTGTCGAAGCCCTCGACGCAGACGTTGCGCGACAGGTAATAGTCCGTCAGCAGACGCGCCGCCGTCGTCACGCCCGTTCGCGAATGCGGCGAGCAGACGAAGAACGCAAGCGTGCGGCGCGTCATGGTGTCTTCGCGGAGACAATGCGCGCCGCCGCGAATTTATCGCCTCTTCTCGCCGAGAAGGTCGAGAAGGCCCACCCTTTCGAACTCGTCGGCGACGCGCGCCAGCCAGGTACGGACGTAGCCGCGCAGCACGAAGGAGTGTTCCGCCGGCTCGCCCTGCGAATCCTGATTGGCGATGAATGTCGAAAACGGCGCGCCCGACAGTTCGACCTGCTCATAGGCGAGTTCGCCGAGCTTGGGGATCGTGATTTCGCCCGACGTGACCACGTCCTCGAAATATTTGGCGTGAGTCTGCGGGTCCCATTCGAAGAAGGTCGTGTCGTTGACGTGATTCTTCACCATGAAATAGTTGGCGTCCGCCACGTAAGGCGCGATCTCGGCGATCTCCTCCAGCGACGCGATGGAGGGTCCGATCACGTGCAGCAGGACGAAGCGAAATTCGCCGTTTTTCACAGCATCGAAAAAGCCGATCTCGTCAAGCGCCTCAAGCGCCGGGCTCAGCCCGCCGGCGCGCACGTCGATGACGCTGACTTTGGCCTTCGACGTATTCAGCGTGTCGATGATCTTCATCTGATCGGCCGGCTCGGTCAGATCGACGATCATCGTTTCATCGGGGTGGAAGCGATACAGCGTCCCGCGCGGCGTCTCGGTGTCAAACGCCCGCGCGTGAATGTCGTTGAGGGAGAGAAAGTCGAGGACGGCTCTGGCGATCGTGGTTTTGCCGACGCCGCCCTTGTCCGCGCCAACCACGACCACTGCGGGGCGGACGCCGCCATCCGAGGCGGCGACCGCAGCCTCGGCCGCCTTGGTCCGACTTTCCGCCTCCCGTTTGGCTGGCGCTTCCCTGGTGGTTTTGACCGGCTTCTTAACCATGGGTGCTCCTATCGGATCTCGCGCTGGCGCCGCTGTTAAGGAATGGCAAGGGGCTAACAAACATGGATTTCGGCGCTTGTCATGCCCTGATTCAGCGAATTTCGGCTGGCGCTCCAAATGTGACGGAGACAAATTAACATTTTATTTTATGTGAAATAATTCAAGCTCCGCGATTGAATCGTGAATTGACATTCGTGCGGTTTAGAGGTTTATGCGTTCGAAATACAGAACGGCCGGCGGCGCGCCGGCGGCGGATCGGGTCGGCGCTTTTCAGCACATGAGCAACATCGAGGACATCGTCGCGCAGCGGCCGGAACATGTGCAGCCAAGCCTGCCGACTCTGCACGTCGAGGATCGCGACGGCGTGGTCCATGAACTCGAAGCCGTCGAAGGATGGCGGCTCATGGAGATTCTGCGCGACCACGGCGTCGGCATGGACAACACCTGCGGCGGCGCGCTCGCATGCGCCGAATGCCACGTCATTCTCGATGCCGAATGGGCCCGCCGGCTGCCGCCGCCGCGCGAAGAGGAAATCGAAAAGCTCGATGAACTGCCGATGATTTACGAACATTCGCGGCTCTCCTGCCAGATCATCTGGTCCGACGAAATGAACGGCCTCCGACTGAAGCTTGCGCAGGAAACGTGATGCCGCATTTCAAACATCCGCAGATTCTCCTCGCCTCCGATCTGGCGGATGGCGAAGTCGTGTTTCTCGGCGCCGCGGGCTGGGAGCGCGACTGTCGCCGCGCGCGCGTCGCGCTGAACGCCGAGGAAGCGGCGGCGCTCGAAGCCTCCGGCAAGCGCGACGTCTCGGACAACCGGGTCGTCGACGTGTATCTCGCGGACGTCGAGATCGGGCGGGACGGCGCGCCGACGCCATTGCATTATCGGGAGAAGATGCGGGTGAAGGGACCAAGCGTCCGCCTCGACCTCGGCAAACAGGCCAGCGGAGGCGCGCCATGACCGCGATCGATCTGCGGGTGACGCAGCGGCCGAACGCGCCGATGACCACCTATCGCTACGACCAATATGACGCGGCTTTTGTCGCCGAACGCGTCGCCGAGTTTCGCGAACAGGTGCGTCGGCGTCTCTCCGGCGCGCTCACGGAAGAGGAGTTTCGCCCGTTCCGGCTGATGAACGGGCTCTATCTCCAACTCCACGCCTATATGCTGCGGGTCGCCATTCCCTATGGAACGCTGACGGCGCGGCAGATGCGTCGCCTCGCCGATATCGCGGACAGATGGGACAAGGGCTACGGCCATTTCACGACGCGTCAGAACCTGCAGTACAATTGGCCGAAGCTCGTCGATACGCCAGACATTCTCGAATCGCTGGCTGAAGTCGAGATGCACGCGATCCAGACGTCAGGCAACTGCATCCGCAATGTGACGGCCGACCATTTCGCCGGCGTCGCGCCGGACGAGATCGAAGATCCGCGGCCGACGGCGGAGTTTCTGCGTCAATGGTCGAGCCTGCATCCGGAATTCTCGTTCCTGCCGCGCAAGTTCAAGATCGCCGTGACGGGCGCCACGCATGACCGCGCCGCGATCATGGTGCACGACATCGGCCTGCGCATCGTCGCGAAGGATCAGGGCGAGATCGGCTATCAGGTCGTCGTCGGCGGCGGGCTCGGCCGCTCGCCTTTCGTCGGCAAGGTGGTCACGGAGTTCGTGCCGCGCAGGGATCTGCTCGCCTATCTCGAAGCGATCATGCGCGTCTACAATCGCTTCGGCAGGCGCGACAACAAATACAAGGCGCGCATAAAAATCCTTGTTCACGAGAAGGGACTCGACGAAATCCGCGACGCCGTCGACGCCGAATTTGCGGCGATGGACCGTTCCGTTTTCTCTCATGACCCCGCGGAATTCGAGCGCATCGCCGCATTCTTCGCGCCGCCTCCTTATGAAACCTTGCCGGAGACGTCCGACCTGCTGCGCGCCGCGAAACTGGACACGCCGGCGTTCGCCAATTTCGTCGACGTCAATGTCGCCGCGCATAAGACGCCGGGATACGCCATCGTCACCGTTTCGTTGAAGCCGATCGGCGGCATTCCCGGCGACGCCACCTCCAATCAGATGCGCCTGCTGGCCGACGCCAGCGAGCGCTTCGGTTTTGGCGAACTGCGCGTCAGCCATGAGCAGAACATCATCCTGCCGCATGTGAAGCAGGACGATCTCTTCGCGCTCTGGCGGATGCTCGACGCCGCCGGACTCGCGACGGCGAACGCCGGGCTCGTCTCCGACATCATTTCATGCCCCGGTCTCGACTATTGCTCGCTCGCCACGGCGCGCTCGATTCCTGTGGCGCAAGCGATTTCGAAGCGTTTTTCCGACATGTCGCGGCAACGGCGGATCGGCAAGCTCGGCGTCAAGATCTCAGGCTGCATCAACGCCTGCGGGCATCACCATGTCGGCGCCATCGGCATTCTCGGGCTGGAGAAGAAGGGCCAGGAATCCTATCAGATCACGCTTGGCGGCGATCCGACGCTTTCCGCGTCGATCGGCGAAATTCTGGGGCCCGGCGTCACGGCGGATCAGGTGCCGGACGTGATCGAACATCTCGTCGACTTCTATCTCGCCGAGCGCGAGGAGGGCGAGGCGTTCATCGACACATGGCGCCGCATCGGCCATGCGCGGTTCAAAGACGTGTTGCGTCGGGAGGGCGAAGATGGCGCTGATATCTGACGGCCGCTTTGTCGAAGACTCATGGCGCCGTCTCGCCGATGAGGAAGCGCTGCCGAAGGCCGGCAAGGTCATCGTGTCATTGCCGCGCCTCGAACATGCGCTCGAGGTTCTTGGCGCCATGTCGACGCTTGGCGTGATTGTCCCCAACACGACCGAACCTTCTACGCTCATGGAGGCGCTGCCGCGGCTCGAATTCGTCTCGATCTCATTCCCCGCGCTGGCGGACGGACGCGGCTTCTCTCTGGCGCGACTGTTGCGGCGGAGGGGATTCAAAGGCGAACTGCGCGCCAGCGGGCGGCTCGTCGCGGACCAGTATCCGCATGCGATCGGCTGCGGATTCGATACGGTCGAAATTCCGGACGATCTCGCCGAACGTCAGGACGAAGCGCAGTGGCGCGCCGCGCTCAACGCCTATTCGACGAGCTATCAGCGCGGCTATGCGGGACGCAGCTCGATTCTCGAAGCGCGCCGGAGGGCAGCGCAGTCATGAAGGCTTCGATCGCCGAAACGCTGTCGCCGCGCCTGGCGCCGCTCGATCTCGATCATCGTTTGCTGCTGGTGCGCGAATTCATCCCCGGCCGGATCGTGTTCACCACGAGTTTCGGGATCGAGGATCAGCTCATCGCACATTCGATTTTCACTCAGGGCCTCGATATCGACGTCGCGACGATCGACACCGGACGGCTCTTTCCCGAGACCTATGAGCTGTGGGAGCGCACCGAAGCGCGCTATGCGCGCCACATTCGCGCAGCCTACCCGCAGGCGGACGCGCTCGAGGCGCTGGTCGAAGAGCAGGGGATCAACGGCTTTTACAAATCCGTGGAGGCGCGCAAAGCCTGCTGCCATGTGCGCAAGGTCGAACCGCTGTCGCGGCTGCTCGCCGGCGTCTCGGCCTGGGTAACGGGGTTGCGGGCCGATCAGTCGCAGGCGCGCGCCGATGCGCCGCTGATCGCTTTCGACGAGACGCACAGGCTGCTCAAGCTCAATCCGCTTGCGGATTACACGCGCGACGCGATCGCCGCCGCGGTCGAGGAGTTTTCTGTGCCGATCAATGATCTCCACGCCAAGGGCTTTCTGTCGATCGGCTGCGCGCCCTGCACGCGCGCGGTGCTGCCCGGCGAGAGCGAGCGCGCCGGCCGCTGGTGGTGGGAAGAAGACAACAAGAAGGAATGCGGCCTGCACGTCGGCGAAGACGGCGTATTGCGCCGCGGCGCGCCGCAAGAGGCGAATTGATGACTGCGCTCGCCACACGTCCGCTCGGCCATCTCGATCGACTCGAAGCCGAGAGCATCCACATCATGCGGGAGACGGTCGCCGAATGTGAACGGCCGGTGATGCTCTATTCCATCGGCAAGGATTCGGCGGCGATGCTGCATATCGCCATGAAGGCTTTTTATCCGTCGAAGCCGCCGTTCCCGCTGCTCCATGTCAATACGACATGGAAGTTTCGCGAGATGATCGAATTTCGCGACCGCCGCGTGAACGAGCTCGGCGTCGAATTCATCGAATATATCAATCCCAAAGGGATTGAGATGAACATCAGCCCGTTCGTTCATGGCTCGAAGCTTCACACCGAGATCATGAAGACCGAGGCGCTGAAGCAGGCGCTGGACAAATATAAATTCGACGCCGCATTCGGCGGCGCGCGCCGCGACGAGGAGAAATCCCGCGCCAAGGAGCGCGTGCTGTCGTTTCGCACGGCGCAGCACCGCTGGGATCCGAAGAATCAGCGGCCGGAATTCTGGCGGCTCTACAATACGCGAAAGGCGCCCGGCGAGAGCCTGCGCGTTTTTCCGATGTCGAATTGGACCGAAGCCGATATCTGGGACTACATCGCGCGCGAAAACATCCCGGTCGTTCCGCTGTATTTCGCCAAGGAGCGGCCCGTCGTGCGCCGCGGCGGCACGCTCATCATGGTCGACGACAATCGTATGGAGCTCGCGCCCGGCGAAACCATCGAGCACAAAATGGTGCGCTTTCGCACGCTCGGCTGTTATCCGCTGACGGGCGGAATCGAAAGCGACGCAGCGAGTCTCGATGAGATCATCACCGAAATGCGCGAGAGCCGCTCCTCGGAGCGCCAGGGGCGTCTCATTGACCACGACGGCTCCAGCTCGATGGAGCAAAAGAAGCAGGAAGGATATTTCTAACATGCATGGCGCCGTCGCTGCCGCATCGCCGTCGCGTGCGCCTGCGCGTCCGTTCGGCGAAAAGCCGCTCTTGCGGTTCATCACCTGCGGCTCTGTCGATGATGGAAAATCGACGCTGATCGGGCGTTTGCTGTACGACGCCGATCTTGCGCCCGACGACATCATTGCGGCGCTGGAAAGCGATTCGAAGAAACATGGCACTCAGGGCGAGGCGCTGGATTTCGCCTTGCTCGTCGACGGTCTCGCGGCGGAACGCGAGCAGGGCATCACCATCGACGTCGCCTATCGCTATTTCGCCACCGACAAGCGCAAATTCATCGTCGCCGATACGCCCGGCCATGAACAATACACCCGCAACATGGCGGTCGGCGCCTCGACCGCCGATCTCGCCATCCTGCTCGTCGACGCCCGCAAGGGGATTCTGCCGCAGACGCGCCGTCACAGCGTCATCACCTCGATGTTCGGCGTCCGCCACGTCGTCGTCGCGGTCAACAAGATGGATCTTGTCGGCTACAGCGAAGCGACGTTCCGCAAGATCGAAGCGGATTTCCGCGCCTTCGCCGACAATCTTCGCTTCGCCTCGATCTATGTCGCGCCGCTCGTCGCGAAGGACGGCGACAATCTCGTCCATACCGGCGCCAATATGCCCTGGCATGACGGGCCGCCGCTGCTCTCCTATCTCGAAAGCGTCGCGATCGAGGACGCCACGCGGATCGCGCCGTTCCGCATGCCGGTGCAATGGGTGAACCGCCCCAATCTCGATTTTCGCGGGTTCTCCGGCTTCATCAGCGGCGGGAATATTCAGCCGGGCGATATCGTCCGCGTTCTGCCGTCCGGGCGCGACACCAGGGTCGCCCGGATCGCGACCTTCGACGGCGACCTCGACAGCGCCGTGTCGGGCCAGTCGGCGACGCTCACGCTCACTGAAGAAATCGACATTTCCCGCGGCGATCTCCTGTGCTCGCCGGTTTCGCCGGCGAAAACCGGGGACCGTCTCGAAGCGAAGCTGTTATGGCTCGTGCGCGAGCCGCTCGTCGTCGGCAAGAGCTATTTGTTGAAGCTCGGGACGAAGACGACGCCGGCTGCCCTGACCACTGTCGATACGCGCATCGACATTGAAACGGGTCTGCCGCAGCCGCTTCCCGAAGGGTCGTCGCTCGCCTTCAATGAGATCGGCGACGCGCGCCTGTCGCTGGAGACCGTGATCGCCTGCGATCCTTATGTGGAGAATCGCGAGACCGGCGGGTTCATTCTCATCGACCGTATCAGCAATGAGACGGTCGCGGTCGGCATGGTCAAAGCGGTCGCCGCTTCGAACGGGCGCGCCGCGCCGCCGCTGACGGAACTCAGCTACGCCTCCATGGAAGGCGTAGAGATTGAGCGCGAACATCTCCGCCCCTCCCAACGCCGCAGTCTCGCGAAAGCCTTCTCCTGGCTGGCGCCTGCGAGCCTATCGACTTTGCTCATCGTTGGGGCCTTCGTCAGAGACTTTGCGCTTGCTCTTGAGATCACCGGGGCGGAGATGTTGGCGATCTTCGCGCTCTACTACATCCACGAGCGCTTCTGGACGCGCTACAGCTACGGGCTGGAAGCGCGCAAAGAGCAAGACGGATAATAGGGGTAAGCGATCCATCTTTGCCGCGTTCGATCCCCGGATGCGTCTGAACGCGCTCGAATATTGAATGCTTTTGCGCGCTGGCCTCCCCGGCCTTACCCTATCCGTTCGCCGTTCCGCTCGAAGGTTCATGCCCACGTCGCGTTGTCGCGCCGCGCCTCGACAACACTGCGCGCGCGGTCCGCGGCGACTCTGCTGATGGCAGATATGGAGCGGAACAAATACGCGTCGCGGCCTTGGTCGGCGCACAGCTCAAAGGCTAAGATTTCGCTCTACAGCCGCGCTTTCTTCACTGGACGGGAACAAACCAAGCCTAGGGCGGTTTGTTGGATGGTTCGGAAACGTAAAGGAGAGAAAGATGGCGGATGATAGCGGTTCTTCGGGCATGCTCGGCGTCCTCGTCGGCGTTCTGCTCGTCGTAGGCATTCTTTTCGTCGGCGTTCAGTATTTTGGCGGCGGCAGTTTTCTGGGCGGCGCAAAAGACGTGAATGTGAACGTAAAAGTTCCGGGCGCCGAGTGAGCCGCGGCTCAATCTTTCTGTTCATATGGCGCGCGCCGCCGTTAGTGGGCTTCGTCCCAATTGGCGGCGGCGCGCGCGTCGACTTTGAGCGGCACGGCGAGTTGGACGGAAGGCGCGGGCGCTTCCTCCATCACCTTGCGCGCGACTTCGATCGTCGCCTCGGCTTCGCCGGCCGGCGCTTCGAACACAAGCTCGTCGTGCACCTGCAGAAGCATCTGCGCAGAGAGGCCGGCGCGCGCGAGCGCATCGTCCATCCGTATCATGGCGCGCCTGATGATGTCCGCCGCCGCGCCCTGAATCGGCGCATTGATTGCGGCGCGCTCATAGAAGGCGCGGTCTGACGGATTGGCCGAGGCGATGCCGGGGAAGTGATAGACCCGGCCGAAAATTGTCGAGACCTCGCCCTTCTCGCGCACGGTCTTGCGCGTCGAATCCATATAGTCGCGAATGCCGGGAAAACGCTCGAAATAGCGTTTGATGTAGGCGCTCGCCTCTTCGCGCGGAATGCTCAGCTGATTGGCGAGTCCGAAAGCGGAAATGCCGTAAATGATGCCGAAGTTGATCGCCTTGGCGCGGCGGCGCGTTTCGGCCGGCATGTCCTTGATCGGCACATTGAACATTTCGCTCGCCGTCATCGCGTGAATATCGAGATTTTCGGCGAAGGCGCGGCGCAGCTGAGGAATGTCGGCGATGTGGGCGAGCAGCCGCAATTCGATCTGCGAATAATCCGCAGAGATCAGCGCATGGCCGGGCCTTGCGACGAAAGCCTTGCGGATCTTGCGCCCGGCCTCGTTGCGAACGGGAATGTTCTGCAGATTGGGTTCGGACGAAGAAAGCCGGCCTGTGGTCGTCGCGGCGAGCGCATAGTTCGTGTGCACCCGGCCCGTCTCCGGATTGATATATCCGGGCAGGGCGTCGGCGTAGGTGCTTTTGAGCTTGGAGAGTTGGCGCCAATCGAGAATGCGCCGCGCCAAATCATTGCCGTCGCTGGCGAGGTCTTCGAGAACGCTTGCGGAGGTCGACCAGGCGCCCGTCGCCGTCTTCTTTGCGCCCGGCAGACCCATCTTGCCGAACAGAATATCGCCCAATTGCTTGGGGGAACCGAGATTGAAGCTCTCGCCGGCAAGATCGAAGATCTCGGCTTCGAAACGTCCCATGTCCTGCGCGAATTCGCCGGACAGGCGCGACAGGATCGCGCGATCGACGGTGACGCCTCTGCGCTCCATCCGCGCGAGCGTTTCGACCATCGGCCGCTCCAGCGTCTCATAGACGGCGGTCATGCGCTCGGCGGCGAGCCGCGGCTTCGTCGCCCGCCAAAGGCGTAAGGCGACATCCGCCTGTTCCGCCGCATATTCCGTCGCCGCCGTCAGCGCAGCGCGGGCAAAGCCGATGAAATTGCGGCCCGACCCGGCGACGGAGGCGAAGGTCAGAGCCTCGTGGCCGCAATATTTGCGCGCCAGCTCTTCGAGACCGTGATCGCTGCGCCCCGAGTCGAGCGCGTAGGAGATGAGCATCGCGTCGTCGATCGGCGCGACGTCGATCCCGTAGCGCGAAAGAACCAGCAGATCATGCTTCATGTTGTGCGCGATCTTGAGGATCGAGGGATCCTCGAAGAGCGGCTTCAATCGCGCCAGAGCGGCCTCAAACGGGATCTGCCCTTCAACCAGACTGGCGCCGGCGAACAGGTCGGCCGACTCGCCCGTGCAATGCTGCAGCGGAACGTAACAGGCGCGCCCGGGCGCTGTCGCCAAAGAGACGCCGATCAGCTCGCAGCGCATCGGATCTGGCAGGCTCGTTTCGATATTGATCGCGACGTGTCCCGCGCCGGCGGCGTCCATGATCCATTGCTCGAGTCGCTCGATGGAGCTGACCGTTTCATACGCGGCGCGATCGACTTTCGTCGCCTTGGCTTCGGCGAGACGCGTGGCGACGAGGCTCGCGGGCGTGAGGTCGGCTTTCGCTCGCCTTTCGGCGGGTTTCGGCGCTTCGGAAGCGCGGACGGCGGCCTCCGACGGTTCGCCGTTGCGCGTGCGCCAGCCGGCGGCGTCGACAAAATTCGGATCCGGCGCGATCTCATGCGCATCGACGCCGTACAGCTCCGCGACTCGGCGGGTGATCGTCGTGAACTCCATCGCCTGCAGAAAGGCGATGAGCTTGGCGGCGTCCGGCTGATGCAGGCCGAGGTCTTCGAGCGGCGTTTCAAGCGGCGCGTCGCGCACGAGTTCGCAGAGCTTCTTTGAAATCAGAATGCGCGCGACCGCATCCGGCTCGGTCAGCGCCTCCCGCCGCTTCGGCTGCTTGATGCCGGACGCCTTGGCGAGCAGCGTGTCGAGATCGCCATATTCATTGATGAGCTGGGCGGCGGTTTTGACGCCGATGCCTTTCGCGCCCGGAACATTGTCCGTCGAATCGCCCGCGAGCGCCTGCACGTCGACGACCTTGTCCGGCGTGACGCCGAAATAGTCGACGACCTCGGCTTCGCCGATGAGGCGCTCGTCGCGCGCGCCTTTCGTTCCGGCCGTTCCAGAGGCGGGGTCGTACATTCTGACGCCGGGCGCGACGAGCTGCATCAGATCCTTGTCGGCCGAGACGATCAGCACGTCGGCGCCCTTGGCCTGCGCCTGCGTCGCATAGGTGGCGATAAGATCGTCGGCCTCGTAGACGTCCTGCTCGATCGGCGTGAGGCCAAATGCGCGCACGGCGGCGCGCATCAGCGGGAACTGTGGAACAAGATCGTCCGGCGGCTCGGAGCGATGCGCCTTGTAGTCGGGATAGAGGTCCTTGCGGAAGGAATGCTCGCTCTTGTCGAAGATGATGGCGAGATGGGTGGGCGTCACGCCGGCCGCGCCCTCGCGCACGAACTGCAGCAGCTTCGTGCAGAACAGCCGCACCGCGCCGGTCGGCAGCCGGTCCGTGCGGTAATTGTATTTCGCATCCTGCCGGATCGACTGGAAATAGGCGCGAAAGACGAAGGAGGAGCCGTCGACGAGGAAGATATGGCTGCCGGGGCCGACGGGCTTATGCGTGAGGGTCATGCGCCCATCTTAACGATGTGCGCGCGCCGCGTCATGACGCCGGCGACGGAACCCGCGCCGTTTGACCGGCGCCGGCGCGGGGCCTAGAAGACGGCATGTCCCACAACAGTTTCGGCCATCTTTTCCGGGTCACGACCTTCGGCGAGAGCCATGGACCGGCGCTCGGCGCGATCGTTGACGGATGTCCGCCGAAAATTCCGCTCGAAGCGACGGATCTTCAGGGGTATCTCGACAAGCGCAAGCCGGGACAGTCGCGCTTCACCACGCAGCGTCGGGAGGCGGACGAGGTCAGGATTCTTTCGGGCGTCTTCGCCGACCATGACGGCCGACAGGTGACGACCGGCGCGCCGATCGCCCTGGTCATCGAAAATACCGACCAGCGCTCCAAGGATTATGGCGAGATCGCCGACAAATATCGCCCGGGACACGCCGATTATGTCTACGACGCGAAATATGGCGTGCGCGACTATCGCGGCGGCGGACGCTCATCGGCGCGGGAGACGGCGGCGCGGGTCGCCGCCGGCGGCGTCGCGCGCAAAGTGATCGCCGGCGTGACGATCCGCGGCGCGCTGGTGCAGGTCGGCGCGCACAAGATCGACCGCGCGCGGTTCGATTGGGCGGAGGTCGAGCGCAATCCGCTGTTTTGCCCCGACGCGCGCGCTGCGGAATTATGGGCGGACTATCTCGACGACATGCGCAAGGACGGCTCGTCCGTGGGCGCGGTGATCGAGCTTGTCGCCGAAGGCGTCCCCGCCGGCTGGGGCGCGCCGATTTACGGCAAGCTCGACGCGGATCTCGCCGCGGCGATGATGTCGATCAATGCGGTGAAGGGCGTCGAGATCGGCGCCGGTTTCGCCGCCGCCGAACTCACCGGCGAAGAGAACGCCGACGAGATGCGCGCCGGAGAGCGCGGACCGCAGTTTCTGTCCAACAACGCCGGCGGCGTGCTCGGCGGCATTTCGAGCGGGCAGCCCATCGTCGTGCGCTTCGCTGTGAAGCCGACGTCCTCAATTCTCACGCCGCGCCGCACGATCGACCGCTTCGGCAAGGAGACCGACATCGTCACAAAGGGGCGTCACGATCCCTGCGTCGGCATTCGCGCCGTTCCTGTCGGCGAAGCGATGATGGCCTGCGTGCTCGCCGATCACTTCCTGCGCCATCGCGGGCAGGTGGGGTGACGCGTCGCGCGGCGCGTCAATCACCCCGCAACCGTTACGCGTTCGTGACCGAGGTCGGGTTCGCCGCAGCGTATCAATATTTGTTGACGCGCGGCGTCGCGCAACGCGACCGCCGCCTGGAAATCGTCGCCTTTGGGCGCGATTGGGGCGCCGATATGCACGACGATGGGGCCTCGTCTGAACAGCCATGAATCGCTGCGCAGAATCGAACGCGTGCCGCGTATGCAGATCGGCACGACCGGAAGCCCCAATTGCGCGGCGGTCGAGAACGCGCCGATGTGAAAGGGCAGGAGGCCAGGCATGCGCGAAAAGGTCCCTTCCGGGAACCAAACGAGACGCGCGCCTGTGCGCGCCGACGTCAACGCGGCGCGGGCGTCGGCGACGCCGCCCGCCGGATCGATCCGTCGCACGAAGATTGCGCCGAGTCTGCGCAAGAAGGGGCCCGCGACGCGCTGATGCGCAAGCGCTTCCTTGGCGATGAAGGAAAGCTCGCCGGGACAGACGGCGACCATCACGGCGCTGTCCAGATAGCTCGAATGATTGGCGATGAGGATCGCGTCTTCCTGCGGGAGCGGCGCGTCGCCGGTGACAGTGAGCGGGCACCCGATCAGGCGAAAAAACAATCGCGCGGCGGCGCCGACAAGTCGGTGACGCCAGATCTGCTTGGGCGTCGCCAACACACACGGCCAGATGAAGGCGCCAATTAAGACCAGCACGCCCCATGCGTAGGCGTTATACGCCGAGGTCTCGAAATTCGATGCGAGGCGATGTAGCCGCGGCGCGACGCCGGACAGCGTGATGCGCATGAGTTGCCACTGGGGGCTCCCGCCCGTCGTTTTCAACTGACCCGTCTCGAACATGGCGCGCGCGGCTGAGCGTCGGATCTTGCCGCTCGACGTCTTCGGGATTGTGTGCGGCGGAACGAGAACGACTTCGTCAGGCGCGAAATCGAGCAGGGACTGCGACGCCTCCACGATCATCTTGCGCAGAGACTCTCGGCGCGCGTCGTCGGTGAGGCGCGTTTCGGCGAGGACGATGAGCCGTTCCGTTCCGGCCCGCGCGTCGATGGCGGGAAAGACAGCGACGCAGCCTTTCCTTGTCCCTTCGAGCGCCCCGACGGCTTCCTCCAACTCGTGCGGATAGATGTTGCGTCCGGCGCGCTTGATCAGATCCTTGATGCGGCCGGTGATGAAGACGTCGCCGCCCGCGATATAGCCGCGGTCTCCGGTCTCGAGCCAATCGCCGTCGAACAGCTTCGCAGTCTTTTCGGGATTTCGGAAATATCCTCGCGTCGCGGACGGTCCGCGAAACTGGACGCGTCCCTCGTGTCGCTCCGGCAATTCGCGACTGGCGTCGTCGACGACGCGGATTTCGTGATGCGGCAGAGGCCGTCCGCAGGCGACAAACGAGACGGCGCGCTCGGCTCCCGCCGCGGCGACCCGCGCGACGCCGTCGCGATCCAGCGTTCTGCGGTCGACGCGCTCGATGAGCGGTCCTCTGCCGAGCGGCGGGAAGGCAAGCCCAACCGCGTTTTCCGCGAGACCATAAACAGGGGTCATCGCCTCGGATCGAAAACCGTAGGGCGCAAATCGCTGAGCAAAACGCGCAACGGACGTCGGGCTGACGGGCTCGGCGCCATTCATGATCGCCCGCAACGACGACAGATCGAGGCCGCTGATCTTCGCGTCGTCGATCGCCTTCAGGCAAAGCTCGTACGCGAAATTCGGCGCCGCCGAGATCGTCGCCTTATGCGCGTCGATCGCCCAAAACCAGCGCGCCGGATCGGCGAGAAACGACAGCGGCGACATGATCAGAGCCGGCGCGCCATAGTAGAGACTGCCGAGCCAGCAGCCGATCAGGCCCATGTCGTGATAAAGCGGCAGCCAGCTTACGACTCTGTCCGCCGACGACGCCTTCAACGCTGCGCCGATGGCGCGAATATTGGCGAGAAGATTTGCATGGGACAGCACGACGCCCTTGGGGTCGCCTGTGCTGCCGGAGGTGTATTGAATGAGCGCCGTCGCGTCCGGCGATGCGGGCAGGGGCGCAGGCAGTGGCGCCGCCGCGCTCAGCTCCGGAATCGTGACGATGTGTTGGAGCGCGCTGACGAGACCGTAGAGCAGTCCGCCAACCACTCTGATCTCGGCGTTGGTGATGAGCGCGCTGGCTTCAGCGTTCGACAAAATGCCGGCCTGACGGCGCAGATGATCCTCGATCTGCGAGAGGCGAAACGGCGGATAGATCGGCACAGGGATAGCGCCGCAAAACAGAACTGCGAAAAAGGCGACGAAGAAATCGCGGCTCGTCGGCAGCATGATCGCGACGCGATCCCCGGCGCCGACGCCGCGTGCGATGAGGCCGCCCGCCGCCGCGCGCGCGGCATGATAGAGGTCGCGATAGGTCAGAGGCTCCGGCGCGCCTTCCGCGCGCCAAAGCAGAACATGGTCGCGATCGCCATGACGTTCCGCATGCTGCGTGAGCGCGTCGATGAGCGTCTTCGCCGCGACCGGTTCGTCCACAGCCTCCAGGTCGGCGAGCGGCGACAAGGGATGGGCCGCAGCGGGCGCGGCCGCCGCGCCGGCGGCGAGAACCGCATCGACGAGATCGCGCGGACGGCTGACCTCGCCGATGAGGCGTTCGGGAAGCTGCAGCTTGAACTTGCGATTGAGCCGCAGCAGCAGTTCGGCGCGCGACAGGCTGTCGAGCGCGAGATCGCGATCTAGATCGCTGTCGAGCTGCACGAGTCGAGAGTCAACGAGATCCGGATGCAGCTCGATGACGAGTTCGCGCACGATCTCAAGCACGGCCGCATGCGCATCTTCGGGAGGGCGCGTAGGAGCGCCGCTCTCATAGGCTGGACCCGCCTCCGGCATCGGCTTTCAACTCAATCGCTGCACAACGCGCGACTTGGCGCGTGATCGACGCCACAGAGTGAATTTATGACAGCACGCCCGTCTCGGCGAGAGAATCCGGCGCATCGGGCTGGAACGCGACGACATCGAGCTTGAACGTCGCGCTTCCCATGAAGCCTTAACTTTGTTTGCAAACGGCTCGTCTAAATCATGGTCGAGTCGAAAGAGCGAGTCACACAATCGAACGTGAAAACAGACTCGTCGCGCGCGGTCTTGTTTTGCATCAATCTCAAAGCGTCGTTTCGTCGCATGGCGGAGGTCGGATCGCGCGCTTGACCGCGTGAGCGATCGAAACCTAACGTTGGCTTTGGAACCGAGAGGCGGCGGTGACTCCAGTCTTCCAGCGGATAGATTTGCGCGCGCGCATCTTCGCGGCGATGATCGCGTGCCTTCTGCTCGTGCAGACGACGATCTCGACGGCGCATGCTGTTGCGCTCGGAGACGGCGTCGGCGCCGTTTGCGCGCCGCAAGACGGAGCGAAGAGCGGCGCGCCGCCGCTGTCGCCTCCCAACCGCCACTGCCAAGGGTTCTGCTGCATCCTTCATGACGGCGCATTGGACGCGCCTCCTTTAAGAGCCATTGCTTCAGTTGCGCTGAATTTTCCAACGGCGGCCGTTTCTGCGCCGCTGGAGTCGTCCGTTCACGCGCCGCGGATCGAACCGAAAGGCGCGCCGCAATCGCCGCGGGCTCCCCCTCGGCAGGGCTGAGGCTTTTTTCGCGCACGACCTTCCGACCCGCGCCATTGCGATGCCGGCGCGGACGAGAAGCGCGTTCGCAAGCGGAAATTTCAGACGATCTCCCGATCAGTCGGCCGATGTCGCCGCTGCAGCCCCGAATTCGGCGTGCGCATCGACCCTTGAGGAGGGCGCGACAGCCCCCTCGCACAATCACGAGACATTTGGAGACAATCATGAGCATGACAAAAGCAGACGCGCGTTCCACAGCCCGGAGCGCCCAACGAATCATGGATACGAGGCCCGTTCTCATTGGCGTTTTCGCGTTGACTCTCTTCGTGGCCATGTTGCGCCTCTACGAACATCTTTTCGCCTGGAGCGCGGGCCTCGATTCCTTCTCGACCGAGTTTCAGCTCTATTGGATGAGCCTGCTGCAATTTGCGATTCTAGCGTCGTTCCTGGGCGCGATCGGGATTGTCGGCTTTCTGTGGCGCACGCGCGATCGGGACTTGGCGAGCCTGGCTGCGTCAGCCGAAACACGCCGGCTCATTTTTCTGGTTCAGTGGCTGGTGGTTTTCTCGCTCGCCCTGTTTTGGGGGTTGAGCTTCTTTTCGGAGCAGACGGCCGTGTGGCACATGACCGCCGTCCGAGACACAGATTTCACGCCAAGCAATATTATCACATTCTATATGTCGTATCCGCTGTTTGCGATCATCGGGCTGGGCGCGTTCTTCTATGCGAAGACGCGCCTGCCGACTTTCGCCAAGGGCTATTCTCTCGCTTTCGTGGTTCTCGTCGTCGGCGTCTTCATGACCATCCCGAATGTGGGATTCAATGAATGGGGTCATACATTCTGGGCGATGGACGAAGGCTTTGCGGGTCCGCTGCACTGGGGCTTCGTCTTTTTCGGCTGGATGTCGCTCGCGGTATTTGGCGTCGTGCTGCTGATCCTGCGCCGTCTTCACGAACTTCTCGGCGCCGACGCATTGGAGCGGCTATATCGACGCTAAGGGCGCCTGCGTTAGGCGCATAAACTCTCGACCGGCGCCGTCATCGCGGCGCCGGTCGCTGCTTGCGACGCACAGCGGGTCGTGAGGCGGAAGCCGTCAGGCCGCGAGATCGGCGACGACCGCGTCCAGCACCGGGAAACCCTCGGAGCTCACGCGCAGCCTGTTCTCGCGGGTGAATTCGACGAGCCCGTCGCCGATGAGTTCGCTGATGCGCGATTGCGACAGGCGCTTTCCGGTCAGCAGGAAATAGCGCTGTGGATCGACGCCTTCGCGCAGCCGCAGCCCCATCAGCAGGAATTCGTCGCCTTCCTGCTCGGACGACAGCAATTCATCTTCGATGACGCCATGGCCTTCCGTCTCGACGCAGGTGAGCCACATCTCGGGATGCCGCTCTGCGGCCTGAGCGCGCCGTCCGCGCGGCGTGACGACCCGCCCATGGGCGCCCGGGCCGACCCCGACATATTCGCCATAGCGCCAATACACCAGATTGTGCCGGCATTCGGACCCGGGCCGCGCATGATTGGAGACCTCATACGCCGGCAGCCCGGCGCGGGCGGTGACCTCCTGCGTGACGTCCCACAGCGCGCGCTGAACGTCCGCGCCGGGCAGGGCCATCTTGCCGGCGTTGACCATGCGCTCGAACATCGTTTCCGGCTCGATGGTCAGCTGATAGAGCGAGACATGCTCAGGCGCGCGGGCGAGCGCGAGCTCCAGCTCCTTTCGCCAGGCGGCGGGCGTCTGGCCCGAGCGCCCGTAGATCAGGTCGAAAGAGGTGCGCTCGAAGACGGAGTTGGCGACGTCGAGCGCCATCAGGGCTTCGGCGACGGAATGCTGCCGTCCAAGCGCCCGGAGGTCGATGTCGTTCAGCGCCTGCACGCCGAGCGAGACGCGGTTAACGCCCGCGGCCTTGAACCCCTTGAACCGCGAGGCTTCGACGCTCGTGGGATTGGCCTCGAGCGTGATTTCGCAGTTCTTGGCGAGCGGCCAATGGCTCGAAATCTGGGTGAGAATTGCTTCGGCCGTCGACGGCGACATCAGCGACGGCGTGCCGCCGCCGAAGAAGATCGAGCGGACTTCGCGTCCAGGGGTCAGCGCGGCGCGGTGCGCGAGTTCGACGCTGAAGGCCTCGACGAAGCGGTCCTCGTCGACGTCGCCGCGCCGAACGTGGCTGTTGAAGTCGCAATAAGGGCATTTCGACAGGCAGAACGGCCAGTGGACATAGACGCCGAAGCCTGGGTCGAAAGCGTTGCGAATCGGTGTCGCCATGTTCCTTTATCGCATGGAACGGCGAAAAAGGGCACGGCGCGGGGGCTTCTCCGCAGGAAAGGCTTTCGCGCCGACGTTGGGATCGAGGGAGATCTGCGTGAAGGCGGTCTGGGAAGCTTGGCGGTTCTGGCGGCAGCCGGCGGCGCAACAGGCCGATCCGGCGATCGGCGCGATCGCGGACCGGATCGCCGCCAATCTCGCGGCGCTTGGCCTCTATGTCGAATCGCGACGATACGGGCGCAGCTTCTGCGAAATAAAGGCCTCGACCTCGCCAAAGCTCATCACCACGCCGGACGGAACCGAGGCGTCCGGCATCGCGCTCCTGCTGGCCGGCGGATATGAGCCGCCCTCGCTGGTTTTCGAGCAGATCAATTCGCTGCGGCGCGGCCTGGGGCGGGCGATGGTCGAAGCGGCCATCGAGGGCGCGAAGGCGCGGCCGGATGTTTTCCGCCGGCTCAGGGTCAATGACCTCTCTCCGCGCTTGCCGGACGGGCGGCGCTGGTGGGAACATGTCGCCGCGGCGCATCCGGAGTTCGAGTGGGTCATTACGCATGAAGAGCCGTTCGAAAGCGAGACGTGAGAGGCGGGGGCCCGGCGCGCTGTTTTCCATGCATCGCTGGATCCGCGCGACGCCGTCCGTCGCGCAGGCCGCGCCGGCGTCCGAGCGGTCAGCGCGCGAGATCGAAAGCTCTCCCGGCTTCTTGAAGAAGCGCGACATGCTCGCAGCGCTGACGCGGGACTTCGGCTATGACGTCGGCAAAGTGACGCTCGGCCCGCAGACGAAGACCTTCGACTATCTCGGTCAGAGCTTCACGTCCGAGGGTCAGTCGTTCCCCGACGGCCGCATCGAAATCTATTACGACCCACGCATGAGCGACGCGCGTCTCGGCTGCTGCCTCGCACATGAACTGCAGCATGTGCGCTATTTCGCGGTGCGCGGCGCTTACTGCGCCGAGCCGGCGGATGGCCCTTTGCGCCGACGATTCGCCAGATATGCACCCCAACTGCTCGCGGCGCAGCGCGGCGTCTCCAACTATTCGAACGACCATTGGGACGCCTGGAAGGGCGACGCGCCGCCGACGCTCTTTTCTTTCGAACTGGAGGAGGGAGAAAGCGAACCCATCAATGAGACGATCGCGGAAGTCGCCAAGGCGCTCTACAACTGGGGGCCGGACGTGCGCGTCAATCCTCTCTGGAGGGAGTTGCACGACGCGATCAACGAGGAATATGCCGCGCTTCAGCGCGCCTAGCGCGCCTAGCGCGCCTCGTTCATGGTTCGCGTTCGCGATCGAGCAGCTCTCGCTTGCGCGCGACGCCCCAGTAATAGCCCGAGAGGCCGCCATCGCTGCGCACCACGCGATGGCAGGGAACCGCGAGCGAAACCGGATTGGCCGCGCACGCGCGCGCCACCGCGCGCGTCGCCTTCGGCGCGCCGATGCGTCGCGCGATCTCGGCGTAGTTTGCCGTCTCTCCCGCTGGAATTTCGCGCAGCGCCGCCCAGACGCGCTGCTGGAAGGCCGTTCCGCGCATGTCGAGCGGCAGATCGAATTGCGCTTGCGGCCGCTCCACCATCCCCACCGCCGCGGCGACATAACGTTTGAACGTCTCATCGCCGCCGATGAGCGTCGCGCGCGGAAATCGATCTTGGAGGTCGCGCAGCAGCTCTTCGGCGTCGTCGCCGAGCGAAATGGCGCAAACGCCTTTTGCGGTCGCGGCGACGAGCACCGCGCCAAGCGACGATTGGCCGATGGCGAAGCGGATCGTCTCGCGCGCACCGCCCGCGCGAAAGGCGCTCGGCGCCATGCCTAATGTTTCCTTCGCCGTCGCGTAGAAGCGCGCGGCCGAATTATAGCCCGATCCATGGATCGCCTCGGTCGTTGTGCGGCTCGATGTGAGTTCATCGCGCAGGCGCGCGCGTCGATACGCCTGCGCATAGGCCTTGGGCGTGACGCCGGCGATGCGCGCAAACAATCGGTGGAAGTGATAGCGGCTCAGCCCGGCGGCGCGCGCCAGTTGCGCAAGCGTCGGCGGAACGTCGGCGGTTTCGATCATCCGGCAGGCGCGGGCGATTCGTTCCGCATCCTGTTCCTGTCGCGGCGGCGCATTCGGCCGACAGCGACGGCACGGTCGAAAGCCTTGAGCCTCGGCTTCGGCCGCCGTCGCGCAGAAGCGCACATTGGACCGCTTCGCCGGTCGTGACGGACAGGATGGACGGCAATAAACGCCGGTGGTTTCGACGCAATAATAGAAATCGCCGTCATGGCGCGCATCGCGCGCCGCAACCGCCGCCCAGCGCGCCGCGTCGAGATCGTGCAGACCCGCCTGCGTGATGTTTTTCGCCTGCATTGAGGCATCATCCAACGTCCCCGCCGGTCGCCGCAATCCGTTTCTTGCTGTCGAATCCAAATCCGACTGACAGACTCAGGGACTGATCCTATGCTGTCCGGGAGCAAAGGTCCGGTATGGGGAACGTCGGAGATCGTCACATCGCAGCCTTGACGCGCCGTGCGGCGATCGCCGGCGCGGGCGCAAGCCTGGGCTGTTTTGGCGCGCGGGCCGGGCCGGCGACGACGTTGCTTGTCACGCACCCCGCGGCGCTGGCGCACGACATGGGGCCGGCGCATGTCGAACGGCCGGAGCGTCTTCGCGCCATTCTGCGCGCGCTCGACGACGCCCGTTTCGCGGGCCTCTTGCGCACGGAGGCGCCTCTCGCGGAACCTGAGGCGCTGCTGCGCGCGCATAGCCCCGAGCATCTATCGCGTCTCGCGAAGTCAGCGCCGTCAGATGGATATGCGCAGTTGAGCGCCGACGTCGCCATGAACAACGCCACGCATGATGCGGCGTTGCGCGCGGCCGGCGGCGCCATCGCGGCCGTCGACGCGGTCATGCGCGGCGACGTCAAGAACGCCTTCGTCGCCATGCGGCCGCCGGGACATCATGCGACGCGTGCTGCGCCGATGGGATTTTGCTTCTTCAACAACGCCGCAGTAGCGGCGTTGCATGCGCGCGCGGCGCATGGCGCCTCGCGTGTCGCCATCGTCGATTTCGACGTGCATCACGGCAATGGCGTGCAGGAGATCTTCTGGAGCGACGCAAGCGCGCTGTACGCGTCGACGCATCAGATGCCGCTCTATCCCGGCACTGGCGCCGTCAGCGAAACCGGCGCGCACGACAATATCGTCAATGCGCCGCTCGCCAAGGGCGACGGCGGCGCGCAATTTCGCGAGGCGCTCGCCTCGCGGATTCTGCCGCGCGTCGACGCTTTCTCGCCGGATCTCATCGTTCTTTGCGCCGGCTTCGACGCTCATCTGCATGATCCGCTCGGCGGATTGCGTTTCGTCGTCGACGACTTCCGGGACGTCACGCTGCGCGTGATGGAAATCGCCGCGCGACGTTGCCGGGGCCGCATCGTCTCGCTGCTCGAAGGCGGCTATCGGCCGGAAGATCTTGCGCGCAGCGTCGCCGCGCATGTCGGCGCATTGATGAACGCGTGAATCGATTTGCCGTTTTGTCATTCCCGACACGCGCGACGCGCGTGATCGGGAATCCAGAAAAATCGATTCGGTTAGCTGCTCTGGATTCCCGGTCAGGTCTTCGACCTGCCGGGAATGACGCGCCACGTGAACTGATCGCTTGTGGCGCTAACCAAGCCGCGCGGCCAGCTTGCTCCACAAGGCGTTCTCGGCCTGGAAGACATAGTCGAGCCGGGCGCTGGTGACGCTCTTGGCGCCTTGGGCGATCAGCCAGTCCGCAAGCGCCGCCACCTTTTTCGCGGGGCAGGAGAATGTCAACGAGTCTTCCGCCTTGTCGCGCAATCCGGCGCCGAAACTGGTCTCCGCCTCCCGCAGGATCGCCTCGTTCAGCGCAGGCAGACGGGCGCGCACGTCGCGCGTCATGCGCGCTTCCTCTTCTGCGGCGATGCGCGAAAGAATCACGCGCGCCGCTTCACGTGCGTTTTCGGTCCAAGGCGCGGTGAGCGAGGCGACGAGATTCGCCTGCGATCGTAGGATGACGCCGTCCTCGATAATCTTCAGCGCATTGGCCGCCAGCGTCGCGCCGGTCGTCGTAATGTCGACGATGAGATCGGCGGAGCCTGCGGCGGGCGCGCCTTCCGTGGCGCCGGAGCTTTCGACAATACGATAGTCGGATAGGCCATGAGCGGCGAAGAAGCGCCGCGTCGTGTTGACGTATTTCGTCGCGACGCGCAGTCCGCGCCCGTGCCGCGCACGAAATCCGTCGGCGATGTCGGCGAGATCGCTCATATTGCGCACGTCGATCCAGGCCTGCGGCACGGCGACGACGACATTGGCGGCGCCAAAGCCGAGCGGCGCGAGAAGCTCGACGGTCTTCTCCGCGTCGGCGATCTCCTCGCGCACCAGATCTTCGCCGGTCACGCCGAGATGCGCCTCGCCCAAAGCGAGCCGACGCGTGATCTCCGAAGCGGACAGATAGGCGACTTCGGCGCCGTCCACGCCGGCGACGGCCCCGCGATAGTCACGCGCGCCGCGTCCCTGCGTCAGCTCCAGGCCGGCGCGCGCGAAAAACGCGGCGGCGTTTTCCTGCAGCCGGCCCTTCGAGGGCGACGCGACGATCAGTTTCTGCACGGGCGACATCATGCCTCTCTGGCGCTGGGCGAAAGTCGATCGATCCAAATGGCGGCGCCGACGGCCGGGATGTCCGACGCCGCGCCGAGCGCTTTCAGCAGTCGGTCGTAGCGTCCGCCCCCGATCACCGGTTCGTCCTGGCCGCCGTGGCGGGCTTCGAACACGAAGCCGGTGTAATAATCGAGATGCCGCGCGAAGCTTGCGGAAAAGCGCATCTCGTTCAGAGCAAGGCCGCGCGCGGCGATGGCGCGACTCCGCGCGTCGAAGGCGTCCAGCGCGCCGGCGAGATCAAGCTGCGCGTCGCCGGCGAGCCGGCGCATGGCGGCCGACGCGGATTCGGGCGCGCCGTCGATGGCGAAAAAAGCCTCCGCCAGCGCGCGCGTCTCTTTCGAAACGCCGGCGCCGTCGGAGAGCGTCGCCTGATCGAGAAAGCGCTCAGCGATTTCCGCCGCGCTGCGGCCGCCGACCGCGGTGATGCCGGCGATGGACAGCAAATCCTCGACCAGCCGGCGCGCGTCCGCCGGTTCGACTTTTGTCAGCGCCGCAAGAACGCCTGACTGTTCCGAACCGCCGTTGCGCCCAGGCGCCGCAAAAATCTCGGCGATCTTTTGGCCGCGCGCGTGGCCGGCCGCGAGACGCCGGCGCCAGACCGACGGAAGCTCGAGCTTTTCCAGGAAAGCGGCGACAAGCCCCGCGTCGCCGATGTGAACGTTGAGCGCCGCCGCGCCGGCCGCCGCCGCAGCGTCGAGCGCCGCGGCGAGAATTTCTGCGTCCGCGGCTTCGCGATCCTGCCGGCCAAAGCTCTCGAGTCCGGCCTGAAGAAACTCTCCCTCGCCCGTCGCGCCATGTTCGGGGGCGCGGAAGATCGAGCCGCCATAGGCGTATGCGGCCGGATCGCCAGCCTGCGCGGAGGCGAGATAGTCGAGGCAGACGGGAATCGTATATTCCGGCCGCAGGCAGAATTCGGCGCCGGAGCCGTCGCTCGTCAGGTAGAGCCGGCCGCGGAAATCCTCTCCGGAGCGATCGAGAAAGACATGCGCCGGCTGCAGGAGGCGCGGTTCGCAGCGGGCGAATCCCTCGCGCTCGAAATGCGCAAGAACGGCGGCGAGGCTGGCGGCCTCGCGTTCTGCTGACGTGGCGGTGACGGCGTTCAAGCGCAGATCCTCTCGAAAATCGCGCTCTCTTTAGCAAGTGCGCCGCTTCGGCGCATCCCCGCCGCCTCGGAAGGGTGAACGCCGGGACGATCGGCGCGAACCGTCGGGGCGGCGCGCCAAGGTGAGCCTTGCATCCCTCGCCCCCGTCTGCCACATAGAGGCCGGGAGGTTGGCGGTGGACGCTTCACTCGCCAACCGGGTCAGGTCCGGAAGGAAGCAGCCCTAACGAGCTTGGGCGGGTCTTCGTTCAGCCTCCCACCTTTTTCGGCGAGCAGCGAATGGCGGGCGCAGCAATTGCGCTGTTCGTCGCTCGTCTGTCGTCGGACGGATGCAGATGGACCACGAGCACGATCCGCCGAGGCCATCGCCGGCGCCTGACGCCGGACCGTCGCTTTTCGGCGCCGAACAGGCGTCTCCGTCGGCCTATCGCGTTCTGGCGCGCAAATATCGGCCGACGACCTTTGCGGACCTTATCGGCCAGGAGCCGATGGTGCGCACGCTCGAAAACGCCTTCGACCTCAACCGAATTCATCAGGCCTATCTGCTGACCGGCGTGCGCGGCGTGGGCAAGACGACGACGGCGCGCATTCTCGCGCGCGCGTTCAATTACGAACTTCCGGCGCGAGACGGCCGGCCGGCGATCGATCAGCCGACGATCCATATGGAGGCGCTCGGCGTTCACTGCCAGGCGATCATCGACTCGCGCCACGTCGACGTGCTCGAGATGGACGCGGCCTCGCATACGGGCATCGACGACATCCGCGAGATCATCGACAACGCCCGCTATCGGCCGGTGATGGCGCGCACCAAGGTCTAT
This sequence comes from Methylocystis sp., assembly GCF_050251305.1. Taxonomy (GTDB): domain Bacteria; phylum Pseudomonadota; class Alphaproteobacteria; order Rhizobiales; family Beijerinckiaceae; genus Methylocystis. The sequence continues at coordinate 50,578 of NZ_JBFWNB010000010.1, read as the reverse complement.
ATCATCGACGAAGTGCATATGCTCTCGAAGGCCGCCTTCAACGGTCTCTTGAAGACTCTCGAAGAGCCGCCCGAGCATGTGAAGTTCATCTTCGCGACGACCGAAATTGACAAGGTGCCGGTGACGGTGCGCTCGCGCTGCCAGCGTTTCGATCTGCGCCGCATCGACGCCGGTCTGCTCGCCGACCATCTGCTGAACGTCTGCAAAGCGGAGGGAGTCGCCATCGCGCCGGAAGCGCTGGCCATGATCGCCCGCGCGGCGGAAGGCTCGGCGCGCGACGCGCTGTCCTTGCTCGATCAGGCGATCGCCTATGGCGCGGCGCATTCGGCGGGCGGCGCAATCGCCGCCGAGGATCTGCGGCTGATGCTCGGCGTCGCCGACAAGGCGCGCGTCATCGACCTGTTTGAAGCGGCGATGTCGGGCGACGTCGCCAAGGCCATCGGCATTCTCGAAGATCAATATAATGGCGGCGCCGATCCGGCGCAGGTTCTGCTCGAACTCGCAGAATTCACCCATCTCGCGACGCGATTGAAGCTTGCGCCGGAAACGAGCCAGTCGGCGGCGCTGACGCCCGAGGAGAAACGCCGCGGCGAAGACGCCGCCGCGCGCCTGTCCGTCCCGGCGCTCACCCGCGCCTGGCAAATCCTCATGAAAGGCGTTGAGGAATTGCGCGGCTCGCAGCGGCCGCTCGCGGCGGCGGATATGGTGCTGGTGCGGCTCGCTTACGCCGCCGACATGCCGACGCCGGCGGAGGCGCTGCGGCGCTTGGGGTTCGGCGAGAGCGCCTCGGGGACGGACTCTCAGCCGCCGTCGGGGCGAAGCGCCGGGCCGGCCACAACTGGCGCAGCGCCGGCGCGCGGCGCCCCGCAACTCGTTGCGGCGCAGCGTTCCCCGATTCCTCAGCCGGCGCCGGCGCCGGCTCCCGGAACGGTCATCGAAAGCTTCGACGCGCTTGTGGCGCTTGCTGCGCAGAAGCGGGACATGCGGCTCAAGATCGCGCTGGAATCCGAAGTGCGGCTGGTGCGGTTCGAACCCGGGCGGATCGAATTCGAACTTGCGCCCGGCGGCGCGCGCGACGTCGCTTCGTCGCTGATGCAGAAACTGCAGGTTTGGACCGGCGAACGTTGGATGGTGTCCATCGTCGCCTCGGGCGGCGCGCCGACGCTCAGGGAGCGGCGCGAAGCATTGGAGCGCGAACGCCGTTCCTCGCTGGAAGCCGATCCACTCGTCGCGAGCGTGCTCGCGCGATTCCCTGGCGCACAGATTGTGGCGGTGCGCGGCAGGGACGACGGCGGACCGTCCGCCGAAACGCTTTATGATGACGCCTCGCCAATCGAAGAAGACGATGGAGAAGCTTAAATGATGGACTTCATGGGCCTGATGAAGCAGGCGCAGCAGATGCAGGCCAAGATGGCCGAAGCGCAATTGGAGCTCGAACAGACGGTCGTCGAGGGCGAGGCGGGCGGCGGCATGGTGAAAGTCGTGCTGACCGCAAAGGGGTCGATGAAAAGCATCTCGATTGATCCGAGCCTGCTGAAGCCCGAGGAGAAGGAAATTCTCCAAGACCTGATCCTCACCGCGCATATGCAGGCGCGGGCCAAAGCCGAAGACGCCATGAGCGAGAAAATGAAGGCGCTGACCGGCGGACTGCCGCTGCCGCCAGGCCTCAAGCTGCCGTTTTGATCTGCGCATCGACGCGCGTCCCGCATCCTGGCCGGCCTTGAGGCGGCCATCGAAAGGATGACGGCGCCGAACGCGTCCATCGATAAGTAGCGTTCCGACGTGGACGCCCGCGACAGGCGCGGGCATGACGCCAACCTCATGAGGCGATTGATCCGGCTATGGCTGAAAAGGTCGCCGGCCCCGAAATCGAAAAGCTCGTGCAGCTCCTGGCCAAATTGCCGGGGCTCGGTCCGCGATCGGCGCGGCGCGCGGTGCTGCATCTCATCCGCAAGCGCGAAGAACTGCTGGCGCCGCTCGCCGAAGCGATGCGCGTGGCGCAGGAGCGCATCGTCGTGTGTTCGGCCTGCGGCAACATCGATACAAGCGATCCATGCACGATCTGTCGCGACGCGCGCCGTGACGCATCGATCATTGTCGTCGTCGAAACGGTCGCCGACCTGTGGGCGCTGGAGCGCGCCGGGCTGCTCAATGCGCGCTATCACGTGCTTGGCGGCGTGCTGTCGCCGCTCGACGGCGTCGGCCCCGACGATCTCGCCATCGCAAGCCTCGTGGCGCGCGTGCGCGCAGGAGCGACGCGCGAAGTCGTGCTTGCGGTCAACGCCACCGTCGACGGACAAACGACGGCGCATTACATCGCCGACGTGCTGTCGCCGGCAGGCGTGAAGGTGACGCGGCTCGCCCATGGCGTGCCGGTCGGCGGCGAACTCGATTATCTCGATGAGGGAACGCTTGCGGCGGCGCTGGAGCGGCGGACGGCGTTCTAGACCCCGCGACCGCGTGCGGACGTCACTTCTCCGCAGATTTGGATGTGATGATCTTGTCGAAATCTTCGAGCTTGATTTCGCCTGTATATTTGTCGCCATTGATGAAGAAGGTCGGCGTCGAGTTGACGCCGAATTTTTCGGCTGCGCGATCGCGCACCTTATTGACGTTCTCGTAAAGAGTCTGGTCCTTCAGGATCGCTTCGAACTTCTCCTGGCCGAGTCCAGCTTGCTTCAAAACATTCGCGAGGCCGTCGAGCGGCTTATCCGAAAAGGCCCAGTTCTTCTGCTGCGAAAACAGCAGATCGACGACGGCGTCGCGCTTGTCGCCGAGTTCGCGCGCGAGCATGAAGGCGGCCGTCGCCAGGGGATCGAGCGGAAATTCGCGTAGAATGAATTTCGCTTTCCCCGTATCGATGTAGTTCTTCTTCAATTCCGGATAGACGTCGTGATGGAACGCCGCGCAATGACTGCATGTCATGGAGGCGTATTCGACGATCGTCACGGGCGCGTTCGCCGATCCTTCCACCACGTCGGGCAGGGCGTTCGGCGCCATCAGTTCGTCGGTCGAGACTTTTCCCGAAGGCGATTTGTCGGCGTAAGCGGGCGCTGCGGCGACGAACGCGCAGGCGGCGGCGACAAGGAAACGGCGGCGGGACAGAAAGGCGAAGGGCATGTGCGGTTCGTACCTGTTGCGACGCAAAAGACCATAACGTCTTCGGCGAACGTGGCAAATCAAATTGGCGAGAATAGGAGCCGCCGTTACAGTCCGTGTTTCGGCTGAATGAACCAGTAGAGCACGCCGATCGCGGCGAGGACCGCGCCGAACCAGAAGACCACGTCGCCGAGCATCATGTCCTTCATGCTGTAGCTCGTGACGCTGATCAGCAAGCCGGCGATCGCGATCCAGAGCGGACGTTGGCTGCGTTCGGTCTCCTCCGGCCGTTTCTTCGATAGCCCGGACAAGCGCCTCTCCCTTGAGTTCCCTTGCCGTTCCGATCGTCTTTAGGTGGCTGCGAGCGGTGACGGCGCTTTCCGCTAGAGTTTCCGATCGCGCACGTACAGTCAAGAATTCGAGGCATAAAAACAGCCGCGCGGAGCGGCTGTTTTTTCCAGATTCTGGCCGTCGACGTCAGCGTGAGTAGAACTCGATGACGAGGTTCGGCTCCATCTGCACGGGGTAGGGGACCTCCGTCGCATGCGGCACGCGGATGAGCTTTGCCGTCATCTTGGAGTGGTCGACGTCGTAATATTCCGGCGCGTCGCGCTCGGCCAGCTGAACGGCCTCTAGAACGGTCACCGCCTGTTTCGAGGCTTCCTTAACCTCGATCACGTCCCCGACTTTCACCTGATAGGACGGGATGTTGACGCGCCTGCCGTTCACGCGGATGTGGCCGTGGTTCACGAACTGGCGCGCAGCGAACACTGTCGGAACGAATTTCGCCCGATAGACGATCGCGTCGAGGCGTCGCTCCAGCAGGCCGATCAGATTGTCGCCCGAGTCGCCCTTCATGCGGATCGCTTCCGCGTAATATTTGCGGAACTGCTTTTCCGAAATGTTTCCGTAGTAGCCCTTGAGCTTCTGCTTGGCCTTGAGCTGCGTGCCGTAATCGGAAAGCTTGCCCTTACGACGCTGCCCGTGCTGTCCCGGCCCGTATTCGCGGCGGTTGACGGGGCTCTTCGGGCGGCCCCAGATATTCTGGCCAAGGCGCCGATCGAGCTTGTATTTCGCTTCTGCGCGTTTCGTCACTTTACTTTCGTCCTCTTGTCATCGCGTCTGGCGCGAGAGAGGCGAAAGAACGAAAATCGCCCGGAGCCTTGCACCCGGGCGTCGTCTCGATCCGCGTCTCTCGCCGCGCCCGGTTGCGCCGGTGCGTCAGGAACGCGCCCTCCTCTGCCGGGCGTCCGGCCGACAGGCGTTTGAGAGCAAACGCCACGGGTGCTCGCCTGGGCGAACTAGCCGCGTCAGGCAGGTGCGGAGCTAATCGAAAGCGCCCCGCAAGTCAAGGTTCTCAGCTGAAAAGGGGCCGACTTACGGCCACCAGAACGGGAAACCGTCATCGTAGGGGACGATCATGCCAGCGTTGTAGGGCGGACGCTGCGGCAACGTCTCCTGCATGTACCAGCTGCGCTGGTTGCGCTCGATGGGATCGTGGTTGAGGTATGTCTGCTGAACCATGTAGCGGTTGGTGCTGCCGACCGGCACCTGCGTGCCGGGATCGAGCCAGCTGCGGCGCTGAATGTCGATCGGGCCGCGGCCGCAACAAGCGTCGCCGGAAGAAACGCGGTAGCGCGACTTGGCGAGCGCGTCGCCTGCAGCAAACACCACGAGACAGGCGAGTCCCGCCGACAGCATCTTGTTCTTGCGCATCACGATTCCCTTTCGGACTGAACGCCAGGGACCATAATAGCGGATCGTTTCGCAAAAGCGAATGCGCGCCGCCATGTTCCGCCGGCAATCCGCCGTCAGGGTGAATGCACGCCGGCGAACGGCCTAGCGCGCCATCTGCGCGCCCTGGCGCGTTGTCTTTGCATGCGCGCGTCGCGGGCCCTGCGCCGAACGCGCTCCGTTCTTTTGCGTCGGGATCGTCGCGGTCAGATCATCGCGCGAGATATTGCCGCAGCCGATCGAGCGCGCCGAGGCCGCCTGCGCAAAGAACTCCTTCACCCCAGGGTTCTCTGGGTTCGGCGCGCTGATGCGGTCGAGCAGACAGCCCAGCGCGACACGGTCGATCGGTCTCGTGGCGGCGCCGCACGCCAGACCTGCGATTTCGAGCGCGCGCGCGCCGTCGATGAGGCGCGTCGCGAGGCAGCTCCGCTCGCTTGCGGCGACGTCCTGCGACGCGGGTTGGGAAAGCCGTATTTCGGCGGTCTCGAATGATCCGAGCCTGGTGTTGAGCGCGCTGGGCTGACCGATTTTTGCGACGTTGAGACCCGCCTGTGCGGCGTGCCGCGTCATGTCGAGGAAGAAATCCGATGTCTTTTCCTTCTCGGCGATATCCTGATGGACGTCGACGCGCATGAAGGGCGCGCCCATGGCGAACCGCCCCAGGGTGATGGCGTCGATGCGGCCGGAGCCGTTCTCGCCGTCGCGGGCCGCCATCGTCTTTCGCTCCGCGGCGAATTCGGGCGCGGCGAGATCGACGGCGCTGAAGGGTTTCGCCATCAGCGCCGAAGCCTCAAGGGCCTCGACGGAGATCTTGCTGGAGAGTTTGCTGGGGCGGGCGGCGGCCGTCGTGCGCGGCGGCGCGACCTGCGTTACGGCCTTCGGCTCGGTGGTCTTCGGTTCGCGCGGCAGGAGAACCAGCGCCGCGAGCAGGATGAACGTCGCGGCGACGCCCATGCCGATCGCCGCGCGCGCGCCGGTCGGGCGTGCGCGCAACGGCCGCGCGGAGTATCTCTCGTTCGGATTGAATTCGGCAGCGGTCATGGTCACGCGACTCCGGCGACCCGCGGGCGCAGCGGGCGAAAAACGCGCCGAGTGTGCGCCGCCGTTTCAGAACTTAGGGTTAACGAATCCGCGCGAGTTGCGTTTTGGTGAATGAAAAGTTGACTCTGCGCGCAAGAAAAAGGCCCGCGCCTTGCGGCGCGGGCCTGGATCGGAGCGGTCGGAGAGGTCTTACTCCTCCGACTTCTTGCCTTTCTTGGGCGTCTCTTCGCGGGCCTTGAGCGCCGCGCCGAGGATGTCGCCGAGCGACGCGCCGGAGTCGGCCGAGCCATATTGCGCGATGGCTTCCTTCTCCTCAGCGACTTCGAGCGCCTTGATCGACACGGACACCTTGCGCGCCTTGCGGTCGAACAGCGTCACGCGGGCGTCGACCTTCTCGCCGACCGCAAAGCGTTCGGGGCGCTGGTCGGCGCGGTCGCGCGCGAGTTCGCTGCGCTTGATGAACGTGGTGAGGTCGGTGCCGGTGATCTTCACGTCGATGCCGGAATCCTTCACCTCGATCACTTCGCAGGTGACGACCACGCCCTTCTTGAGCTCGCCGCCTTCTTCGACGCTGACCGACGCGAAAGGATCGCCCGCAAGCTGCTTGACGCCGAGCGAAATGCGCTCCTTCTCCACGTCGACGTCGAGGACCTGGGCGTTGATGACGTCGCCCTTCTTATATTCCTCGATCACCTGCTCGCCGGGGCGGTTCCAGTCGAGGTCCGACAGATGGACCATGCCGTCGACATCGCCGTCGAGACCGATGAACAGACCGAATTCGGTCTTGTTCTTCACCTCGCCGGAGACGGTCGAACCGACCGGATATTTCTCGGCGAAAGCCTCCCAGGGGTTCTGCAGGCACTGCTTGAGGCCGAGCGAAATCCGGCGCTTGACCGGATCGACTTCGAGCACCTGAACGTCGACTTCCTGGCTCGTCGAGACGATCTTGCCCGGATGGACGTTCTTTTTCGTCCAGCTCATTTCCGAAACGTGGACGAGACCCTCGATGCCGGGCTCCAGTTCGACGAAGGCGCCGTAGTCGGTGATGTTGGTCACGCGGCCGTGGAACTTCGCGCCGATCGGATATTTCGCCTCGATGCCCTGCCACGGGTCTTCGAGGAGCTGCTTCATGCCGAGCGAGATGCGGTGCGTCTCGTGATTGATCTTGATGATCTTCACCTTGACGGTCTGGCCGATGGTCAGCACCTCGGACGGATGATTGACGCGCCGCCAGGCGATGTCGGTGACATGCAGCAGGCCGTCGATGCCGCCAAGATCGACGAAGGCGCCGTAGTCCGTGATGTTCTTCACGACGCCGTCGATCACCTGACCCTCTTCGAGGTTGGCGACGATCTCGTGGCGCTGCTCGGCGCGGCTCTCCTCGAGGACGGTCCGGCGCGACACGACGATGTTGCCGCGGCGGCGGTCCATCTTCAGGATATGGAACGGCTGCGGCACATTCATCAGCGGGCCGACGTCGCGGATCGGTCGAATGTCGACCTGACTGCGCGGCAGGAAGGCCACGGCGCCGTCCAGATCGACGGTGAATCCGCCCTTGACCTGATTGAAGATGACCCCTTCGACCTTCTCATTGGTCTCGAAGGCCTTTTCGAGCTTCACCCAGCTCTCCTCGCGGCGCGCCTTGTCGCGCGAGATGACGGCTTCGCCGAGCGCGTTCTCGACGCGCTCCAGATAGACTTCCACCTCTTCGCCGACCTGGGGGGCGGGGTCTCGGCCGTAGCCGGTGAATTCCTTGATCGGGACGCGGCCCTCGGTCTTAAGGCCGATGTCGATGACGGCGACGTCCTTTTCGATGGCGACGACGCGACCCTTGATGACGGAGCCTTCGAAGGCTTCGTTCTGGCCGTAGCTCTCATCGAGCAGGGCGGCGAAATCTTCGCGCGTGGGCGCGCGATCGGTAGTAGCGGACATATGTTCTCCTGAGAGCCCCGAAAGGGCGGCGCCGGCAAAGGGTTAGCGTTACAGAGCGGTCCTCGACGATCGGACGTCCCCCGCGGCAAAAACGCGAGGATGGACGAAAAGTTCGCTGAAGCGAACCGGCCGGCGCGGCCCGAGGTCGAAAACCAAAGTGAGTGCGCCGGCTTGGTCTCCGGCGCGGACGTTATCTATCAGCGGCAGGCCGCCGCCGCAAGCGCGTTCGGAAGAAAAGCGTCGTGCTGACAGTCGCAACTGTATGATATTGCGCTGCAATACGCGAGAAATATGCTGTTTCTATAGATTATGCATAACATAAATGCCTGCGCCGATTGGAGAAATTCTTGCTAGCGGAATCGCCGCCGCCTCGATAACTTATAACTGTCAAGCTTTGGCGCGCCGTTGCCGGTCGTTTGCAAGCGGCCAATGTGCAACGTGATGCTCGAGAGCAGATCGCCGCGCCGCGCCGCCGGCGAGAGCGTCGACTTCCCGTCGTTGCGGCGGGGATATAAAGAGGAGAAAGCAATGAAGTCTAATATTGTTTCAGGATCGGCTCTCGCCGCTGCGGCGGTCGCTCTTGCTTTGAGCGGCGCGTCGGTCGCGCCCGCCCATGCGCACCCTGCGAAGTCGACGCATGGCAAGACTCACTGCGGCGCCAAGGGAACCTGCCGCAATATGTCGAAGTGCCATCATAAGGCGCAGTGCCATCACCATAAGATGCACTGCAATATGAAGAGCCGCTGCCACACGAAGTAATCGCCTCGGGCGGAGACGGCTCTTTCGACCGTCTCCGCTGTTCTCCGATGCGGCTTCGGCATGAGCGGCGATGCTGAGAGGGAAAAGCAGTATGGAAAAGCCCGCTCCGCTCGGCTACGGCTTGGGACTGCGGCCGATCTATTATGATGAGATCCTGTCGTCTCGTCCGCCGATCGATTGGTTCGAAATCATCTCTGAAAACTACATGCTCGCCGGCGGTCGGCCTCTGGCGATGCTCGATCGCATCCGCGCCGATTATCCGGTCGTGATGCACGGCGTCTCCATGTCGCTCGCCTCAACCGATCCGCTCAATTTCGACTATCTGCGGCAGTTGAAGGCGCTCGCCGATCGGGTCCAGCCGGACTGGGTTTCGGATCATGTCGCCTGGACGGGGGTTCACGGCGTGTCCCTTCATGATTTGCTGCCGATCCCCTACACGCGCGAGTCGCTCGCGCATATTGTCGAGCGGATCCAGCGCGTGCAGGACTTCCTCAAACGCCGTCTCGTCGTCGAAAACGCCTCAACCTATGTGTCCTTCGTCGACTCGGAGATGAGCGAGCACGAATTCGTTCGCGAAATGGCCGAACGCGCCGACTGCCTGTTGCTGCTCGACGTCAACAATGTTTTCGTTTCGAGCTTCAACCATGGTTTCGATCCGGTCGCCTTCATCGACGGCGTTCCGGCCGAGCGCGTCGTTCAATTCCACATGGCGGGCCATACCGATAACGAGACCCATCGCGTGGACACGCATGACCAGCCGGTCTGCGACGAAGTCTGGGCGCTTTACGAACATGCGCGCCGGCATTGCGGCGACGTCTCCGCCATGATCGAGCGCGACGACAATTATCCGCCGCTTTCGGAACTGCTCGACGAACTTCAGCACATGCGCGACATCGACGCCCGCATCTCGAAAGAACGAGCGCTCAGCGCCGCATGAAACTCGCCGACTTTCAATCGCTGTTCCAGGCGCGCGTGCTCGCAGGCTCGGGAGAGGCGGACAAGCCGCTCTTGAAAAAGCTGAAGTCGTCGCCGCGCGGCGCCACGCCCGAGACGCTGCTTGGCGTTTATCAGACCGGCTATCGCATCAGATTGGCGGATTTCGTTGCGGAAGATCACCCGGGGCTGCGCGCAATACTCGGAGACGAAACGTTTGAAACGCTGGTCGAGGATTACATCGACCAGCGGCCGTCGCGCGATCCAAACGCCCGCTGGTTTACGACGGGACTGCCGGACTTCATGCGCGACAGTCCGCGCTGGCGCGACGATGCGGCGGCTGTTTCGATGTCGCTGCTCGAGCGCGCGATGGTCGACGCTTTCGACTCGCCGGACAAAACGGCCTTGTCGGTGCAGGCGCTGGCCGAATTTCCGCCGGAGGATTGGCCGCGGCTCGCCTTCGTGTTCGATTCCAGCCTGACGCTGCTCGAACTTTCCGCGGGGACGATCGCGGCCTATGACGCGGCGATCGCCGACGATGCGCCTGAAAGCGTCGAGAGGCCTGCGCCGACCGATCAGGTCGAATACACCGCCGTGTGGCGGGTCGAATATGAATCCGCCTACCGGCAATTGGAGCCCGACGAATATGTCGCGCTCAATGAAGCGCGCGCCGGGCAGGCCTTCGGAGACATCTGTCAAATGGCGGCGTTTCAGCAGGCCGGCGAAATTGCGCCAGAGCGGCTGGCGCAATTTCTATCGAGCTGGTTTCAGGACGGCATGATTATCGGCGTGCGCGTCCAGGACGAGGATCACTCGTCGAACACGCCTTCAAGCGCATAGTGCTGCACGCTCTTGCGGTTGGCGATGAGCTCGTCGGCCGACGGCTCGCCTTTCATGGCGCGCGAGATCGCGAGTTTCGTCGCTTCGTAATTGGTGCGGTAAAGATCCTTCTTGTCGAGCTTGGCGTGCGTGGCGCAACGCGGATCGAGCCAGACCATGATGATCATGCAGAGCTCGTTGAGCTGATCCTTCGGCAAAATCCCCTCGGCGACGCAGTCGACGATGGCGTCGCCGGTCGCCGCCTGCACGACGCCGCCGAGAAGCTCGACGTAATCTTCCGATTTGACCGTCATCTTGGTGGTCATCATCGTCGCCGGCCGCACCTGCTGGTTGAGGTCGCGGATGACGAACATGCGCGGGTGGCCGGCGGACTGACCCGCCATGCTGGCGAAGGCGTGGCCGACCGGTCCCTTGACGTTGCCAATCATGACTTCCGGCATGGCGTCGGTATATTGTCCGTCCACGGCCAGAATTGTCGCTTCGCCCGTCGCCAGCCAGATATGCTCGGTCATGTCTGATCCTCTCCCCTTGCGTTGGGCGCTCGATAGCATCGCGCGCCGTCACAGGGAAGATGGCGATCCTTGCGCGCGAGGGATTGCTGGCGCTAGCGCTGCGCGTCACAGTTGGCGCAAGCGATTTTCGCCATAAAAGGACTACAACGGGGAGCCGCTGTGACAAACCATCGAAATCGGTCGTCGTATCTTCTGCGCGTCGCCTGCGCCGCGGCCGCTTCCGTTGGCGCCGCAAGTCTCGCTGACGCCGGCTGCCCGAAAGCGCGTTCGCAAAACAGCGACGTCGCCACGACCATCACCTTCGTCAATCAGTCGGGCGAATATCGCGGCATTTACTGGAAGGATTTCTCAGGCGGGGACAAGAGCTATGGCGGCCTCAATCCTGGCGAGAGCAAAACGATCAATACTTTTCTGACTCATCCCTGGGAAATCACCAACGGTCCCGGAGATTGTCTCCAGGTCGTGTTTCCGCGCCGCGGCGGCTCGACGGTGCGCCTGACGGCGCCCCGCAAGCGCGAACGTCGGCCTCCGCACGGCGAATGACCCCCAAGAGAGGTTTAATCCGCTTCGGATAATGCGGTCGCGCGCCTGCCGATCCGCGCCGACAGCGCCTCTTTGTCGCGCGCGAGAACATCGATCAGTCCGCGCTTGATGCGCGTGACGAGGCCCGGTCCCGCATAGACCATCGCGGAATAGAGCTGCGTCAGCGTCGCGCCGGCTTCGATCTTGGCGAGCGCGGCCTCGACGCCGTCGACGCCGCCGACGCCGATGAGCGGAAACTGGCCTTCGACGCGCAAATAGGTTTGCGCAAGGACGCGCGTCGACAGGTCAAACAGCGGCGCGCCGGAGAGGCCGCCGCTTTCCCTCGCCAATGGCGAGCGCAGCGTCGCGGGGCGCGAAATCGTCGTGTTCGACACGATCATGCCGTCGATGCGCCGATCGCGCGCGACGCGCACGATGTCATCGAGCTGATCGAGCGTGAGGTCCGGCGCGATTTTCAGGAGCAGGGGGCGCCGAATGCGCGCGGCGTCGCGGGCGTCGATGACGCGCGCGAGCAAATCGGAAAGCGCGTCCGGCTCCTGCAGGTCGCGCAGGCCCGGCGTATTCGGCGAACTGACGTTGATCGTGAAATAGCTCGCGACTTCTGCGAAGGCGCGCACGCCCGCGACATAGTCCGCCACGCGGTCCGCAGCGTCCTTGTTGGCGCCGATATTGACGCCGACGACGCCGCGACGCGCGCGCTGCGACAGTCGCGCAAGCGCGGATGCATGGCCGACATTGTTGAAGCCGTAGCGATTGATGACGGCGCTATCCTCGACGAGGCGGAAGGCGCGCGGACGCGCATTGCCGGGCTGCGCGCGCGGCGTCAGCGTGCCGACTTCGACGAAGCCGAATCCAAAACCGAGCATCGCGTCGGCGACTTCAGCATTCTTGTCGAAGCCGGCCGCGAGGCCGATCGGATTGGGAAAGTCGAGGCCGAAGGCTGAAACCGCGAGACGCGCGTCGTCTGGACCTGGCGCGCCGGCAGGCAGAAGTTTCAGTGCCGCGATGGACGCCCGATGTGCCGTCTCGGCGTCGAGCAGGCGCAGGAGCGGCGTCGCCACGCCGAAAGCGTCCATCATTCGCGGATGCTTGAAAAATCGTGCCGGCCGTCGACGCCGATGGGCAGCGCCTCGACGCGCGCCACCGCTTCGAGCGGAAGCGGCGCGTAAAGGTGCGGAAAGAGCGCGCCGCCGCGCGACTTCTCCCATTTGAGAGCGTCGCCAAGCGGGGCGGGCGCTACGGCGACGAGCAGCAGATCCGGCTGGCCGGCGAAATATTTCGCCACCGTTTCCTCGACCTGCTCGGCGGTCGAGAAATGAATGAAGCCGTCGGCGAGATCGACCGCTGCGCCGGTAAAAACGCCCGCCGCCTCGGCCGCGCGCCAGTCGGATTGCGAAACGATCTTGTAGATGTGAGTCACCGGCCCGTCAGCCCTGGTCATTCCGCGGCGCGCGCGTGTTTCTGCGCCGCCGCGAGTTCGGCCTGGCGCGGCAAACGCGCGATCATGCCGATGAGCGCGCGGTCGGAGAGCGCCACCAGCCGTTCGCCGCGATTGAGCCAGGCGATTGCATCTTCGATCGTTTCGGCGTCGGCGATCTTGGCTTCGGCCAGAGCGCGGTCGGCGGTGATTTGGCCGCGCTGCCTGGAGCGGCGCGTCGGCAGCCAGGTTTCGTGCAGCTCCCGCAACTCGGAATCGGCGTGGATCGCCAGGAGACCGTTGACGTCGTCTTCGCCGGCCCGCGCCAACGCTTTGGAGAGCGCCTTGCCGCGCTTGGCGATTGGCGGCGTCGTCGTTTCTTCGGGCGTCGTCAGCACGCCGGCGCGACGAAACACCAGCCCGAGCCAGCGTTGAGCCGTCGCCCAGGAAATGAAGATCGCCAGGACGAGGCCGGCGATCGTCGGCGACATCCAGGCGACGAGCGAGGGCGAGATCAACATGCCTGCGATCAGGCTCAGCAGGCCCAGCGCCACATGCCAGATGTGCCGGCGGACGATGTCGCCGAACGGCACGGAGCCGTCGTCGCGCCGCTGCGGGTCCCAGCCTGTGTCGAAACCAAAAACGATATGGAGCACATGGCCGGTCTGAATCAGCATCATGATCGGCGCCAGCAGAGCGGAGAGCACGATTTCGAACAGGGTCGAGATCAGCAGCAGGATCACGCCGCCGGAGCCCTTGCGCGTTTCCGGCTCGCGGATGGCCACGATCAGGCCCAGGAGCTTGGGGGCGAGCAGGATGCTCATCGTCAGTCCGAAAAGTTCGAGCGACCGCTCGGCGTCGAACCGCGGAAAGGTGGGGAAGAGCGCGAAGTCGCTGGTAAAATATTCCGGTCGGAAATAGCTCGCCTGAAAGACGATCACGATGCCGATGAGCAGTTGCAGCAGCCAGAGCGGCGACGTCAGATAGCCGAATATGCCCGTGAGGAAATGCTGCCGCGACGCCCAGTGGATTCCCTTGCCGAGCAATACTCGCGCATGCTGCAAATTGCCCTGGCACCAGCGCCGGTCGCGAATGGACAGGTCGATCAGCGAAGGCGGGCTTTCTTCGTAGGAGCCGCCGAGCGTCGGCATCATGTAAACGGCATAGCCGGCGCGGCGAATGAGCGCAGCCTCGACGAAATCATGGCTTAGGATATGGCCGCCCCATGGCGGGCGGCCGCGCAGGTCGGGCAGGCCGCAATGGCGGGCGAAGGCTTCCGTGCGGATAATCGCGTTATGTCCCCAGTAATTGCCGTCCCTGCCCATCCAGGCGGAGAGGCCCACGGCGATCACCGGGCCATAGATGCGCGCGGCGAATTGCTGGACGCGCGCGAAAAGCGTGTTGCGATTGATGATGAGCGGTAGAGTTTGGATGATGCCGCTGTCTGGATCCGCCTCCATTGCCGCGGCGAGCTGAACGATCGTCGGGCCGCTCATCAGGCTGTCGGCGTCGAGCACCACCATGTGCTTATAGGCGCCGCCCCAGCGCGAGACGAAATCCTCAATGTTGCCGGCCTTGCGGCCCGTATTCTTTTCGCGCCTGCGGTAGAAGATGCGCGCCAGCGGCCCTAGCCGGCGGCGAATGCCGATGAAGGCGCGCTCTTCGGCGATCCAGATGTCCGGGTTCGTCGTATCCGAAAGGAAGAACCAGTCGAAATGCGCGCCAAGCCCGGTCGCCTGCACGTCTTCATAGATGGTTTGCAGCGCGGCGAAGACGCGGCTCGGCGCCTCGTTGTAGATCGGCATGACGACGGCGGTTTTCTCTGCGAGCGCCGAGGGTAGAGGCGGCCGCCGCCGGCGCCGCATCAGCAGCGCGAAGCCGACGATCGAGCTCGCGAAGGAAAGCGCGATCCAGGAGAAGTTGAGCACGAACAGCGCCAGCAGCGCCCATTTCAACGTCGTGACCCCGCCGACGTCGACGACCTTGTACATTTCTCGGGCGCCATAGGCGGTCAGCGCGAAACCGCCGCCAAAGGTCAGAATTCTGGCGAGCCAGGGCGTTCGCCAGAGCCATGGCGCTTCCGCCTTGCGGCGCTGCCGTCTGTCGAATTTGAAAAGATTTTGCGCCGGCATCGAGAGCCGGTTCTCGATGGGCGTCGGCGGCGCGGCGGCGGGATCGGAGTTCGCGTTGCCGCGCTCCGCCGCATGTGGCGTGTCGACTATGCCGGCGAAGTTCACGACGTCCATCGGTAAAGCCAGGTTTCGCTAATCGGGCGTTCGTCCGACTGCAGAACGAGCCGAAGCTCGCAATAGTTCTCGCCGGCTGGGTCGACGTCAAAGACGACGCGGCAGGACTTTGCCGACGGGTTCAAATAGGTCCGAATATTCGTCGCCAATCCTGGCGAGGTCGTCAACGCCGCTTTCAGCTGCGCGGTGCGCTGCGGGTCAGCGAGAACGTCGCCGGAAAAGACCACGACGAAACGGCGCAGCTTGCCGCTCGGCGCGCGCCCCGAGCGCGCCCGTGCAGCAATCGCCAGCGGCGGGCGCGACGGCGGCTCCCAGCACCAGAACTGCCGATAGGCGAAGAATGTCTCCTTGCCGGCGACGAGAGCGGTCTTCGGCCGCCAATAGGCGACGATGTTCGCGTTGATCTCTGATTCGGAAGGGATTTCCACGAGCTGCAGGGCGCCTTCGCTCCATTCGCCGAGCGGTTCGATCCAAAGCGACGGGCGTCGCTCCCAATGCTGCTGGTCGTCCTCATAATCGCCGATGTCGCGCTGTCGGATCAGCGATCCGAAGCCCTGCGGATTGCCGTCGACGAACGAGGAAAACTGCAGAGTCTCCCGGTTCGATACGGGTCGCCAGAGCCATTCGCCATGGCCGGTCAGCATCTGGATGCCGTTGATGTCGGCGACCATCGGCCGCCAATCGTCGAGCTTCGGAGTGTCGAGCGGCGTGAAAAACGAAACGGCGGCGAAGCCGGCGAGGCCGAAATGATCGACCGCCGTGCGCGGGTAGAGGGTCAATTCCGTATCGATCAGCGTCGCTTCGCCGGGCCGCAGCGTGAAGCGATAGACCCCGGCGACGCTGGGCGAGTCGAGCAGCGCGTGGACGACGAGAGCATTGTCGCCGAGCGCCGGCTTCTCGATCCAGAAGCTTCGAAAGGCCGGAAATTCCTCGCCGCGCGGATCGGCTGTTCGAATGGACAGGCCGCGCGCCGTGACGCCGAGATTCTGCCCGCGCGCCACGGCGCGATAGAAGCTCGCGCCCTGAAATATGGCGAGTTCCGCCTCCCCGCCGCCATTTTGCGTATGCAGCACGCGAAATCCCGAAAAGCTGAGATCGGGAAGCGCGTCCGGGAGGTTCAGTCCGCCATAGTCGAAGCGGCTCGTCTCGTACGGCAACCGCGCGGCGGCGCCGTTCTCCACCAGATAGATGTCCACCGCCGCCGCGAAAATATGGCCGCGATGCAGCGGTTCGATGCTGAACCCGATAGCGTCGTGACGCCAGATTGCGGCGTCCGGCTTCGTCTTGATCCCCACGAATTGTTCGTAGGTGAGATTGGCGAAGGGTTCGGGAAGGTCGGTGCGCGGCGGCGCAAAAGGCTTTGCGGCAAGCGCGCGGGCGAGTTCGACGACCATGTCGCGCGAGAAGGGCGCAGGCTTGGCGCCGCTCGCGGGCGCCGCCTGACCCGCATCCTCGGCGCGCGCCGGCGCCGCCACGATTCCAGCCGCGATTGCGCCTATGCCCGCTTTCAAAACATCTCGTCGTTCGAACATGAGTTACCGAAAGCAAGAGCGGTCTTGAGCCGATCCGCGGTCCAGAATGGCTGCGCTTTTTGCGGCGCCGGGCTGGCGACAGCCCCTCTATACAAGAAAGCTATGGAGACAAAATGGTTTTCTTGGCGGTTTTTGAGGGCTGCGCGGGAAAGCCGCGGCGCTTGCGCTCGGTCGCGCGAATCTGCCAGAACCGCGGCCAGAGCGGCGCCGGCTCTCCGGCTCCTTATGTAACATCTAGTTCTTGGGCGCCCGATGCCGACAGAAAGAAGCGCGCTCGCGATCGTCCTCGCCGCCGGCGAAGGCACGCGGATGAAATCCGACCGGCCCAAGGCGCTGCATGAGGTCGCCGGCCGCTCCATGCTCGCCAACGTGCTGGCGAGCGCCGAGGCTGCGGGCGTCGGCCGCGTCGCGGTGATCATCGGCCCGGACCGCGACGACGTCGGCGCGGAAGCGCGCCGGCGCTTCCCGGACGCGCAGATTTTTGTGCAGAGCGAAAGGCGGGGCACGGCGCACGCCGTCCTCGCCGCGCGCGCCGCAATCGCCGAAGGATACGACGATCTTCTGGTGCTTTTCGCCGATACGCCGCTCGTGACGCCGCCGACGATCGCTGCGCTGCGCGGCGCCCTTGCCGAAGGCGCAGCCGTCGCCGTGCTCGGCTTCGAAGCCGCCGACCCCTTCGGCTATGGACGGCTGCTGCGCGACTCCGCCGGGCGTCTCGTCGCCATCCGCGAAGAGAAGGACGCAAGCGCCGACGAACGCGCCGTCACGCTCTGCAATGGCGGTCTGACGGCGGTCGACGGCGCCTGCGCCCTGCGCCTGCTTGAAAAGATCGACGACAGGAACGCCAAGGGCGAGTTCTACCTCACCGACATTGTCGCGCTTGCGCGCGCGGAGGGGCGTGACGCGGCGGTCGTCATCGCCGACGAAACCGAAGTGCTCGGGGTGAACGACAGAATCCAGCTTGCGCAGGCGGAGGCCGTCGCGCAGACGCGTCTTCGTCGCGCGGCGATGGCGGGAGGCGCGACGATGATCGCGCCGGAAACGGTTTTTCTTTCCGCCGACACTATGATCGGCCGCGACGTCGTCATCGAGCCGCATGTCGTCATCGGCCCCGGCGTTGAAATCGCCGACGGCGCCGCGATCCACGCCTTCTCGCACCTTGAAGGCGTCCGCGTCGGGAAAGGCGCGGCCATCGGCCCCTTCGCCCGGCTGCGTCCGGGCGCGGTGTTGGCGGAAAAAGCCAAGGTGGGAAATTTCGTTGAGATCAAGAACGCCAATGTCGCGCGCGGCGCCAAGGTCAATCATTTGACCTACATTGGCGACGCCGACATCGGCGCCAACGCCAACATCGGCGCAGGAACCATCACCTGCAACTACGACGGCTTTCTCAAATATCGCACGACGATCGGCGAAAACGCCTTCATAGGCTCGAATTCTTCGCTGGTCGCGCCGGTGACGATCGGGCAGGGCGCCTATGTCGGCTCTGGCTCCGTCATCACCAAGGACGTTGCGCCGGACGCGCTCGCCGTGGCGCGCGGCAGGCAGATGGAGAAGGCGGGCTGGGCGACGACCTTCCGGGCGACGCAGGCTGAGAAGAAGGCAAATCGGTGACGTCGCGCCTGTCCGTTCGCCAACCCCGAGTTTGACGTCGATTCCGCCGCATCCGATTTGGCGGCGGCCTTGCTATGATGGCCTTGGAGGTCGGCATGTGCGGCATTGTGGGAATTCTTGGGACAGTTCCGGTCGCCGGCAAAATTATCGAATCGCTCAAGCGTCTCGAATATCGCGGCTATGATTCAGCCGGGATCGCCACTTTGGAGAACGGCCGGCTCACCCGCCTGCGGGCGAGCGGCAAGCTCAAGAATCTGGAAGAAAAACTTGCGGCTGCGCCGCTTTATGGCGCGGTCGGCATCGGCCATACGCGCTGGGCGACTCATGGCCGGCCCACCGAGAACAACGCCCATCCGCACGCCAATGACCACGTCGCGGTGGTTCATAATGGCATCATCGAAAATTTCCGCGAGCTGCGCGCCGAATTGACCGCGAAAGGCCATGTATTCTCGACCGAGACCGATTCCGAGGCCGTCGCCCATCTTGTCGCCGACGAATTGCGCAGCGGCGCGACGCCGGAAAAAGCGGTCGCGGCGGCGCTGAAGCGGCTCAAGGGCGCTTTCGCGCTCGCCTTTCTGTTCGAGGGGCGCGACGATCTACTGATCGGCGCGCGGCGCGGATCGCCGCTCGCCGTCGGCTGGAGCGACGAAGGCGCCTATCTCGGCTCCGACGCCTTGGCGCTCGCGCCCTTCGCGACCTCCATCGCCTATCTCGACGAGGGCGATTGGGTGACGCTGACGCGCGAAGGCGCGCGCTTCCATGACGCGAACGACAATCTTGTCGAGAGGCGGTTTCAGCCGATGGCGGCCGGGTCGTTCCTGGTCGACAAAGGCAACTACCGCCACTTCATGGCCAAGGAGATTCACGAGCAGCCGGAGGTCGTCGGCCGAACGCTCGCGCATTATCTCGACCTCGCCGAGGGCGTCGTGCGTCTGCCGTTCGAACTCAAATTCGATCCGCAATCGCTGTCGCGCGTCACCATTTCCGCCTGCGGCACGGCGTATTACGCCGGCCTCGTGGCGCGCTACTGGCTGGAGCGCTTCGCCCGACTTTCGGTCGACATCGACATCGCGTCCGAGTTTCGCTACCGCGAGGCGCCGCTGCCCGAGAACGGATTGACCATCCTCGTCTCGCAGTCGGGCGAAACCGCGGATACGCTTGCCGCGCTGCGTTACGCGCGCGAGCACGGCCAGCACATCCTTTCGATCGTCAATGTCGAAACCTCGACCATCGCCCGTGAAAGCGACACCGTCGCGCAGACGCTGGCGGGGCCTGAGATCGGCGTCGCGTCGACCAAGGCCTTCACCTGTCAGCTCGCGGTTTTCGCCTGTCTAGCGCTGGCGCTGGGCCGCGCCCGCGGGGTGCTGACCAAGGAGCGCGAACGCGAACTGGTCGCGGAGCTCGTCGCCGCGCCGGGACAGATGGCGAAAGCGCTGGCGCGGGAGGCGCAGATCGAACCGGTGGCGCGCGACGTGGCGCGCGCCACGAGCGTGCTCTATCTCGGCCGCGGAACCGCCTTTCCGCTGGCGCTGGAAGGCGCGCTGAAGCTCAAAGAACTCTCCTATATCCACGCCGAAGGCTATGCGGCGGGAGAGTTGAAGCATGGGCCGATCGCGCTCATCGACTACGCCATGCCGGTGATCGTCCTCGCGCCGCCCGACGCCAGCCTCGAGAAGACCGTCTCGAATCTCCAGGAAGTCGCCGCGCGCGGCGGCCATCTGATTCTGATCGGCTCCCCGGAGGCGCGCGACGCGGCTGCGGCGGATCTCGCCGGATTCATCGAAATGCCGGAGGACGTCGCCGGGCCGTTCGCGGTCATCGTTTACGCCATTCCCGTGCAGCTCCTCGCCTATCACGTCGCGACCTTCATGGGCAAAGACGTGGATCAGCCGCGCAATCTCGCAAAGAGCGTCACGGTCGAGTAGGGCCGCTCAGCCCTTCTTGATGATCTCGACGGCGCTCAGCGCCTCGACGATGGCGCTTTCGACCGCCGGCATGCCCTGACCGTCCGAATGGGCGAGCAGCACATTGCCGAAGCGTTTGGGCAAGGCGCGCATTGTCGCCACGATCCCCGGCGCGGCGATCAGGTGATGGTGGCCCCAGCGCGTCAGCCGGACCTCCGCGAGCCGCGCCCGGTCGAAAACCTCCGGCAGGAAACGCCGCAGCTCTTCCACGACCGGCGCGGCGAGCGCGGCGCGGTCGCCTGCGAGCAGGCGCGCGCGCCCCGCGCGCGGATCGCGAAACGGCGCGTAGACGGTCAGAACGCTGCGATCCTTTGGCCGCCTGGCGGCGGGCAGGGCGGCCGTGGCGCTGATCGCGTCGCTGAAGCTCCGCGCGCCGAGCGCCCAGCTGTCGTAGGGCATTTCCGGCGGCGTCCCCTCGAAACAGCAGTTGGCGACGAGATAGCTTCCCTGCCGGAGCCGGGCCATTCGCGCCGTGACCGCCGGATCGACCCCTCGCAGAATGCGGCCGGCGAAAAAATATGGCGCGGCGACGACCGCCCAGCGCGCCTCGAGACAGCGCGGCGCCTCCGGATGGCGCGCGTCGAACCAGCCGATGCGGGCGTAGCCGCCATCCACAGGCTCGATTGCGAAGACCGCCGCGCCGGGGAGGATCCGCCCCTCGCCGGCGCGCGCAATGCGCGCCGTCATGGCGCGCGCGATCGCGGCGTTGCCGCCGGGAAAGGCGTAGATGGGCGCGTTGATCTCCGAAAGAAAATTGACGCCGGCATAGGCTGAGATTTTGGCCGCGGGCGCGCCCAGCGCCGAGAGGCTGTAGGCGTCAAGAAAACCGAAGAGTTCGGGGTCGATATGCTCGCGGCGCAAAAATTCGCGAAGCGACAGTCCATCCAGGCGAAGCGCCGAGTTTGTCGCCTCAGCGATGGGGAGTTTCGGAAAGTCCGGGCTGTCGGCGAGGCGGCGCAGAAGCGCCTTCAGCCGCCGATAGGCGCCGCGCCATTCCCCGTCGCGGGGATCGCCTGCGCCGGCGACGCCCGTGAGCGCCCTGTCGACCGGCGCGCCGACGGGGCGCGGCGCGAGCCCCAGCGTTTCGTAGAAATCTGAAAAAGGCTCATCGATATCAACGATATATGCCGAGCCGATGGCATAGTCGACGTCGCGCCAGCGCCCGGATTTGGCGACGCCGCCCGTCTCCGACTCGCGCTCCAGGACGAGCAGGTCGCGATCCTGGAGCAGCGCCGCGACGGCGAGCCCGGCGATCCCGCCGCCGATGACGGCCACCTCGACGCGTCGCTCGGGCCTCGGCAACGCCGTCCGCCAAAGCCCGTCGCGGATCGCGTGCATCGGCGCGAAACTGTCGCCGGTCCATTCGCCCAGCGAATACGGCGGCTCCTGCGCTATTCCCGCGCCGGGCAGGAGCAGCTGAGACCCCAGAGCGCCAAAGCCGGCGATCGCCTCGCGACGAGTCACCATGGCTGCGCGCCGAGACGTTGCGCTCGATGATCCATTCCGTCCTTCAATGGGTTGAACCCGCCATTGACATGAGGCGGGCTGAACTGGTCTATGCGGGCGACGCCGCGCCTGACGCGAGAGCGCTGGATTGGCGCATGATCCTGCTCCAGGGAACACCCCGCGCTTTCGAATTCATGTTGTAAGCCTGAAAGGATGCGCCGACACTTGCTCGCCTCCATCCCTCCTGTCTATGTCGCGCCCTTCGAACGGGCCTGGCGCAATCGGGAGCTCATCCGCGCCGTGGTGCGGCGCGAGTTCATTTCCAGGTTTCGCGGCTCGGCGCTCGGGCCGCTCTGGGCGGTGCTCTCGCCGCTGATCATGCTGCTCACCTACACGGCGCTGTTTTCCGTCACCGTGCCGCAGCTCTCCGCCGGGATGAGCGTCACCGACTATGCGAGTTCGATCTTCATCGGATTGATCGTCTTCAATCTGTTCAGCGAACTCGCCTATCGCGCGCCGATGCTTCTGCACGAGCATGTCAACTTCGTGAAGAAATCGATTTTCCCCAGCGAAACCATCGCCTGGACGGCGACAATCCGGGCCTTCACCTATGGCGGCGTGGCGTTCGCCGTCTACATCGCCTTCCGATTGCTGACGGCCGGAACGATTCCCCTGACGATCGTGTTGACGCCGTTCCTGATCGCGCCTTTCTTCCTCTTCATCCTGGGAGTCGTGTGGTTTCTGATGGCGCTTGGCGCGTTTACGCGCGACGTCGCCCATATCATGGCGTCGATCGTGCCGGTGCTGATGTTCGCGACGCCGATCTTCTATCGTTTGGACCAGATCGCCGCGATGTCCGGATCGGTCGCGCTGGTGCTGCGCCTGAATATCGTCGGCGACTATATCGAGATGCTGCGCGGCCTCGCTCTTGATGGAACTGTTCCAAACGTGTTTGGCTATCTTGCGCTTGTCGCGGTCTCCTACGCCGTGTTTCTTTCCGGCTATCTGTTCTTCATGCGCTACAAATCGGTCATCGTCGATGTCATCTGAGCCCTCCATCCGCTGTGCGGGCGTCGGCAAGGCGTTTCAGCTCTATGCGCATCAGAACGATCAGCTGAAGCAGATCCTGTTTGGCCTTTGGAAGAAGTTCTACAAAGACAAATGGGTGCTCCACGACGTCAATTTCACGGTGCAGAAGGGCGAGCGCGTCGGCATCGTCGGGCGCAACGGCGCCGGCAAGACCACGCTGCTGCAGATTTTGTGCGGCATCACCCAGCCGACGAAGGGCGATTTCGCCGTCGCCGGCCGCATCGCGCCAATTCTGGCGCTCGGGTCAGGTTTCGACGGCCTGCTGACGGGACGCGAGAACGCCCGCATCGGCGCGGCGATTTTAGGGCTGTCGCGCCGGGAGGTCGACGCCTGCATCGACGGCATCGCCACCTTCGCCGACATCGGGCCTTTCTTTGAGCAGCCGATGCGCACCTATTCGATGGGCATGATCGCGCGCGTCGCTTTCGCGATCTGCGCGCACGCCAAGGCCGACGTGCTCATCGTCGACGAAGCGCTGTCCGTCGGCGACGAGATTTTTCAGCGCAAATGCGAAAAATACATCGCCGACTTCGCTAGAACCGGCACGATTCTGATGGTCTCGCACGATCTGAACTTTCTTGGCGCGCTCTGCGATCGCGTGCTCTGGCTCGAGGGCGGCGTCGTGCGCGAAATCGGCGATCCGGCGAAGGTCATCGCCGACTACCGTCAGGCGATGATGGCCGAGCAGGATCAGGCGAGCGGCGTCGCGTAGGCGTCGTTGGCGACCGAAGCCGCGCGGGCGTCGAACAGGCGCTTGGGCTTCGGGCTCCAGTTGAGCCGCGAGATGAGCCACACGGACACGCCGACTTCGGCGAGGGCGAAGACCGCGAGCAGCAGGACGAACAGTCCGTTGATCCGCAGCAGCGATTCGAGCGCCACCAGAAAGCCGATATGCACAGCCGGAATCGCGATGACGGCGAAACTTCCCGCCGCCCCGCGCCGGCCGGTGATGTTCCCAAAGGTCAGGACGAGCGCCATCGCCAGCAGCGTATGGGCGATGGCGAGCGACGGCACGCCGAAGCGCTTCGCGGCCTCGGCGGTCCACTCCCCGAGTTGGCGCCGATCGCCCTTCGCCGCAGCGTAATTGGCGAGGAAATCGCCGGCCGATAGCTCATAGACGCCTCGCCACCCTCGATCCGGCAGCGCAGCGCTGCCCTGCATCGGCAGCGCCATGGCGTATTCGTCGAAATTGGCGATGCGGACGTCGCCGGTGTTTAAGGAGCGCGTCTGAATGCTGCCGTTGGAGAGCGCGACGATGACGCCGGATTCGTTGCGCCGAAATTCGGCGCGCGCGGCCGTCACGGTCTCTTCCTGCATCTTTTCGATTGAAAGCTGGCGAACGAACAGATTGACCGCGAGGTCAGGTGTCTCCCAGCGCTCGATGTAGAGCGTCTTCACGCCATTGTCGAAAGTGTAGAAATGCGCGGCGTCGAGCATGCGATGGTTGAGCGAATTGCGCACCACGTTGAGCACGTCCTGCATCTCGCTCGAATAATGGGGCGCGGCGAAATTCGCCAGCAGATAGCCGAGCACGACGACGCCGGAGGCCAGCACCAGCGCCGGGCGGCAGATGGCCCAGGCCGAGAGGCGCAAGGCGTAGAGCACGGCGATCATGCCTTCGCTCGCCATCCGTCCGAACTCGAGCGCCGTGGCGACGCCGACCGCCATCGGCAGAGTCACGTAGGCCACCGTCGGCGTCACGCCGATCAAGGCCGGAAACACAAGGCCGCCGCGCACTGCGGCGGGGGGCAACTGGTAGAGCAGATAGGACAAGACGACGGGAATCGAGAGCGCGAACTGCACGATGAGCACGCCAAAGCCGATGCGTTTGAACAGATACAGGAACAGCAGTCGCGGCATGGCGGCGGAGCCTCCTTATCGCCTGGCGTCGTCAGCTGAGATGAGAATGCGCGTCCCGCGGCGCAAGCGGCGAACGCCGGGGCGCAGCGGCGCAGGGCGCCACGCGCCATGCGTCACTGTTTGAACCTCGCCCAGGCGGCTTTCGAATGTCGGGTCCACGCTTCGTCGAAGACGCCATTCTTCGGCAGCGCGGTCGCGCCCGCCCAATGCGCGAAATAGATCTCCTTGCCTTCGTAGTCGACAGGTTTGCCGTCTTTGAATTCGACGCCCGGCGCCTTGTAGAAGCTTTCGTGCGAAGCGCCAGGGATCACATTCGGCAACAGCTCGATTTTGAGTCCGCGCCGATGCGTGACGAAATTGACGAGCGGCTGAGCGAAGAGCTGCCCCCGTTTGCGAACGTCGTGGAAGATCGCGGCGTCGTCGCGGATCGTGTCGATGAAGTCGGACAGTTTCAGATAGTGATTGGAGGTGACCCAGAAGCCGTCATTGAACAGAAGCGCGTCCTTCAGGAATGGATACCGGTCGCGTCTGTCGTTGTAGACATATTCGAAGCTCGGGGAGGCGACGATGAATTCCGTCTTGCCCTTTTCCAGCCGGCCAAACAGCGGCGTGAAATCGCGAAACAGGATGACGTCGACGTCGACATAGGCGACTTCATCGAGCGGGAGCGCGAGCGCCTGCAGCTTTCGCAATCTCCGGCGGTTGCTGTTGAAGATGCCGGGGTAAAGCTCATGCGAGAGCTTATCAATTTCCGTCGGCTCTTCGCCAACGTAATGCGCGCCGTAAATCTCCGCGGCCCGGCGCGTCATGGCGACATTGTCGTCATAGGGGATGAGATAAAGCGGCAGCGAGGAATTGGTGTCTCGGTAGCTTTCCAGAAAGGGCAGCAGCCAGTCGATGATCTTGTCGTTGCCGACGATGGCGACGCCGTAGCGCTTTGTCTGCGTCGCGCTTGGCGCCGCGGCGCCCTCGGGCGATAAGACTGGATTTGGAGAACGAAGCCTCATATAGGGGATGTATTTGAAAATGGCGGGCAAAAGCAAGGGGCGGCCCTGCGTCGGGCGAATAAGGGTCGGGACGCCTCAATGTGAAACAGCAGCGAGTCGGCGCGCTTAAGAGGCCGAGCGCGCGATTTCCGTAATATTTGAGAACGATCCGCCATGTTGCAGCACGATGACTGATATGACGCGCGATATTTCGACATCCGCGACGCGCCGGGGGGAGACCATGGCGGCAGGCGGGCGGCCCTTCGCCGGCAAAACCGTCGCCGTCGTTCATGCGGCCTGGCACAGTTGCGGCAGCTATCAGGTCAACGTCAGTCAGATCGCCGCCTATAAGGCGCTCGGCGCGCGCGTCCTGTCCGTCGCGATGATGGACGATATCGGCCGTTCGCCGCCGCATGGCGCGCGCTGGCCGGCCTATATCGAAGCGTCCCGCGACATCGGCGCCGATCGTCGCTTCTTTTCGGGCGCTCCGTTCGCCGCTTTGGCGTCCCGGCTTCTGGTCGACGGCTGGTGGCGGTTGATCCACGGCGATCAGGCGTCATGGCTCATTGAACTCGCCAAGCGCGCGCCTTTGCCGGAAGGATTCGACGGCGAAACGATCGACTTCATTCACGCCAATCATTATTTCACGCTGCCTTTCGTCGAGCGGTTGCAGCGCGGCCGGAAAGTTCCGGTGGTTCTCGAGACGCAGGACATTCAGGCGCGCCAATATGTGTTGCGCAACAAGGGCGGCTTTTTCATTCCCCCCTATGCGACCTACGACGACATGCTCGAGGTCGAACTCTCATGGATGCGGCGCGCCGATCTCTGCGCGCATCTCAATGAGGAGGAGCATCGCGATTTCCAGGAGCTCCTGCCGCAGTCGCGTCACGCTCTGATCTATCCGGCGGTGCCGTCGGCGCCCTTGGCGCGCGGGCGCGACGTCATCATCGTCGCGAGCGACAATTACGGCAATTACATGAGTCTGCGCTGGTTTCTGCAGGAGGTCGTTCCGCTTGCGGGCGACGCCCGCGTCGCGATCTACGGCAATATCGACGGCGGCGTGAAGCGCCGCGACCCGGCGCTCTATGAATCGCACCGCAGCCTGTTCAGGGGCCGCGTCGAGGATATCGGCGCGGTCTACGCCAATGCGGGCTGCGTGCTGCTGCCGACGGTCGAAGGCCACGGCCTGTCGATCAAGGCGGTCGAGGCGCTCTCCTGCGGCGCGCCGCTCGTCGCGACGCCGCTGGCCTTTCGCGGCATGCAGGTCGATCCGGCGCAGCTGCGGAATGTCGCGCTCGCCGAAGACGCCAGGCAATTCGCCGCCTTATGGCGCGAGGCCGAGGCGCGGGCGGAAAGCGGAGACCATGCGGATCCGGCGCGAAGCGACACGCGCCGTCTGTACGAAGACGCATTCAGCCCGGAGGCCTATGCGCGCACATTGGCGACCGCCGCCGAAGCGCTCGCGGCCAGGGTCTGAAAACGTAACGGCGATGCGCGCCGCAGGCGGCATGAAGCGCCGCCCGCCGAGGCTCCGGTTTGTTCGAACTGTTCCAAACGCGCCCACGCGCAGGCGGTTTCACGCGGAAGCGAGATTGTCGGAACAGCCGAACTCTGCTTAGGCTGCCGCCTGCGCCAGCTGGAGGATCGGGTTGAGCGTTGCATCACGTGAGTGCCCGGCCTGCTCCTACCGTCCGCTTGTTGGCCGGCGCGTCGCGCTGATCCATCCCGCCTGGCATTCCTGCGGCACCTATCGCGTCGTGCTTGGCCAGATCGCCGCCTATCGCGCGCTGGGCGCTGAGGTTTTTCCAATCGCAGTCAGTTCCGATCCGGGCTTCGTTCCGACGCGGCGCTGGATTTGGAAGTCCTTCCGGCAAGCCACGCCCGAACTTGACGCCGGCCCGCGCTATTACGGCGGCGCGCCGTTTTGCGCCGTGTTCTCGCCGCGCTTTCTGCGCGAAGTGTTGTGGCCGTATATCCACGGCGATCAGGCGGTGGTGCGCCTCGACGCGGCGGAACGCACGCGGCTGTCGGACTCCCTCGATGACGCGACGTTCGATCTCGTCCACTGCAATCACTTTTTTCTGATGCCCGTGGCGCGTCGCCTCGCGCGCGGGTCCGCGCCGATCCTGCTCGACACGCATGATCTGCAGGCGCGCCAATTCGCGCTCATCAACGAGACCATGCCCTGGCTCAGCCCGCGCGCGACCTATGAGTCGATGCTGGCGCAAGAACTTGAGGCCATGCGCGGCGCCGATCTGCTGTTGCATCTCAACGCCGAGGAGGCCGAAGATTTTCGCGTCCTGCTCCCGGAAAAGGCGCATGCGCTGCTCTATCCGGCGACCCCCGAGGCGCCGACCGGTCCTGGCGGCCCGGACATCATTCTTGTCGCAAGCAACAACACCGCCAATGTCGAAAGCGTCATCTGGTTCCTGCGCGAGGTTGCGCCGAAGGCGCCCGGCGTCGAGGTGAAGATCGTCGGCAATGTCGACGCCGCCGTGCGTTCGAAAGCCCCCGAGCAATACGCCGCGTATAAGGACTGGTTTCTGGGGCGGGTCGAAGATCCCGGCGTCGTTTACGCGAACGCCCGCCTTGCGCTGCTGCCGACGATCAGCGGCACCGGACTGTCGATCAAATCGGTGGAAGCGCTCTCCAGCGGCGTGCCGCTGATCGCCACGACCAAGGCGATGCGCGGGATGGACGGGGACGCGCTGCGCCTGCCCGGCGTCGTCATCGCCGATTCCGCATGCGAATTCGCGGATGCGCTGCGCCGGTCGGCCGCCCCCGCGCCTCTGGACGAATCTGCGCGCCGCGCGAGCCCGGCGCGGCGCTATTACGAAGCGCGATTTTCGCTCGCGGCGTACAAGGCGAGCCTTGGCGTGCTGACGTCGGCGCTGATTGACGCCGGCGGAGCCCAATAGTCTCCGTCAAATCAGGGTGTTGGATTAGAGTGTGTCCCATCCGCAACGGCGACGGAAAAACGCCGCGGCGCCCCCCGGCGCTAATTACGTCTTAGGTTTGTCGGTGCTACTTTGCATCCGAAACTTCAGTTCGTCCCCGGAGGGCGAGCCCATTGGAGGCGCTCGGATGACTTTCAGAAACCTTATTCTTGGCGCCTTCGCGTCAGTGCTGGCGGCCAGCGCCGCTTCGGCCGCTGACCTTCCGAGCTACAAAGCGCCGCCTCCGCCTCCGCCGCCGCCGACCTTCAGCTGGGAAGGTTTCCACATCGGCATCAGCGGCGGCTACGCCGGCGGCGTCTCCAGCCATAACTCCGCTATCTATATGCTGCGGCCTGGACCCTTCCTCGTGTTTCCGACGACCACGTCGATCGGCACGAGCGGGTTCATGGTCGGCTATCAGAACGGCTACAACTGGGTGTTCGGCAACGGCCTCGTGCTCGGTTATGAAAGCGAATTCAACTACGCCGATGTTCGCGCGACGAATTCGGGCGCCTATCTCGCTGGCGTCGGAGCCAGCAGCCGCCTGCAATGGTTCGGCGCCGAGCGTCTGCGCTTTGGCTACGCCTTCGGCCGCGTCCTTCCGTACATCACCGGCGGTTTGGCCTACGGCAGGGTCAGCCCCTACGGCCAGCAATGGGTGAACGGCGTGCAGTTTCCGTCCAGCCGATCCTCGTGGCAGGCCGGCTTCGCCGTCGGCGGCGGCATCGAATATGCCGTCCTCGATAACTGGACCATTAAGGCGGAATATCTCTTCACCCGCATGAAGGGCGCTTCCGGCGCGAGCCTCGGCTTCCCCTTGGCCTACCGCACCATCAACGGCAACAATCTGGACACGCACATCGCCCGCATCGGCATCAACTACCAGGTCAAGAGCTTTGGCGCGCTGATCGGCATGGATGATCTCGGAATCTGATCGACCGTCCTCCCCGACGTCGATGAAGCCCGGCCTTGCGGCCGGGCTTTTTCGTTGGGACGACAATGCGATATTCTCAGCCCATGATCCGCACCCCCCCGGCTGCTCATCCCTCGGCTTTGAGCCTCTCTCAGCTTAGCGAACGCTCGCGCGAAATCTTCAGGCAGATCGTCGACAGCTATCTGACGTCCGGCGATCCGGTCGGCTCGCGCAACCTCGCGAGGCTCCTGCCGATGACGCTCTCGCCTGCGTCGGTGCGCAATGTGATGCAGGATCTGGAGGAGCTTGGCCTCATCTACGCGCCGCATACGAGCGCGGGACGGCTGCCGACCGAGCTTGGCCTGCGGTTCTTCGTCGATTCGATGCTGCAGATCGGCGACCTTGAGGAAAACGAGCGGGCGCGCATCGCCGCCGAGGTCGAAGCGGCCTCCAAGGACCATGATTTCCCGGGGGTGCTCGCGGAAGCGACGAGCCTGCTCTCCGGGCTGACGCGCATCGCCGGCGTGGTCGTCGCCTCCAAGGACAATGTCAGGCTGAAGCAGATCGACTTCGTGCGGCTCGAGCCGGAGCGGGCTCTGGTCATTCTCGTCGCGGATGACGGATCGGTTGAAAATCGGGTGATTCCCGTGGCGCGGGATCTGCCGGCCTCGGCGCTGACAGCGGCCGCCAATTATCTGAATGCGCGCGTGTCCGGCAGAACCATCGCCGAAGCGCGCGAGAACATCGAAGCCTCGCGCCGCGCCGCGCAGCGAGAGCTCGACGAACTCGCCGCGCGACTTGTGGAGACCGGGCTGGCGACATGGGCGGGCGCGATGGGCGAATCGCGGCAGCTGATCGTGCGCGGCCAGGCGCATCTTCTGGAAGATCTGACCGCCGCCGCCGATCTCGAACGGGTCCGGCTGCTGTTCGCCGATCTCGAAACGAAGACCGAGGTCATCGACCTGCTCGAGCGGGCCGAAGAGGGGGAAGGGGTGCGCATCTTCATCGGCTCGGAGAACAAGCTGTTTTCGCTTTCCGGCTCGTCGATGATCGCTGCGCCGCTCCGCGACAGCGAACGCCGGATCATCGGCGCGCTCGGAGTCATTGGACCGACGCGGATCAATTATGCGCGTATCGTGCCGATGGTGGATTACACTGCGAAGATCGTCGCGCGGGTCGTCGGCGGATAAATCGGCGAAGACGAGGCGCCGGCAGACAGAAGCCGCGCGTCGACAATGAGGACGCCGCCCGTAGGCCGGGGCGCGGCGCTCAAGAGAAGTTCTGCGGGTCGACATCGATTTGAACGCGCACGCCGCCTCTTTCCTTTGGGCCGGCGGCGAGCATGTCGCGCAAGAATCCCTGCATGTCGGCGTTCCGCGGCCCCTTGGCGAGCAATCGGAATCGATAGCGTCCGCGGATGAGCGCAATGGGCGCTTCGGCAGGACCCAGCAGCGCGATTTCGTTCTCTTCGGGCCAGCCGCCGGGCGCAGCGACGCGATAGCGCGGCGACGGCGGCAGCTCATGGGCTGCGCGCGCAAGCGCGCGCGCATGCGCTTCCGCCGCGGCGGCGTCCTTGGCCGAAACGATCAGCGCGGCGAGGCGCCCGAAGGGCGGTAGTCCGGCGCGCTCGCGCACCGCGATTTCCTGTTCGTAAAACTTTTCCGCGTCGCCCGACAGGATCGCCTCGATCACCGGATGCGACGGTTGAAATGTCTGGATCAGCGCGCGTCCCGGCTTGTCGCCGCGCCCCGCGCGGCCGGTCACCTGATTGAGCAGCTGGAAGGTGCGTTCGGCGGCGCGCGGATCGCCGCTGCCGAGGCCAAGATCCGCGTCGACCACGCCGACAAGCGTGAGATAGGGAAAATTATGGCCCTTGGCGACGAGTTGCGTGCCGATCACGACGTCGAAGGCGCCATGCGCAATCTCCTCCAACTCGCGCCGCAGCCTCTCCGCGCCGCCAGGAAAATCTGATGAGAGAACCAGCATGCGCGCGTCTGGAAAAAGCGTCGCGGCTTCTTCGGCGAGTCGCTCGACTCCCGGTCCGCAGGCGGCGAGCGAGTCCTCGCTCCCGCACTCGGGGCACGCCTCCGGACGACGCTCGACATGGCCGCAATGATGGCACATCAACGCGCGGCGAAAGCGGTGTTCGACCAGCCAGGCGTCGCAATTCTCGCAGCGGAAGCGATGGCCGCATGTGCGGCAGATCGTCAGCGGCGCATAGCCGCGCCGATTGAGAAAGAGCAGCGCCTGCTCGCCGCGCGCAATCGTCTCGCCGATCGCCAGAGCCAACCGCGGCGCGATCCATCTGCCGCGCGGCGGCCCTTCCTTGCGCATGTCGATCGCCTCGAGCGTCGGCATGAGGCGCGCCCGCGCGCGTGAATCCAGTCGCAGATAGCCGTAGCGTCCGCGCATCGCGTTGACGCGCGTTTCGATCGACGGAGTCGCGGAAGCGAGGACGATCGTCGCCTCTTCGATATGGGCGCGCACGACCGCCATGTCGCGCGCATGATAGCTCACGCCGTCGTCCTGCTTGTAGGCGGCTTCATGCTCCTCATCGACGACGATCAGCCGCAAATTTGAAAAGGGCAGGAACAGCGCCGAGCGCGCGCCGACGACGACGCGCACGTCGCCCGTCGCGCAGCCGCGCCAGATGCGCGCGCGCTTTCGCGGGCTGACGCCGGAGTGCCATTCGGCGGGACGCGCACCGAAACGCGCGGCGAAACGTTCGAGAAATTGCGTCGTCAGCGCGATTTCCGGCATCATGACGAGCGCCTGTCCGCCGCTCTCCTGCGTCTGGGCGATCGCCTCGAAATACACTTCGGTTTTGCCGGAGCCGGTGACGCCTTCGAGCAGGAACGGCTTGAACGCGCGCGCAGCGAGCGCCGCCTTCAAGGCGTCCGCGGCGGTCTGCTGCGCGGGCTCCAGCGCCGGCGTCGCGAAGAAAGGATCGAGCGGCGGCGCGATCGGCTCGGGCGGCGCGGAGATGGCCTCCAGCGCGCCTTCGTCGACCAGCGCGTCGATGACGCCGGTCGAGCAGGCGGCGGCTTCGGCAAGCGCTTTCTTGGCGAAAGCGACGCCGCCTTCCGCGGCTTTGAGGACGCGCGCGCGCGTCGGCGTCAACCGTTCGGGCGCGGCGCCGCTCGCGCGATAGAGCGTGCGCGGCGTCTCTGGCGCGGCTTCTTCCGCGGCGCGCGTGGCGAGCCGCAACGCCATGCCGCGGGGCGTCAGCGTGTAGCGCGCGAGCCAGTCGATGAAGTCGCGAAGCTGTCGCGGCAGCGGCGGCCGCTCGAGGCGCGTTGCGACGGTCTTGAGGTTTCCGCGCGGGCCGGCGCCGCCCTCGACGGACCAGACGACGCCGTAAGCCTCCCGGCGTCCGAGCGGCGCTTTGACGCTGTCGCCAGGCGCAAGCCGCATCGCCGCCGGCGCAAGATAGGAATAGGTCGAGTCGACCGCGACGGGCGCGAGAATCTCGACGATCCGCGCTCCCTGTTCCTCGTCCCGCGCCGCGCTCATGACCACGGCTTAATCCATTTCCGATCTTGAGCGGAAATTTTCTGGAACGACAGAGGCTGCGCGCAAAAGTCGTCAGCGCCGGCGGTCGCCGGCCGCGAGTCCGTCTTGCAATCCGGTGCAGGGGCGCCTATCCCTGCTATGCCAGTCGGCTGGACGGCCGCTGCCGAAACGCAGAGGAAAGTCCGGGCTCCACGGAGACACGGCGCCGGATAAGGTCCGGCGGGGGCGACCCCAGGGATAGCGCCACAGAAAGCAAACCGCCGCGCAAGCGGTAAGGGTGAAAGGGTGCGGTAAGAGCGCACCGCCCGAGCGGCGACGTTCGGGGCACGGCAAGCCCCGCCGGGAGCAAGACCGAATAGGGGCGACGGAAGGCCTTAAGCGCGAGCTTCAGCCTTCAACCCGTCTCCGGGACTGTCGCCCGGGTTGGTTGCTTGAGGCGGGCGGCAACGCCCGTCCCAGAGGAATGGTCGTCACGTTCTGCGAAGGACGTACAGAACCCGGCTTACAGGCCGGCTGGCGCCTCAAATCGGAGGAATTTCTTAAGGGAGGCCAGCGGCGTCCGCCAACCAGGACGGCGTCGGCCGGACCAGGACGTCGTGAGTCATTCCTCTAGCGCCGCCTCCATGTCGCCAAATTCGCGGCCACCGTAAACGCTCCCTTAACGGTAACAAAGCCTAATAAACACGGTTGCCGAATTCGGCGCGTGGCGACCACCTGCTTCCGGCGCCTCGCGGTTCCATGTCGATGAAGACCGCCCAGCCGCACTCGAGCCGTCTCGACGAGCCAGCGCTCGGCGGGCGCATGCGATCGCGCCGCGGGCCGTCTCGCGCCGCGCGCCGCCGGTTGAGGAGCATGACGATGACTTCGGCGCCGCATATCCCGGTGCTGCGGGATGAGGCGATCGCCGCCCTCGGCGTCCAGCGCGGGGGGCGCTACATCGACGCCACCTTCGGCGCCGGCGGCTATACGCGCGCGATGCTCGCGCATCCGGAGACCCGCGTGCTCGCCTTCGACCGCGATCAGACGGCGTTCAAAGCCGGTCAGGCGTTCGTCGACGAGATGCGCGGACGGCTCACGCTTGTCGAAGCGCGCTTTTCTCAGCTCGAAGAGGTCGCGCGCGCGCAGGGCTTCGCGCCGATTGACGGCGTGGTGTTCGATATCGGCGTCTCGTCGATGCAGTTCGACGAAGCGGCCCGTGGCTTTTCCTTCCGCGCCGACGGACCGCTCGACATGCGCATGGAAGGACGCGGGCGCAGCGCCGCCGACATCGTCAATGAAGCGGATGAAGAGACGCTCGCGGACATTCTGTATTTCTACGGCGAGGAGCGCGCGGCGCGGCGCATCGCGCGCGCGATCGCGCACGACCGCCAGATCGCGCCGTTCGAAACGACGAAGGCGCTTGCCGGGCTCGTTGAACGGGTGGCGCCCGGTCGTCCGGGCGACATCCATCCGGCGACCAGAAGCTTTCAGGCGCTGCGCATCGCCGTCAACGACGAGCTCCAGGAATTGCTGAGCGGGCTGCTTGGCGCCGAACGGCTTCTTGCCGAAAGCGGTCGTCTCGTCGTCGTGACGTTTCATTCGCTCGAGGATCGCATCGTCAAGCAATTTCTCGCCGAACGGTGCGGCCGCGGCGAAACCGGCTCGCGCCGTCTTCCCGGCGAAACGGCGCCGCCGGCGCCGAGCTTCCTCTGCAAAGGCCGCCAGCCGGTGACGCCAACGCCCGCCGAAACGGCGGCCAATCCGCGCGCGCGCTCGGCCAAACTGCGTTATGCGACGCGCACGGCGTCGCCGCCTCACATGCTTGATGCGCGGCTCGCGCGACTCGTTCGTCTGCCGGATCGCGACAAGGGAAAAGCCTGATGCTGCGGCTCCTCAATATCATCGCGGTTCTCGCGTTCGTCGGCTCGGCGGTTTACGCCTATTCGATCAAATATCAGACGAGCTATCGCGCCGAGCAGATCGCGAAAACCAAGATCGAGATCAGGCAGGAGCGCGACGCGATTGCGGTGCTGCGCGCCGAATGGGCCTTCATGACCCGGCCGGAGCGCATTCAGCAGCTCGCCGACGCCTATCTGCCCGGCATGAAGCAGCTCGATGCGACTCAGGTCGTTTCGGCGCAATCGCTACCCGAGCGATCGCCGCGCATCGATTCCATCGGCCAGAAGCTCGATACGCTTGGATTGAGCATGCCGGCGACGCCTCCCGTCGCCGGCAGCGCGCCGACGACCACGCCCAAAGCGCAGGGACAAAGCCAAGAGCGACGCAAGCCATGACGCAGACACCGCTTGATACGCAGCCTTCGCCGCGCGCCGCCGACAAGATGCGCACAATTTTGCGCGCGCTGTTTTCGACGAGCCTCGCTTTGAGCGCGTCGCGCATGCGGCTCGCGGCGCTCGGCTTCCTCGTGCTCTATGCGGTGATTGCGATCAAGCTCGTCTATCTCGGCTTCAAGCCCGAGGCGTCGACGACGCGGCGCGCCGCGGCGGAGGCGGTCGCGGCGTCCCGTCCGGATATCGTCGATCGCAACGGCGAAGTGCTTGCAAGCGACGTCAAGGTGATGTCGGTGTTCGCCGAGCCGCGCCGCATCATCGACAAGGATGAAGCGACCGAGCTGCTGACCGCCGTTCTGCCGGGACTTGACGCGCGCGATTTGCGCGAGCGGCTCGGCTCCAGAAAGGGCTTCGTCTGGGTGAAGCGCGAGGTGACGCCGCATCAGCGCGACGAAGTCTTCCATCTCGGCCTGCCCGGGGTCGGCTTGATCGCCGAAAATAAGCGAGTCTATCCGAACGGGCCGATCGGCGCGCATGTGCTCGGTTTCGCCAATATCGACAATCAGGGCATCGCCGGCGTCGAGAAATATATCGACGGGCAGGGCCTGGCGGATTTGCACGGCGCCGGCTTCGGCGTGACTCCCGAGGAGCTGAAGCCGGTGTCGCTCTCGCTCGACATCCGCGCGACGCATGCGCTGCGCGACGAACTCGAAAAGGGCGTGGCGCACTTCAAGGCGAAGGCGGGCGGCGCCGCCATTCTCGACGTCAACACGGGAGAAGTGATCGCGCTCGCGTCGCTCCCCGACTACGATCCGAACAAGCCGACGGAAGCGCTCGATCCCATTCATATCAACCGCATGAACGTCGGCGTTTACGAGATGGGCTCGACCTTCAAGGCGCTCACCATCGCGATGGCGCTGGACTCCGGGAAGGTCAATCTCAATTCGAGGCTCGACGCGCGCGGCGCGCTCTCGTTCGGGCGCTTCAAGATCCATGACTATCACGCGCAAAATCGCGCGCTCACCGTCCCGGAAGTCTTCACCTATTCGTCCAATGTCGGCACGGCGCGCATGGCGATGGGTCAGGGCGTGGAGCGGCATAAGGCGTTCCTGCGCAAGATGGGCCAGCTCACGCGCATGCGCACCGAACTGCCGGAAAGCGCCGAGCCGATCGTGCCCAAGAACTGGGGCGAGCTGAACACCATGACCATCGCCTTCGGGCATGGCCTCGCCGTGGCGCCGCTACAGGCGATGATGGCCGTCGGCGCGCTGATGAACGGCGGCTATCTAATCACCCCGACCTTCATCAAGCGCGACGAGGAGGAAGCGAAAGCGGACGCCGCGCGCGTGATCAAGCCCGAGACGAGCGAGGCGATGCGCTACCTCATGCGCCTCAACGCCGAAATCGGCACCGCGCGGAAGGTGAACATTCCCGGCTATTTCGTCGGCGGCAAAACCGGCACCGCGGAAAAGGTCGTCAACGGCCATTATTCGAAGAACCGGCTGTTTAACACCTTCATGGCCGTCTCGCCGTCGGACAAGCCGAAATATCTGTTCCTGACGATCATGGACGAACCCCAGGGGCTGCCGGAAACCGGCGGCTACGCCACGGCGGCCTATAACGCGGGCTACGTCACCGGCCAGATCATCGAGCGCGTCGGCCCGATCCTGGGGCTCGCGCCGCGCTTCGAGCCGCCGCACCAGCCTTTCCCCCTGCTCGCCAAATTGGGTTATGGCTATGCCAATGTTCCCGCCCACGGCAGGGGAGGGCATTGATGCTGCTATCGGAACTGCTCGCGACGCCTGACCTCGAGCCCGCCTTGCGCGGGCTCGAGGTCGTCGGCCTGACGGCCGACAGTCGAATGGCGCGCGACGGCTTCGTTTTTTTTGCGATACCCGGCCATGCGGGCGATGGAATGTCCTATGTCGCCGACGCAGCGGCGCGCGGCGCCTGCGTGGTCGTCGCGCAGCGCAGAGCGGACAGTCCGCTGCCGCTCGTCGTCGTCGAGGACGTCCGGCGCGCCCTGGCTCTTGCCGCGGCGCGCTTCTTTTCCCGTCAGCCGGCGACGATCGCCGCCGTCACGGGCACAAGCGGCAAGACGTCGGTCGTCGCCTTCCTGCGCCAGATCTGGGCGACGCTCGGACATCAGGCGGCGTCGCTCGGCACGGTGGGAATGGTGGATTCGCGCGGCGCGCAATATGGCGCGCTGACAACGCCCGGACCGGTCGAACTGCACAAGACGCTGGACGAACTCGCGGGACGCGGCGTGACGCATCTCGCGATGGAGGCGTCGTCGCTCGGGATCGATCAGCGCCGGCTCGACGGCGTGCGCGTCGCCGTCGCCGGCTTCACGAATTTCTCGCGCGACCATCTCGACCATCACGCCAGCATGGAAGACTATTTCGCGGCGAAGATGCGTCTCTTCGACACGCTGATGGACGAGGGCCAGACGGCGGTGATCGACGCCGACAGCGACGTCGCGTCGCGCGTCATCGGCCTTTGCAGCGCAAAAGGGCTCAAGGTTTTCGACGTCGGCTCGAAAGGCGCGGCGATCAGGCTCGTTTCGGCGGCGCCGTCCGCCCTCGCGACGTCGCTGCGGCTCCGCCATGACGGCGTCGAATATGAGGTGGAGCTTCCGCTCGCCGGCGCCTTTCAGACGTCGAATGCGCTTGTCGCCGCCGGTCTCGCCATCGCCAGCGGCGACGACCCGCAGCACGTCTTCAGCGCGCTCGAAAGCCTCAAGGGCGCGCCGGGACGGCTTGAACTTGTCGGCCAGCGCAAGGGCGCGCCCATTTTCGTCGACTATGCGCACAAGCCCGACGCCCTGGAGAAAGTGCTCGCCGCGTTGCGGCCGCTGACACAAAATCGCCTGATTGTCGTTTTCGGTTGCGGCGGCGATCGCGACCGTGGCAAACGCCCCTTGATGGGGGAAATCGTCGCCCGCGCGGCGGACGTCGCCATCGTCACGGACGACAATCCGCGCAGCGAGGACGCCGCCGCCATTCGCGCACAAATACTCGAAGGAGCCCGCGGCGGCGCGGCGCAGATCATTGAGATCGAGGACCGGGGCGCGGCGATCGCCAACGCCGTCGCGGAGCTTGAAACGGGCGATGCGCTCGTCGTGGCCGGCAAGGGCCATGAGACGGGGCAGATCGTCGGCGACCGCGTTCTGCCGTTTTCCGATCATGAGGCGATCGCGCGGGCGCTAAAGGAGCATCATCCATGACCGGGAGACCGTTATGGTCGGGATTGGCGCTGGTCGGCGCGCTGCGCGCGCGCGCAAGCGGCGGCCTTGCGCGCGAGGCCAATGGCGTTTCCATCGACACGCGCACGCTTCAGCCGGGCGATCTGTTCTTCGCGATCAAGGGAGAGACGCGCGACGGCCACGACTTCGTGCGAACGGCGTTTGAGAAAGGCGCGGCCGCGGCGGTGGTCGACGAAGCGCATGCGGCCGAACTCGCCGGCGCCGGGCCGCTCTTCGTCGTCAAGGACGTGCAGAAGTCGCTCGAATCGTTGGGGCAGCGGGCGCGCGAACGGACCGCGGCTTTCATCGCCGCCATCACAGGCTCGGTCGGCAAGACCTCGACTAAGGATATGACGCGGCTGATGCTGTCGCGCTTCGGCGCGACCCACGCCTCGGCGGCGTCATACAACAATCACTGGGGCGTGCCGTTGACGCTGGCGCGCATGCCCGCGGAGTCGCGGTTCGGCGTGTTCGAACTCGGGATGAATCACGCGGGCGAGATCGCCGCGCTGGTCGCTCAGGTGCGCCCCCACGTCGCCGTGGTCACGCGCATCGCGCCGGTGCATCTCGAATATTTCGGAACGATCGAAAAAATCGCCGACGCCAAGGCCGAAATCTTTTCCACGCTCGAAGGCGGCGTCGCGATCATCAATCGCGATGACGGATTTTACGAACGTCTCGCCGCGGCGGCGGCGCCGACGTCCGGCCATGTCCTCGGCTTCGGCGAGGCGGAGGGCGCGCATGCGCGGCTCCTCTCCTATGAGGTCGTCGGCGAGGGCGCATGGGTCGAGGCGGACATCCTCGGTCGGCGGCTGGGTTTTCGCATCGGCGCGCCGGGAAGGCATGTCGCGACGAATGCGCTCGCGGCGCTGCTTGTCGGCGCCGTTTTCGACGTGGATCTGGAGCAGGCGGCGGCGGCCTTCGCCGACTTCAAGCCGCCGTCCGGACGCGGCCAGCGCGAGCAGATAACGACGCCGGAAGGCGCGTTTACGCTCATCGACGAGAGCTACAACGCCAATCCGACCTCGATGCGCGCGGCGCTGCAGCTGCTTGGCGGCGCGACGACGGGGGCGCGCGGCCGGCGCATCGCGGTGCTGGGCGACATGTTGGAGCTCGGGCCTCAGGCGGCCGAACTGCACGCCGCGCTCGCCCAGGACCTTATCGACGCCAATGTCGATCTGCTATTTACCTCGGGACCATTGATGTCGCGCTTAAGCTACGCTGCGCCTGATTCGATGCGCGCCGCGCACCGAGCGACGCCGTTGGAGCTGGAGGAGGCGGTTCTCGCCGCGATCCGTCCCGGCGACGTCATCATGGTGAAGGGCTCCAATGGTTCGCGAATGGCGCGGATCGTCTCGGCCTTGAAAAGCGCATTCGCCGCTGAAATGGCGAACTGAGGTGAGACGATGCTGACGCTGCTTGCGGACCTCTCATATCTTTACAGTCCGCTAAACGTCTTCCGATACATAACTTTTCGCGCCGCGATGGGGGCGGCGACGGCGCTGTTCTTCGTCTTTTTCTTCGGTCCGGGCGTGATCGCCGCATTGCGCATCAAACAGGGCAAGGGCCAGCCGATCCGCGAAGACGG
Source organism: Methylocystis sp. (assembly GCF_050251305.1). Classification (GTDB taxonomy): domain Bacteria; phylum Pseudomonadota; class Alphaproteobacteria; order Rhizobiales; family Beijerinckiaceae; genus Methylocystis. The sequence goes on along the minus strand of NZ_JBFWNB010000010.1, from coordinate 10,570 downwards.
GCCGGCCTCGCATCTCGTGACCAAAAAAGGCACGCCGACGATGGGCGGCCTGATGATTCTGTCGGGCCTGGTCGCGGCGACGCTGCTCTGGGCGAATTTGCGCAACGCCTATGTGTGGATCGTGCTCTTCGTCACCGTCAGCTTCGGCCTCATCGGCTTTTATGACGACTATCTCAAAGTGACCAAGCAGTCGCACGCCGGCTTCTCCGGCAAGATGCGGCTGGCGCTCGAATTTTTGATCGCCGGCCTCGCCTGCTTCGCGCTGATGCGGATCGGCGGCGACGAGATGTCGAAGATCGCGATCCCGATGGTCAAGGGCTATGTGGCGACGCTTGGCCCGTTCTTCATTCTCTTCGGCGCATTCGTGATCGTCGCCGCGGGCAATTGCGTCAATCTCACCGACGGGCTCGACGGACTCGCCATCGTTCCGTCGATGATCGCCGCCGGCGCTTTTGCGATCTTCGCCTATCTCGTCGGCAATTCGATCTTTTCGAACTATCTCGGCGTCAATTACGTCGCCGGCGTCGGCGAACTGACGATCGTCTGTTCGGCCTTCATCGGCGCCGGGCTGGGCTTCCTGTGGTTCAACGCGCCCCCGGCGCAGATCTTCATGGGCGATACCGGCTCGCTGGCGCTGGGCGGGCTCGTCGGCTCGGTGGCGGTGGCCGTGAAGCAGGAGTTTGTGCTCGTCATCGTCGGCGGACTTTTCGTCCTCGAAGGCGCGTCGGTCATCATCCAGGTGGTCTATTACAAGCTGACCGGCAGGCGCGTCTTTCTGATGGCGCCGATCCATCACCACTTCGAGCAGAAGGGCTGGAAGGAGCCGCAGATCGTCATCCGCTTCTGGATCATCGCCTTCGTCCTGGCCCTCATGGGCCTCTCGACCTTGAAGCTGAGGTGACGATGACGCCGGTCGAGACGTTCCGGGGCAAGCGCGTCGCGCTTTTCGGATTGGGCGGTTCGGGCCTCTCCACGGCGCGCGCGCTGATCGCCGGCGGCGCGCAGGTCGCCGCCTGGGACGACGGCGAATCCGGACGGCTCAAGGCCGTCGCCCAAGGCGTCGCGCTTGATGATCTCGCCGTCGCGGATTGGAGCGACTTCGATGCGCTCGTCCTTTCTCCCGGCGTGCCGCTGACCCATCCCGAGCCGCATTGGGTCGTGCAGGCGGCGACGGCCGCTGGCGTTGAAATCATCGGCGACGTCGAACTGTTCTGCCGCGAACGCGAGGCGCGCGCCGGCGGATCGCCCTTCATCGCCATCACCGGCACGAACGGCAAATCGACGACGACGGCGCTGATCGCCCACATCTTGCGCGAGGCCGGCCGCGACGTGCAGCTCGGCGGCAATATCGGCGTGCCGATCCTGGATCTCGAGCCGCCGTCGGACGAGCGCATTCACGTCATCGAATGTTCGTCGTTTCAGATCGATCTGGCGCCGTCGCTGGCGCCGACCATCGGCGTGCTGATCAACATCACGCCGGACCATATCGACCGCCACGGAACGCTCGAAAATTACGCCGCCATCAAGGAGCGGCTCGTCGCCGCGGCCGAAGTGGCGCTGGTCGGCGTCGACGACGCCTATTGCCATGCGATCGGCGCACGCTTGATGGAGTCCGCTTCGCCCGAACAGCGCGTCACGCCGGTCTCGGGCAAGCGCGCGCTCGACTGGGGATTCTATGTCGAGGATCGAAGCGTCTATTTCCGCGAGCAGGGGCATCCGCCCGAGGAAGCGGAACTGATCGGCTCGCTCGAAGGCGCGCGCGCGCTGCGCGGCGCGCATAATGCGCAGAACGCCGCCTTCGCCGCCGCCGCCGCATGGGAATGCGGTTTGGACGACGACGAAATCCTGCGCGGCCTGTTGAGCTTTCCCGGCCTGCCGCATCGCATGGAGGAAGTTCGGCGGATCGAGCGCGCGCTGTTCGTCAACGACTCGAAAGCGACCAACGCCGACGCCGCCGAAAAGGCGCTCACGAGCTTCACGGATATCTACTGGATTCTCGGCGGAAGATCGAAAGAGGGCGGCGTCGAGCCGCTGCGTCCGCATTTCTCGCGTATCCGCAAGGCCTATCTGATCGGCGAGGCGGCGGACGATTTTGCGTGCACGCTGGATGGCGCGCTGCCGTTCGAGCGCTGTGGAACGCTGGAGGTCGCGACGGAGCGCGCGGCGCTCGACGCGCTCGCCGAAGGCGCGCCGCAGCCGGTGGTGCTGCTGTCGCCCGCTTGCGCGTCTTACGACCAGTTCGCCAATTTCGAGGCGCGCGGCGATGCGTTTCGCCGTCTCGTCGAGGGACTTCCCGCCGTCATCGCGGCGCGACAAGGAGGGTGACATGATCTCGCGCGCGGAACGAACGCCATTCTCCGATTGGGCGTGGACGGTGGATCGCTGGCTGCTCGCCAGCCTCGCTCTGCTGATCGTCGCCGGTCTGGTCTTCGCCATGGCCGGCAGTCCGCCCGTCGCCGAACGATTGCATCTGCCGACGTTCCATTTCGTCAACCGGCAGGTGCTCTATCTGCTGCCGGCGCTCGTCGTGATGATCGCGACGTCCTTCCTGTCGCCGCGTCACGTGCGGCGGCTGGCGCTGGTGATCTTCGTCGTTTCTCTCGCGCTGGTGTTCGCCACGATCTTCTTCGGCCAGGAGGTGAAAGGCGCGAAGCGATGGATCTTCGGCATTCAGCCTTCTGAATTTCTCAAGCCCGCATTCGTCGTGCTCGTCGCCTGGGCCTTCTCCGAAGGCGCGCGGCGCAAGGACGTTCCCGGCAATCTGATCGCCCTGCTGCTGCTGCCGACCGCGATCGTGCCGCTGATGATCCAGCCGGATTTCGGCCAGACCATGCTGATTTCGATCGTCTGGGCGGCGCTGTTCTTCATGGCCGGCCTGCACTGGATCTGGGTCGTCGGATTGGGCGGCCTTGGCGGCGTTTCGGCGCTGCTCGCCTATAAATTCGTGCCGCACGTCCATGCGCGCATCGAGACCTTTCTCGAGCCGCCGCCGCCGGTCGCGGGCGTTCCGGCCAACTTCCAGTCAGAAACGGCGCTGGAAAGTTTCATCTCCGGATCATGGTTCGGCAAGGGACCCGGAGAAGGCGTGGTCAAGCGCATCCTGCCCGACTCGCATACGGACTTCATCTTCGCGGTCATCGGCGAGGAATTCGGCGTCCTGGTCTGCATCGCGCTCGCCGCGGTCTTCGCCTTCGTCGTCGTGCGCGGACTTTTCGCGGCGGCGCGCAACAGCGATCCCTTCTGCCGCTTTGCGACCGCGGGACTCGTGATGCTGTTCGGTCTGCAGAGCTGCATCAACATGGCGGTGAACGTGCATCTCATGCCCGCTAAGGGCATGACTCTGCCCTTCGTTTCCTACGGCGGCTCCTCGCTCATTTCGCTGTCGCTCGGCATGGGCTTTCTGCTCGCCGTCACCCGCAAGCGGCCGCGCTCCCGCGTGCTGACCGAGCTCGCGGCGACGGGCGCGCCCGTGGCCGCGTGATAAAAGCCTCCGCATGAGCGATTCGCCGATTCTCCTCGCCGCCGGCGGCACCGGCGGCCATCTCTTTCCGGCCGAGGCGCTCGCACATGCGCTCGCCGCGCGGGGCGTCGCGGCGGAGCTTGTCACCGAAGAGCGCGCGCTGCGTTACGGCGGGGGTTTTCCGGCGCGGGCCATGCATGTGATCCCTGCCGGCACGCCGCGCGGCGGGTCGGTGATCGCCAAGGCGCGGGCGGTCGCGCGTCTCGCCATCGGCACGGCGCAGGCGGTCGCGCTGCTGCGCCATGTGAAGCCCGCCGCCGTGATCGGATTCGGCGGCTACCCAACAGTGCCGCCGTTGCTTGCGGCCTCCTATCTTGGCGTGCCGAGCGCTCTGCACGAAGCGAATGGCGTCGTGGGCAAGGCCAATCGCTTCCTGGCCGGGCGCGTCGACAGAATCGCCGCCGGCCTGCCCACGCTGGATGTGCCGCCCGCGTTGCGGGAAAAGGTCGTGGTCACCGGCAATCCCGTGCGCCCGAATGTGATCGACGCCGCCAGGACTCCGTATCCTGCATGTGACGACGGCGTTTTCCGGCTGCTCGTCGCCGGCGGCTCGCAGGGCGCGCGCGTTATGTCGGACATCGTGCCGCCGGCCGTCGCGGCGCTTCCCGATGCGCTGCGGGCGAACATCGCCGTGGTCCAGCAGGCGCGCCCGGAAGACATCGCGCGCGTCGAGGCGATCTACGCCGGCGCCGGCGTGCGCGCCGAGATTGCGCCCTTCTTCGCCGATTTCCCGGCGCGGGTCGCCGCGGCGCATTACGTCATCGCCCGCGCCGGCGCGTCGACGGTCTCCGAACTTGCCGTGATCGGCCGCCCGGCGATGCTGGTCCCGCTGCCGCACGCGCTCGACCAGGATCAGACGGCGAACGCCGCTTTTCTCGAACAGGCGGGCGGCGCCGAAACCGTGCCGCAGAGCGATTTCACGCCGGAATTTCTGACGCGGCGCCTTTCGGATCTCATCGGCGCGCCGGGGCGGCTCTCCGCACGCGCCGAAGCCGCGAAGCGCGTGGGCGTCGCCGACGCCGCCGAGCGTCTCGCCGATCTGATCATCGGCGTGGCGGGAGCGGACGCCGCGAAACGGAGACAGGGATGAAACTGCCGCGAGAACTGGGTCCGATTCATTTCGTCGGCATCGGCGGCATCGGCATGTCCGGCATCGCCGAGGTGCTGCTCAATCTCGGCTACAAGGTGCAGGGGTCCGACGCGGCGGAAAACGCCAATGTCAAACGACTCGCCGAAAAAGGCGCGTCCGTCAGCATCGGGCACGACGCGAAAAATCTCGGCGAGGCCGCGGTCGTCGTCGTCTCCACGGCGATCAAGCGCGACAATCCCGAACTGGTCGCGGCGCGCGAAAAGCGCCTCCCCGTGGTGCGTCGCGCCGAAATGCTCGCCGAACTCATGCGCCTGAAGCAATGCGTCGCGATCGCCGGCACGCATGGCAAGACGACGACGACGTCGATGGTCGCGACGCTGCTCGACGCCGGCGGTCTCGATCCGACGGTGATCAACGGCGGCATCATCAACGCCTATGGCACGAATGCGCGACTGGGCGGCGGCGACTGGATGGTGGTCGAAGCCGACGAGAGCGACGGCACGTTCCTCAAGCTGCCGGCCGACGTCGCGATCGTCACCAACATCGATCCCGAACATCTCGACCACTTTCACAGCTTCGACGCTGTGAAGGACGCCTTCCGCGATTTCATTGAGAATCTGCCGTTCTATGGCTTCGCGGTGATGTGTCTCGACCACCCGACGGTGCAGGAGCTTGTCGGCCGCATCGAGGACCGCCGCGTGATCACTTACGGAGAAAATCCGCAGGCCGACGTGCGCCTCCTTGACGTCAATCTCGAAGGTGGCGTCTGCAAGTTCAACGTGCTTCTGCGAGACCGCAAGACGGCGCAGGCGATCTACCTCGAAGACCTCGTCCTGCCGATGCCCGGCCATCACAATGCGCTGAACGCCACCGCCGCCATCGCCGTCGCCCATCAGCTCGGATTGTCGCCGGAACAGATCCGCAAGGCGCTCGCCGGCTTTGGCGGCGTGAAGCGCCGCTTCACCAGGACCGGCGAATGGAACGGCGTGCAGATTTTTGATGATTACGGCCATCATCCGGTCGAGATCGCCGCCGTGCTGCGCGCCGCGCGCGCGTCGACCAAGGGGAAAGTCGTCGCGCTGATGCAGCCGCATCGCTTCACGCGCCTGCAGTCGCTGTTCGACTCATTCGCGACCTGTTTTAACGACGCGGACGTCGTCATCATCGCCGACGTCTATCCCGCGGGCGAACAGCCGATCGCCGGCGTCGATCGCGACTCGCTCGTCTCGGCCATCAAGGCGCACGGGCATCGCCGCGCTTTGGGGCTGCCGTCGCCGGAAGTTCTGCCCGCGATGATTCGCGAGATCGTCGCGCCGGGCGATTACGTCGTGTGTCTGGGCGCCGGCAACATCACGCAGTGGGCCTATGCGCTGCCGGAGCAGCTCGCGGCAGGGCAGGGGCAGTGACCTTTCCCGATATCTCGGCTGACATCGCCGCCGCCATGCCGCAATTGCGCGGACGGGCGACGGCGAATGAGCCGCTCGCGCCCTACACGTGGTTTCGCGTCGGCGGCCCGGCGCAGATCCTGTTCATGCCGGCCGATGAAGCCGATCTCGCCTATTTCCTTGCGCGATTGCCGCGCGACATTCCCGTGACGGTGATCGGGCTCGGCTCCAATCTCATCGTGCGCGACGGCGGCGTCGAAGGCGTCGTCATCCGACTGTCCGCCAAGGGATTCGGCGAGATCGTCGTCGAAGAAGGCTGCAGGCTGCGCGTCGGCGCGGCGGTTCCCGATGTGAAGGCGGCGCGCGCCGCCGCCGAAGCGGGCGTCGACGGTCTCGCCTTCTATCGCGGCATTCCCGGCGCGATCGGCGGCGCGCTGCGCATGAACGCCGGCGCGCATGGCGGAGAAACCAAAGACGCATTGATTGAAGCGCGCGGCGTCGACCGCGCCGGAGAGGTACGCGTCTACGCCAACGCCGACATGGGCTACGCCTATCGCCATTGTTCCGCGCCCGAGGATGTGATTTTCACCCAGGCGCTGTACCAGGGACGCCCCGGCGATCCGGCGACGATCCTCGCCGAGATGGACCGCATCACGGCGGCGCGCGAAGCGTCGCAGCCGATCAAGGACAAGACTGGCGGCTCGACCTTCAAGAATCCCGAGGGCGGAAAGGCGTGGCAGCTCATTGACAAGGCCGGCTGCCGCGGTCTTGTCGTCGGCGACGCGCAGGTCAGCGAGATGCACTGCAATTTTCTCATCAATCGCGGGCATGCGACCGCCGCCGACATCGAGGCGCTCGGCGAGGAGGTGCGCCGTCGCGTGCGTGAGACGAGCGGCGTCGAGCTGCATTGGGAGATCAAGCGCATCGGCGTCTCCGGTTGAAGCCCGAACAGGCCGCCATTGTCTTCGATGCATTGAAGTCCTTCATGGGGGCGTTGACGCTCTTAAAAAAAGGCCGAGCATGACCAAACACGTCGCCGTTCTGATGGGCGGACTTTCCGCCGAGCGGGAAATTTCTCTGCGGTCGGGCGAAGCCTGCGCGAAGGCTCTCGAAGAGCAAGGGTTTCGCGTGAGCCGGGTCGACGCGGGGCATGACGTGGCGAACGCGCTTGCGGCGCTCAAACCCGACGTCGCCTTCAACGCGCTGCACGGCAGGTTCGGCGAGGACGGCTGCATTCAGGGCGCGCTGGAGCTGCTCCGCATCCCCTACACGCATTCCGGCGTGCTCGCGTCTTCGGTGGCGATGAAAAAAGACGTCGCCAAGACGGTGATGGCGGCCGCGGGGATTCCGGTTCCGAAAGGGCGCGTTCTCCACAGGCTGGACGCCGCCAAGGCGCATGCGCTCCCCCTGCCTTACGTGCTCAAGCCGGTCTCGGAAGGCTCATCCTTCGGGGTTTTCATCGTCAACGAGGGGCAGGAGCATCCGCCGCAGGAGTTGTGGCGCGAGGATTGGACGCATGGCGACCTGATGCTCGCGGAGCAGTTCATCGCCGGGCGCGAACTCACATGCGCCGTCATGAACGACAAGGCGCTGGACGTCATCGAAATTCTCGCCGCCGACGGCGGTTGGTACGACTATCACGCGAAATACGCCAAGGGCGGCTCGAAACACGTCCTTCCGGCGAATCTTAAACAGAATATTTACCAAGAGGTCCAACATTTGGCCCTTGAGGCTCATCGAGCTCTCGGCTGTCGCGGCGTAAGCCGCGCAGACTTCCGATACGACGACCGCCCCGGAGGTACGGGCGAGCTCGTCGTATTGGAAGTGAACACCCAGCCGGGAATGACGGAGACCTCGCTCGTGCCAGAAATGGCGGCATTTGCAGGGTTTTCGTTCGGCGAGCTGGTCAAATGGATGGTGGAAGAGGCGTCCTGCGATCGTTGAGAGAGTCGTTTTCGGCTCGGCATTCGCTCGTTCCCATCATTCCCGGGGAAGACGCCTACGCGCTGGCGGCGGCCGCCGCTGTGTCCGCTCCGCCCGCCGCCGCTGCTCCTCCTTCTCCTCCCGCCGCTGCGGCGGTTGCGCCGCGCGCCTCGTCCCGCAGAAGCCGCAGCGCGCGTCTGCTGCCGCGTCTCGCGCTGCTTGGCCGCTCCGGCGTCGGTTCGCTGGCGACTGTCGCGCTCTTCGGCGTCGTCGGCGCGGCGGGATTCGTCGAGAATGGCGGTTATGCCGCGCTCGTCGCAAGCGAAGGCGAACTCTATGACGTCGCGGCGCGCGCCGTCGGTTTTCCGATCTCAGCCGTCACAATCACCGGCCAGACGCGTTTGAACGAACGCGAATTGCTCGAGGCCGCAGGCGTCGGGCCGCGCAACTCCTTGCCGTTTCTCGACGCGACGGCGGTGCGCGAGCGGCTGATGCGGGTTCCCCTCGTCAAGACCGCGCGCGTGATGAAGCTCTATCCCGATCGGCTGGTCATCGCGATCGAAGAACGGCAGCCAAGCGCCCTGTGGCAGCGCGACGGACGCGTCGCCGTCATCTCCGAGGACGGCGTGCCGATCGATGAATTGCGCGATCAGCGCTATCTGGGCCTGCCTTTCGTCGTCGGCGAGGGCGCGCAGAAGCGTCTGCTCGAATTTCACATGCTGCTGTCGAAAGCCGGCGATCTCGCGCATCGGATCAAGGCTGGCGTGCTCGTCGCCGGGCGCCGTTGGAACTTCGAGATGACCAATGGCGTCACGGTGAAGCTGCCGGAGATCGGTCCGGCCGCCGCGCTGGAGACGCTTGCCCGCCTGCAGCGCGAGGCGCGGATCCTGGACAAGGACGTGATGTTCATCGATTTGCGCATCCCGGACCGGGTCAGCGTGCGGCTGACGGAAGAAGCCGCCGCGGCGCGCCAGGCGCAATTTGCGCCGCACAAGTCTTCGAAGAGTGGTGGTTAGCCGCATGATTTCGCCCATCGCCCCGCCACGCATGAAACCGCTCTCGCCGCGTCGCTCGGCGACATTCGCGGCGCTCGACGTCGGCACGTCGAAGATCGCCTGCCTGATCGCGCGGCTGACGCCGCTCGGCGCCGTCGCGCCGGGCGATTGGCGCACCCATCGGGTGCGCGTCGTCGGCATCGGCCACCAGCGTTCGCTCGGCGTGAAGAACGGCCTCGTGGTCGACATGGACGCCGCCGACGCCGCGATCCGGCAGACGGTCGACGCCGCCGAGCGCATGGCCGGCATGCAGGTGGAGCGCGTCATCGTCACCGCGGCCGGCGGCCGACTGTCCTCGCAGCATTTCCAGGCGAAACGCGTGATCGGCGGACGCGAAGTCGCTGAACACGATATTCATCGCGTTCTCGAGGCTTCGGCCGCGCATCATCTGCATCGCGGCCGCGTCGCCGTGCATTCGCTGCCCATGGGCTTTTCGCTCGACGGCGTGTCCGGAATCCGCGAACCCAAGGACATGATCGGCGAAGAGCTCGGCGTCGATCTCCACGTCGCGACATGCGACCAGGCGGCGATCCGCAATCTGCTCCTCGCCGTCGAGCGCAGCCATCTCAACGTCGAAGCCATGGCCGCCGCGCCTTACGTCGCCGGCCTCTCGACGCTCGAACCCGACGAAGCCGAGATGGGCGTCGTCGTCGTCGACATGGGCGCAGGATCGACGTCCGTTGCGGTCTTCGCGCGCGGCGAGATGATTCACCTCGACGCCGTCGCGCTCGGCGGCGGTCACGTCACAATGGATATCGCCCGCGGCCTCGATGCGCGCCTCTCCGACGCGGAGCGCCTCAAGACCTTTCACGGCTCGGCGATCGCGTCGACCTCCGACGAGCGTGAAACCATTTCCTTCGATCATGTCGGCGAGAACGATCACCGGGCGCATGCGCCGAAATCGCATCTTGTGCGCATCATCCGTCCACGTGTCGAGGAAACGCTCGAGTTCCTGCGCGACCGTTTGGCCAAGGCCGGCCATCCGAGCGGTCCTGGCCGGCGCATCGTGCTGACCGGCGGCGCGAGCCAGCTCACGGGCGTCGCCGAAGCGGCGCGCCGCATTCTCGGCGGCCAGGTGCGGGTTGGACGCCCGGTCGGCGTCGAGGGCCTGCCCGAGTCGGCCAAGAGCCCCGCCTTCGCGGCCGCAGCGGGTTTGCTCGTCTATCCGCAAGTCGCCGCACACGAATATTTCGAGCCGCGCCGGGTCGAGCGCGCGGCGACGGGAACCGACGGATACATCTCGCGCGTAGGGAGATGGTTAAGAGAAAGCTTCTAGTATCGCGTGGGAGTGATTCTTTCGACCTGGCGAGCCGTTCGACGGCGGCGCGCCGAACAAGATTGCCGAGGACGACGCATTCGGCGACCGGGCGTCCACTGGCGAAGGACAACGGACGCCGACTTGTGAACGCAATGGTGAGAGGCCTGGCAGATGACGATCAACCTTAAAGCTCCCGAACTGAGGGAATTGAAGCCCCGCATCACGGTTTGCGGCGTCGGCGGCGGCGGCTGCAACGCCGTCAACAACATGATCTCTTCGGGTCTGTCGGGCGTCGACTTCCTTGTCGCCAATACGGACGCGCAGGAGCTCGCGTCGTCA
>NZ_JBFWNB010000009.1:0-91406 GCF_050251305.1 Methylocystis sp. | reverse complement strand
TTGACCGACGCTTTTCGGCTTCGGATGGGTGCGAAAATGCATCTGGGTGACGTTCACCCACAGACACACCGGCTTATCGCCCTTCGCCTGCCTGTCGAGGAAATCGACGACGCGCGCGGCGACGTCGTCATCGATGGTTTGCATGCGCTCCCGGGTGAGCGGCCCGGTGTCTTCGATTTTCTGTCCGCCATTCGCCGTCGCGAAGCTATGAATGACGCCGCGCGGGCCGAAGTTCTTGCGGAAATTAGGAAATTCCGGGTCGTCGGGCTTGGGATAGTCCGGCAGTTCGGGTTCTTCCTCGGCGTTCAAATGATAGAGGTTTCCGTAGAATTCATCGAAGCCGTGCGCCGTGGGCAGAAACTCGTCCTTGTCGCCCAGATGGTTCTTGCCGAACTGGCCCGTCACATAGCCTTGCGCCTTGAGCAGTTCGGCGATCGTCGGATCCTCCTTGCGCAATCCGATGTCTGCGCCCGGCAGGCCGACTTTTGTGAGGCCCGTGCGCAATCCGCTCTGCCCTGTAATGAATGAGGCGCGTCCGGCGGTGCAGCTTTGCTCGCCATAATAATCGGTGAAGATCATGCCCTGCTGGGCGATGGAGTCGATATTGGGCGTACGATAGCCCATGAGGCCGTCCGTATAGGCGCTGATGTTGGACTGCCCGATATCGTCGCCCCAAATGACGATGATATGGGGTTTTTTCGTCGTCTCGGCCTGCGCAGCGGCGAACGGGCTCGCCAACGCGCCCGCGAGCGTTAAGACCGCAGTTAGTCGCATGAGCCTTCCCTTTCCTGAAATCGGCCGCCTATATTCTCTCGCAGATAGCACCTTGCCTGGCTTCGACAAGCCTGGAGCGGAGCCTGCGCGCTGCTGCTGAAACGCCAAGCGCCGCGCCACTGGCGCCGCCGCCCATCGAGGAACCGGAGTGAGAAACGTGAGGTCGTTCGTTGTCGTCGCATTCGTTTGGGCGGTCCTTCTCGGACGCCCGGCGCTCGCGCTGGACGTTCTTCCTTCCTGGAACGACGGCGCCGCCAAGCAGGCGATCATCGCCTTTGTCGCGCGGGTGACGAGCGAAGGCGGGCGCGATTTTGTCAAGCCCGAGGATCGCGTCGCCGTGTTCGACAATGACGGAACGCTCTGGACCGAGTGGCCCGCCTATTCTCAACTCTTCTTCGCGCTGGATCGCGTGAAGGCGCTTGCGCCCAAACATCCTGAATGGCGCAAGAAACAACCCTTCAAGGCGGCGCTGGAAGGCAATCTCAAAGCTCTCGCCGCGGGGGGCGAGAAAAATGCGTTGCGACTCGTCACCGCGACGCATGCGGGCGGCACGCCGGAGGACTTCCAGGCGATCGTCGCACAATGGCTTGCAACCGCGACCCACCCGCATTTCAAGCGGCGATACGACGAGCTCGTGTATCAGCCGATGCTCGAATTGATGTCCTACCTGCGCGCCAATGGCTTCAAGACCTATATCGTTTCGGGCGGCGGCGCCGAATTCATCAGAGCCTTCGCCGAGCGCGTCTATGGCGTGCCGCCGGATATGGTCATCGGATCGACGATCGTTACGAAATTCGTCGTCAAGGACGGCAAGCCGATGCTCCTGCGAGAACCGACGATCAATTTCATCGACGACAAGGCCGGAAAGCCCGTCGGGATCAATCAATATCTCGGGCGACGTCCGATCGCCGCCTTCGGCAACTCCGACGGCGACTTCGAAATGCTGCAGTGGACGACCGCCGGCGATGGCGCGCGCTTCGGCCTCATCGTGCACCATGACGACGCGCAGAGGGAGGCCGCCTATGACCGCAAGTCCGCCATCGGGCGCCTGAATCGGGGTCTCGACGAGGCGCAGTCGCGCGGCTGGACGGTCGTCAGCATGAAGAACGACTGGAAGAGCGTTTTTCCGAAGCCCACGCCTTAAGCAAGGTGAAACGCGCGCGGCGCGATCGGCGGCCAATTGCGGTTGCGATTGCCCCGGGGAAGCCGCGGCCGAGATTTTGGCCGCCCGCGCTCGTGATTCGCGTTCCGTTCTCCTATATGATCGCAGAATCATGAACGGCAGCCTGAGGCCCGCGTCTCACCCCCCGCTGGACGAATACGCGCCCGAGGCCGGCGGCCTCGCCGCGCGCGCCGCGGCGACCGGCCGGCCGCGCTATCTCGACTCGCTCAACCCGGAGCAGCGCGCCGCCGTCGAGACGCTCGACGGTCCGGTGCTGGTGCTCGCCGGCGCCGGCACCGGCAAGACTCGGGCGCTGACGACGCGCATCGCCCATATCCTCGCGCTCGGCAAGGCGCGCGCCTATGAAATCCTCGCCGTCACCTTCACCAACAAGGCGGCGCGCGAAATGCGCGAACGCGTCGAGGCGCTGGTCGGCGAAGGCGCGCAGGCGATGCAATGGCTCGGCACGTTTCACGCAATCAGCGCCAAGATTTTGCGCCGCCACGCCGAGCTCGTCGGGCTGAAGCCGAACTTCACCATTCTCGACACGGACGATCAGATCCGCCTCTTGAAGCAGGTGCTGCAGGCGGAGAATATCGACGACAAGCGCTGGCCGGCGCGCGCGCTCGCCATGCGCATCGACGGCTGGAAGAATCGCGGCCTTGCCCCGGCGCAGGTGCCGGCCGGCGAGGCCGAGAGCTTCGCCAACGGCAAGGGCGCGGCGCTTTACGCGCTCTATCAGGAGCGGCTCAAGGTTCTCAACGCCGTCGATTTCGGCGATCTGCTGATGGAGAGTCTGCGGCTCTTTCGCGACAATCCGGATGTGCTTGCCGACTATCGGCGGCGCTTCAAATATGTTCTCGTCGACGAATATCAGGACACCAATGTCGCGCAATATTTGTGGCTGCGGCTGATTGCGCTGGGGCGCGCGCCGGGCCAGCAAAATCTCTGCTGCGTCGGCGACGACGATCAAAGCGTCTATGGCTGGCGCGGCGCCGAAGTCGAGAACATCTTGCGTTTCGAGCAGGATTTTCCCGGCGCCAAGGTCATCCGCCTCGAGCGCAATTACCGCTCGACGGGACATATTCTCGCCGCCGCCTCGCATCTCATCGCCCACAATGACGGACGGCTTGGGAAAACGCTTTTTACGGACGGCGGCGAAGGCGAAAAGCCGACGCTCACCGGCGTGTGGGACAGCCAGGAAGAAGCGCGCGCGATCGGCGAAGACATCGAACAATTGCACCGCCAGGCGCATTCGCTGGAAGAGATCGCCATTCTCGTGCGCGCCTCGTTTCAGATGCGCGAATTCGAGGAGCGCTTCGTCGAGATCGGCCTCCCCTATCGCGTCATCGGCGGTCCACGCTTTTACGAGCGTCTCGAAATCCGCGACGCGCTCGCCTATCTGCGCTGCGTCGCGCAGCCGGCCGACGGTCTCGCTTTCGAGCGCATCGTCAATACGCCGAAACGCGGTCTCGGCGACGCCACGCTGCAACTGCTGCATGAATATGCGCGGCGCGAGCGGATTCCGCTGATGCAGGCGGCGCGCGTCCTTGTCGAGAGCGAGGAGCTGAAGCCGAAGCCCCGCGGCGCGCTGCGGAGCCTGATCGGCGATTTCGACCGCTGGCGCGCGCTGATCGATTCCAAGCCGCAACATGAACTCGCCGAACAGGTGCTCGACGAATCCGGCTACACGGAGATGTGGCGCGCGGACAGGAGCCCGGAAGCCGCCGGCCGGCTCGACAATTTGAAAGAGCTTGTTCGGGCGATGGAGGCTTTTCCCGACCTCGACTCCTTCCTCGAACATGTGTCGCTCGTCATGGAGGCTGACAGCGCGGTCGATCAGGAGCGCGTGTCGATCATGACGCTGCATGGCGCCAAGGGCCTCGAATTCGAGACCGTCTATCTCCCCGGCTGGGAGGAAGGGTTGTTTCCGAGCCAGCGCACGCTTGACGAACAGGGGCGCGCCGGCCTCGAGGAGGAGCGCCGCCTCGCCTATGTCGGCCTGACCCGCGCCAAGCGCCGCGCCAAGATCTATTTCGCCAGCAACCGGCGCATCCACGGTCTGTGGCAGCCGACGGTTCCATCGCGCTTCATCGACAATCTGCCGTCCGACAATGTCGAGGTGGTCGAGGCGCCGAACGCCTCGCAATATGGCTCCTATGGGGTCTCGCGTTTCGCCAATCTCGACGTCTATGGCTCCGACTATTCGACGCCTGGATGGAAGCGGGCGCAGGCGGCGCGCGGCGACTCTGCGCGGGGCGAGCCGACGCGCGCGTCTCGCCCGTCGCGCGGGAGACAGCCGATGACGATCGATGGCGAAGTGATCGCCCGCTCGTCCGGCGGTTCGCGCTTTTCGATCGGCGCGCGGGTGTTTCATTTGAAGTTTGGACCGGGCTCCGTGGCGGCGGTCGACGGCAACAAGCTCACGGTCGATTTCGACAAGGCCGGCAGGAAGATGGTGCTGGAGAGTTTTGTCGAGGCGGGGTGAAAGCCGCAGCTTGGGAGTTCTCGGGAAGGTGTGAACCAGCAATTCGTCAATAATGGATTTAGCTACTTCCCCGATTTCCACATAGATTTTCATCGCTATTGTGAGTTACTGGCATAAGTCTTCTTTCACCGAACGCAATTGCGACCTGCTGCGATAATCGGGCGTCGAATCATAAGGCGCTCACATGCTCTCCAACAGCCGCGACATCATTCGCCGCCTCGAACAGGAAGGGTGGCGTCTCGTGCGCTCTAAGGGTTCGCATCGTCAGTTCAAGCATCCGACGAAAGCCGGTCGCGTCACCGTGGCGCATCCCAAAAAGGACATGCCGCCAAAGACTGTGCTCAGCATTTATGAAAGCGCAGGATGGCTGAACGATTGACTTATTCTGCGGCCTCTCGCCGTTGAGCCCAAGGCGCTTCGACGGCGATCACGATTTCCGCGTCAGCAAAGCTCTCCGCCCATTTCGGATCATTCCGCAAGACTTGAAAATCACGCGTCTCGGGGATCGGCAGCCCGTCTTCCCGCATGCCCTCCGCCCAGAGCTCCAGCGCCTCGCTGGCCATGGCGAAGATGTCGTCGATCTCGTCGGCCGCCGAGAAACATCCCGGCGCGTCGGGAAAGCTCATGCCATAGGCGCTGTTCTCGTCCTTATGAACGATGACGATATAGGGTTTCATCGGCGCCCTCGAGGATCACGGCCAATCATAACGCTTTCGCGCCCGGCCCGCCATCGGGGCCACTGTAGCGCAGCCGCCACAGTCGGGTTTTTTTGGCGATTCAACAGGATGCGTCGGCCCTCTCCGATTCACAAGGCCGCTGCCGCGCATTACGTTCAGGCGAAGCAATGGCCAAGCGCCGCGCGCTTGCGCCATCGCACGGATCTTCACCGAAATGACGCCTAGACCTCGCCGCACGAGGTTCGCGCGAGGAAGAGCTATGACTGCTGGCGAAAAGGCCGGGCGAATTTCCCATATCGCTATTGCGTCCGCGATCGTTTTGGCGTTCGCGGCGCCGGCGCGCGCGGGTCAGTATCCGCCCCGTCGCGCCGAAGCGTTTGACCCGCCGCCGCTCGTCGCGCTGTCTGGCCTCGCGCGGGTTCCGGCGCGCGCCCCCTTGGACAATCCAGATTTCGCGGTTGCGGACGCCGCGCCGGCGGCAATCCTGCTCGATATCGCGCCGCGCCCGGCGCCGATAGAGCCGGACCCGCTCGATCTCGCCTGGAGCCTGCAGCCAGAAGCAAGCCGCGACCTCGCTCTGGCGCTCGACGCCTGGTCGACCTCCAGCGACGCGGCCCTTCAGCCGGAGCGCCGTCGTCTTCGCGCGGCGCTGGCCGCCGCCTACGCGGCTCGAAATTTCGCGCCCTTCTGGATTGAGAATGGAGAATGGCGCGCCTCGGCCCGCGCGGCGCTGGCGCAGCTCGCGCGCGCCGCCGACGACGGGCTCGACCTCAGGGCATACGCCTCGCCCGACGCGGAGAAGGCCGCGCCGACGGCGGCGGACGATCTCGCGCTGTCGGAGTCCGTCGCCGCCTACGCCTTGCAGGCGCGCGGCTCCAGGATCGAACCCGAACGCATCTCGCGGCTCATCGGCGCCAAAACCACCCTTCCCGATCCGGCGCCCGCCGTGGCCGAAATCGCCGGCGCCGGCGAAAACGCCGGCGACGCGCTGCACGCCTATAATCCCACGCATTACGGCTATCAGCTGTTGCGCGAGAAGCTGGTCGAGCTGAGGGCGCAGCGCGCCAGCGCGCCGGCGTCCGACGGACGTTACGCCTCAGCCGCTGATGGCGTGACGCAGAGCGACGCCCTGCCTCCCGCAGGCAAATCGAAGCGCCGCCGCGCCGCTGCGCTTGTGCGCGCTTCGACCTCGCGCGTCGAGGCCGAAATCGTCGCCAATATGGAGCGGTGGCGCTGGCTGCCGCGCGACCTCGGCCAAGAATGGGTCGAGGTGAATATTCCCGATTTCGAACTCGCCGTCGTGCGCAACGGCGAGGTTACGCATCGCACGCGCGTCATCGTCGGCAAGGAGCAGACGCCGACGCCAATCTTCTCCAACGCGCTGCAATACATCATCGTCAATCCCTATTGGAACGTGCCGCCGTCGATCCTGAACAAGGAGATGCTGCCGAAAGCCAATGGCGACGTCGCCGCCATCGCGGCGAACGGCTTCAATGTTTCCTATCGCGGCGGCAAGCTCGTGGTGCGCCAGCCGCCCGGAGAACGCAATGCGCTTGGCCGCATCAAATTCATGTTCCCCAATGACTTCTCGGTCTATCTGCACGATACGCCGTCGCGCAATTTGTTCGCCGCGTCGCATCGCGCCTTCAGTCACGGCTGCATGCGCGTCGATGCGCCTTTTGCGCTCGCCGAAGCCGTGCTCGGTCCCGGCAGCGGCTGGTCGGAAAGCCGCATGCGCCGGCTGATCGGCGGCTCCGAGCGCTACATCAATCTTTCGAAGCCGCTGCCGATCCACGTCGAATATTTCACCATCTATGTCGACGAAGGCGGACGTCTCGTGCAGCGCCCGGACCTTTACGGCTATTCGGCGCGAGTGCGAAAGGCGCTGGGACTAGAGGGCTGACTGCTTCACGCGCGCCGAAAACAGCGCGACGCAGCCAACCGTTTCCACGCTGACGGCGTCGAAGCGCTTTTCGAGTTCGCGCGTCAGCGTCTCCAGATCGTCCTGCGTATTCGAGAAGATGCCCTTGGAATTATAGAACGCCATCAGCCTTTGCGCCGCAAAGCTGCGCGCGACGCCGCCCTGCAGCAGCGTCGAACCGAAAACGACGGCGCCGGGGTTCATCAAGGGCGACAGAAAATCGAAAGCGCGCGCCTTGGCCGCCATATCGCCCGGCAGGCAGTGAAGCAGATAGTTGAGGCCGAGCGAGTCGAATTTCGCGCCGTCAAAATCGATCGTCTCCAGAACATTGCGCGCATAAGTCTCCGGCCGGTAGCGGGCAATCCGTTGCGCGGCAAATTGCAGCGCGTCTCGGTTGAGATCCATGAGCGCGATGCGCGGCGCCGGAGTCGGAAAGCGGCAGCGATCGAGAAAATAGCCGGTGCCGACACCGACATCGAGGTGATTGCCGCTGATGCGCCGGTCGTAATGGGCGAGCAGGCGCGGCGTCGGACATTTCCAGATCCAGCGATTGGACAGGCCGAGCACCAGCACGTCGTAAATCGCCAGCATTTTGGGCGTGTAGACCGCCTGTCCCGCAAGAATTTGCTCGGTGGTGACGGGCATCGCTTCGGCTCCTCGGCGCCGGGGGTGACAAAGGGCGCGGCGGCGTGGAAAAAGCTTATCTCATGTTTATGAAACGCCGCTAAGCTTCCATGCCTCCGCCGCCCCTTCTCGCCCTGCAAGGCGTCGCCCTGACCCTCGGCGGAAAGCCGCTGCTCGATGGCGCCGATCTCTCGGTTGCGCCGGGCGCGCGGCTCTGCGTGGTCGGCCGAAACGGCTCGGGCAAATCGACGCTTCTCAAGATCGCGGCGGGCGAAATCGAGTCCGACGGCGGCGTAAGGTTTCTGCAGCCCGGCGCGTCGCTGCGCTATCTGCCGCAGGAGCCGGACTTTTCGGGCTTCGCCACGACGCTCGCCTATGTCGAAGCCGGTCTTGGCCCGCTCGACGATCCCCACGTCGGCCGGACGCTGCTCAATGATCTTGGGCTGCACGGCGACGAGGATCCTGCGCGCCTCTCGGGCGGCGAGGCGCGGCGCGCGGCGCTCGCCCGCGTTCTCGCGCCGGAGCCCGACATTCTGCTCCTGGACGAGCCAACGAACCACCTCGATCTGCCAACGATCCTGTGGCTCGAAGAAAAGCTCGCGGCGCTGCGCTCCGCGCTCGTGCTCATCAGCCATGACCGCCGCTTTCTCCAGGACCTGACGCGCGAAACGCTCTGGATCGACCGCGGCCGCACCCGCCATCTGGCGCGCGGCTTCAAGGAGTTCGAGACCTGGCGCGATCGTGAACTGGAGGAAGAGGACAAGCAGCAGCACAAGCTGGAGCGCAGGATCGTCGCCGAAGAACATTGGCTCCGCCACGGCGTCTCGGGTCGGCGCAAGCGCAATATGAAGCGGCTCGCCGGCCTGCATCATTTGCGCGCGGAGCGCCGCAACCGGGTCATGCCGACGGGCGACGTGAAGCTCGAAGCGAGCGAAGCGCAGCTTTCCGGCAAGCTCGTGATCGAGGCGATCAGGATCGGCAAATCCTACGGCGCGCGCATGATCGTCGAGAATTTCACGACGCGCATTCTGCGCGGCGATCGCCTCGGCCTCGTGGGGGCGAACGGCGCCGGCAAGACGACGCTCGTCAATCTCCTGACCGGCGCGCTCGCGCCGGATCACGGCAAGGTGCGATTGGGCGCCAATCTCGAAATGGCGACCCTCGAACAGAACCGCGCAAGTCTCGATCCGGCGACTACCCTGCAGGACGCGCTGACCGGCGGCGGCTCCGACACGATCGAGATCAACGGCGAACGGCGTCACGTCGTCGGGTATATGAAGGACTTTCTGTTCAAGCCCGAACAGGCGCGCACGCCCATCGGCAGGCTGTCGGGCGGCGAACGTGGACGCTTGCTGCTCGCGCGCGCCCTGGCGAAGCCGTCGAACCTTCTCGTGCTCGACGAACCGACGAACGATCTCGATCTCGAAACGCTCGATCTTCTGGAGGAAATGCTCGCCGACTATCCCGGCACGCTCATCGTCGTGAGCCACGACCGCGATTTTCTCGACCGTATCGCGACGAGCGTGTTGATGAGCGAAGGAGCGGGCCGCTGGATCGAATATGCCGGCGGCTACAGCGACATGGTCGCACAACGCGGCGCAGGCGTCGGCGCGCGGGAGGCGATCGCCGCGACGGCGCGCGAGACGAAAGAAAAGCCGGCGCCGCGGGAGAAGGCGCCGACGAAGCAGAAGCTCTCCTTCAAGGAGCAGCATGCGCTCGCGACTCTGCCCGGCAGGATCGACGAATTGCGGGAAAGATGCGGGAAGCTGCAGAAGGCGCTCGACGACCCCGAACTCTATTCACGGGACCCGGCGAAGTTCGCCAAGGCGAGCGAGGCTTTCGCCGCGGCGCAAGCCGACCTCTCCGCCGCCGAGGAGTCGTGGCTGGAACTCGAAATCAAGCGCGAAGCGATCGAGGGATAGATCCCCTCTTGCCTTGAGCCGGAGCGCGTTATTCTAATTGAGTGAGGGAAGAAAACATGTCCGACGCATCTGTTCCAGCGCCTTACGGCAAAGTGACGCCTTATCTCTGCATCGCCGGCGCCGCGAAGGCGCTCGATTTTTACAAAAGCGCGCTCGGCGCCAAGGAGCGGGTGCGCATCGAACTCCCCAACGGCCTCATCGCCCATGCCGAGATCATGATCGGCGATTCGATCATTATGCTCGCCGACGTGTATGAAGAAGGCGGGTTGACGCCGCCCAAAGCGCTCCGCGGATCGTCGGTCAGTCTGAGCGTCTATGTGCCGGACGTCGACTCGATCTTCATCAAAGCGATCGAAGCCGGCGCGACCAAGGTCTGCGGTCCGCAGAATATGTTCTACGGCGACCGCAGCGGGACCGTGCGCGATCCCTTCGGCCATGTCTGGTCGTTCTCGGCGCGCAAGGAGGAGATCACCGTCGACGAACTCAAGCGCCGCGCGCTCGATATCTATTATTCGCTCAACGCCGCGCCCGCAAAAGCAGGAACGCCGTGATCAGCGGGCCAAAAGCGAGCGCGAGCAGCGCGGCGGAGAATTCTCCCGTCGCGCCCTTGATGAGGCCGACAAGGTAGGGCCCGGCGAAGCCTGAGGTATTGCCGATCGAGTTGATCACCGCCACGCCGACGACGGCGTCGGCCGATCCGAGCGCGAGCGTCGTGAAGCTCCAGAAGGTCGGCAGCGCCGCGATCGCGCCGACGGCTGCGACGGACAGCGCGATCATGGACAGCAATGGCGTCGGCGCATAGGCGGCGCAGGCCAGGCCCACGGCGCCGACGACCGCGGCAAGCGCCGTGTGGCCGACGGTCTCGCGCCGGCGATCGGAGCTGCGGCTCCACGCCCACATCGCGAGGGCGCTGCAGACATAGGGAACCGACGCCAGCAGGCTTGTCGCGGCGACGCCGAATCCAAAGGATTTGATGATTTGCGGCAGCCAGAAGCCCAAGCCGTAGAGCGCAACGACAATTCCGAAATAGGCGACGCCGAGAACGAGCACGCGCATGTCCTTGAGCGCGCGCCAGTGGTCGCCGTGATCCGGTTCCGCCTCGCTGTCCAGCGCGGCGCGCAGTGACGCTTTTTCTCCGGACGTCAGCCATTTCGCCGATCCTGGACCGTCAGGCAGGTAGAAGAAGCAAACGATTCCCATCATGATCGAGGGAATCGCCTCCATCAGAAACAGCCAGCGCCAGCCGCTGAACCCGCCAACGCCATCCATCGACGTGAGGATGAGTCCGGAGATCGGCGATCCAATCGCGCTCGATACGGGCACCGCAATAAGGAAGCCCGCGAGAACGCGCGCGCGTTGCGCGGCGGGAATCCAGTAGGTGAGATAGAGAATGACGCCCGGCGCAAAGCCGGCTTCCATCACGCCGAGGAGCAGACGCAAAACGACGAAGCTCGCTTCGCTCCAGATGAATGCGGTGAGCGCCGAAACAATGCCCCAGCTGACCATGATGCGCGCGATCCAGACGCGCGCGCCGACGCGGTGCATGATGTAATTGCTCGGCGCTTCAAACAGGCAATAGCCGATAAAGAAGACGCCGGCGCCCCATCCGAAGAATTCCGGCGTAAACCCGAGTTCGCTGTTCATCGTCAGCGCCGCGAACCCGATGTTCACGCGGTCGAGATAGGCGACGATGAATCCCGTGACGAGAAAGGGGATCAGTCGTCGCGACGCCTTGCCGACGACGCGGTCGGCGTCGACGCTCTCGCGCGCTGTTCGGGGGTTTCGTGCGGCTGCGACCGCCGCTTCCGACATCGGTTAGGCTCGCTCGAAGCGCATGAGATGGTGCCAGCGATGCGGAACGTCGCCCGGCAAGCGGCGCAAGCCCGCCGCGCGCGCCTGATGGTCGAGAAGCGACACGGGCTCTGGGTAGTCGCTGGTCGAGATATGTTCGAAAATCGCGTCCTTCTCGTCGCGGGACAAACCTGCCCAGTCCTTCTCGATCCAGTCGAAATAATGTTTGAGATAATCATCCCGGCTTTCGCCTTCGTCGCGCATCGTGTCGACCAGCAACAGCAAACCGCCCGGCGCGAGCGCGCGCGACGCGCGACGAAAAAATTCCGCTTTGTCCTCGGTCGCCAGATGATGAAGAACGAAACTGCTGTGAATGACGTCGTATGCGACGTCGTCGGAAAGCGCCGAAAGCAGATCGCTATGCGCGAGCCGCACCGGACAGCATAGAGATTTCAGGTTCTCCGCAGCGAGCGCGAGCGCGGTGTCGGAAAGGTCGACGCCTTTGTAGCTCGCCGGCGGGATGCGGCGCAGAATGGGCGCAAAGACATGCGCGTCGCCGCAACCGAGATCGAGCAGGGAAAAGTCGCCGCCTTGGAAGCGGGCGCGCAAGGCGCGCTCGACTTCCTCGCTCAGCGCGGCGTGGAACATGAAGTCTTTGACGACGACCTTCTTATAGGTGTCCCAGAGGTCGAAAATTTCGCCTGAATATGCGTTCGCTGCATTCGCATGAGCGTCCATCGCGCCAGCCCCTATTGTCGTCATGTCACTTGAGGCCGAAGCCCAACGCGTTCAAAGCCTCGCGAATGCGATCGCGTCCGCTCAGCGCATCCGGGCCGCGGACCCGCGACAGCGCCTGGCGAGTCCAGCCCTGATCGGGCAGACCCTGCTCCTTCTGGAAGTCCTTGAATTTCGCGTCGAGCGTCTCGATCGCCTCGCGCTGCGCGTCGTTCCACTCATATTGCTCGCGATGGAGCACGGCCCCTTGTCCGAGGCGAGGCTTGACGGCGGCGTTGGCCGCCGGATCCGGAACGCCGACCGCCATGCCGAAAACGGCGAAGACGTTCGGCGGCAGATTCAGCTCCTTGGCGACCTCTTCCGGCTTGTTGCGCATCGCGCCGATATAGCAGCAGCCGAGGCCGATCGATTCGAGCGCGGTTACGGCGTTCTGCGCAGCGAGCGCGGCGTCGACGACGCCGGTCAGGAACATCTCGAAATACGACAGTCCGGCCGCATCGCGCCCCTTGTCGCGCCCGAGATTCTCGAGCCGCGCCAGATCGCACAGCCAGACGAGGAACAGCGGCGCCCGGTGAACATGCTTCTGACCGCCGGCGAGATCGGCGAGACGCGCCTTACGGGCGTCGTCCTCAACGGCGACCACGCTCCAGACCTGCAGATTTGACGACGTCGACGCCGACTGCGCGGTGGCGACGATGATCTCCAGCGCGCCTTCGGGCAGCGGCTGAGGCAGGAAATTCCGATGCGAACGATGCGCGAGAATAAGGTCGAGCGTATCGTTCCACTGTTTCGGCTTTGGCGAATCGTCGCGGCGATAGCGCTCAAACATCGCCGCCGCGCCACGCGGATCGAACGGCTCCGGGCTCACAGGCTTGTTCATGGGCGTTCCTTTAAGCGGGTTGCCCCGCTCGCGCAACACTCGGCATGTTCGCATTATTGACCTTGTTGTATATTATGAATATATACATACATGGTCGATTTCGAGCATGTCGTCGGGTTCGAATGGGATCATGGCAACGAGCGCAAGAGCCTCGAAAAGCACGGCGTCGGCCAAGCGGAGGCCGAGCAGATATTCGTCAACGACCCTCTGATCGTGACCGATGATTTGGCTCACAACGATCGCGAGCCACGCTATCATGCGCTCGGCCGAACGGACGCATCTCGACTATTGCACGTCACGTTCACGCTCCGCGCGGACGGGACGCGCATTCGAATCATCTCCGCGCGCAACATGAGCCGCAAGGAACGACAACGTTATGAGCAAGACGACTAAGCCTGCGCCGACCTTCGTGACTGAAGCAGAGGAGCGTGCGTATTGGGAAAGTCACGACTCGGCGGAGAATGTCGACTGGAGCAAGGCGAGGCGCGTTCGGATGCCGAATCTCAAGCCTTCGACGACGGCGATTTCTCTGCGGCTTCCGGTTGGTCTGCTTGAGCAGATCAAGATCGCCGCCAACAAGCGCGACGTGCCCTATCAGTCGCTCATAAAAATTTGGCTCGCGGAAAAGGTCCGCTGAACGACGGTTCGCATGCTTGACGAGTTGTGCGCCAGGCCGAGAGTCGGGCATGAGTCCGACCCGCTCCGCTAGATGCGCCGTCAAACCCGCTTCGGCACCAATATTGCCCGGAAGTCATTGACATTGGTGCGCGTCGGCTTGGTCACGACCAGATCGCCGAGCTTCTCGAAAGCCGTATAGGCGTCATTATTGGCGAAATGCGCCTTCAGATCGACGCCGGCCTGTTTCGCGCGTTCGAACGAATCCGCTGTCATGATCGCGCCCGCGTTGTCCTCGCTGCCGTCGATGCCGTCGGTGTCGCAGGCGATCGCCGATATGCCGCCAAAGCCTTCGAGCGCGAGCGTGAGGCCGAGCAGAAACTCGGCGTCGCGTCCGCCGCGTCCCTTGCCGCGCACCGTGACGGTGGTTTCGCCGCCGGAGATGATGGCGACCGGCGGCGCGAAGGGCTGGCCATGGATGGCGATCTGTTTGGCGATGCCGGCGTGCACCAGCGCCACGTCGCGCGACTCGCCCTCAAGATCACCGAGGATGCAGGGCGTAAAGCCTGCGGTCTTCGCCACGCTGGCGGCCGCGTCGAGCGAGCCTTGCGGCGTCGCGATGAGGATGTTCTGCACGTTCTTGAAAATGGCGTCGCCCGGCTTGGGCGTTTCGCATTCGGGCTTCTGCAGATGCGCAAGCACCGCCGCCGGCGCGTCGATCTTATATTTGGCGATGACCGCCAGCGCGTCTTCGCGAGTCGTCGGATCAGGAACCGTGGGGCCGGAAGCGATCACCGAAAGATCGTCATTCGGCACGTCGGAGATCATCAGCGCCACGACGCGCGCCGGCGCCGCAGCGCGGGCGAGACGCCCGCCCTTGATGGCCGAGAGATGCTTGCGCACGCAATTCATCTCGGAAATATTCGCGCCGCTCTTCAACAGCGCCTTGTTCACCGCCTGCTTTTCTTCGAGCGTGACGCCTTCGGCCGGCAGCGCCATCAGCGCCGATCCGCCGCCGGAGATCAGCGCGAGCACCAGATCGTCTTCGGTCAGCCCCTGCACCGTCTGCAAAATGCGCTTCGCGGCCTCGCGCCCGGCGGCGTCCGGAACCGGATGGGACGCCTCGATCACCTCAATATGTTTCGTCGGCGCGCCATGCTCGTAGCGCGTGACGACGAGGCCTTCGAGCGGACCGCTCCAATGCGTCTCGACGGCCGCCGCCATGGAGGCCGCGGCCTTGCCCGCGCCGATGACGATCGTGCGGCCCTTGGGCGGGGCGATCTTCGCAAGATGCGGCGGCAGGCACACGGCAGGCGACGCGGCGCCGACGGCGGCGTCGAACATGGCGCGAAGGAGGGTGCGGAGATCGTCGGACATCGCGCCTTTCTACCTTGTTCTCTTGGCAATCTGTCGGTTGGCGCCGTAGAGCTGCGACAACCGTCGGGGCTGTCTTTTCAGCATCTCAAGCGCCCGTCAACCGGGCGCGGAGTCGCGCGCTGCGGCGCGGTCATCGCGGCGGATTCCTCAAAAACACAACGTAGCCGCGAAAATACGGGTGACGCGCCAGCGTTTCCGGCGGCGACCAGACGGCGCCCTCGGCGAGGCCGAGCCGGAACGGCGTATGGACACGTCCGACGCGCGCCAGATAATCGTCGATATGATCGACGGTGGCGCGGCCGCGATAGGTCTGAAACACGACCTCGTCGACGCTCCGCCCCAGCCTGTCAATGTCTTCCGGAGTCGCCTGAGAGGCCCAGTCCATCAGCCCGCTGATGCTGAGCGCGCAATCGGGCGGCAGCGTCTGACGCAACTCCGCAAGGAAGGCCGCATATGTGGTCAGACCGCGCGTTGCGGCGTCAAAGTCGATCTGGACGCCGACGACCTTGTCCGACTTGGCGCGCCACGCGGCAAGCCGACGCTTGACCGCCGCAAAAATCGCGGGCGTCCAGTCGAGGCTGCGCGCCCGATAGACCAGCCATAAGGCTTGCGGATGCGGGCTTGGCTCGCTCGCGCCCTGCGCCTTCAGCCGCGTCTCGCCCGAAGCGTCGGGTCCGATTTCAGCCTGAAGCAGATAGATGGTCTTGGCCGCAGCGAGTTCGGGACGCGCGCGCACGCCGGCCCATAGCCAATAGGCGTCGTAATCGGCCGCGCGCACAATCCCCTCGTCCGCCGCTGTCGGCGCCGCCCAAAGGACGCCAAAGGCGAGGAGACATGCGGCGGCGATGCGCCGCGAAACAGTCACCAGTAATATCTCAGGCTTTTCGCCCATGTTGTCGCGCCATATTGCGCCTTGAGCTGGTCGTACCAGGCCTTGCGCTGGGCCTTCTCGACGTCCTTGCCGCCGCATGTGTTGTTGTTCGCCGGCGCGTAGCAGTTGATCGCGCGGTAGAGCGCATAAGCCCGCTCGCGCGCAGGCGTCGCCGGCGCGCCGATGAGCTTCTTATAGACCTCGCCGCGCGCATAGGGTTCGCCGGGAAATATCGATTTGCCGCCGCCAAGTTCGTCGGGTTTCGGCCGGGACGCCTCGAATCCGTCGAGACTGTTCGTGCGGATGAAATCGCCGAAGCACAACATGGCGTGCGGATCCTGAGGATTGGCGGCGAGTTCGCCGACAATCGACTTGAGGTCGGGACAAACATAGCCCTTGTCGGCGCCGCCGCCCCACAGGAAGACGCTGGACTGGTAATTGGGATATTGCCCGGGCCGTGCGGTGTCGGCGTCATCCTTCGCCAGCCCCTCCGCAGAATAATCCCGAAGAAAGCCCGCATACTGGCCGTGCGTCGCCTCTTTGAAGAGAAGCACGAAGCGCGCAAGCTTGCGCTCCTCGGCCGAGGCCGGATCCGCGACGGCCATCCGCAGCAGGATCGGACCTGCAATATAGCGCAGCAGCATCGCGCGAATCCGCGCCGACGACAGTTGCGTGTCCTTCAAGAAGACTTTGTTGACTTCTCCGGAGCGCTCCCAGCTCAGCGCCAGTCCGAGTTCGACCGCCTCTTTCTGCCAGGGCAGCGTCGCGCGCGGCAGCAGCCGGGTCCAGTGGTCGATCGCCGCCGCATTGCGCCCGTCCGCCATCAGCGCCTGACCGCGAAGAACTTCGCGGCTGAACCCGAGATTGGGCGGCGACAACGGCCCCGGCGTCGAATCGCCCAACAGCGTCAACGCCTTCGCATGATCGCCGTCGACATAGTAGGCGCGCGCCGCTTCCAGAAAGTTGAACAGCGCCTCATGGCCCGCGAAGTCTCGCGCCTGCGCGTCGAGATCCGCGGCCGAGAACTTCTTCTGCGACTCATCGGTCTGCCGCATCATCGTCAGATCGTCGATCGCGAGAAGATTTGCGTCATGGACGTCTTGTGAGTCGAGACCGAGTTTCGAATCGATTTCAGCGGCGAGATCCGAGCTGCGGAGATTGGCGTTCGGATCGCGCGCATGGCTCAGCTGCCATGCGTATTCGGTCGCGGCCTGCAGCCTGTCGCCGGCGAGCCAATAGACGCGGCGCAACAGCCCGCGCGCCGACGCCGCATAGCGGCCGTGCGGATCGTCCGCGAGATAGGACTTGAATTCGGCTTCCGCCGCTTTCAAAGAGTCGCGGTCCGCCACTTTCGGCTCGGGCGCGCCATCCAGTTCCGCAAACGCGCCGACCGACGCCTTGTTCAGAAGCGTGCGGGCCACCATGTAGCGCGCGCTCTCGCGCAGCCACTCGTTCTGCGCTTTCGCGAGGCCGCGAAAAGCTGCGAGCGCAGCGTCGAATCCGCCGTCGTAAAAGGATTTGGCGCCGGCAAGATAGGTGGCGAATTCGCGCGCCGCCGCCGATGCGTCGGCGCCCGCGACATAAAGATTCGCAGCAAGATTTGGGGCGCCAGGCGCCGCATCATTCCCCCGGCAGGCTGCGGTCATCTCCTTGCGCGAACGGATCAGCGCGGCGCGCGCGGCGTCGCTCAGCGCCCTGTCGGCCTGCGCGGCCTGAACAAAGCCGTCCTCCCCGCTTTGAACGGAGACGCATCGCGTGCCTTCCTCAAGAAAGTCGCTCGGCGTCGACGTCGCATCTTTCACGAGCCGACGCGCATAATCGCAAGAGTTTCGTGCGAAAGCGTCATTGAAAACGTCGCGCGCGAAGAGCACGAAATAGTCTGGATAGATGTCGAGCTTCGCCTCGTCTTTTCGCGCGTCGACGGGCCAGGGCCGCGCGTCCATCATCAGAAACTGCGCGTTGACGCGGCTGTCATTGCCCGGACTGAGAAACGGCAAATTGTCGCGACTGGAAAAGTCCTTGTGATCCAGCTTCCATCCGGCGCGGCCCAGACCGTCGCCGGCGCAGGCGAACGCCTGGCTCGTGGAACACAGCAGCATGATCGCTGCGGAAGTCAAAAAAACCTGGCGCATGGCGGTTCCCCGAACGTGGTCGGCTGCTGCGTCAGACCGCTTCCGACCGGAGTGGCGGACGCGCGTCCGGTAAAATCATCAACAAGAATTTGGACCCATCGAAAAAACAGGGCGAGGGCGGCGTTACGCCATCCCTCGCCCTGAGAACATGCCCGCTGTTGGGGCGTAGCGCCTGACTTACGCCGCCGCCATGGCGTTGGCCTTTTCGATCAGCGCCTCGGCCATGCGGATCGAGGCGATGTCGATCAGGCGGCCGTCGAGCGAGACGGCGCCCTTGCCGTCCTTGGCGGCCTGCGCCATCGCATCGAGAATGCGGCGCGCTTTGGTCACCTCGGCGTCGGACGGCGTGAAGACCTGATTGGCGAGTTCGATCTGCGAAGGATGGATCGCCCACTTGCCTTCATAGCCGAGCACCGCCGCGCGCTTGGCGGCGGCGATATAGCCGTCCGGATCGCCGAAGTCGCCGAAGGGACCGTCGATCGGACGCAGGCCATAGGCGCGGCACGCGACCATCATGCGCGTCTGCGCCGCGTGCCACTGATCGGCCCAGTAATATTCGCGATTGCCGCTGGAGTCCTTGTCGGTGAGCACGCCGTAGTCCGGATTGACGCCGCCGATGACGGTCGTGCGGGCGCGGGTGGACGCCGCATAATCGGCGACGCCGAAGGACATGGCTTCGAGACGCTTCGACGACTGGGCGATGGCTTCGACATTGGCCATGCCGAGCGCGGTCTCGATCAGGATTTCGATGCCGATCCGCTTGGTGCGCTTCTTGAACTGCTCGATCTGCGTGATCATCATGTCGATCGCGTAGACGTCGGCCGGAACGCCAACCTTGGGGATCAGCACGACGTCGAGACGCGGGCAGTTCTCGAGAACGTCGACGACGTCGCGATAGCAATACTGCGTGTCGAGGCCATTGATGCGCAGCGTCATCACCTTCTTGCCCCAGTCGATGTCGTTGAGGCCCTGGATGATGTTCTTGCGCGCCTGCTCCTTGTCGTCGGGCGCGACTGCGTCTTCGAGATCAAGGAAAATCTGATCAGCCTTCGACTGCGCGGCCTTTTCGAACATGCCCGGCGCAGAGCCCGGCACGGCAAGCTCCGAGCGGTGGAGACGCGGCGTCGCCTGCTCGATCAAAGTGAAGCTCATATCTTTACCCCTTCCTGTTGAATTAGCCTGTGGCGCCAAGGCCGGCGGCGACGCAGCTGATCGAAAGCAGCAGAGGCACTTTGACGGCCTCTTTCTCCGCTTCGTCCTTAGCCTCGCGGAACCGGCGAAGCAGCGCCACCTGCTCGCGATTGACCTCGTTGATGGTCTGCAGGCGATGCGACAGCCGCGCCTGATATTCCTTAAAGCGATCCGCCAGCTCCTCGCCGCCGGTGACGCGCAGCGCCATTTCCCGCGTCAATGCGAATTCGTCTTCGATCGCTTTGAAGATTTTGATTCGCACGGCTTCGTCGGCGACGAGTCCGGCATATTGCTTGGCGATCGAGAGATCGACGAGCGCGAGCGTCTTCTCGACCTCATCGATAATGAGCCGGAACACCCGCGAATCCTCGAACATGCGGCGCAGCAGCTCCAAACCGCGGTCGCCGCGCACATCGACGAAGTTTTTCAGCCCCGAGCCGACGCCATACCAGCCGGTGATGGAATGACGGTTCTGCGCCCAGGCGAAAACCCAAGGGATCGCGCGCAGATCCGCGAGGCTCTTCGCGCCGAAGCGCCGCGCCGGCCGCGACCCGATGTTGAGCAGCGAAATCTCTTCGAGCGGGCTCGCCGCTTGGAAATAGGCGACGAGGTCCGGATCGGCGACGAATTTCGCATAGGCCGCGAAGGAGGCGCCGGAAATTTCCTCGAGCGCCTCGTCGAATTCGGCGTGCGGCGCAAGCGCTTCCTCACGCTCCGACTTCAGCGCGTGCTGGAACACGGAGGACGCCAAGAGCTCCATCTGATAGGCCGCCGTGCCGCGGTTGGCGTATTTGAACGAGACCACCTCGCCCTGTTCGGTGACGCGGAAACGGCCCCGAATGGAGCCCGCCGGCTGCGCCGCGATGGCATGGCCGGTCGGCGCGCCGCCGCGCGACACCGAGCCGCCGCGTCCATGGAAAAAGGCGATGGCGACACCCTGTTCGCGTCCGACCTGCGTCAAACGCGCCTGCGCCTTGAACAGCTCCCAGTTCGACGACAGAAAGCCGCCGTCCTTGTTCGAGTCGGAGTAGCCGATCATCACCTCTTGCAGAGAGCCCTGCCAGCGCGTCGAGCGGCGCACGACCGGAACCTGCAGGAGATCGCGCATGATCGCCGGCGCGGCGCGCAGATCGCCAATCGTCTCGAACAGCGGCACGATCGGCAGCGTCAGGATCTCGACGCCGGGTTCGTCGAGAAAAAGCCCCGCCTCCTTGGCGAGCAGATAGACGCCGAGCACGTCGACCGCCGAACGCGTCATCGACAAAATGAATCCGCCGAAGGCTTCGCGGTCGAGCTGCGCGCGCATCTCGGCGACGACTTCGAACATTTCGATGACGTCGCGCGTATCGGCGGAAAGCGTGTCGCGTGGAACCGGCGCCGCGCGCGGTTTCGCAAGCTCGGCGAGCAGCCATTCGCGCCATTCGGGCGACTCGAGGTCGGGCGGCGTCTCGCCGCCGGTCTTCACGCGCCACAGTTCCTCGAGCGCCTGCATGGTGCGCGTCGTGTTCTGGCGGATGTCGAGCCGCACGGTGCTGAAGCGGAAAATTTCCACCGCGCGGCGCAGCGGACATACAAGATCCGTCGCAAGCGCGTCGCTCTTGGCTTCGACAAGCGCGCTTTCCAAAAGACGCAGGTCGTCGATCAATTCATCGGCGCTCGCATAGCGTGGCGCGGTCGTCGGTTCGGCGTTGACGGCGCGCAATGTCTGATCGAGCTTGCGCAGGATCGTCGTGACGAACTGGCGGTAGGGTTCGTTTTGATTGCGCGCTTCGATCGCCGGGCCGTCCGGCAGCGCGGTGAGCCGTGCAGCCAGCTCCTCGCGGAACGACGGCGGAATCTCGGCGGCGCGCTGGCTGATCGACAGCATGCGCGCGAGATCGACGAAGCGCGTTCGGTAATAATTCAAGCTCGCCGCAGCATTTTCGCACATGGTGCGGCGCGTGACGTCGTTCGTCACGAAGGGATTGCCGTCGCGGTCGCCGCCGATCCAGGACCCGAACTGGAAGAAGGGCGTGATCTCGAAGGTTTCGCTGGGATAATGGCGTCTCAGCGCGCGTTCGCAGGACGAAAGAAGCTCGGGCGCGAGATCGAAAATGCTCTCGTGAAAGAAGTGCTGCCCCCAGGCGACTTCCTGATCGACGGTGGGCTTTTCGAGATGCAATTCGCCGGTGAGCCACAGAAGTTCGATCTGATCGTAGATCGACTTGACCAGCGCTTCGCGCTCGCGGTCCGTCCAGCGCGTCGATTCGAGTTCGCGCATCAGCAGATAGATGCGGCGATATTTTTCGAGAATCGAGACGCGCTTCGCCTCTGTCGGATGCGCGGTGATCACCGGACGAATGCGCAGCGTCTGCAGCTGCGCGCGGATTTCATCTGCGGCGACGCCCGAAGCCGCGGCGCTCGACAGGACGTAATCGAACGTGCCGAGCAGCTTGTCGTGGCCCTTTTCGCGCTCGATGCGCCGGCGCCGGCGCATCGCATAGGCCTGCTCGGCGATGGAGACGAGCTGAAAAAGAATGCCCTGCGCCTGCAGCGCGCGCGCCATCTGGCGCGGCTCCAGCCCTGCGCCCGCCTTGGAGTCGCGCACGACGGCCTCGATCTCCGGCGTGTGACGGCGAATGACGGTGAGCAATTGCTCGCGGAGAAAGGCGGACGCCTCGGTGACCGAACGAGTCGCGTATGCAGACGGCAGGCCGGTCGAAGACAGGCTCTTCAATGTCTGGCTCTCAGCGGTCATCGAAACTCCCTGGGCGCTCGCCCGCTCGAAACGAACGGCTTCTGCAACACGGCGTCGCCGGCGCGCTCAGGCGCCGACGCCGACGGCGCTCGTCAGGCGCTCTGCAATACTTTGGCGACGGTCGACCCGAATTCGGCGGGGCTCGGCGCCACGGTCAGCCCGTACGACTTCATGATCTCGGTCTTTTCCGCCGCGCTGTCGCCGGAAGCCGAAATGATGGCGCCGGCATGACCCATGCGACGGCCTTTGGGCGCCGTGAGGCCCGCCACGAAGCCGATCACCGGCTTGGAGAAATTCTCCTTGATCCAGGCCGAAGCCTCGGCCTCCTGCGGACCGCCGATCTCGCCGATGATGAGCACCGCCTGCGTCTCGGGGTCCTTATCGAAGAGCACCAGATGGTCGAGGAAGGACGAGCCATTGATCGGATCGCCGCCGATACCGACGGAGGTCGATATGCCAAGGCCGAGCGCCTTCAGCTGCGACGCCGCCTCATAGCCGAGCGTGCCGGAGCGCGAGATCAGGCCGACGGCGCCCTGCTTGTAGATGTGGCCCGGCATGATGCCGAGCATCGCCTTGCCCGGCGAGATGATGCCGGCGCAGTTCGGGCCGACCATCATCGGCCGGCGATCCTTCGGGAAGCGCAGGAAATAGCGCTTCACGCGCATCATGTCCTGCGCCGGAATGCCGTCGGTGATCGAGCAGATGAGGCGAACGCCGGCGTCGGCGGATTCCATGATCGCGTCGGCGCAAAAGGCCGGCGCGACGAAGGTGATCGACGCCTGCGCGCCGGTCTCGCGCACCGCTTCGCGCACGGTGTTGAACACCGGCACGCCGTGATGAGTCTTGCCGCCCTTTCCGGGCGTGACGCCGGCGACGACATTGCTGCCGTAGTCGATCATTTCCTTGGTGTGAAAGCTGCCCTTGTCGCCGGTAATGCCTTGGACGAGGATCGGCGTCTTTTCGTCGATGAGAATGCTCATGTGTCGTTCTCCGGCGCTTACTTGGCGCCCTTATAGGCGGCGACGGCTTTTTCCGCGGCTTCGGCGAGCGTGTCGGCCTGGATGATCGGAATGCCGCTCTCGGCAATGATCTTTTTGCCGGCTTCGACATTGGTGCCGGCGAGGCGCACGACGAGCGGCACGCCCTCGATCTTCTCCGCGCGCACGGCGTCGACGACGCCCTGCGCGACCCAGTCGCAACGATTGATGCCGGCGAAAATATTGACGAGCACGACCTTCACGCGCCGGTCGGACAGAACGAGGCGGAACGCCGTCGCGACGCGCTCCGGCGACGCGCCGCCGCCGACGTCGAGGAAGTTCGCGGGATTGCCGCCGGCGTGCTTGATCATGTCCATCGTCGCCATGGCGAGGCCGGCGCCATTGACGATGCAACCGATCTCGCCGTCGAGACCGATGTAATTCAGGCTGTGCTCGGCCGCCTGCGCCTCGCGCGGATCGCTCTGCGAGGGGTCATTCATGTCGACGACGTTATGGCGGCGGAACAGCGCATTGTCGTCGAAGGACATCTTGGCGTCGAGCGCCAGCACCTTGTCGTCCTTGGTGACGACCAGCGGGTTGATCTCGAGCATCGTCGCGTCATTGTCGCGGAAGGCGCGATAGGCGCCCATGATCGTCTTCACCGCGCGCGAGACCTGCTTGATATTGAGGCCGAGCTGGAAGGCGAGTTCGCGCGCCTGGAATTGCTGCAGGCCGACGGCGGGCTCGACGATGACTTGGAGCAGTTCGTCGGGCGTGTTCTTGGCGATCTCCTCGATCTCCATGCCGCCATGCTTCGACGCGATGACGCGCACGCGCTCCAATTTGCGGTCGAGAACATAGCCCAGATAAATCTCGCGCTCGAAAGGATCGGCGACCTCGACGTAGACGCGCTGCACCGGCTTGCCCTCCGGGCCGGTCTGCGCGGTGACGAGGCGCTTGCCGAGAAGATCGCGCGCCGCCTGCTGCACTTCGTGATAGGTGCGGCAGAGCTTGACGCCGCCCGCCTTGCCGCGCGCGCCGGCGTGAATCTGCGCCTTGACGACCCAATGCGAGCCGCCGAGCTCAGTCGCGGCATAGACCGCCTGATCCGGGCTGAAAGCGACCGTGCCGGGCGGAACATCGACGCCGTGGCTCGCCAGTATTTCCTTGGCTTGATACTCGTGGACGTCCATTTCAGTCCTCTCCTCGCAATTCGGCGCGGCTTCTTCAGCCGCCTATCTTGGCTCTGACCGTCTCATAGACCGCTTCCGTCTCAGCGGCGGCCTTGGCGAGCAGCGCATTGACGTCGGCGAGCTGCTTCTCCGCGAAATCGCGGTCCTTGATCGCCTTGGCGTTGATGAAGACATTGAGCGCGCAGCTGCGCAGTCCGGCGTTGGCGGCGAGCACCGCGACCCCGGCGTCGCTGATGACGTTGAGGTTGCCCTTGTCGGCGGCTTCCTTCGACAGCGCGATGACGTCGTAACAGATTTTGCACGTCTTCAACGGCGCCAGCGTCGCCTCTTTCAGCGCCGATTGGATCGCCTCCGAGCGTTTCGCCTTCTCCTCATCCGAGCCGCGCGGCAGTCCGTAGGCGCCCATCAGCGTGTTGAACGCGACGACGTCCTCATCGATGCCTGCGGTCAGTTCGGCGCGCAGCTTCTCGGCCTTGGCGAGAGTCTGCTGAAGATCGGCCGACACCGCTTCGTAATTCTTTTTGCCGATCGTGAGATTGCAGACCATGGAAACGAGCGCAGCGCCCATGGCGCCGGACAGCGCCGCCGCGCCGCCGCCGCCGGGCGTGGGCGCATCGCTGGCAAGCTCGTCGAGAAATTTCCCAATCGTGTCGTTCTTGGCGCTCATATCTTTCCTCGCTCAGGCGAGCACTTTGGCTTGCGCGTAAATGTTTTCGCAGTCGAACACCTGATCGGCGCCGTCAAACAGCTTGCCGACGCATTCGCGATGCAATTTGAGCTTGAGCCCGCCCAACCCGAGCGCGCCGATGACGATCTTGCCGTGGCGCTCCTTCGCCTTGTCGGTCGCTTCGACGCCGCCGACGCCGAGCGGCGGCTGCGCATTGCAATCGGCGATCAGTTCGATCGTCGGATCGTTCTGCCAGTCCGCCTCGTCGAGCAGCGGCACGCCGATGGCGCCCGCCGCGAAAACGATCTGAGCGCCTTTGACGGCCTGCGCGCGCGCGGCGTTGTCGCCGGCTTCGATCGCCGCTGGCGTAAAGCCGAAGCGCTCCTGAATGGCTTTGGCCGCCGCTTCGGCGCGCGACTTCTCACGAGAGGTGATCGCGACCTCGGCGCCTTCGATATTGAGCATCGCCGCCGCGCGCATGCCGACCGGGCCGGTGCCGGCGAGAACCACCGCCTTCTTGCCCTTCAGCGAACTTGCCTTGGCGAGCAGCGCCACACCGGCGGCCGCCGTCGTATTGGAGCCGTTCGAATCCAGCATCGTGGACACGCGGAAATTCGAGAAGAAGCGCTTCTTCACGGCTTTGAACACGGCTTCGCCCGCCGTCATGCTGCCGCCGCCGACGAAGATCGCCGTATATTGCTTCTCCTTCGGACCGCGCGTGTAAATGCAGCCGTCGACCAGCGCGCCGACGTTTTCGGGCGTCACGCCGCCATAGCCGATGATGTGGTCGGCGTCGCCGTCATAGCCGACCACCGTGTCGAACACGCTCGGAACCGGATCGGTGTCAAAAAGAAAAAGCAGTTTCTTGGTCATTCGATTTCCTCAGGCCGCGTCATGGCCGGGTAAAGCCGTCAACGACGGCGTCGCTTCGCTCGCCTATGTCCCGGCCATCCACGCCGGGACGTTGCGCAACATTTTCAATCGCTCCGCAGCGGCGCCGCGTGGATGCCCGCGACAAGCGCGGGCATGACGGCGATGGAAGGAGCGACATTGGCTCGCCTCACGCCGTCACGACGTTCCGCGGACTGCCGGCGACAAATGCGTCGATATTGTCGACGAGCTGGTCGGCCAGAACCTGCATCGCCTCTTTCGACGCCCAGGCGACATGCGGCGTGACGATCAGATTGGGAATCGTCGGATCAAGCAGGATATTGCCGTTCTTGGGAGGCTCGACGGTCAGCACGTCGAAGCCGGCGCCGGCGATGACTCCCTTGCGCAGCGCGTCGGCGAGCGCCGCTTCGTCGACAATGCCGCCGCGCGCCGTGTTGATGATGCAAGCGGTCTTCTTCATCGACGCCAGCTCCTTCGCGCCGATCATGTTCTTCGTCTCCGGCGTCAGCGGCAGATTGAGCGTGACGACGTCCGCCTCGCGCAGAATGGTCGCGACGTCGACCTTGTTCGGCACGTCGGCGACGTCGTTGATCAGCACCTTCATGCCGAGCGCGACGGCGCGCTTTTCGATTTCCTTGCCGAGCGCGCCATAGCCGACGATGCCGAGCGTCGAGCCGGCGATGTCGTAGATCGGATAGTCGAAATAGCAGAACTGGTTGGCGTAGCCCCAGCGGCCTTGGCGCACCGAGTTGTAGTAATTGACCAGATTGCGGCGCAGCGCGAACAGCAGCGCGAACACATGTTCGGGCAGCGTGTTGAACGCATAGTTGCGGATGTTGGAGACGACGATCCCGTTGGCGGTCGTATAGGCCTTGTCGATCACATCCGTGCCGGTCGCGGCGACGGCGATGAGCTTGAGATCGGGAAGCTGCTTCAGGGTCGCCTCGCGCAGCGGCACCTTATTGGTGATGCAGATCGTCGCGCCTTTCAGACGTTCGACGATCTGGTCGGGCGCCGTCTGGGCGTATTCCGTGTATTCGTGGGGGAAATTCGGCTTGCGCACATTGGCGTCGAGCGTTTCGCGATCGAGGAAGATGATTTTGTGCGACATGACCTTTAATTTCCCCTCTTTCTCAATTCTTTATTGTTTGTTGTCGGCGGCCGGCGGTCGGAACGCGCCGACCGCCGGCCGCGAAGAGCCGATTTACATCTTGAGCAGAGGATTGGCGCGATAGACCGCCTGCGCCGCCGCGGCGCCCGAACCCGGAGTCACGGGGATGCCGACGTCCTGCATGGCCATCTCCGCGCCGCCGATGGCGCCGAGCAGCATGAGTTCGTTAAGGTCGCCAAGGTGGCCGATGCGGAACACCTTGCCCGCGACTTCCGAAAGGCCGGCGCCGAGCGCGAGATTGTAGCGCTTGTAGGCGATGTCGATCACCTTGGCCGCGTCAAAGCCTTCCGGCACGACGATCGCCGTCACGGTGTCGGAGTTCCACTTCGGCTCCTTGGCGCAGCACCTGAGGCCCCAGGCGGAGACGGCCGCGCGAACGCCTTCGGCGAGATGATGATGGCGCTTGTAGACCTGATCGAGGCCTTCTTCGAACAGGATCGCGAGCGATTCCTTGAGGCCATAGAGCAACGGCACGGAAGGCGTATACGGGAAATAGCCCGCCTTGTTGGCGTTGATCATGTCCTGGAATTCGAAATAGGCGCGGCGGCCCTTGTTGGTCTTGCCCATTTCGATCGCCTTCGGGCTCGCCGCCATCAGCAGCAGGCCGGCCGGCAGCATGAAGCCCTTCTGCGAGCCCGACACGATCACGTCGACGCCCCATTCGTCCATTTTGAAGTCGAGCGAAGCGACCGAGGACACGCCGTCGACGAACAGCATCGCCGGATGCTTGGCGTTGTCCATCGCCTTGCGCACGGCGGCGATGTCGGAGGTCACGCCGGTCGCCGTCTCGTTATGCGTCGCGAGAACGGCCTTGATCTCGTGATTCTTGTCGGCCTTCAGCGTCTCTTCGATCAGTTCCGGATCATTGCCGGTGCCCCACTCGCGCTCCTGCACGATGACGTCCAGGCCCTGGCGCTTGCAGAGGTCGATCCACAGATGGGAGAACTGGCCGAACCGCTGCGCCAGCACCTTGTCGCCGGGCGACAGCGTGTTGGTGATCGCGGCCTCCCAGCCGCCGGTGCCGGACGCCGGGAAGATGAAAGCGTGGCCCTTCTCCGTCCCGAACACCTTCTTCAGGCCCGGAAACAGCGGCTTGACGAGATCGGGGAAGGTCGGCGAACGATGGTCTTCGGAGGCGACCGACATTGCGCGGATGATGCGGTCGGGGAGATTGGTCGGGCCCGGCACAAACAGGAAGTTCTTGCCGGGAATTCTGGAATTCAACATTCTTTAGCTCCTTTCGAGCGGCTGTTTTCAGATGGATGAGGCGCCGATGACGCCTCAGCGCGCTAGAACAGGCCGGCGATGCGGCCGGCGTCGTCGACGAAGATGTTGTTGGCGGCTGGAACCTTTGGCAGCCCCGGCATCGTCATGATGTCGCCGCACACCACCACGATGAACTCGGCGCCCGCCGAGAGACGCAGTTCGCGGATCGGGATCGTGAAGCCGGAAGGCGCGCCCTTGGCGTTCTGATCCGTCGAGAAGCTGTACTGCGTCTTGGCGATGCAAACCGGGAAGTTGCCGAAGCCTTCCTTCTCCAGTTCGGCGAAGCGCGACTTGATGCTCGAGTCGTACGAGATGTCGGCGGCCCCGTAGAGCTCCCTGGCGATTGTGCGCACCTTCTCAGCGAGCGGCATGTCGTCAGGATAGAGCGGCTTGAAGTTCGAAGGCTGCGTCTCGATGGTCTTGACGACCGCATTGGCGAGATCCGCCGCGCCGGCGCCGCCCGAGCCCCAGTTGTCGGCGACGACGCATTCGACGCCTTCCGCCTTGCAGAGCTTGTCCAGCGCCGCCATCTCGGCCGCCGTGTCGGACGAGAACTTGTTGATCGAGACCAGAACCGGCACGCCGAATTTGCGGACGTTGCCGATATGGCGCTTCAGATTCTCGAAGCCCTTCTCGACGGCCGCGACATTCTCGGCCTTCAGATCGTCCTTGGCGACCCCGCCATGCATCTTGAGCGCGCGGATCGTCGCGACGATCACCGTGACGTCCGGCTTGAGTCCCGCCTTGCGACATTTGATGTCGAAGAACTTCTCGGCGCCGAGGTCGGCCCCGAAGCCCGCTTCCGTCACCACGTAATCGGCGAGCTTGAGGCCCGCCTTGGTGGCGATCACGGAATTGCAGCCATGCGCGATATTGGCGAAGGGGCCGCCATGGATGATGGCCGGGTTGTTCTCCAGGGTCTGAACGAGGTTCGGCGCGATCGCGTCCTTGAGCAACGCGGCCATGGCGCCGGCCGCCTTCACCTCAGACGCCCGCACGCCTTTCTTCTCGCGGGTCTGGCCGATGACGATGTCGCCCAACCGCCGCTGCAGATCGTCGAAGTCCGAAGCCAGGCAGAAGATCGCCATCACTTCCGAAGCGACGGTGATGTCGAATCCGTCCTCGCGGGCGAAGCCATTCGACACGCCGCCCAGCGACGACACGATCGAGCGCAAGGCGCGGTCGTTCATGTCGACGACGCGCCGCCACGCGACCCGGCGCGAGTCGATCTTCGGTTCGCCGCCCCAATAGATATGATTGTCGATCAGCGCCGCGAGCAGATTGTTCGCCGCGCCGATCGCATGAAAGTCGCCGGTGAAGTGGAGGTTGATGTCCTCCATCGGCACGACCTGCGCATAGCCGCCGCCGGCGGCGCCGCCCTTCACCCCGAAACAAGGCCCCAGCGAGGGCTCGCGCAGACAGCAGAGCGCCTTCTTGCCGATGTGGTTGAGCCCGTCCGTGAGTCCGACGGTCGTCGTCGTCTTGCCTTCGCCGGCGGGGGTGGGCGTGATCGCCGTCACCAGGATCAGCTTGCCGTCCTTCTGGCCGGAGAGGGACGAGAGATAATCTAGAGAAATCTTGCCCTTGTAGTGACCGTAGGGCTGCACATGCTCGGCCGGGATGCCGAGCTTGTCGCGGGCGACGTCGATGATCGGCCGCATGTTCGCGGCCTGCGAAATCTCGATGTCCGACTTCGGCGCAAGATGCTGATTGTCTTTTCCGCTCGCGCCAGGCGCGGCGGCTGACCCCTCTGACATGCAGTCCACTCCCTCTCGGGCCTGCGTCGCACAGGCCCATAAATTTGTTTTTTCGGTCATCGAGAAACGGGCTTCGGCGCCGCCGATCTCGCTCCCAATCGACCGGGCTGAAATCCTGCCGATGTCAGGCTGCAGCCTTTTTTGCGACCGTAGTTTTCTCCACTCCGCGCATCAAGGCCGCGGTTCGCCGCAACGAGCCGACGCACGCATGGCCCGCCTACTGAAAAATTCATGAGCGGACATCTCGTATGACGGGAATCAAAATTGCTCGTCAAGCCGGCCGAGCCTCCGGCGACGCGCCGTCGTCGCTGACGCTTTGGAGCGACTCCCGCTCGCGCGACAATGCGCGCGCGGCATGACGCTTATTCGACAAGCCGGGCCGGGCGCCCATCCCTCACCAACCCTTTCGGGTAGTTATGATCCAGACGCGCTGACGCCGACAATTCGGCGCTTTCCCTACAAAAATAGTGTCGTTTCCTACACGCCCGAAAAGCTGATCTGGCGGGTGGAGACAGGCGGGTTGCGCGCGCCGGAGCGCGACGGAGCCCTATCCTTGCCTATCCGAAGAAGCCGCAGGCGCGCCGGCGCCGCGTCCCGGGGACGCGCTCGGAAAAAAATTTGTCGCAGTCAGCGTCGCAGCCTTGACTCTATCGGGCGATCACGAAGCCCGATCGTCATTTGGACGCCTCTTCAGGCTCAAAATCGAGCGCGACGCCATTGATGCAGTAGCGCAGGCCCGTCGGCGGCGGGCCGTCGTTGAACACATGCCCGAGATGGGAGCCGCAACGGCTGCAGTGCACTTCGGTGCGGGTCATGCCGTAGCTGCGGTCGACCGTCGCGCCAAGCGCGCCGGGCAGCGGATCGAAGAAGCTGGGCCAGCCGGTGCCGCTTTCGAACTTCTCGCCCGAGCGAAACAATGGCTGTCCGCAGCCGGCGCAATTGAACGCGCCGCGGCGCTTTTCGTGATTCAGCGCGCAGCTTCCGGGGCGCTCGGTGCCATGCCGGCGCATGACGTCATATTGCTCGGGGGTGAGACGCGCGCGCCATTCGGCGTCAGTGCGGGTTACGGGAAAAATCTCGTCCATATGCCAGCGCCTTGTCTCGAGTGTCGGTCCCGGGTCCCAATCTTGTGTCGCCCGCCGGCTTTCGCCAGAGGGGCGAGGCGGGATAGAGTGGCCATCTTTCAGCGAAAACGACGATTCGAGAATGAGCGACAAAAAATTCGACGCCGTGGTGATCGGCTCGGGGCTGGGCGGATTGACGGCGGGGGCGCTGCTGGCGCACGCCGGCTATAGCGTATGCCTGCTGGAGCGCAATTTCAGCCTGGGCGGCGCCGCCTCGGTCTATAAGGTCGGGCCGCTGACCGTCGAAGCGTCGCTCCACCAAACCTCCGATGCGCGCAATCCCCGCGACGTGAAGCACGACATCCTGCGGCGGCTCGGAATCCTCGACGAAATCGAATGGCTGCCCACCGGGTCCCTGTACAAGGTGCGCGGCGGGCCGGTGGGCGAGGCCTTCGAACTGCCTTTCGGCTTTGCGCCGGCCTATGAGGCGCTCGCCGAGCGGTTTCCGGACAAGCGCGCGGCCATCCAGAGATTTCTCGGCGAGGTCGAGCAGATCCACGACGCGCTGTGGACGCTGAAACAGGCGCGCGAGGAAAGCTCCTTCGCCAAATTCAATCGCGCGCTCTGGGAAATCGCGCCGGCGGCCGCAGGTTGGCAGAACTCGTTGCATGACATCATGGAGCGCGATTTCGCCGGCTGCGAGGCCTTGAAATGCGCGCTGGGCGCCAATCTCGCCTACTACGGCGACGATCCCCGCAATTTGTGGTGGATCTATTATGCGATCGCGCAGGGCGCTTATATCGGCTCGGGCGGCGCCTACATCAAAGGCGGCTCGCGGCAATTGAGCCTCAAGCTCGCCAAATGCATCACCAAGTCGGGCGGCGCCGTGCGCATGGGCCGCCTCGTCAACGCCATCGAGACCGACGCGGACGGCAACGCCGTCGCCATACGCCATGTCGCCCGGCGGGCCGGCGACGGCGAGGAGCGCATCGAAGCGCGCGTCGTCATGGCGAATTGCGCGCCATCAGAGGCGGCGGCGATGATGGACGCGCCCGCGCGCGCAAAAATGGAGGAGGCCTTCGGATCCCGGAAGCTTTCGACGTCGCTGTTTTCGGCGAATTTCGGCCTGAACGCGAAACCGTCGACCGTGGGCCTGACGAATTTCACGACGGTCGTGATGCCACGCGACATGCGGCGATTCGATCAATATGGCGATGGGGCCGGCGCGATGGCGGAAGATCCGAAGGATGCGCTGCCGCTGCATACAATCGCAAATTTCACCGCAGTCGATTCGGAGCTTTGGGATGAGCCGCCGATTCTCGTCAGCGTGCTCGGCCTCGATCGGCTCGACAACTGGCGCGATCTGCCGCGCGACGCGGCGGTTGCGCGCCGGGAACGCTGGCTCGACGCCATTCAGGCGTCTCTCGACCGCGACTATCCGGGCTTTTCCGGACTTGTGACGACGCGGATGCTGCTCAACGCCTATTCGATGGCGGGCTATCTCAACACGCCGGAAGGCGCGGTATACGGCTTTGCGGCGTTGCCCGCCGACGCGCCGATCCTGATGGGATTTCCGCGTACGCCGCGGACGCCGATCGAAGGGCTCTATCTCGCCTCGGCGTTTGGCGGCGAACACGGCTTCAATGGCGCCATGCTCTCCGGCGCCGAAGCCGCGCGGCTCGCCGAAACCCGGCTCGCCGTCGCGACCTGAACTTTAAAAGACGCAGCTGTGCGGCGCAGACGACGCGCTGCGCCGCAGCAGGTTAGTGCCTGCGCTTCTTGCCGCCGGCTTTCGCGCCCGAGCCGATGCCGAGCTCCGCCCGGCAGGCCGCGCTGATCGAGCCTGCATTGGCTCTCAGGCACCGCTCAATGGCGACCGCATCGGGGATATACGCCTCGCAAACGCGATTCGCGTCGCCTTCGCAGGCCTCGCGCTGCTGCGCGGTTCCTTGCGCGAAAGCCGGCGCAAACGCAAAGAAAGCCAGCACAGCCGAAAGCCTCAGAATGATGCGCATTCAGATCGTCCTTCCTTTATCCGCGCTTCGAGGCCATTGCCTACCTCAGACGCGCCACTCGCCGGCGCGCCTCCTCAAGCGACGATGCTGCTTGATTGCACCGCGCCCGCCGGGAATCAAGTCGCAATTATCCCTCCGGAACGGTCCCCTGCTCCGCGCGGGCCGCGCCGGGCGTCACACGGCTGTTCGTCTCGAGGCGGCGGATGGCGCGGCAAATAAACGCTATTCGCGATTATTGTCGGCGCGATGGCCGTCGCAATGGTCGCTGCGCTGGGCGTCGAAAATTGGCTTTCTTCAAAGGCGGTTGTTCGACAGGCCGAAAGGCGTCGAAATCACGCCGATTGTGAGGCCAGACGCCAGCAACTGCGCAGTCTGCATCGCGTCTCGTGCGAGGATCAATGGGCGCGCCGCGGGAAGGAC
Source organism: Methylocystis sp. (assembly GCF_050251305.1). GTDB lineage: Bacteria > Pseudomonadota > Alphaproteobacteria > Rhizobiales > Beijerinckiaceae > Methylocystis. The sequence goes on along the minus strand of NZ_JBFWNB010000009.1, from coordinate 58,088 downwards.
GCCGACGACCTTCGTCGCCGTCTCAACGGCGAGACAGGCCGCTTTCCGGCTTTTCCCGGTCTGAATGGTCTGCTGCGGCGACCATGGACAAGTTTACGGCGCGTCTCGCCGGCGGAGTCGTGACAAACGCGCTCTTTTCAGCAATGACTGTCGGCGCGAATGAGCAAAGGGATGAAGCAGCGCTCTTCAGAAAATCCGCGGTCGGGACGACGGCGAACCCTGCCGACGAAGGCGCATCGGCCATGACGGAACGCGCGCGCATGAAGGGCTGGCGCTTTCTGCTGCTCAACGGCGCGGCGGGGGCGGCGAACGTCGTCATGCTCTCGAACGTGCCGGGCTATACGGTGCTTGCGCCCTACGCGGCCGGCAGCCTGCAAGGCGTGACGCCGAGCTACGGCACCTGGGCGACGACAGACCATATGGTCGGCATCGCGCTCGGACTGCCCTTGTCCCGGTGGTTTTCTGGACGGTTCGGCGATTATCGCGCGCTGGTCGGCGCGCTCGTCGTCTACGCCGTCTTCTCGCTGATGTGCGCGGCGAGCGAGACGATCTGGTTTTTCGCGCCCATGCGCTTCCTTCTCGGCCTTGCCGGCGGGGTGGCTCTGCCGCTCGCGCAATCAGTGACGCTTACGCAATATCCGGACGATCAGCGCACGCTCGGCGTCGGCTTCTGGGGCGTCATGAGCATGGCGCCCTTCACGATCGGCATCTTCATGGGCGGCTTCTGGGCCGAATATTTCAACTGGCGCTGGCTATTTTATTCCAATGTTGTGGTTGTGTTGCCCGTGGCGGCGGTCATTTCGGCGCTGTTTTATCGGCGCGGGTTCGAGCGCCGCATTACGCGCTTCGATAGCATCGGCTTCATTCTGCTCGCTGCGGTCATGGTCGGCGTCCAGACGATTCTCAATATGGGCAATGATTCCGACTGGTTCGCATCGCCGCTGCTCGCGTGGCTGCTTCTGGTCGTGATGCTGGCGCTGCCGATGTTCATCTTCTGGGAATTCGGCGAGCGGCGCCCCGCCATCGACCTGCGGCTGTTTCTACATCGTAATTTCGCCATCGCGACCTTCTGCTCGCTCGTCGGCTTTCTGGTGATTCAGGGTCTGCTTTCGTTATTCATCGTGCAATTGCAGTTGCTGCTCGGCTACACGTCTTCGCTCGCCGGCATGGTCTATCTGGCCATGATCTTTCTGGCGATGGCCGCCGCCGCCGTCGTGCATGAGATCACCAGGAACGTCGACGCGCGACTGATCGTGTTTTGCAACTTCATCGGCCTCGCCGTGACCTTCGTGTGGCTCGGCCACTACGACAAGAGCGCCTATTTCGATAATGTGACGACGCCGATGTTTTTTTTCGGCTTCTCGCTCGCGATGTTCTTTGCGCCGCTCGCGACGCTCGCCATGACCGGGCTTGCCGGCGAGCGGCTGATCCGCGCGGCGGAGGAGCTCGCAATGTTGCGCACCGTTTTTGGCGCGCTCGGCATCACGCTGCTCGGCGTTCTCTTCTTCCGCCGAACGCCGTTTCATCAACTCGATCTCGCCGACCATTTCGGCGGACGGCGCTTCGCCTCGCTTGACCTGCTCGCCTCGTTCTTGGACCGCATGGAGGCGATGGGCATGTCGCCGAATGCGGCGCAGAGCCGGGCGGCGCAGCTCATTCGCCAACAGGCGGCGATCCTCGCGCTCAACGACGCCTTTCTGCTCGGGGCGATGGCCTTCATCCTGCTCGCGGGGGTCGTCTGGTTCGCCTATCCAAGCTACGCGTCCAAGAAGCGTGAGACCCTCACGCGACTTTCGGCAGAGGAGCTGATGGAGCAGCCTTGAGCGGCTCGGCGGAGCTTCGGTTGGGAACATAGCTCGACTTTAAGCGTTACTCCCGTGAATTGTTCAAGCTTCCGAAGCGCCGTGACGGATCGCACATTCTTAGAGGGACGCAAATTTTTTGCGCGGAGGCAGCCCATGGGCCGCCCCGCGAAAGCCAAAGGCCGCGATCGGTGATCGGCGCGCCCACGCCGCTCGTCCCCTATTTCCTGGCGTTCCACATTTTGACGCTCGCGCTCTGGTGCGCAGGCCTGATCGCCCTGCCGCTGATGTTGTCGCGCCACGACCCGGCCATCAGTCAGACCGACTACACGCGGATCCGGCGCTACACGCATTTCGCCTATACGCTTGGCGTAACGCCGGCCGCCGTTCTGGCGGTGGCTTCGGGAACAGCGCTGGTCTTCCTGCGTGACGCTTTCACGCCCTGGATGTTCCTCAAACTCGCCTTTGTCGGCGTTCTGGTCCTCACACACGGCTGGGTCGGGCACACGGTCACATCGATCGAAGAAACTCAAGGCCTTTACCGACCGCCGCATCCCGCCCTGCAGGCCGCGGCGACGTTCATTCCGATCCTCGCGATCCTGTTTCTGGTGCTCGACAAGCCTGATTTCAGCGAGTTTCGCTTTCCGCAATGGCTCACTCAGCCGCAGGGCGGTCAGCTGCCCTTTTTGGCGCCCAGCCGATAGTCGAAGACGAGCTTGCCGCCATGCCATCCGGTCACCGACGCCATGATCACGCAAAAGATCGACAAAAGCAGTCCGTAGGGCAGCACGACGGCTTGGCAGTCGGGCAGCCGATAACCCCAGTTCACGCCGAGCAGAGCAAGCAGCAGGACGGCAAGGATGAAATGCGACCAGGCCGCGGTCCTGGCGCGTATGCCGGGGACAAGCAACAATTCCGCTGTTCCGGACAGACCCGCCAGAAGGCCGAGCAGAAAGCCTCCGCCCGCCGACCAGACGCCGGCGCGCGCCCAGAACGCGTCGCCCGTCCACCAGTAGAGGAGATCGGCGCCAAGCAGGGTGAATGTCAGCGCGATCGGAAAGGCGACGGACATCGCGTGAATCGGATGGCCAAGCACCGCGACCCGGGATTCGGTTTCTTGAAAATCGGGAAGCTGTTTGATCGGGTCGACAAAGGCGCTTCGCCCGCCATTCCGCTTGTTCGCCACCTTGGCTCCTCCGCGCATCGATTCCTCATGTTAACGCCTCTCGCGCTCTCAGGTTGCGCGGGACGCCTCTCAGCGCTCGATCCCGCGGGTCCCGTCGCCGAACGCATCGCGACGCTGTGGTGGACGATGCTCGCGGGATCCACGGCGATTCTCGCCCTCGTGATGCTCCTGCTGCTGATCGCCTTTCTTCGGTCGCCGAAATCCCGTCAGAGCGAAGCCCGGCAAGAGCGCTTCTGGATTTATGGCCTCGGCCTCGCCTTCCCGCTCGTTAGCCTCGCCGCGCTTCTGATCTACGGCCTGGTCCTCGGCGAGGCGCTTCTCCCCAGACACGACGGCGACGTCGTGACGGTGCGCGCGCAGGCGCGTCAGTGGTCCTGGAGCTTCAGCTACGCCGACGCCGCCGGACTGCGCACGCAGGGCGTTCTGCACATTCCCGCCGGCCGCCCCGTCGACGTCGAGATCACCACGCTCGACGTGATCCACAGTTTCTGGGCGCCTCGACTCGCGGGCAAGCTCGACGCCATCCCCGGACAGGCGAACGTGCTGAGGATCGAAGCGTCCGATCCTGGAGAATATCATGGAGTGAGCGCGGAATTCAGCGGGACCGGATATAGCGGCGACGCTTTCACCGTGATCGCGCATGATCCCACGGGCTGGGACGCCTTTCTCAGGCGTGCGCCGCAATGAACGCGCTCGGGCGCCATCGCGCCCTCAGCCGCATCTGGTCTTCCGAACCCGGCTGGAAGGGCGTCATTTCGACCGTCAATCACAGCGATCTCGGGAAAATGTTCCTTCTCGTCGCGACGGTCTTCTTCAGTATTGGCGGCATCCTCGCGATGTTGATCCGGACGCAGCTCGCCACGCCGCGTTCGGTCTTCCTCGCGCCCGCGATCTACGATCAGATCTTCACGATGCATGGAACAGTCATGATGTTCCTCTTCGCGATTCCGCTGTTCGAGGGCGCGGCCGTCTATCTGCTGCCGAAACTGCTGGGGACGCGCGATCTGGCGTTTCCGCGTCTCACGGCGTACGGCTTCTGGTGCTACGCGTTCGGGGGCGCGATGCTGGTCTTCGCCATGCTCGCCGGCCTTGCGCCGGCGAGCGGCTGGTTCATGTATCCGCCGCTGTCTTCCGCCGCGCATTCGCCGGGGATCAACGCCGACTTCTGGCTCATCGGCGTCACCTTCGTCGAAATTTCAGCGATTGCGGCGGCCGTCGAAATCTGTGTCTCGATCCTGAAGTTTCGCGCGCCCGGCATGTCGCTGGACCTGATGCCGATCTTCGCCTGGTACGCGCTCGTCACCGCGCTGATGATCCTGATGGGCTTTCCACCATTGATCCTCGGCTCGATCCTGCTCGAACTGGAGCGCGCCTTCGGCTTTCCCTTTTTCGAGTCGGCGCTCGGCGGGAGCCCGCTGCTCTGGCAGCACCTGTTCTGGCTCTTCGGCCATCCGGAGGTCTATATCATCTTCCTGCCCGCCGCCGGCGTCGTCTCGACGGTGCTGCCAGTGATGGCGCGCACGACGCTGCTCGGCTATCGCTGGGTGGCGGCGGCGGCCGTCGCGCTGGCATTCCTGAGCTTCGGGCTCTGGGTGCACCACATGTTCGCGACCGGCATACCGCATATGGGGCTGGCGTTTTTCTCGGCGGCCTCCACCCTCGTCGCCGTTCCCACGGGCATTCAAATCTTCGCCTGGCTTGGCACGCTCTGGAAGGGGCGGCCGCGTCTCACGCTGCCCATGCTTTACATCATTGGTTTTTTCTTCACCTTCGTGATCGGCGGATTGACCGGCGTCATGGTGGCGATCGTGCCGTTTGACTGGCAGGCGCATGACACCGCTTTCATCACGGCGCATCTGCACTATGTGCTCGTCGGCGGATTCGTCTTTCCGATGCTGGCCGGACTGTACTATTGGCTCCCCCAGCTCACCGGGCGCAAGCGCTTCTTTCGAATAGGCGAGATGGCCTTCTGGCTGATCTTTCTCGGATTCAACGGCGCCTTTTTCGCGATGCATTGGGTTGGACTGCTCGGCCAGCGGCGTCGGATCGCATGGTATCCAGACGATGCGGGCTGGACCACGATCAATCTGATTTCCTCGATCAGCGCTTTCGTCATGGCGATCGGCGTGGCGATGGTGGTCGTCGACATCGCGCTGCATGCGCTTCTCGCGATCCGAGGGTCGCGCAACCCCTGGGAAGCCGGGACGCTGGAATGGGCCATGCCGACGCCCCCCGCCGCGTATAATTTCGCCAGCATACCCATTGTCAGCGATCGCGAGCCTCTGGCGATGGACCCGAAGCTCGCGGAGAAAATTGCGCGCGGCTGTTATTTCCTTGCCGCGCCGCACGGAGACTTGCGCGAGACGTTGACCGTCGACGCGGCGAGCGGACGGCCCGAGGCTCTGGTCATCTTCCCGAGCAATTCGACGCTGCCGATCGCCCTGGCGGCGGCGACCGGAGCGGCTTTTCTCGGCGCGCTGATACGAGTCTACTGGATCGTTCCCGCGGCCTTGCTGGTCGTCGTCGGCCTTTCGCTGCGCTGGGGCTGGTCGCAAAGACAGGCGCCGCATCCCGGTCTTCAAAATGTCGGACGAACGACGCTTCTGCCCCAAGCCATCGAGACAGATCGGTCTCCCGGCTGGTGGGGGTCGGCATTTCTGCTTGTCGCGGATACGATTCTGTTTGGCTCGCTTGTCTTCGGATACGCTTTTCTTTGGACGATCGGGCCGAATTGGCCGCCGCCGCAATGGCTCTCGCCATCCGCTGTTGAACTGACGCTGGGCCTCATCGGCGCCGCCGCCGGCGTGACCGGCATACACGCCGCCGCATGCGGCGCGTCGCCGCGGCTTGGAGTTCTCATCTCGCTCGCCGGCTTGGCGACGACGATCGCGGCGCTTGCGATGACGCTTGCGCGGGCGAGCGCGTTAACCGACTACGCCTATGGGGCGACGATCTTCCTGATGATCGCCTATGCGCTCCTTCATGCCGTGATCGCGGCGATCATGACATGCTCGCTTGCGTATCGCGCCTTGCGCGGCGGACCGTCCGCCCCACGACGCTCTAACGTCAATATTGTTGGCCTTTGGACTGACTATGCGGGCTTCGTCGCTGCGGCCGGCCTCCTCGGCGCGCAATTCTCGAGCTATCTCGAATGAGAGACATCCTTCGAATCGTCATCGCCATGCTCCTATGGCTCGCCCTGTTCAGCGCCCTTTACGGTTTGGAAGGCGTCGGCTGCGCGTCCGGTTGGCCTGAAATCCGCGTCAATGGCGGGTCCTTGTTCCATGTCGCCATGACGATGGCGTTTTTCGTCGCGCTTCTGACGCTCGCCGTCCTTCACGTCGCGCTGCATTCGCGGCTCTTTCGCTCCGCATCGCCTTTTGTCGCGCAGATCAGCCGAATTCTCGGAATCGCGGCCCTCGTCGCGGGCGCATGGACTCTGTTCCCCGCCGTGGCGGTTTCGAGCTGCCTATGACGTCGGCCGCGCTGGAATTGCGCGTCAAGCGACCCATTTCCAAATACGGGACGACGCGAGACGCCTCAGTTCGGGTGGTTCCCGATCTCGATTGCACATTCCAGCGGCAGGCTGTGTCTAAGCAGAATTTAGCGATGTCCGTCCTTGCAATCGCTTGTAAAGCTTTTAGCATAAATGCGCGCGTTGATGCGGTCGATCGAAAGCGCGTTCCATCCCGCACCCATGCGCGCGAAGCGTCGTCGCGACAAATATTTCAGCAACATGCAGAAACAATCGCCTCACAAACGGGACACCGCCATACTGAGGTAATGTCGTATGCCGGACCCCATGGATCCCCAATGCCAAACCCCATGGATCCTGAGTCGATGTGGAATCCGATTCGGCGCGCCAACGGTTTCCATCACGAAAAGCTCCCCCGAAATACGGGATCGGTCGACGCCTGGATCGGACGCGCGCAATGACGCGCGGTCAGATCGGACTGTCTGGGTGAACACATGAATGCGATTGTCGTTATTGCGCTCAAGAGACCCTACACATTCGTCGTTTTCTCCATCTGCATATTGATCTTCGGCGTCATGGCGGTCCTCAAATCGCCGACAGACGTGTTTCCCAACATCAAAATACCTGTCGTCGCCGTCGTGTGGTCCTACGCCGGCCTGCTTCCGAACGAAGTTTCCGGCCGCATCACCTATTATTACGAGCGCGCGCTGACCTCCACCGTCGAAGGCATCGAACATATCGAGAGCCACTCCTACTACGGCAGCAGCATCATCAAGATCTATCTTCAGCCTGAGATCGATCTCGCGGCCGCGGAAGCGGATATCGCCTCGATCTCCCAGACGGTCACCAAGGCGCTGCCGCCCGACATTTCGCCGCCCATGGTCATGCGCCTGGAAGCGTCATCGGTTCCCGTCGCGACGCTCCAAGTCACGTCGAAGAACCTGACGCCCGCAGATCTCTACAATATGGCCAAGAACAAGATTCGCCCGCTGCTGGTGACGATCCCCGGCGCGATCCTGCCGCATCCCTATGGCGGGCAGGACAAGCAGCTTCTCGTCTCGCTCGACCAGCAGAAGCTCCTGTCGCGCCATTTGACGGCGACCGACGTGCACAACGCCTTCGGCGACCAGAGCATCGTGCTTCCAGCGGGCGACCAGAAAATCTGGTCCAGGGACTGGCTGGTGCAGACCAACGCCACGCCTCTACAGGTCGAGGATTTCAACAACATTCCGATCAAGCGAGTCGGCAACGCGACCGTCTATATGCGCGACGTCGCGGATGTGCGCCTGGGCGGTCCGCCGCAGACGAATGCGGTGCTGGTCGACGGCAAGCAGGCGGTCATGATCGTCGTCATGAAGAGCGGCGAGGCCTCGACGCTCGACGTCGTCGACGGCATCAAGAAGATGATTCCCCGAATAAAAAAGGTCGTTCCGCCGGGCGTTGACGTCAAAATCATCAACGACTCGTCGATTTTCGTCAAAGACTCGATCTTCGACGTGCTCCACGAAATGGCGCTCGCGTCGGCGCTGACCGGTCTGGTCGTGCTGCTCTTTCTGGGCTCGTGGCGCGCGACGGTCATCATCGCGACGTCGATACCGCTCTCGATCCTCACGGCGATCATTTGCCTCCACATCTCCGGCCAAACGATCAACGTCATGACGCTTGGCGGCCTTGCGCTCGCCGTCGGCATTCTCGTCGACGACGCGACGGTGATGATTGAAAATATCGACACGCATCTGGAGATGGCGAAGCCGTTGGAGACAGCGATCATCGACGCCGCCAATCAGATCGTCGTGCCAACCTTCGTTTCGACGCTCTGCATCATGATCGTCTGGTTTCCGCTGTTCGAACTTACCGGCGTCTCGGGCTGGCTGTTCATGCCGATGGCCGAAGCCGTGATGTTCGCAATGGCGGCGTCATTCATATTGTCGCGCACGCTCGTGCCGACGATGGCCAAATATCTTCTCGTCGACCACAATGCGCCGCACGCTGACGGCGCCGAGGCTGAAGCGCCGCCGACGACGCCGAGCGGCCGCAAATATCCGACGCCAGAGGAAATCTACGCGCTCGCCAACGTGGACTCCGAACAAAGCGCGCTGGGCGGCGAGGGCGGCGTGTCGCACTTCGCTATGCCGGTGGCGGAGCACGGCCACCCGCATAAGACCCCGCGCAACGTCTTTGGCCGCATTCAGCAGCAATTCGAGAACGGATTCAACGCGTTCCGCGAGCGATACAATCTGCTCCTGGCCTCGGCGCTCGCCAATCGCGTGGCCTTCGTGTCGATTTTCCTGGCCTTCGCCGTTTTGTCGTCGACGCTGTTCTTCTTTAACGGGAGCGACTTTTTTCCCGAAATCAAATCCGGAATTCTGCAGATGCACATGAGGGCGCCGCTCGGCACCCGCATCGAAGTGGCCGGACGCATCGCCTCTCTCGTATCGAACGACATTGAAACGCTGTTGCCGGGTCAGGTCGAAGGCGTCGTGAGCAATTGCGGGCTGCCCGTCGGACCGCACAATCTCGCCTTCATACCGACCCCGACGATCGGCGCGCAGGACTGCGATCTGACCATTTCGCTCAAGAATGAAACATCGCCTGTGTGGGATTACCGCCGCATTCTGAGAAAGGGGTTGAGCGAGCGCTATCCGGGAACGGAATTCACATTCCAGCCGGCCGACCTCACGGCAAAAATCCTGAACTTCGGATCGCCGTCGCCGATCGACGTTCAGATCAACGGGATGGACATCGAAGAGAACTATGAGTTTGCCCGAAAGCTCGCGAATGCGCTCAAAAAGGTTCCCGGCGCCACCGACGTCGTGATCCAGCAAACGATGCGCACGCCGACACTGCTCGTCGAAGGCAATCGGAGTCTCGGCTTAGGAATCAAGCTGACCGAAAAGAATATCGCGGACAATCTTCTGCTGACGCTCTCCGGCAGCCAGCAGGTCGACCAACAGTTCTGGCTCGATCAAAAGACCGGCATGTCCTATCAGATCAACGTCTATACGCCGCAGCCGCAAATGACGCGCATTCAGGACTTGCTGACGATCCCTGTCGACAAGGGAGACCTCGATCCTTCCGGCAAGGAATTGCAGCTCCTCGGCAATGTGGCGACGGTCTCTGCGGTCGGAACGCCCGGCGTCGTGACGCATCAAAACATCATTCCGCTTTTCGACATCTATGTCTCCGCGGAAGGACGCGATCTTGGCGGCGTGCTTGCCGACGTCGAAAAGGTCGCCAAGAGCATGGAGCACGAACTTCCCGCCACCGCGAGCCTGGAAGTGCATGGGCAAGCCGAGACGATGCATAGCGCCTATGTCGAACTCATCGCTGGACTGATTGCCGCGATCGTGCTGATTTATCTTCTGATGGTCGTGAACTTTCAGTCCTGGCTCGACCCCTTCATCATCATTACGGCGTTGCCGGGCGCGATCGCCGGCATCGCCTGGGCGCTGTTCGTGACCCATACGAACCTGTCGGTGCCCGCTTTGACGGGCGCGATCATGTGCATGGGCACGGCGACGGCAAACTCGATCCTTGTCGTTTCCTATGCGCGCGAGCGATATGAATATCACCGCGACGCCGTGCGCGCGGCGCTGGAATCAGGATATGCGCGCATCCGTCCAGTGATCATGACGGCGGCGGCCATGATGATCGGCATGCTGCCAATGTCGATGAGCAATTCTCAAAACGCGCCGCTTGGACGCGCAGTCATCGGGGGACTGGCCGTGGCGACCTTCGCGACGCTGCTCTTCGTGCCGTGCGTTTATGCGATCGTCTACAAACGCAACCCGCGTAAAGCGAAAGGGGCGGGTGATGAATAAAGTCGCCGTGCAGAAGGTTGAGTTTAGTCAACGTCGTCGCCTGTTCGCGGCGATCGCCGCCGCCATCCTGCTTTACGTTGGCTATCAGCTCTATGAGCGAAAGCGCGCCGCGGACACGCTTGCCGAGGAAACGCTCGAAAACGCGGTGCCGAACGTGGCGGTCGTCCATCCGACACAGGGAGCGCCGACCGAGACGATTACGCTCCCGGGCAATGTCGACGCATGGTTTCAGGCGCCGATATACGCGCAGGTCTCCGGCTATGTGAAAATGTGGTACAAGGACTATGGCGCGCATGTGAAGAAGGGCGACATTCTCGCCGAAATCAATACGCCGACTCTCGACGCCCAATATTCGCAGGCCGCAGCCGCGGTCGAAGCGCAGCGCGCCAAATACAATCTCGCGGCGGTCACCGCCGACCGTTACCTGGCGTTGAGAAAATCGCACGCGGTTTCGGAACAGTCCATTTCAGTTGAAGTCGCCAATCAAAAGTCGGAGGCGGCGCAACTCGAAGCGGCCGAGCACAATCTCAATAATTTCGCGGCGCAGCTGAAATTCAAGACGATTGTGGCCCCTTACGACGGCGTCGTGACGTCGCGCAACATCAACGTGGGCGACTACATCAATAAGGAAGGCAATATCAGCGACCGCAGCGCGGTGACGAATCTCTTCTCGGTCGCCGATATTCACAAACTTCGCCTCTTTATCTCCGTCCCGGAATCATTCGCCAGCATTCTCAAACCAGGGCTAAAGGCGGAAGTGCGCGTCCTGCAATTTCCCAATCGCGTCTTCACCGCCGATTTCCTCACGGTCGCGGGGGGATTCGATCCCAACACCCGGACGGCGGTGACCGAATTCACGATTGAAAACCAGGACAAGGCGCTCTGGCCCGGTTCTTACGCTACGGTCAAGTTGACGGTCCCCATCGATTCGTCGAAGCTTGTCGTTCCATCGAGCGCGCTCGTCTTTCAGGAGCAAGGGGCGAGCGTCGCGACTTTGACCGCGGATGATCACGTGAAATTGCAACCGATTGACATCAGCCGCATTCTGGACGGAACGATCGAAGTCAAACGCGGCCTTACGCCGGAGGATCGTATCATCGACAATCCCAGCGCCGCGCTTCTTGACGGAGAAAAAGTACGGGTGGTGACGCCTGCGACGGGTTATACGATGCCGCCGCCGGGTTATGCGTCGGACGAGCCGGAACCGGCCAAGAGCCGCGACTGATCGAACTTCATGACATCCGGCCGTACGCGAGAACGACAATCGATGTGGTGGGCAATTCCCAAGGCGCGCAAAAAGACAGCGCTCGTGCTCCAGACGGTCGCGCTGGCTGGCTGCAACGCGCTTCCGACCGTCGACCTGGCGCCGACCTACGCGCCCCCGGCATATGTCGTTCCCGCCTCTTGGCGTGGATCGAGTCCGTTCGTCGTCGCTAATCCATGTGACGCCGAAATCCGCTCCGACTGGTGGAAGCTGTTTCGAGATCCTGTTCTCGACAGGCTTGAAGAACAGGCGATGGCGGCGAACCCTGACCTGCAGGCGGCCGCCGAGCGCTTCCTTCAGGCGCGCGACGTCGTGATCAAAACGCAGTCGCGCCTTATCCCGCATCTCGGGATGGAGTTCGGCGCATCGGACAATAAAGAATCCGACAATGCGCTGTTCCGGAGCCCGTTCAATCCGATCTACGACAAAAGCTTCTCCCCCGGCGGCATCGCGTCGTGGGAGCCGGATTTCTGGTCGGCGATTCGCAACGCCACGCGTTCGCGCATCTATCGCGCCGAGCAGGTCGCCGCCGATTATGCGCTCGCAAAGCTCAGTCTTCAGGCCGAACTCGCGAGCGATTACTACATTCTGCGGGGATACGACGCGCAAAGCGCAATCTACAAGCAATCAATCGCCTATTACAAGCAGTCACTCGACATCGTCAACGACCGCTTCAAAGGCAAGCTCGCCTCCGAGCTCGACGTCGCCCGCGCCCAATCGCTGCTTTACGGCACGCAGGCGAAGGCGCTCGAAATTGAAGGCGAGCGCGAAGTCATTGAACACGCAATCGCAATCTTGACGAACACTGCGCCGGCGAGCTTCAGGATCGCGCCGGTCAACACGTTCAGACTCGCGTCGCTAAAGGTGCCGAACACATTTCCGGCAGCGCTGCTGGAACGCCGTCCGGACATCGCCAGCATGGAGCGGGAAATGGCGCAAGCGAATCGAGAAATCGGCATCGCGCGCGCAGCCTTTTTTCCAAACGTGACCTTCAAAGTCACCGGCGGTTTCGAAAATCACAATCTCGACCTCTTGAAGCTGGCGCATAGTTTCTGGTCCTATGGGTCGTCGATCTCCTTGCCGATTTTCGAGGGCGGCCTGCGCAGAGCGCAGTTGCAACAGTCCTGGTCCGCATATCGAGAAACTGAGGACAAATATCGCTCGACCGTTCTCAACGCATTCCGCGAAGTGGAGAATGGTTTGAGCCTCACCAACAGGCTGAATCGCGCCGCCAAGCGGCAGGACGCCGCGGTCGAGGCGGCGACAAAAACGCAAAATCTTACGATGGAGCTCTACAAGGGCGGCCTCAATTCGAGCCTTGAGCTCATCTATGCGCAGGTTGCGACTCTGACGGCGCGCATCGACGCCGTGCTGGTTCGCACGCGCCTCGCCAGAGCGTCAGTGCAGCTGATACGCGCGCTCGGCGGCGGCTGGGATCGAGGCAAGCTGCCGACCGACGATCAAATTCCGCCAATGTCCATGTTCCAATACGACTTGACGCCGCCGCCGCCGGTCGGCGGCGTGCCCAATGCTTCGCCGGGCAACAGCGCAGATAACGATCTGACCCAGGCGTCGCAGACGTTCCCCTGGCCGTTCTTTCGCGCCGACGCGCGATAGACCGATATGAGCCGCGCGTCGTTTCAAGCGTCGATGACGGCGGCGGCGAGGACATCGTTGAATGGAGCGCGTTAGCGCGGCGCGCCGCTCAGGGAAAGCGCTCCAGCGGCTGGCTGGCGCGCACATAGAGCGGATGGCGCGGCGCGCCCTCTTTCGTTCGGCCGAGGCAGGCGAGGCGCGCGCCCGACGACTGAAACATCCGCAGCGCCCTGTCGGTTTGATCTTGCCGCGCCTGTGCGCCCCAGGCGCAGATGATCGGCGCCGACTGTTCGATCGCCTGCGCGGCGAGGCCGACAAGCGTTCGCCAATTCTTCGGACCGATGGGATCGCGGACCGCCCAGAGCGCCTGCGGCGAGGGCGAGCGCAGGGCGTAAAGATTGGCGACGAGGATTCCGCCCGCGCCTTCGCGCCGCGCCAGGCCGATGCAGCGGCGAATCGTCGGATCGTCCTCTACAGCGTCGGCCGTTGACGGATTCAACATGACGAAAGGCAGTAGCGGCGCGTCGCTCCATCGGCGCATGAGGCTATAGCGATAGGCGCGGCACCTGGAGATCGCCGCCGTTCGTTCGATCTCTCGCACAACGGTTGGCGGTTCAGGCATTCGCCCGCCCGTCGATGACATCGCGTCGCCTGATCCAAATCGCCGCCGCATTATTCGTCTCGACCACTCGAATTCAGCGAAAAAACGATCTTCGCGCATGTTCCGCGCGTTCTGGCGTCGTAGGTCAGCGCGCCACTGACTTTCTGGGCCATGGCTTCCAGCAGAGTCTGACCTAATCGCGTCGATCGCGCCGTCGTCTTTGCATGTATGCCGACGCCGTCATCCTCTACGGAGAGAACGGCGGAGTTTGCATCCTTGCGGGAGATCTCGATCCGTATCTGTCCGTCGCCGCCGGAATAGGCGTGCTTATGCGCATTGATGACCAACTCGGTGACGATCATGCCGACCGCAACCGCATGATCGGGGGGCGTCAACAGCGGTTCGGCCGAGAGGCGCAGATCCGAGCTGGAAGCTTTCGATCTCAGCGACGCTTGGAGGTCGGCAACGAGATCGTTCAGATAATCCCGCAGATTGATCGACTTCACGCTGTCGGATGCGTAGAGGCGTCGGTGGACGTCGGCGACGGCCATGACGCGGGTCTCGGCGGTCGCCAGCGCCGCCTTGATTTCATCGCTGGACGAGACTTGCGCCTGCATGCGCAATAGCGCCGCAATGAGCTGAAGGCTGTTGCCAACGCGATGATTGACCTCGCGCAACAGCATGCCGCGCTCGTCCGCGAGCGCTTCGAAGCGGTCTCTCGTCGCTCTGATTTCCGCTTCTGCGCGTTCCTTGGCCTGGCGCACCTGTTCCGCCGCGATCGCGGCGTCGATCGCGACCATGAGGAAGGACAGAAATTCCCCCCTGACATCCTTGATCACATAGTCGACGGCGCCGGCTTTGAGCGCGGCGATCGCGATGCGGCTTTCCTCCGCGGCGGTGACATAGATGACGGGCGGCGCCGAGCCCAGTTCTCTCAACGCCATCAATATTTCCAAGCCGTCGCTGCCGGGCATGTGATGATCGAGCGCCACCACGTCGAATTCCCCAGCCAGGACCCGCTCGACCGCGAACCGGCCGTGTAGAACGAAATCCACGTCGTAACCGTGGCGGCTCAATTGCTTTTGAACAAGCCTGCAGAGGGCTTCATCGTCATCGACGTACAGGAGCCGGATCGTCTCTCGCGACACGTCAGAGGATCTCAGGAATCTGAACGACGGAAAGAAACAGTCCAAGTTGCAGAATCGCCCGCGCGAAATTCTCGTAACTGACAGGCTTTGTAATGTAGATATTGCATCCCAACTCGTAGCAACGTTGAATTTCAACCTTGTCGTCTGTCGTCGTCAAAACGACGACAGGCGCTTTCTTGAGGTCGTCGTCCTCTTTGATCCTTTTCAGGATCTCGACGCCGCTCATATCCGGCAAATTCAAATCGAGAAGGATCAAATAGCCCTGGCGCTCTTTGGATCGCGCGCGCGCTTCGTCAAACAGAAATTCCAGAGCGCTGGAGCCGTTGGCGAAAGCGACGATCGGGTTTTGAACGCCGGCCCGCCGGACGTTTTTCTCGATCAGCCGCGCATGGCCTTCATCATCTTCAATCATCACGATATGAACCGGAATTGGCTGATACATGGCGCGCTACTCGCTGTGAGGCCAAAATTTGGGAAGCGCGACGCTGAACTCGCTGCCCATTCCTGGCGTCGATTGTATCGAAATCGACCCGCCGAGACGGCGCGCCAACGCCCGCGTATGCGCCAGCCCGATACCTTCGCCAGGCGTCTCCTGGTTTCCGGCGCGCCGGAAGAGATCAAAAATTCGTTCCTTATCCTTCTCGTCGACGCCTTGCCCGTTATCCTTCACCTTGTAGACGATGATCGTCGGCGTTTCCGTCGCGGAAAGCGCAATCTCCCCCTGGACCGACGGCCGAAGATATTTCAGGGCGTTGTCCACAAGATTGAGAAAAATCTGCTCCAGCGACAGGCGATCGCTCGTCACGTCTGGGACAGGCGCGATCGTGATCGTTGCGCCGGCCTCTCGCGCCTGATGCGCGACCGCCTCGGTGATTGTTCGAAAGAGTTCGTTCATATCAATCCGCTCGGGACGGAGCATGCGCTGCCCTTCGCGCGACAGCTGTAAAATGGCGTTGATCAACCGATCCATCTTGGAGGTCGATAGTTTAATGAACCGCAACGCCTCGTCGAAGTCGCGCGCGCGTTCGTCGGCGTCTGCCGAATTCTGCTCGCGAGAAAGCCCTTCATGCGTCGCCTCGAACAGAGACGGTCGAAGCGATTCAAGCTCGCTGGTGAATCCCATAATATTCACGAGAGGCGCGCGCAAATCATGGCTGACGATATAAGCGAAGCGCTGGATCTCCTCGTTGACCTCTCGAACATGCCCTGTGCGCTGTTCGACCAGCGATTCCAGATTGGCGTTGGTCGCTTCAAGCTGGCGCTGGAGCCGCTGCAGTTCCATTTCCCTTTGATGCATGAGCAGCAAGGCGGCTCCGGCGACGCCGATGATCAGCGCCGAACCCGCGACAGACGTCACCAGCAAATCGCGTTGGAACTCTATCGAGGCCGCGGTTCGTCTTTCGACCAGGGCCTGACTTTGTTGCTCGAGCGTATCGAAGATCGGTCTGACGCTTTCCGTAAGAGTCGCCTGCTCCTTGACGATCAGATCGGTCGGCGCGCGCTTCTCACGCGCATTGTAGGCGGCGTAAATGTCCTCCCACTGTCCGTCGAGCTTGGCGATCGCCTCTTGCAAAGGTCGCGCGGCGGTCTGTCCTATCTCATCGTCCAGTTCGCTCGCGCTCAGGAGTTCTTTAAGCGCGGCCGTCAGAGAGCGTTTGTCGCTCAAATGAGCGTTCAGCGTCGGCTGCTGGCCTGTCAGAAGAAAACCGCGAAGCGCGCCGTCCGATCGGTGGAGAAGATGGCGCACTTTGAACAGCTGGTTCTGAAGTTCGAGCGCGTTCGCCTCGAGCCTTGCCGCGGCTTGGCTGCGCTGCACGAGAAACACGATGGCGACGCTCATCGCCGCGAGCGTCACGAACTCGGCGACAAGCACCGCAATGCGGGAGGTCTTCGTCGTCGTTCGCATCCGTAGCGGCGCGCCTTGCGTTCTCCCCTTGAGCGTTGCCGGCGCGTCTGGGTCGGCACTCTGATATCTCAAAAGCCACGCCCTGTCTGTTCACTTGTGAACAGTTGCGATAGAAACAAACGCTGAATGCGCGCCTCTCTTATTGGGGCGCCGATGAAGCGCGATTCAATGTCTTGGCTGATGGAGATCCGCCGGTGCACTTTCGTCCTCGCGTGATGAAATCGAGGAGTCAGGGGCTCGGAAGCAATCTGCTCAGGGCGTTGCGTCCAGCAGATCTGGCGCTCTTGTCGCCAAGCCTCGAGAGCGTGCAACTCGCGTCACGCCAGATTCTGTATCAGCCCGGCGATGACGTCAACCACGTCTATTTCCCCTGTGACGCGACCTTGCTGTCTTTCGTCGTCCCTCTGGAAAGCGGCAAGGATGTGGAGGCGGCGTTGATCGGCCGCGAAGGCGCCGTCGGAGGCATCGTCAGCCACGGACGTCTGCCGGCCTATGCGAGAGCGATCGTTCAATGCGAGGGGCCGGCGCTTCGAATGAAATGCGTCGAGCTGGAGCAGGCGAAAGCGCAATCATTGACGCTGCGGCAGTTGTTCGCCCGCTATGCTGACTGCCTCATGGCGCAGATGTTTCAAAGCGTCGCCTGCAATGCGGCGCATTCCATCGAACAACGTACGGCGAAATGGCTTCTGGCGACGATGGATCGCACCGATGATTCGGCGATTGCGCTGACGCAGGAGCAATTGTCCGGCCTGCTGGGCGTGGGCCGCAGTTACGTCGGGAGAGTGATGCGGTCGCTGAAGGAGCGCCGAATCGTCGAATTCGGATATCGGCGACTGATCATTTTGGATGAACAGGCGCTGCGGGATACAGCATGTGATTGCAATGGGCTGGTCAGCCGTCATTTCCACGAAGTTCTCAGAGGCGTTTATCCGTCCGCGCAGGATGAACGAAACGCCGAAGATCCCGTTCTGGATATCTGAGTCTTCGCGCGCGGACGAACGCGCGCGACTCCTCAGACCCTCGTCAAAGCACGCGCGTGCATGTTCCGCCCTCCTTCGTGCCGGACCAGTGCTCTCCGGCCCCGACGCAGGCGGCGGCGTAACTGGCGCAGTCGAAGGATGGACCTCCCTCGCCCTGCTTGCACTCCTTTTGCATACACTGGCCGTCGATTTCCTTCGTACATGTCAGGACTCGTCCCGAGAACCCGACGCCGTCCTGGCGGTCGGAAAAAACGCCGATATTCGGATCGAACGTCACGCTCTTCACGTTCCGGTCTCCGCTGCAGCCTGCGAGCGTCATCAGCGCAGCGAACGCGACCGCATATGCGGGAATCGTCGAAGCGACCATTTTTCTCTCCTGCAATCGATCCAATATTGACGTCGCGCGCATGACGGACGGCGTCCTCCAACGCTGTGACGTCCGCCAACGACATGCAGCGCCTCAAAGGAGGCAAACGAAATTCATTCTGAAAAGTTCCGGCGAGGCGCGGCGCAGGTCAGCCGACGATCGAAAGCGTCGTTCCGGAAGAAACCGACGCGGCTTGGAGCGGCGGGAGGCGGCGGTCTTTGACGTGATCCTTCGGCAATCACCTGCCGACGTCGACGCCAATTCGCGTGACCCAAATTGACGCTTCGATCACGACATTCGCAATCGTTCCCGCCGCGCCGAAAGGCGGCGGAGACGGCGGACCGGCGGCTTATGCGCTTTGGCGCCCTTTTGTGGAGTCTCGTAAAGGCTAAGGCTGCGGCGAACGCTCTCTCTAAGCCTTTGTTTTTAATGGTGGGCGGCACAGGGATTGAACCTGTGACCCCTCCCGTGTGAAGGGAGTGCTCTCCCGCTGAGCTAGCCGCCCGTCGCCATTGGCGATCGATCCTCCTCGTGTAGGAGAGCCCGGCGCCCCCCGTCAAGATCGGAAATCGCCCCGCGTCGCGCGCCTTCCCTCTGCCGCGCGGCGCTCACGCCTGCGCCCCGCGTCGATGGCGCCCCGCACTGCTCACGGCGGGGTCCATTCCTTCGACAGAACGCGGCGCGCCATCGGCTCGAAGGTCGCAAGCGGTTCGTTCTTGTAGTCGGGATCGAAGGAGACTTCGTCATATCTGGCGCAGAACTCGACCGTCCGCTCATAGGCCGGATCCGTCTTGAACCGGTCGCGGGCGTTGGGATCGAGACCGAGATGGGCGGCGTAGAAATAGGTCTGGAACAGGCCGTGCTGCGCCAGCATCCAGTAATTGTCGCGGCTGATGAAGGGCTTGAGGATCCCGGCGATCACCTCGCCATGGTTGAAGGGGCCGAGCGTCTCGCAGGCGTCATGCAGCAGCGCGACGACGACATATTCCTCGTCCTTGCCGTCGCGCAGCGCGCGGGTCGCCGATTGCAGGCAGTGGTCGTAGCGCGTGATGTTATAGGCGGTGTCCTTGCGCAGATCGCGCAGCAGTCCAAAGAGCCGGTCCGGCAGTTCCTGGAGCGTGTGCTCGTGAACCCGTTTGAGGATCTGGAAGTCTTCGTCGGTGCCCTGGTCCATCCGCGTGAAGCGCATTTTTTCCATGTCGCGAACCATTCCCCGGATTTTGCGCGGCACCGGCCGCGGCGGCAAAGCGGCTCAAAAGATCATGACGCCTGAGGCGCCCGCTGGAGCTTCGCCGCATTCAACGAGGCCACCGCGTCCCACAGCTCGTCGAAATGCGAAATGACGCGATCGGGCGAAAACGCCGCGACCGGCGTGTCGGTGTAGCCGAAATCCACCGCGACCGACGGCGCTCCGGCGGCGCGGGCGGTGTCGATGTCGGTCTTCGAGTCGCCAATCATCACCGCGCGCCTCGGATCGCCGTCGGCCGCCTCGATCGTCAGCCACAGCGCGCGCGGGTCGGGCTTGAACACGGGGAAGCTGCCGCGGCCGCAAATCGCCGCGAAGCGGTCCGCCGCGGAAAGTTTTTCCAGCAGCAGCCGCGCCAGCCCTTCAGGCTTGTTGGTGCAGACGGCGAGACGAAAGCCCGCCGCCCTGAACCGGTCGAGCGCCGCCAGCGCGCCGGGGAACAGTCTGCTCTCATCGGCGATATGCGCCTCGTAATAGGCGAGGAAATCGCGCATCAGCGCTTCGGCGCGCTTGGGGCCGAGCGGTGCGCCCCGACAGGCGAAGCCGCGCTCGATCAGCGCGCGGGCGCCGGCGCCGACGAGCGCGCGCGCGTCGGCCACCGCAAGCGGCTCCAAACCCTCGCGGGCCATCAGCAGATTGAGCGCGCCGATGAGATCATGCGCCGTGTCGGCCAATGTGCCGTCGAGATCGAAAACGAGCGTGGGGGAACGGGCCATCATAGCGTTAGGGCTAGCCGCATGGCCGCCCCGGATCAACCCGTCCCGTGGAATGGGCGAAATTTACCGGCTCTGCGCGCGCGGGCTCAGCGTGTAAACTGCCCCGACCGATTCGCGACAGGGAGCGCAACATGCGTGGAACGCGCAATTTCCTCATGCGGCGACGTGCAACGCTCACGGCCGGCGCGCTCGTCTTCGCCGCGCTTGGAGCCTCGGCGGCGACCGCCGGCAATTACGAGTTTCTTGCGGCGCCGCAGACCGACCTCAATCGCGTGTTTCGCCTGGACCGCTCCAACGGCGAGGTCGGCGCCTGCCAGTATGGCTTGAAGGAAGGCGCCGCGGTCGGCGTGACGTTGTGCTATCCGCCGGGGGACGGCGCGCGCGCCGGCGCCTTCAGCGAATATGCGCTGATCGCGTCGCGCCATACGGGCGAAGGCGGCGTGTTCCGGGTCGATTTGCGCTCGGGCATGATGTCGATCTGCTTCGTCCTGAACGAAACCGCGGTCGTCTGCACGCCGCCGGCCAAATAGACGAGCGACGGCGCAGAACGAATGTCCGCATGAGCGCATTTTCCGCCGAGGCAATGAAGCGCGCCGCAGCGCAGGCGGCGCTCGAGTCGGTGACGCATGGCATGCGGCTGGGGCTCGGCACCGGATCGACGGCGGCGCATTTCGTCGATCTTCTCGGCGCGCGCGTCAAGGACGGCCTGGAGGTCGTCTGCGTGCCGACCTCCGAGCGCACGCGGGCCCAGGCCGAAGGCCTCGGCATCACGCTCTCCACCCTGGATGAAACGCCGGAACTCGATCTCACCGTCGACGGCGCCGACGAATTCGACGCCGCGCTGCGTCTGATCAAGGGCGGCGGCGGCGCGCTGCTGCGGGAAAAGATCGTCGCCGCCGCATCGATGCGCATGTTCGTCATCGCCGACGCGACGAAGGAGGTGCGGACGCTCGGCGCCTTCCCCCTGCCCGTCGAGATCGATCGGTTCGGCGCGCGCTCGACGATCCTACAGATCGAACGGGTCGCGCGCGGGCTTGGATTGATCGGACCGCTGATGTTGCGCGAGACGGCGCCCGGCGAGCGCTTCATCACCGACGGCGGCCATTACATCGTCGATTGCGCGTTTGGCGCGATCCACGATCCCGACGCTCTCGCGACGCGGCTTTCGGCGATTCCCGGAGTCGTCGATCACGGATTGTTCATCGGCCTCGCGACCGCCATCTTCATCGCCGGCGGCGCGGGCGTGCGGATCCTGGGCAACATATCGGGCGACCCCTTATGAGTTTCGATTACGACCTGATCGTCGTCGGCGCGGGCTCCGGCGGCGTTCGCGCCGCCCGCGTCGCCGCCAGCCATGGCGCGAAAGTCGCGATCGCCGAGGAGTTTCGCGTCGGCGGCACATGCGTCATTCGCGGCTGCGTTCCCAAAAAGCTTTACGTGCTCGCGAGCCGCTTCCGCGATGAATTCCACGACGCCGCCGGCTTCGGCTGGCGGGTCGGCGACGTTTCTTTCGACTGGCCGACGCTCGTCGCCGCCAAGGAAAAGGAAATCACGCGGCTTTCAAACCTCTATGCTGAAACGCTGGCGAGTTCGGGCGTCGAGCTGATCCGGGCGCGCGCAACGCTCGCCGACCCTCATGGCGTGCGTTTCGATAATGCGCGCACCGCCCGCGCCCGCTACATTCTGCTCGCGACCGGCGGCGCGCCGATGCTCGCGCCGCATATTCCCGGCATAGAATTCGGCGTCTCCTCGAACGAGATTTTCGATCTGCCGCAATTTCCGCAACGGCTGCTGATCGTCGGCGCCGGCTATATCGCCGTCGAATTCGCGAGCGTCTTCGCGCGGCTCGGCGCGAATGTGCATCTCGCCTATCGCGCGGATCTGCCGCTGCGCGGCTTCGACGACGATCTGCGCTCGCGCCTCTGCGAAGCGCTCAGGACGGCCGGCGTCCAGCATCGCGCCGGCGTTCTGCCGACGCGGGTTGCAAAATGCGCCGGCGGTTTTGAAGTGGAGATGAGCGACGGCGCGCCGCTTGAAGTGGACTGCCTGCTTGTGGCGACCGGGCGCAGGCCGATGACGCAGAACCTCGGACTGGAGGCGGCGGGCGTGAAACTGCGCGAGAACGGCGCCGTCGCCGTCGACGAATATTCGCGCACCAATGTCGACTCCATCTACGCGGTCGGCGACGTCACCGATCGCATCAATCTGACGCCGGTCGCCATCCGCGAAGGCCAGTCGTTCGCCGACAGCGTTTTCGGCGCGACGCCGACGACGGTCGATTACGCATGCACGCCGAGCGCCGTCTTCACGACGCCGGAAATCGGCACGGTCGGACTGACCGAATGCGAAGCGCTCGCCCAGCATGGCGCGATCGACATCTATGAAACGCAGTTCCGCCCCATGCGGGCGACGCTCTCCGGACGCTCCGAGCGCGTCTACATGAAGCTGATCGTCGCCAATTCGAATGGACGCGTGCTGGGCGCGCATATTTTCGGCCCAGAGGCGGGCGAGATGGCGCAGCTCATCGCGATCGCGCTGCGCATGGGCGCGACGAAGAGCGATTTCGACGCGACCATGGCCGTGCATCCGACGATGGCGGAAGAGCTGGTGACGATGCGCGCGCCGGCGCGGCGGCTCCGACCGCAGACCTAGACTTCGATCCGCTGGCGCGGCGGCTGCGCCGGAACCGCCTGCTGCGCCGGAACAGGCTGCTGCGACGGCGCCGCGCGCACGGGGGCCCATTTGTCGAGCAGCGCGCGCAGTCTGCGCCGCGCGGCGCCCGTCTTCGCCTCGGTGACGCGGGAGAAGAAATAGCTGGAGACGATGGCGATCCCCATGACCGAGAAGGCGACCGCGAAATTCTGCGGCGTGGCGAGCTGAGTCGCCCAGTCGTTCCCCAATGTGCCGCCCACCGCCGCGCGCGCGAAGATCAGGATCGGCATGTGGATGCTGTAGAGCGAGAAGGAAAAATCGGCGAGCGTCTTGTGGAATTTGGGGCGGAGCAGCGCAAAGCCTTCGGACGGCCCATAGCGGAAGGCGATCAGGACGATGATGAATAAGCCCGACGCGAGAAGGTCGGCGACGTCGCCCAGCCAGGGATGCGCCTCCAGGAGATGGCCGCGCACCACCAGCCGGATGATCGCGACGACGACGGCGTAAAGGAGAAGCGCCAGCCAGCGCGACCGGATGATCGGCCGTGTAATCAGCGTGGCGAAGGCGCCGCCCGCCCAGAGAATATAGCCGAATTTGAACCAGCTCGGCGGCGTGGAAAGCGCCAGAAGCAGCGCCGCGCCGAGCGCGAAGCCGAAGAACCGCAGCGCCAGCGGATAATTCCGCGCGAACGGCAGTAGCAGAAGGGGGAAAGTGACGTAATACCAGAACTCGCAGGCGAGCGACCACAAGGGGCCATTGGTGCCGAAATAGTCGAACGCGATGCCCTGCAGATTGATAAAGCTCGCAAAAAACAACAGCGGAGAAAAATGACCCTTGAACAGCGGCCATTGGTACACGCCGCTGCTCGCGAAGAGCCACCCGCCGAGCGAATCGAGGACAAGCGTGAGCGCGACCGCAGGCCCGACCACCAGATAGATCCGCGAAACGCGATGAATGAAATATTCGCGCAGGAAGTTCTGGTTCTTGCGCATCTGCGCCAGCACGGCGCCGCCGACGAGATAGCCGGACATCACGAAGAAGGCGAGCACTGCCTGATGCCCGAGCTCGAAGGCCGAGTAGAACCACCACGCATAAACGAGCGGCGCGTGCGGCGCGTTCATGATGTCGGACAGGTTGACAAACAGGTTGTTGGTATGGACCGCCAGAACGACCAGCGCGCCGAGCCAGCGGCACGCCTCGATGAATTGCGATAGAATGAACGGCATCGCCCCGGTTCGTCCTCGCTCGCGCCCCGCCAGCGTTATAGCGGGTCGCCCGGCGCTTCGCCAAATCGCGCCGGCGCGCCGGAGGGTCGCATTGGCCGCGGTAATCCTCTATAAGCGCCGCTGGCGTCGCTGCGAGAACGACCCCTGCGCCCATCGGGCCTGATTTTGCGGAGTTTTACGAAGTGGAACGTTGGTCGCCGGGCAGTTGGAGGAATTTGCCGATCGAGCAGACGCCAGTCTATCAGGACCAGGCGGCGCTCGCCAAGGTCGAGGAACAGCTCGCTGGCTTCCCGCCGCTCGTTTTCGCCGGAGAAGCGCGCAATCTGAAGCGCCACCTGGCGGAGGTCTCCGCCGGCAAGGCTTTCCTGCTCCAGGGCGGGGATTGCGCGGAGAGCTTCTCGGAACATTCGGCCGACAATATCCGCGACTTCTTCCGGGTTTTCCTGCAGATGGCGGTCGTGCTGACCTACGCCGCCGCATCGCCGGTGGTGAAGGTCGGGCGCATCGCCGGCCAATTCGCCAAGCCGCGCTCTTCGCCGGTCGAAAAACAGGGCGACGCGGAGCTGCCGAGCTATCGCGGCGACATCATCAACGATCTCGCCTTCACGCCCAAGGGGCGGGAGCCGGACCCGCAACGTCAGCTGCTCGCCTATCGCCAATCGGCGGCGACACTGAACCTCATCCGCGCCTTCGCGGCGGGCGGCTTCGCCAATCTCGAGAACGTCCATCGCTGGATGCTGGGCTTCGTCAAGAGCAGCCCGCAGTCCGAGCGCTACCAGAAGCTCGCCGACCAGATCACCGAGACCTTGAGCTTCATGCGCGCGATCGGTCTCGATCCGGAGCATCATCCGGAGCTGCGCGGCACCGACTTCTACACGTCGCATGAGGCGCTGCTGCTCTGCTACGAACAGGCGCTGACCCGCATCGATTCCACGACGGGCGACTATTACGCGACCTCGGGCCATATGCTGTGGGTCGGCGACCGCACCCGCCAGGAGGACGGCGCCCATATCGAATTCGTGCGCGGCGTCAAAAATCCGCTTGGGCTGAAATGCGGTCCGAGCCTGAAGCCCGACGCGCTTCTGCGCCTCATCGACGCGCTCGATCCCGAGAACGAGCCGGGCCGGCTTACGCTGATCTGCCGTTTCGGCGCGGACAAGATCGAGGATTCGCTGCCGGCGTTGGTGCGGGCGGTGACGCGGGAAGGACGCAACGTCGTCTGGTCCTGCGATCCGATGCACGGCAACACGGTGAGCGCCGGCGGCTACAAGACGCGGCCGTTCGACCGAATCATGTCGGAGATCCGCAGCTTCTTCGCCGCGCATCAGGCGGAAGGCTCCTACGCCGGCGGCATCCATCTCGAAATGACCGGCAAGGACGTCACCGAATGCATGGGCGGCGCGCGCGCCATTTCGGAGAGCGATCTGCGCGACCGCTATCACACCTATTGCGATCCGCGGCTCAACGCCGAGCAGGCGATCGAAGTGGCGTTCCTCGTGGCCGAACTCCTGAAGGCGGAACGCGTCGCCCGCGGCCTGCCGGAGCAGCACGCGGCGGAGTGAACGCGTGAGACGACGGCTAGCCCGTCGTCTCTTCCGCCTCGCGAACGGTCATCGCGGCGCCGTGCCAGACGAAGTCGTCGTAGATCAGCGCGTCGATGAACATCACCGGCAGCATCAGGTCGCGCACGATGAGCGCGAACGGCGTTCGCCAGTCGAGCGGGAAGCCGCAGACGCGCGCCAGCCAGATCTCGCCGCCGTGCAAGGTGAAGACGATGAGCGTCGTCACCAGCGCCACGGTCGAAATCGCGCCGTCGAGCTGAACCGCCGCGTAGGCCCCAAGCACGATCGCCGCGAAACTGCCGTTCATGAATTCCGGGATGTAATGCGCCGGAAAGGTCGCGCGCCGCAGCCGCGCCCAGCGCACATGCCGCGAATAGACTTCGCGGGCGGTGCGCTTTCCGAGCGGCTGCTCGAAGGGCATGTCGACGAGGCGCACGTCCATGCCTTGCGCGCGAACGACCTTGGTCGAGGCGGCGTCCTCGGCGATCTCGCTCGCGAGCGCGCGAATGCCGCCGGCCCTGTCGAGCACGTCGCGCCGCCACATCATGTTCTTGCCCTGCGCGAAGCCGGCCCCGATCGCCTCGGCGCCATATTGCCAGCGCGCCTGGAAAGTATTCAGAATCGCGCATTCGACCGCCGCCCAGAAGCCTTTCGGACGCGAACCGATCGGCATCGACACGCTCATCGCCGTATTGTCGCGGAACGCGGCGAGCATCGTCTGGATGTAATCGCGCGGCGGCAGCGCATTGGAGTCGGCGAGAATCACGTAGGGATGACGCGCAGCGTCCCATCCCTTGACGCAATTATTGAGCTTCGGATTGGCGCTGACGTAATCGTCGCCGACGAGCACGCGCGCTTCGCGTTCGGGATGCGCCGCGATCAACCGCTCGACCAAAGGGATGATGGGATCGTTCGGCGACTGAACGCAGAACACGATCTCATAGTCGGGATAGTCGAGATCGAAGGTGGCGCCGAGCGTCTCCTCGCTGAAAGGCTCCAGCCCGCGCACCGGCCGCACGATGCTCACCGGCGGCGCATCGTCGGGAGGCGGCAGATTGCGCGCCCGCGCCCGACATTTTCGGGACATCAACCCCATGCTTGTGAAATTCAGGACGAGAATGACGGCGCACCAGCCGGCGCAGATATAAGCCAGGATCATGAACGGCGCTTTTTCTTAAGAGTCGTAACGCAGAGAATCGCGACGCCGAACGACAGCGGAGTCCGACGCTTTCCGCCGCGCAACGCCGGGACGCGGCCACTTCGATATTCCGCCTGACAAAGAGGCCGCCTCTTGGCAAAAGGAGGGTGGCGCGAGAATCTTCTCCCGACGCGCGGCAGCTAATGATTGTTGCTGTTGCAAACCCTGCTGCCGAACCCCTTCCCGAAACTCCTGCCGAAGCTTCCTCATGACCTCTCCGATCGTTCGTTTCGCGCCCTCGCCGACCGGCCGCATACACATCGGCAACGCGCGCGTCGCGCTGTTCAATTTCCTGTTCGCCGTCGCCCAACATGGACGATTCGCGCTACGGTTCGATGACACTGATTTTGCTAGGTCCAGCGAGGAATTCGCGCGCGGAATCGAAATCGATCTCGCCTGGCTCGGCATCGTTCCCTACGCGACGTTCCGGCAGTCGGAGCGCGTGGCGCTTTATG
Source organism: Methylocystis sp. (assembly GCF_050251305.1). Taxonomy (GTDB): domain Bacteria; phylum Pseudomonadota; class Alphaproteobacteria; order Rhizobiales; family Beijerinckiaceae; genus Methylocystis. The sequence goes on along the minus strand of NZ_JBFWNB010000009.1, from coordinate 30,887 downwards.
AGGACGCCGCCGATCGCCTGCGGCGATCCGGCCGCCTCTACCCTTGCTATGAAACCCCGGACGAGCTGGAGAAGCGCCGCAAGATGCAGCAGGCGCGCGGTCTGCCGCCGGTCTATGATCGCGCCGCGCTGCGCCTCGGCGCGCCCGATCGCGCCGCCCTCGAAGCTGAAGGCCGGCGGCCGCATTGGCGCTTCATGCTCGAACCGGGCGTTGTGGAATGGAGCGATCTCATCCGCGGTCCGGCGCATATCGACTGCGCCGCGCTCTCAGACCCGGTGCTGATCCGAGAAGACGGCAGTTTTCTCTACACGTTGCCGTCGGTCGTCGACGACATCGATATGGGGATCACCCATATCATCCGCGGCGAAGACCATGTCACCAATACGGCCGTGCAGCTGCAGCTCATCAAAGCACTCGCGCCGCACGCGCCGACGCCGATCTTCGCGCATCACAATCTTCTGATCGGCGCCGGCGGCGAAGCCCTGTCGAAACGGACTGGTTCGCTCTCGATCGCCTCGCTGCGCGAAGAAGGCTACGAGCCTCTCGCCGTCGCCGCGCTCGCGACGCTGACGGGATCCTCCGACAATATCCACGCCGTGCGCTCGCTCGAAGAGCTCGCGAAGCGCTTCACCCTCTCGCATGTCTCGCGCAATCCGGCGCGGTTCGACCCCGCCGACCTCGAAACGTTGACGCATCGGACTCTCGCGCTCTACGAATTCGAGGACGTGCGCGAACGCCTCGAAGCTTTGACGATCGTCGGCCATAAGGCGGAGCCATTGTGGCGCGCGGCGCGCGGCAATCTTGCGCGCTTCGATGATATTCTGACATGGTGGCGCGTCGTCGACGGCGAGATCGAATCGATCCGCGAAGACCCGTCATTCTTGAAAGACGCGGCGCAGCTTTTGCCGTCGGAGCCTTGGGACGAGACCACATGGGCGGCCTGGACGAGCGACATCAAGGCGGCGACGGGCAGGAAGAGCAAGGCGCTGTTCCATCCGCTGCGGCTGGCGCTCACCGGCGCCGAGAGCGGGCCCGAGCTGGCGATGCTGCTGCCGCTCATCGGCCACGCCAAGGCCCTGTCGCGGCTCATCGGCGACAACGACTGAGCGCGACATGCTGACGCCCTATCTCGCGGACATTCACCAGATCATCAATTTCGCGGGCCTCGCCCTCGACGTCACGGGCGTGCTGATCATCGTCACTGGCGCGACGTTCTCAACTCTGGCGTATCTCGCGCGGTGGAGAAGAGACGCGCTGACCTACCGAGGCTACCGGAGAGACGTCGGCCGATCGATTTTGCTCGGATTGGAGTTTCTCGTCGGCGGCGACATCATCCGAACCGTGTCGGTCGAACATCCAAGCCTCGAAAACGTCTTCGTGCTCGGCCTGATCGTGATGATCCGGACGGCGATGAGCTTCACCATGGAGGTGGAGCTCGAAGGCCGCTGGCCCTGGCAGGGCCGCAGCCTGGAGACGCCTGCGGCCGGCGAGGACGAATCGGCGCAGTCATAGGGAGGAGCGGTTGAGCTCCATCCCCGGTCTCAATCGCGCGCAACGAGAGCGATGCGCTCACGCCGGCATGGCCGGCACGCCGAACAGCCACGGGTGCAGATAGAGCACGAGCGCGAAGAGCGCCGTTCCGACCCCGACCGCGATCGCGTCGCCGCGGGTAAATTCAGAGATCCGCGGCGCGCCGCCGTCGCCGCGCTTCTTCACGGCGATGCGGTCGAAGACCGCCCAGGCGAGAAAAGAGCCGAACAGGATCATGCCGCCGAGATCGCCATTGACGAGAAAATGGGCGAGCGCCCAGCTCTTGATCGCGACGAGCATCGGGTGGCGCAGCCAGCCGCGAATGCGGCCCGGCGGGGCGCGGCGGGCCGCGAACGCGACAAAGGCGAACCAGACGAGTGGCGGCGCGAGATAATGCATCCACAGGGGCGGGGTCCAGATCTGGATCATGCCCTCCGCGCGGTAGCGCATGAAGCCATAGACGATCAGCGCCAACCCGATGGCGGCGACGACCCCATAGACGCCCTTGTAGACCTGAAGGCCGTAGCGCTCGATCAGCCGCGCGCGGGTTTCACGAAACGCCGTGAGCGTGTGGATCCCAAGAAAAATGACGATTCCGAGAATGAGAATAAGCATTGCCGCTCCAGCTCTTGCATCGTTCGATTCTAGAAACACCGCACCTGCGCCTCGGCCTGCGCGCGCCTTAGCTCCTGGAGCGCGTCGCGCGCCGCATCCGTATTGCGCATCAGCGCGCCGACCTGCCCCGCCTGTTGATTGACGCTCGCCACGGTCTCGGCGGTGACGTAGCGCTCATATGGCAGAATGGTTGCGATGACGTCTATGGAGCAGGCGCACCGCTCCAGCGAGAGACGCGTGTCGCCATTGGCTTTCATGCACCCGAAGACGTAATCGGCGCGCGCGGAGGTCGGATAATCGTTGAGATCCGTCGCCCTGGCCGACGCGGTCGAAAGCGCAAGCAGCCAGAGGATGAGGAATTTCGCCATGGGGCGCATCTTTTTCTGTCCTGACGCGTTCTTACCCAGCGCAACCTAGCGCACGCGCCTGCGCGACGCCACGAACGTCTTGATTGCGAAAGGGAAGACGCGCAAGCTTAGTATGAGATCGGCGCTGCGCCGAAAGCTCTGTTGCGCAGCGCCCGAGGATGCGGCTGGATGTTGCGGAGGACCGTGGTTCGCCCCGCCGGGCTTGCGCCTGCGGGCGCGCTTATGCTCCGCGCAGCAGCGCCCGTCTGGTCGCGTCGCTCCAGCCGCTCAAAGGAGGACCGCATGTCGAAACCTCTTACGGCGCTTCATACGCTGGCGCTCGCGCTGCTGGTCGGCGCCTTTTCGTCGAGCGCTCTCGCCCATGGCGCCATGCAACGCCAGCCAAGCGCCTGTCTCCTGAAAATCGGACCGGATTTCATGTATCTCTCCGGCTATCAGCCCGCGGCGTCGCATAACAGATTCTGCGAAGACGTCCCCGCGACCGGAGACACGATTTTCGTTCTCGACTACGCGCAGGACGAGATGCGCGGAATGTCGACGGATTTCCGGATCGTCCGCGACGTCGGCGAGAACGAAGAACGGCAGCGGCTCGACGCCATTACGGTCGCCTATCTGCCGCCGAAGGTCTATCCGGCGGGGACTCTCAGCTTCGAACATGTCTTCAACGAGACGGGCCAGTTCGTCGGGATCGTCACCGCCGACGGGCCCAACGGAGAGCATTGGGTGTCGCGGTTCCCCTTCAGCGTCGGCGGCCGGCCGCTGTCCGCCCGGATGCCTTATTTTCTCCTGTCCGCGGCGAGCGTGCTCGCCCTGACGCTTTTCGTCTGGGGCAAGGAGGAGCAGAAGGCGCGCCGCGCCTGACAGCGCCGCCTCTGTCACGCGACCGTCAATTTCGTCGCGCATAGACTGCGCGAGCCTTCCGACGTTCTGCGTATCCGGAAAGCTCAAACGCCGGGCCGGAGGTACGTCCGGCGTTTTTTATTTTCCGGCCGTGTTCATTTTCCTCCCCGAAGCGCCGCGCAACGCGGCTGATTTCAAAAAACAATGCAATTTTGAAGACTTAACCCTGTATCGCCTCTTGCCCAACCCGCGCCGTCTTGCCATCATGGCCGCCGGCCGAGGGGGCTGCCATGGGCGCATTAATAAAGCGATTTTCAGGTTTTACTTATAGCGAGCAGGGAGGGTTGCAGCGCGACGGCAAGCGCGTCCACCTTGGTCCGCAGGCGCGCCAACTCCTTGAGTTGCTGCTCGAGTCTCCCGGAGTCCTGGTGACGAAGCACGAGGTCGCGGCGCGCCTCTGGCCCGATCGCGCCGCATCCGACGATTCCATCGACCGCTGCGCCTATCTTTTGCGCAAGCCGCTGCGCGACGCCGGCGGCCTCGATGTGATCGCTACCGCCTACGGCCGCGGTCTGACGCTCCGCGCGACCGTTGAAACCGTCGACGAGGACTCGACCGAACCGGGGCGGCTCCCTCCGTCGACCGAACCGCATATCTTCGATCTCTGGCAGACCGCCTATGAGCTGGCCGGCGACCGGACCCTGGACGGCTTCGCCCGCGCGCAGGAAGCGATCGCTTCGGCCGCTGAGCTGGACCCCGGCAACCCGGCTGTATGGTCGCTCGCCGCCGATATCGCCGCTGGCCGCGTGGTGCGCGGATTTCTGCATCCCGCCGAAGCCGCGACGATGATCGAGGACTTCGCCGGCCGGGCGCTCGATCTCGCGTCCGGCTATACGCCGGCGCAGGCCGTCCTCGGCTGGGCGCGCGGCGCAATGAGGGGAAGGATTTCCGAAGGGCTTGCGCTTCTCGATCGGTCCGTCGCCGATGATCCGCTCTACGGCAAGGCGCGCGTCTATCGCAGCTGGCTGCTCGCCGCCGAGGATCGTCTCGACGACGCCCTCGCCGACTGCGAAGAGGGCCTGGTCAACTCGCCGCATGATCAGGCGTTGCTCTCCCTGCGCGGCTGGCTCATCCTCTGCGCCGGCGATCTCGAACGCGCGCGACGCTACGCCCGCGACGGACTCGATTTGAGGCCTGACGCCGCAACCCTGCGTCTCGTCATGTCCATCGCCTATAGCCTGCAGGGCCTTCATGAGCAGGCGATGAGCGCGACGCGGCGCGCCGTCGCCTCGAGCCCCGACGATCCCTTTCAATTGACCGTGCTCGCCTATGCGCTCGCGCGCGGCGATCGGGTCGCGGAAGCCGAAGCGCTGATCCGAAAGCTCCTTGACGACGTCGAACTCTATGCGTCGCCTTGCTTCCTGGCGGCGGCGCATTTCGCGCTCGGCAAGCGCGCGGAGGCGCTCGAAGCCATACGCCGCGGCATTGCCGAAGGCTGCCCCTGGAGCGCCTTCTCCCGCGTCGATCCGCGCTTCGTCGCTTTGCGCGGCGCGATCGGGGGATTTGGCCGCTCGCAAAAGGCTGAAGCGCGGCCGGCCGGTTGAAATTGCGCGTCTCAGTGCTTATTGGCGCTGGACAGCATTCTTCCGGAAGGTGAACATGATCGGCCGTTTGAACCATGTCGCTATCGCGGTCGATAGCGTCGAAAAGGCTTCCGCCATCTATCGCGACGCTCTCGGGGCGAAGGTTTCGGCGCCGGAACGCGTGGCGGAGCACGGGGTTACGGTCGTTTTCGTCGAATTGCCGAACACCAAGATCGAACTTCTCGAGCCATACGGGGACAATTCGCCGATCGCAGGCTTCGTCGCGAAAAATCCGGCCGGCGGCATTCACCACATCTGTTACGAGGTCGAAGACATTCTCGAGGCGCGCGAACAGCTCAAGGCCTCTGGCGCGCGCGTGCTGGGCGACGGCGAGCCGCGAATCGGCGCGCATGGCAAGCCGGTGCTGTTCCTGCACCCGAAGGACTTCTGCGGCGCCCTGATCGAGCTCGAGCAGGCCTGATGCCCTTTTCCCTGCCGCTGGCGGCGGCGATCTACTTGACGATCTGGTGGATTGTGCTGTTCGCCGTGCTGCCGCTCGGCGTCCGTTCCGCCGAAGAGGCCGAAGAAGACCTTCCCGAGGGCGCCGACCCGGGCGCCCCCGCCTCGCCCGATCTCCTGAAAAAGGCGGGCATCACGACGGTGGTCTCCGCCGTCGTTTTCGGCCTCGTGGTTCTTTTCGCCAAAGTGACGGGGTGAGGTCGGCGCGGCCGCGCCGCCCGGGGGTTGACCGGCCCGCCGCCCGCCGGTAGTTGATCGCAAAACGCGGGACAAACGACCCGCGCGGCCGAACGGACCGACCCGCTCAGTCGACTTCGGCGGCGCCGCCGCCGTCCCTGGAGCGAGCGCGTAGCTCAGTCGGTAGAGCACCTGACTTTTAATCAGGGGGTCCTGGGTTCGAGCCCCAGCGCGCTCACCAAGGGAATCAGATAGTTAGGAACAAATTCGCCGCCGAGCGCGCAAGCGCGCTTTTAAGAAGGTGGGCGTTGAGGTGGGCGGGCGCACGTTATTTTTCCGAAAACGGATTGATACGTCCTTAATTCGAAGTTGAACTTCTGAGCGACGGCGAAGATGACCAAATTCAGACGCGCGCACGGACGTGAGCGGACAGACTTAGAGCGGCTCTCGTGGGCGGAAAAAAAGCTGATTGCTTGCGCCGCGCGTGGTCGGGAATGCGTGCTCGGCACAACCCCTCCCGCGAGGCCAACACGGCGAAATACGATTCGTCCAGCCCTAATTCGTTTCCTAGCACTTGGTGGTGATAGCGGCACACCAGTGCATGAAAAGGGCATTCATCTTAAGGGTGCTTTTGTAGGAGCTATACACGACGAAGGGACTTCTCCGACGCTCGATTTCCAAGCGTGTAGCCTGCCAAGCTGTCTCTGGTTGACGAATTGCCGATTTGATGCAGCGATAAATTTGGTCGACACAAGAGGTCCGTCCATAGGCTTCAATGGCTCTGCTATTTCACGCATCGTTGGCGATAGACTTACGCTCGAAGGAAATCTGCATCTGCGCCAAGTGCATGTTACTGGGGAGGCTCGCTTTCTAGGCGCAAAAATCAATGGTGATCTCGACTGCGACGGAGGCCAGTTCGAGAATCCTCTTGAAACGGCTCTTAACTGCGACGCGGCGGATATCGGCGGATATGTTCTGCTTCGACGCGCAATCGTGATTGATTCAGCGCATGGGCTTATTCGCTCGACCTCATATTGCCCGTGGTACATATCGGACAAGCAACGAACTGGACACCAATCACGGCTGGCGATTTCTTCTCATTTAGCCACTGGGTTCGACGAGCTGTATGGTTTGAAGAAATCTTCGGCTGGGTTGCGGCACTCACGCTTGGCGCAATTGCGTCGGGTCTTGTAAAACGTAGAGACGCTTAAATTAGATTGGCTCATCGCGCTCGTCGCTCCCACTAGATTATTAGCTCATGTGCGGACGCTTCACGCAGCATCTGTCCTGGGAAGAGCTCCAGCGCCTCGCCGATCTGATCGGCCAGCCGCGCAACCTGGCGCCTCGCTACAAAACATCGCGCCGACGACCAGGATAGAGGTCAGTTAACCTATGGCGCGCAGCACTCACGGCAACAGCGGCTTCTGTTCTGATTGACGGATCGTCGGGCCGACGCAAACCTCCACCGACATCCCCTCGAAGGCGTCGCTCATCCCAACGAAACTCCCCGCTATGGGCATAACCTGCCGGATGTCCCTTCCGACCGCGACAGGGATCAGATTGGCGCCACCCATGCTACGGTTCGTTGGATCAAAGGTTATCCAGCCCGCGCCCGAAACATAGACTTCCGCCCAGGCATGGGTTGTTCCTGCGCCCTCAGACCCCGCTATGTCTCCGGCTGGATTGTGAAGATAGCCCGACACAATCCTCGCCCCGAATCCAAGGGTCCGGACCGCTTCGACGAATAGGACTGCCATGTCGCGGCAGGAACCCCATCCGCGTTCCAATGTGTGTGCGGGCGATTGCGTTCCCTCCTCATCGCGACCTTGATAGGAGACCCATGCTAGGACTCCGGCATTGACGTCCTTCAGAAGCGAAAGTGTGTCGGTCGGCTCGCTGCGGACGAAGGCTTGGGCCCATTCCCGCAATCGTCCCGTCGGATCGGGATGTTGCGGAGCGGTCAGAGCTCCGAGGTCTGTCCCCTCATCCTCGCTGTATCGAAAGGGATAGAAGATCGCAGACGCGGCGATATCGAAGACTGGCCATTCGACGGCATCTAGCTCGAGTTCGGCGACGCTATAGATGATTAGGCTGTTGGCCATTGTCTGGAAAGTGGCGGTCGCCACCATGTTGCCTGCAACATCCTGCGCCCAGGTCACGACCGCACGCGGCTCGATGGTCAGCTCCATTGACAGCAGACGGAGTTCATGGCTCTCCCGCGGCCGAAGCATAAGGCGATGCGGACGCGGCGCGACGGATTTGCCGTAGCGATAAGTCGTCCTGTGGCGGATTCTTAACGTCACCATGGCTCTCTCCGGTGCGGCACAGCGATCGTGCTGATGTGCCTCAGTTTAAATCTTTTTGAAATTTGTTCCGCCTCCATCTGCACGACGGCGATGGAGATTGATCCAGCGCCGACCCCAAGACGGTCGGCTCCCGGCCCCCGATCTAATACGGTCGCGGTGAAGCGGAGCTGATCTTAGGCAGGTCTATTTTTTCGGTTTTGGCCGCAAGCTTATGTTTGATAGCTTTTGGAGGTCTTTTGCCGTCAACCTCCAATTTTCTGTTTGGTCTGTGAGTTCGGCGAATATGCTGTGCAGTGCATCCCGTGCGGCTTCAACCATCTCGGTGTCGTCGAAGTCCCTCATGTATAGTAGGACCGGGACTCGAAAACTTAGCGGCGATCGATCGATCTGAAAGGTTAATCGAACTTCGCCGTCCGCTGAATTTGGATCGGCTGTCTCGATGCGCGCCAACGTGATATTGTATTTTCTCATGAGTCATTTCTGCCGATTTCAATGCCGCGAAGGGTTGCCAACAAAGAAGACCTCTCGGGCGTTCACAATTAGGGCGCGCCGCCCGACGTGAGCAAAGACAGGATCGATTTCGAAGTCTTCGGCGACACAGTGCTCAGGCATGCCCCGAAATATGGCCTTGTTGACTGGCTGTTGCCATGACCAAGCGCAAAAAAATACGCCCCGACCGTGGAAGCAATGGCGGGGCGCTTTTGTAAGTCGGGCGGCTGTTTGACGGCGCGGGGCGTAGCTGCGCATTTCGCGGTTCTTAGACGCTGTCAGCGAAGCACTTGATCGTCAGGGCGTGGAGCTTCGGAATTGCGCAAAACAGGAATTCGCCCCCGAATTATTGCGCATGGCCGCCTGCCGGCGCTCCGCCAGGGCGAGCGCCTTCCTCGCCGCCTGCTCCTCGCGGGGGCGCTTCGCCATCCTGGCAGCTATGGCGAAGGCTCAGGAGCCGTTCCGTGATTGCCTCAAGCTGTTCTGACGTCGCCGCAGCGATAACGCGCTCAGTGGTCGCCTGAGCGGCAGAACGGCGGCCTTCCCTCGCCGATATGGCCGATGGCTGTGCTTTGGCCGTGATCACTTCGGCGCGCCGCTCCTTTGGGTTGCTTGGACTCGATCGCCTTGACGCCGAACCTTACGGAACCGGCATGGTGAAGCGCAATCTTGTCATGCGCGCTTTGCAGCGGCTCGCTTCTGGCGCGCACGTCGTTTGGTTGGATCAAGTCCTCCCGATGTACAGAAAGGACTCTTTCGCACTTGAAGCCTGCATCGGCATGCAAAAGTCGACAAACCACCGCTTTCGGATGGTCAATGTCTGGCGCCGGCGCTAGAGTCGCGCAGTTCGGGCATGGCGTCCACTTCGACATGATATGTTCCGAACTCCGTTACGCGCTCAATAAAGCGCCCAGATGTCGGATGCCGTGCCGCCGAGCCTCACGCCGCGCGTGACGAGTTGCACAACGCCTGCGGGCAACGGCACGTTCTCTCGCAGCGTTCCGTCCGTCTGAACTAGATTCGCCGTTCCGGCTTGGCCGACAAGCAGCGACTTGCACGGTCCGTCTGGCAGGCCTGCGACGTCGCTCTTCGTGACAGGAACATATCGCTGCGCCGGCGCAATCAGGCGAAAGTCGTCGGGCAACATCAGACCAGCGCCTCGCATCTGCCGCGCACGCTTTCGATAATGTCCCGACAGATTCTGGCGCTGAACAGTTCGGCGCTTTCTAGCGGTTCTCTGTGCCATACGCGCGCCTGACCAGATGGCAGCACGCAGAGCGCATAGATCAGTTCCGCGCCATTGAAGCGGCCCCACGTCGGCAAGTGCAGCCCTTCGTCGACAAGCTCGCGAATGCGAATCGGCGCTTCATACGATGCGCTCATTCCATGTTTCCTCATTGGTCGGGGCCGGCGCGCGAGTGGACAAAAGGACGAAAGCACACTCCGCAACCGGTCCCGACCTATTGCTCGAAACGCCAACCAAAAACGTTTCGCGCGTTGTGTCCGACCTTCCTCCCAAGACCCAAAAGGACGGTCGGACGATTCGCGCGGTCGGATGGAGAAGCCACAACCACGCGAAGCTCATCAAATCTGTCGCCCGCCCCGAGTTGTGCCTAGCGTTCACAACCCGGAGCGGGCTTCGTGGGCGTCGCCGCCGACAGTCCTCAAGCGACGACGCGTCTCTCGGCCATGCGCCTGTTCCCGAGAGAAGCCTTTCAAATCTTCAACGACGCATCGGCGTCGCTCTTGAGCCGAGTGAATGCGTCTCGGATCGGCTGACCCGCTGGACGATCGCGCCATGGACTGTCGCGCAGCCATGAATCGACCAAATAGTTGTCGATCGTCCGACGCTTCTCGGCTGAGTGATCCATTGAACTGGCGAGCGCCGCCAATTTCGCCTGAACGTCGAGGATGTTCGCGCGCGCCGCTTCCGCCTCTCGCATCAGCCCGTCGATATCGGCTTCAACGGCGACGACGCCACGCGCCGCGCCGTCGACATAGTGACCGGCAAGTTCGACCGCCTGTCTGCGATCGGCGATTGTCGTCTCGGCGAGCTTGATGGTCTGACGCCAACGTGCGCTTTGTTCCTCGGCTTCGTTGAGCTGTGCGCGCAGTTCGTCAATACGGGCCTTCGGCCTGTCGAGCGTGGCGAGATCAGCGCCATTCGCCAGCCCGGCGATTAACGCGTCTGCCGCAGTGTCCGGTTCGGCTTCAATCTCCTCGATTTCGCGTATGATCAATCCGGCGCGCTGATTTGAGGCCTGCCATTTGCTTTGCGCATTGGCGAGAGCGCGTGTCGCTTCGTCGAGAGACTGTCGCGCGTTTGCCTGCGCGGCGATGGCGTCACGCAGACGTTGGCGTTCGTTTGATGTAGTAGTCATTTGGGCGCTAGTCATTTTCTCGATCTTACGCCTGACCGATGCGCATCGCGTTCGGCCAACGCTTGGCGTAATCGCTTGGCGAGGATTGCGTTTCGCGCTGCGGCTCGGGCCGACATGTCGGCTCGATCTTGATACGTGCGGCAGATGGGAATCTCGCATCGTATGCGACTTGCGCTGCGTCTTCGCTCAATTGGTTTCCCGGATCGTAACTTTGACGCTTAGGTGGGCTCATCAAGATTCTCTTCACGGCAAGCAGCTCCTGCATCGTCAATCGCGCTTCAAGCAGTTTCAAAACGTGGGCGACGATGTTCTCGTCGACTTGCGGCTCTTCGCTCTTTGCTGTCCCGTCAGGTTCGTCGACGACTTTCTTCAACTTGTCGCGCAGTTCCGTCGGGGACGCATCGTAAGCAAGATTGCCGGCAGTTGTTCGAATGACGCCGCCAATGAGCTGTTCAATGTGATCGCCGATGTTTGTGTCATCGAGACCATGAAATAGCTTCGTAAAGTCGGCGCGTGCGTTGTCGATGAGTCGAGGGCGGATGTATTGAGACAACGCGCGATGAGCGTTTATGGTTTTTCGGTTTTGGACTTGCATGATCTTGTTCCCTTCTTTTTGATTTTAAACGACCGGGATGCCGAAGCGCCTCGGCCGATCGTCGACTGGATCGCCGAGACGTCGACGCCGATACGGCGCGGGCGCAGAGGCCATTTCGATCATCCTCTGCGTTGGATGGAATCCGGCTCGCTTCTTCGCAGCGAGAACAAGCGCTCCTGCGGCGGCGTTGATGACGTCGTCATGCTGATCTCGCGGATGATCGATGACGTCCTTGCCTGTGCCACGGCCTGTTCGACGTTCGAGATTGCAGAGCTGCGCAATCATGCGCGCGTTGTCGAGCAGGTCGATCGTGCCGGTGTTTATGCGCGGTAGGAGTTCGACGTAGATTTCCGATTTGTTGCGCTCGGAGACGTCATAGCGAATGCCGCGCAGTTTGAATTGTTCGCGCGCGAACTCGCCGGCAAACCGATCGCCAGTGACTGCTTTGATCTTGTAGGCGGCGAGCGTTTCGACGAACTGTCCGACGACGGCTGTAGGGCTGAAGGGCGGCCTCACTTCTCTGAGGAGATCAAGGACGGCAGTCTCGCGCTCCATATGCGCAACCGCCATCGTCATGGCGTCCTGCCCGGAGCCGCCAGCGGCGTCGACGAAGGCGACGTAACGCGCATTGCCGATGTAAGGTCGCTCGAAGCAATCCGGCGATACGCACGCCATGACCGCTTCCTGCGAGACATAGCTTTCCAGATCGGATCTAAACTGCGCGTCATATTCGGCAGCCGCGCGGAAGGGGTCTTGATCGAACTGTCGCTTAATCCATGAATCCTTAAGCGTCGAATTCATACGCTTTGACGGCGCCTGCGCGACAATGATTTTCGAATCGCCGTCAGGACCGTGGTGCTTCTTATACGCCTCCCACAGCACGCCTTTCCGGGCGTACGGACTGGAAATGCAGATCAGCGGACCGCCGGTCGTCGCTAAGGATGGTCGTGCGGCGGCGAGGACTTCGACGTCCGGATTCGCGAGACTTTCGGAACGCCACGTCGCGACCTCGTCAGCGATGATCGCAATCGCGGTGCCGCCGCGAATCGAACGGAAATTTGCGGGGGTCACGCTGATAGTGACACGCCTGGACAGCGTGATCGAGTCGGCCGTCTGATTCACGACCAGGCGTTTAAACGCCGAGACGGTTGTGAAGATTCCGCGAAGATATTGGAGACACTTCTGCGCCTGGTCCATCGTGTTGCTCAGGATCGGCAGGCTTGCGACTTCGCCTGGCGCGAGAATGTCGCTAAAATCGGTAAGCGCTGCGAGATAGGCGGCGAGCACGGCGACCGCGCGAGTCTTTCCGCCTCGTCGACCTATGACGCACCATAGCTCGTCGACGCGTTCGTGGGGTTCGCGATTACGTCCGGTCAATTCCTGGAAGATCGCGCGCTCTGCGCCGGTCAGCCGCTCGCCTTGGCTTGCGATGAGCAGGACGCGCCAGGGCGCCCATGACTCGCCGGGCAGGATGTTGCCAAACAGGTTCGGATCGGCAAGCGCACGGCGCATGGGCACGATCGGACGCATCAGTGGCCTCCCCCGGTCGGGCGCCAATCACGAAGCGCCTGCGTCAGATGCTGGAAACACACGCGAGTGCGATATCGCCAGACTCGACGCTGACGCAGTTTCTCACGGTCGAGCGGATGCCCTTCGCGCCAGATCCGTGGACCGAGGATCTTCGTTGTGTTGACGCAGCGGGCATGCGCCTGGTCCGCCTCATGACGCGCGTGTGCGTACACAGCGACTGCGCGCGCTATGTCGTCGTCGGCGCTCCAATGCGCGATCGTGGCGTCCTGGCCGGCAATGGCGAGATCCTGATCGCTCATTCCGATGGCTCCTCGGCGATGGCGCCATCATCGGGCAGAAACGCGGGAGCAGGTTCGAGCGGTTTCTGCGCCTCTGCGGCTCTTTCCGCCTCTTCTCGCCGGTAGCGCTCAGCGATTTCCTCAATTGTCTCGCTTACGTCTCTGGCGACGCGGCGAAGCCCAAGCGTTTCGACAATGCGGCGGAGGTGTGAGGCGCAGCGTGCGTAAACGTCGAGATCGATAGCCCCGCCTTCCGCGAGTTCGGACTCCATACGCTCAAGCTCGACTTCGAGCGTTGCGACACGACGGACAAGGCTGAGCTGGAATTCTGAAAGCGTGTCGACGCCGCCTAAGTCTTCGCAATGCAGAAAGACAAGGTCCTTAAATCGTCGCCCGAAAGCGCCGCGAGCGTCGCCCACGACGAACAGAGATCGCCCGGTCGTCACGCGCGACCGATTATTGATCGGTCGTTTTGCAATCGCCTTGCGTTTCTTGTGCGGACCTTCGGCGGTTTGAAGCATGATCCCCGGCGTCTCCAGGCGGCTATTTGCGGTTAAGTTTACGGCAAACGGACACCTTCCCCGCCCACTTCTGAACGTGGCGCTGATTGGTGGATACGTCAAGTCCTTGATGATTATCGGGCTTTCAAAGCGAGAGCTGCCGATAAGCTATCGGGCGCTCGGCTGATTTGGGCGTGTCAGGGCCTGTGAAGGTCGGGGCTTTTGAGAGCGGTCGGCGCTGGATGATGAAGGGCGTGAAGAAAAAGTCGGGAAAGCTTGTCTATTCGCGCTCATTGATCGTCGACGTGACGTGCGCTTCGGACGTGACGCGCGGTGTGTGGACGTGAAAGCGGATGCGATGCGGACGTGAAAGGGTGTAGCGATTTGTTGGGTCGATCGGCTTCACACTCTTAAGTTCTCGCTCTGGTGGACCGGTGGGGCTGGTGGGGCTTGTTTCAGCGCTCGCTTCCTAGAACCTTTATTTAAACGGGCTGTCGGCGTTTAAGTATCTGCTCCCGGAAGCGAGCGCTGAAACAGGGTCCACCAGCCCCACCGGTCCACCAGAGCCGCTAGCTCGGCTATAATCAAATTCCATCATCCAAGATTCGACGTTCAACGGAATATCGCTGAACGCCGAGTATCAAACGACGATGCAATATCAGCACTTCCCCGCATTCCAGCGACAGTGGTCGATCCCGCAAACCACTAAGAACTTCGCCGACGCGTTGAGCGGTGATTTCGCCACGCGCATTTTGCAACCGCTCTTTGAAGTCCGTCGCTTCACGATTCTCCAGCGGCAATCCCTTCGCCCAAAACACGACGTCGCTGGCGGTGAACTCTTCCCCATCGCCCCACTGCGTTCGCAACAGGCGAATGTCTCGAAGCGCGTCGATACGCTCGGCGTTTTCTTCATCCGCCTTGTCGAACAGCACAGCGAACGACAACGGCGTCTCGCCGGCAGGAAGGCCAACGCGGTCGGCGTATATGCGCGAACCGTGCTCAAGAGCAGCGCCGACCATGCGATGCCACATTTTGAAGCGCCCGTCCGATACCTGCTCCGTCGACTTCCCTGATTCAATCGTCCATGGAATATCGAGCAGCGGATTGCCGAGCACTACCGTGTAGAGCGCCGCGAGAATGTTGGAGCGATGCCGGCGCGTCCATTCGACCGGGTCTTTGCGCCGGACCTTACGGTTGCACGGATCGGAGCGCGGCACAAGCAATCGCACTTCCAGCGTGCGACTCGCTGTGTCGCCCACCGCTTCGATATTGTTGCCCGTAAAGCACATGATCGTGTGCGCTGGCGCGACCGGCGAAGAGCTGGCTCCGAGCATTCGGTCCGTATATTCCGCTGTCGTCGCGGCGCGGTCGAGCGAAGCGCTCTGCACTTTGCCGCTGTTCGGGATGTTATCCCAAACGAGCGTGGGAAGTCCTTGCAGCAGATATGAGAAAAGCGCCTTGCGCCGCTCCTCCTCGCTCATCGCCCACGCGGCGGCGGGCGGCTTTATTCCCAATACCGCAAGCACCAACATGTAGAGCAACGTCGTCTTGCCGCTCGACGCTTGCGACGACGTCACCATGAACATGGGGCGCTCGCCAAATATCATCCGTTCGATAACGCTGAGCGCATAAGCGAGCGCCACGCACTTCGCCGCGTGATCGCCCGCCACGTCGCAAAGCCAATCATCAAGCAGGAATCGCATCGCCGCAGCGACTGCGTCTTCATCGCACGCCGCGCGTTCCGGCAGCATGTCGAGAAGCTTCGGATCGCAACGCATGATCAGCCCGTAATCGCGATGCAACCCATTGCGCGAAATCGCTACGCCGTTCGGCAAAACCAGCGGCAACGTTTGCACGCCCTTGACGCGCGGCATTTTCGAGTCGCGATATTTCAGATGATGCCGCACAACATGCTCTTGCGGCTTCGCCTCATACAACACCTTGCCTTCTTCATCGGTTTTCAGGAAGGCAATGTAGCGCTGGAGCGCCAGCTCGCCGCTATAGAAATCCTGTCTCACAAGCGTTACTTGCGGCGGCGGCTCCATACGTGACGCTTCATCCTCCTCGGCGTTCGCTCCGGCGCTGGTCAACACATGCAAGTCGCCAAAGGGCGCACGCTCCTCGACGTCGACCGGGACGCCGGCAACGTCGCGCATTGGCGGTTCGGGCGAGTCGATGGCGCATAGCACGTCGTCGATCTCCGCCAAGATCGGCGCTGTCGCGGCGTCGTCAGGGAGCAGCGTGAACATCGCTCGTTTGATGGTCGCGGTAAACGCCTGACTCTTCGCTTCACGTTGAGCCTTATTCCGACTTTCGCGCTCGGTCTTCAGGTCGGCGACAAGCGCTCGCTTTTTGCCGCCGCCGAGCATCTTGTCCGCTTCCGCGATAAGATCGCTTTCCTCGACGCTCGACATTTCCGCGTCAGCGGCGACTTCGACGAACCATTTCGCCAACCGCTCTTTTTCAATCGTCGCCATCGACTCGGCGATGAAGCCGCTGTCGGCGACGATGCGATAATCTGTCCGCCCATGCGCGAAGCTGAAAATCCACAATTCGCCGCTGTCCTTGCGGAACAACATCGCCGTCGTGTCGCCGTAGTCCGGTCCTTCAAGCGGGTCCGCCATCGGCTGTTCGATATATCGGTCGGGATCGCGCAGCACGTCGGCGACCGTCGCTTCGCCCAACTCCGGGTCGGCGAAGTGCAGCATGGCGCTTGGGAGCAGCACGCCCTCACATTGCCTCTCAGCGGCGCGGCGAGCCCGTTCCGGCGCGATCTTTGGGTCACGCGCGACGATCGCCGCCACGCGCTTTGTGACCGCCTTCTCTCGCGCTTCCTTGAGCGGCTTGCCGAGCGCCGCCCGCGCCTCGCGCTTGCGACGGTCGATCTCGGCTTTCTCGGCTGCGGTCAGGTCCGGCAACAGTTTGGCGTCGATCATCCCGCCGGGGCGCACTGTCATTTCGCGCTTGAACTGTTTCAGCGGCGGGGCCAATTCTGGCGGCGCTTCGAAAATGATCCGCTCCGCCGAGCTGACAGAAACATCGATAATCGACCGCTCCAGCACTTGCCCGGCGTTGCCGATCGTGAAGTAGCTCAATCCGTGGAGCCAACCGCGCTCCACGAGCGCTTTGAGATAGGTCTTGAGATCGGCGGCATTCGTGATGGTCGAGTAGACATGAAGACCGCCGCTGCCGGGAAATTCCTCGCCTGTCTCGCTATTAAAGAGTCCTGACGAGGTCGATTGGCGCGTCGCGAATCCGACGTGCGCGAGTTGCGGGTCGAGCTTCGCCAGCGCCGCTTCGAATCCGCCAAGCTCCTCCATGCGGGCGATGACGGCAGGGTCGGCGCCCTTGCGGTCGTGATCGAAATACATGAGTCCGGGCTCGCCGTCCGCGTGTTTGAGATTCGCTTTCGTGCGCGTCACGCAACCAGGCACTGACTCTAGGAAGGAAGCCAACCAGTCCTTTTTGACGAACGGCGCCTTCGCGCCAAGCGACGCGTCCATCTTGCCAAGGATGAGCGCCTCATTTGACTTGAGCTTGTTAAGTCCGGTGCGCAGGTCGTCAAGGCTGCGAATATGAACGCGGCGCATACGTCCCGCCGCAATGCTGCATGCTGAAGCGTCGGCGACAGGCTTGCCGTCAGGACCAAGCGTGTAAGATTTCGAAACACGACCGCCCGCTTTTGCGACGACTGTGAATTCGATCGCCGGGATCGACGGTCGCGTCGCGCCGTTTGCGTGCACTACGTTTGATTCGCCGCCGTTTATATCGTATGTATTGGGTGTGGTTTGTGGTGATATCTGGCGGCGCGTCTGACCGGGCGCGCCGTTTTTCTTTTGCGAATGTGCCATCTGGCGAATGTCCCAACGTGGCGGGCGTTATCCACGCGCCGCCGGTGGTTGCGTTGAGCAATCCGGGACCATCCGAGCATTCCAGGAACATCAGAGAAATCAAGAGCAATCAGGGGAACTTCGGGGCAGAGCGTTCAGGGCTTTTCCCTCACGCCGCGCGTTTTTGGTTCGGCGCCTTTCGATTCCGCCACGTTGTGATCGCCTCATCAAAGCCGCCGCCGATAGTCGCCGTTGGGCGCCAACTCGTCATAAACCGATCAAGCATGCAGAAGAGCCTACGATCGCTTACTTTCAGATTGTGCTCGCACGCAAAAACAGGAATGCCGAGTTCACCCGCACGCATGATCTCGCTCGCGACGCGCTGCGCATCGCCGTCAAGATCGCGGAAATCGCAAAGCTGATCGAAGCCGCCGAGACGCGCGAAGACGAAGTCGGCGCCTTCGATCCGGTCGAGATTCGCTCGCCGCCATTTCTCACGCTCAGCGTCGCTTAATCCGAAGGGCGGCGCAAAAGGTCCGACCAGAATGAAGCGGCTGAACTCGACGCCCTCGAAGCTCGGATCCAGGCAAGCGAAGAACTGATCATTCGCATCGCCATCGAACAGCAGCTTGTTGCCCGGACCCCACAGGAGCTTGAGCAAATCGCGAATCTCGTCGCTTGGACGCCCGACGTCCGCTTGCAGCCAATGCTCGAACTTGCGGATCGCGGTCCGAAGCGCGTCGACGCCGTGGGGGTAATCATCCCGCTTTTCTGTAGCGTCGGCGAAGTCGTCCAGCATGGCGACGAAAGGAAGAAGCTCACGCCGATATCCAAACTCGCCGAGAGTTGCGAGCGCGACCGGCAGAAACCCTTCGTCGTCTTCAGGCAGCACGTCCGGGTTTTCCTGCCGCCACTGCTTCATCGCCGGGTCGTCGTTGTCGTTGCGGATGTAGGCGCGCATGATTTGCCGAAGCAGGTCTGGCGCATATGACGTCATTTCATTTCCTTTCACGTTGAAGCGTCGCATACCGATCGCTCCGCCGAACACGCGCGCAGTTGCGCGCGCTCGCCGCAACGATCGTCTCAGCCCCGGCGCTTCACCTGTCGCCGCGTTCGCGCCGGCGGCGTCGGGTCCGCAGGTTTTGCTTTTGTGAGTTCCTGGCGCTCAGCGGCGCGCGCAGCGGCGCCACGCAGAGCGAAGCCGTCCTGGCCGGGCAGCGTCCCCTTCCGGATCACGGCGCGCACGAACGCGTCTGCTTCGCTTTCACTGACAAATTTGTGGGCGCCAACTCGGATGAGCTTTGGGAGTCCAGCCGCGCCGGCTTCATACCAGCGCTCCAAGGTGCGCGGCGCGCGTCCGAGCCGTTCCCGCGCGAATGTGCGGAACGGCAACAGTTTCTCGACCACTTATTTTTTTCCGATTCGATGCCGCGCAAAGGCGGCGGGTGGCGCTCCACTACCGCCACAGATAGTCGTCGCGACATCGATGTCAAGATTAGTTTTAAGTATAGGTCAGGCTTAGAAGCAATTATACGATTTATTTATTCTCTTTTTTGTCAACTGTGGTTGCGTTTTGTTTGATTAGTTGTGCATCGAATGATCATTATTCTTGAATTTTTTCGTTACAAAATCTATCGAGATTTTTGTTTGAAAGTTTTGGATCAGCGCTTGTGAAGCGCGACGACTTTGTCTTCGTTTGCGCCGCTAATGATTCTTTCAACGTGCGCGTTCCATCGATTGAGCGCTTCGCGCTTTTCCTCGGCGAACGAATGTTTTTGATAGACGCCGACGATTCCGCCGAAACTGCCTGAGACATGATTCAGAATCTTTTCGATGACCGGCAAATTGACTCCCAGCGACGCCATGCCGGAAGCGACGGACCGGCGAAGATCATGCAGGCGCCACGGCTCCAGCGGCTTGCCGTCATTCAGCGCGGCGAGCGTCTGATCCAGATTGCGTTTGAAGCGGCTGAAGCCCGACGGCGGCGTTGAGCCGGTCGTCGTGAAAACGATGTCATGGTCGGCGACGCGCGGAAGGCTTTCGAGAATCGCCAGCATCTGCGCAGTCAGTGGAACTTCATGCGCGCGGGCGTTCTTGACGCGGTCCGCCGGCAGCCGCCAGACCGCCTTGTCCAGATCGATCTCGGACCATCGCATGCCGGCGACTTCGCCAAGCCGCTGTCCGCTCAAGATCAGCAATTGTGTGATCGGTCCGAACGGAAATCCAAGCCGGTCGGCGGCGCGCCAGACCAGGCGCAGTTCGGAGTCGTCGAGAACACGATCGCGGACGACTTCAACGTTTGGACGGTCGATTTCCTCGACCGGATTGTGCTCGACAAGTCCGCGCGAGCGCGCCCATTTGAACAGCTTTGACAAATAAGCCTTGAGGCGAGCGGCTTGCACGGGCGCTCGGTCGGCGACCGTATCCAGCAGCTCATGAAGATCGGCGCGGGAGACTTCGCCGAGCCGCCGGCCCTTCCATCTGGCGACGACTTCCCGCTCAAGAACGCGCCGCACGTCCTCGCCGGTCCGAAGCCCGGCAAGATGGCGCTTGGCGAACAGCTCGACGACGTGCCCGACTTCATCTTGATGGGCGTGGTTGGCTTCAACCTTCGCCGCCCGCTCGGCCTCTCGCGCCTCTCTGCGGGCCTGCGTTTTGGCGCCGGCAGGATCGATGGCGGATGGGTCGCGGCGCGCCTTGGCGAGGTCGGCAAGCGCCGCATGCGCCTTCGCGCGCACGTCGGCGAGTCCGCTGGCCGGATCGAACCTGCCGACAGTCAGTTTTTTCTTGGAGCCGTTGAAGCGGTAGCGCAGCACATAACTAAGTGAGCCGCTCTGGCTCACGACGATATAGGCGCCGGTCAGCGCCGGGTCTCGGACTTCATACGCGGCGGCGCGTGGTTTCAGCGCCAGGACGGCTTTGACGGAAAGAGGCTTTCCCATAGTCGGCGGCTCCAAAAGGTGGGCGGACAAGGTGGGCGTTTGCGGCTGTCTGCCGCTGTCGCGCCCTGTCCTCCAATGTCGTCACATTTTGGAGAAACGCAAGGGTTTTGCGGGTGTTATTGACGATCGGCTGTCGGGCGCTGTCGCGCCATCTCGGGGCTTGCTGACCGACTTTTAATCAGGGGGTCCTGGGTTCGAGCCCCAGCGCGCTCACCAAGGAAAACAATGGTCTATGAGCTGCACCGAGCATGTGGCGCTCGGTAGAGCTATTGGCTGGCAATCGCTTTGTAAGCAGAATTGCCGATTTGGCTCAGTCAGCGGACAAATTTGTCGGACCTGGCGATTCCGTTCAAGACGCTACATGCTCCCTCTACGCCGACCGAGCCATCTTTCTGCCCGCGCGATGCGGCGCTCCAAGGCATGTTCGAGCGCCACGTGAAACGGCAGCGGCGGCTCCTTCCCGCGTGAGAACGCCAACAGCGCCCGGGCCGATTTGGCCGCCTTGCCGTGGCCGCCATGTTGTTCGAGGCCGCGCCGCGTTCGAGGATCGCTCACCGGAGCGCCGGTCCTGGCGCAGAGCTCCCGCAGCAGGTCGATCCAGGAGAAGATCTCCCGGACCGGCGGCTCCGGCGCAGGCGCAGCGAGCGCGCGCTCCAAGGCGCGACGAACGACGAACGCGGCGACCGGCGACGAGTCGGCGACGTCGCGCAGATGCGGCGCCCAGCGCTTCGCGACCACGTAACTCAGCCCCAAGAAGTGATGCATGACCGCGCCGAGCGACTCGCCGTCGAGCCGCCCATCTTCGATCATCACGATGAGCGCATCGACGCCGGCGCGTGCGGTCGGCTTATGCGCCCCGTCAAGCGCAAGAGCGAGAAGCCGCAGGGCGTCGGGACTGGAGGGAACGTCGGAATCGAGAAGAAGCGAGAAGCCCTCCGGGATCGCGCATACGCCAGGTTCGCTGTCGAAGCACTTCCCGCGGGTCCCGGCGACAAACACGAGGTCCGGATGTTGCGGCCACAGCGCCCGCACCCAATTGCCGTGAAGAAAAGCGTCGGAGAATTCCTCGAGCGGCCAGACGCGATCAGGTTGCACCAGATCGCGCGATGTGAGGGATTGCCCTTCGCGCCGAAGTTCATGTCCGGCCCAAGGGCTAACGGCCTCGGTTGCCACGACATCCGCAAATTGTCCCGCTCCAGAAACTCCCGACAGAGATGCGCAAGAGCCGCGCGCGCCGTCGGTCAATTTCACCCGCGCGCCGCGCGCCGCGCTCGCAAGCGCCTCGTCGATCCTCACGCCCTCCTCTGCGCCACCGAGCGCGTGGCGCAACGCGACGCCCCATTCATCCCTAATCTCGCCGGCGGCGCGCCGAGCCTCCTCGAGGCGGTCCGGCGCAAGGCGCAGCAGCGTGAGGATCTTGTCCGCAACCCCGAGCGCGCGCGGCGCTCAAGGCGCCTGAGCGGCTAGGCTGCGCTCGACCGCGACGACGGGGTCGATCCAGAAGCCGCGATGCGTCGGTTCGGACAATTGCGTCGCGCTCTCCCCCTTCCGAATGAATTCCGCCGCCGCGTGGGCGCGCAGCCACATGGCCCGCGAAGGATCCTGCGTGTGGACGAAGCCGTGCGTCTCCTCGCCCAGACAAGCGGTGAGGACGATCCGAAGGGCTCCCAGCGGCGTCCCCCATTCGGGCCGGTTGGAAAGACTCGATCTCCGTCGCGCCAGCGCCTTCCCCAGCGGTGACAGAAGCCGTTCGGCATTGGCCGGACGATTTGCTGAGAACCGCAAGGCAGCGGCAAGAACCCGTTCGACCCGCTCGATATCGTCGGGATGCTCGATGGCGACGAGCGCTTCATCGATGAAGGCCTCGAAGCAATTGATCGGAACATGTCGGGCGGACGGGTCGAGCCGTGGGATGTCCATGCCGTTGAACGGCGCCGCCGCGATGTCAAACGCGTGAGACTCCATCTCGGCGATCGCTGCGTCGACGCCGGCAAGCCGGCGCAGGTCGGGCGGGAGCGCTTCGGCGCGGGCGCGCAACTGCGCCAAATCGTCTCCGGAATCGCGAGGAGCCGCCGTCCTCACGGGCGCATGGCCCCGGTAAAGAAGCGCGTCCGCGCGAGACTTCAACGCCGGCAACACGACGTGGAGGCGCTCCTCGATCGCCGCTCTGCCCTCGTCATCGATAGCGTCCGCAAGCTTTTCGATATGGTTGAAAGCGGTCTCCTGGAGTTCGGTCGACTTGTGCTCGAGAACCACGGCAAAAAGCCGGAGAGCGCGCGAGGCCATATCGGGGCGCATGTCGACGGCGTTGGCGAGCAGACGCATCCCGCTCTTGACGGTCGCGCCGGTCGACGAAAACAGCGCCGGCTCGACACGATCGACGACCCTTTCGGGCTCGAGCAGCCTCCTCTTTCCGACAATCGTCAGCGCCGCAATCGCGAAACTGGCGATCGGCCCCACGGGGCTGGCGAGCAGATCGAAATAAAGACCGGCGCGCGCCACGCGTTCAAGCCGCGTCGGCTCCATCAGTTCATGGAACCGATAGTGCCAGCGGGCGCGGTGCGGCGCGAAGCCGCGCGCTAACGCTTCGAGGCTCGCATCGAGCAGGCGCTGACGATCGAGCAGCCCTTCGTTCGCGGCGGCTTTGAGCGCGCCGGCCCAGCCCCCATGTTCATGTTCAGTCAGCGTCTGACAAATCGACAGGCTGACGTCGTCGTCGCCTTCAACCTCGAATTGCCGCCAGATGGCGGCCTCGACGCTGTCGATGTTCCTGCGAATTTCCTCGACGATCGGCCAGCTCTTGTCATAGCGGCTTCGCGCATGAACGCCGACGTCGAGATAGTCCTGATATCCACAGCAGACATAGGCGACGCCGATCGTGTACCGCGCGTTTGTCGGCTCGGGAACACGCCCCGATGCGACGAGCTCGCCCATGCAGTAAACGACATCGGCGATGCTCCATTCATGCGCGCGTCGAAGGAACAGGTCAAAAGCCTCCGCCAGCCACGGAGGATTCCGGTGCATCAGCACTCGGCAGGCGTAGTGACACACTATGAGAGAGCGAAGCTTCTCCAACTCGGACAGGGTCGCCGTCGCCACCATGGCAAGCGATGTGTCCCAATCTGAATATTCCCGTTTGCCGCCTTGTCTGTTTCGCCTCGTCGCTTCCCTGTGACAGCGAGCGACAAAGGGTGCGAGCGCGCGCCTCTCAGCTTCGGAACGTCCGCGAAGGAACCGAACGACCTCGTCGGAAACGCCGCCGAGACGCCAGCGCATAACTTGCGCCAGTTCCTTCTCCAGCTCCGCGCTCACGCGACATTCCGCTTCGTCGCCAGAAGCGTCGCTAGCACATGTTTGCAGGGGCCGGACTCGCCGAGAGTGCGGGAGTGCCAGGCGCAGGTGCAGTGGAATTCGGCGCCATCGAGGCGCGTGCGATGTTCCACATCGCCGCCTGTAACACGCGCCGTGACGTTCGTTCCGCTGGAGACGTCAGTCGAGACGGCGCCGACCTCGACCAACTTTCGCGCATCGCGCAGCCGCGGATGCAGCGACTCGATCGAGCTGCGATCAAAGGGCAGCTCGCGGTGAAAGAAACGGCGTTCGCGCGGGTCATACCCGGCGACGCCTTGCGCTGCGAGCAGGGACAAGGTCGTCACGACGTCCGTCGCCGGCAGGCGCGCGTGTTGCGCCAGAGCGTCGAGAGAGACGTCGTCCTCGTCAGAAAGCGCCTTGGCGATCCTGTCCATGGTCGCCTCGCCGCCGCCGCTGGCGAGAGCGGCAAGAAGCTGTCCTTCGCCGGAAAAGCCCCGCGCAGGCGTGGCGCTCAGCACGACCAGGAAACGCGCGACATCGAAATCGAGCTCGAAAGCGCTGGTTCCGAACGCGCCGGCATAGATCCGCAGGCCGCGGGCGAAGCGCGCCAACGGCTTCATCGCCGATAACCGGCCAAGCCCAGCGGAGGCGACCGCCCCGTCGCCGGCGCGCTGGGAAAGACGCGGACCGCCCGGCGCCGGCGACAGCCAGACGTGATCCCTGGCGCCGACCGCATTCGGCAGGGACGACAGAAAGCGACGCGCCTGCGATCCGTCGAGCGTCATCGCCATTTCGAGGCGCGTCGCCAGCGCCTGCACTTCGGCAAAGCCTTTCAGCCATCGCAGCGGCAGCACAACCTTGCGTTCGACCGCGGTTTCGCGGGAGGAAGAAATCTCGACCGCGTCGGGCGAGACCCGCAGGGCCATCGCTTCGCCCGCCCGCATTCCGGCCAGCGCGGCGCGGGTGTCGGGGTTGAAGTCGACATTGGTCACCCCCTTGACGAAGACTTCGGGGGCCAGCATCCCGGGAAGAAAATCGGCGCGCGCATAAACGCCGCAGCATCTCGAAAAGGCCTCGAACCGCAGCCTGCCGCCACCCGCGGAAACGACCGGGTCCGCGCCCCGTAATCTGCGGACGACTTCGCCCTTTGGCGTAAAGTAGCGTTGCAGCGCGACCTCCGAGGTCGCGAGAAGGAGCGCCGCGGCGAGATCGGCCCGGGAGAGCGCGCCCGAGAAAAAAAGCTCTTCCTTTGACGTCCGGTTGGTCGCCGCGAGCGCGAGCGCTGGCGTCGCGCCTTCGACCACATGGGACGCGAAGGCGTAGCGATACTCTTGCTGAAAGCTATTCGCTTCGTGCGGCTGCACTTCTCAAAACCTCGACGTTGAACGCAGGCGAGAAACAATTCGCGCGAGAACGCTATCGCGGAACATTTAGCACCGCAGGCGTCACTTCGGAAACGCCGGAATGCAGAACCCGCGTCGAAGGGAAACCCTCGCGCCGTGGACGCTCTGAAGAAACCCCATAATTTGAAGACGCAGCCGCGAGCCCCGATTCCGCTGCGCATGGGTTTGGCGCGCGAGAAAGCGTCGTGTTTCTGTTTCCGAAATGACGCGGCGACATCCCCAGGCGGGGGAAAGCTTTGATCCCGAGCTTCGTCGTTCGCGACCTCGCGCGAAACGAAGGCCGCGGCGCAGTCGATCGCAAGGCCGCTCATGGCGGAAGCGGAGCCTAGATCGGCCCGCGCTTACTCTGACGGAATGTTCAACTTGCCTGGAAGCTGCGCCCGGACGACATCCAGGATTTGCTCGATCGCGGTCTCAGCGTCGTCTGCGCGCCGTTCCGACGCGGTTAGCTCAGCTGTCTTGGACGCGAGTTGAGATCGCAGCGATTGAAGCTCCTCATGCGCCTGCTCAAGGGTCGCGGACATTTGTTCGGCTTGAGACTCGGCCAGGCGCAGCATTGTCTCTGCGCGCTCGGCCCGCAGCTCAGCGCGACCCAATTCTTCTTTAACCGCGTCGGCGACCTCTTGGGCGCGCATTAGCGCATGGGCCGCCTGCTCCTCGAATGCTTTGATCGCTCCCGCCGTTTCCGACACAAGATCGAGCGCCGCGACGACTCCATCGCTCTCACGGGCAGGCTGATGCGTCGAAGCATCGTTTTCACGGATGGGTTCGTCCGCCGCCTGTTCAAAATCTAGCGCATTCATTGACGCCTCCGATTGTCGCTCGTTTAGACTTGTCGAATATCGTCAGAACAATTGGCCGCGTTATGGCCGCGCGACCCATGAATCGGGCGGTCACGCAAAATGAGTCAAACAGAGCAAACAGAAAGTTGACGCGCCGGCGTCAAAACCAGGCTGAAAAGAAAATCGCTCCGCCGTTGACGCACTCGGACGAGCCCCGCTCGCAGCGATGGCGCGAGGTCGATCGAACAAACTGTGCAAGCTGTCAGATGCCCAGCCTCGTCGCCCGGTCAGCGCTGGCCGTGCTTGTTCGCGCGGAGAGGAGGCGCCCTTACTTGGACGGCCCAACCTTGCCGGAAAGACTAAGATCGCCGGAGGTCCTCTTGAATACATTGGCGACGCAGAGAAGCGGCGCCGCAAGGTTGGCGTTGACCCGCAGCCCCGCCGTCATGCCATCGAATGACGCGGACTTCAGGGCGCCAATCTTCTTGAGCGGAACTCGCACTTTGACCGTGCCGCCGGAGATCGCCGTCAGGTAACTGGGACTGTCGATCAGGATCGCCACGCCGGGCCAGGTCTTGGGCAATTTGGGATGCGCGTCTTTCGGAATGTCGCGCACCTTGAGACCGCCCCCGCAAGATTTGTCTTCGGTCAGCACGACCCAGTGTGGATGCCAACGGTCACGATTCCTGGCGCCTTTGGCCGCGTCGTCGAAATCCGGATGATAGGTGAGGGCAAGCGCGACAATGCCCTGCTTCTTGTCGAAGCCGACATCCGAACTGTCGAGCGACGTCGGCCAGACATAGGCGTAGACGCTTGAGCCCTGGAACTTCCCCGTCGCCTGAGGCCGCGACTTGCCGGCGTCGCCACGCACCTTCATCTCGAAAATGGCGTAGCCGCCTTTCGTCGCCACCTTCGTTTCGACGATGTCGAACGACGCGAGGATCTTGTCATCGCGTTGCGAATTGATCTCATTCGCATGTACGGCGGCGGCGCCAAGGGACAGGGAAAGTGGAGCAAGAAAGCCGAGGCCGACGAGTTTTTTCCTATTCATTGGCTTAAGTTCCTTGCTGCTCATGTCTTTTCCGATTTGAGACCGGATCGGATCCACTTCGAAATCCCAAGTTCCGTCGATTGGCCTCCCTCAAGCGCCGCGCCCGGCGATTCGCGGCGCCGCAACGGCCGCCTAGACTATTCGGCAACCAAGGCGTTTTAGAGCCGATGTCGGTTGGAGTCGCGCATGCCCCCGTGGCCGCAAATGAGATTAGAGCCTGCAAATCTCTTGTTGCGCGTCGACGGCGCGCCATTCAGCCGCCGACGCCGCCGCAACGGCGCCAGCGAATCGCTTCCTTCCTTGCCGCAGGCTTATTCCGTCAAATGGACGACAGCCGCGAGCGCTACGAGCGCCATCCAGAACAGCAAGGGAGCGACCGCAGCGACTTTGATCCTGGTCATAGGTTCGCCCTCCTGAGCCACGCCAGCGTTAGGTTGAGACGAAGCCGGATCGGCGCCGCCGTCCATCAGCAGTTCGGAATGGCGCGGCGGCGAAAAGATAGAGAACGATGCGCACAAGCTTACTTAGGCGCGCGTCGGAACAGGGCAAGCGTCGGCGGCGGCGATCGCCAAGCCTGAATGTGACGATAATCGGGACGGCCAACCGGCCGCCCGCCGCTCCGGCGCGTGAACATTCAAAGCCAGAGAGATCAGTCGACGAATAATCGCGTCACGATGAGCAGGTTCCAGACAACGACCGCGAACATCAAGAGCACGAAGGCGGTTTTCGCAATGGCAAGCGAAAAATTGTACCTTCCTCGCCGCTTGCAGATTTCAATCAGCAGAGTTTTCTCGAGTTCATCTTTGTCTTGCCGATTAATGGTGGGGCTTATCGCGGACAGGCATCGCAGATCGATCCACGCCGCAAGGCCGAAAACGCCGATGAAGACGAATATCGCGGCTTTCACGTAAACGGCATAGGGCGAGGCGCCATCCACGACGCCCAGAGAGAACGTCAGCGCCGCAATCACAATGGAAATGAATTCCAACAGGGTCGCGCTTTTTGCGTCCAACACAGCCATTTCGTGGAAGACGCTGTCGCCAATCGTTTGCAGAGTTCCACATGCAGCAATCCGCGTTTGGTGGAAATTCCGTTCAATTTCGAGCGTATCCGTCAGTGATCGCGAGAAAACCATCATCAACCCATCGTTGGCGCGGAACGACCCTATCGGGAGCGTATTCCCTCATGCCGGAACACGCTCATGGATTGGAGCATGGCCGCCAAGCAGGTCAACCCGCCGCCGCCGCCATCGCACAAGCGAACCGCTCAATCCTTTGCTAACGCTTTATATTTACGCCAATTTCTGGAACAAATCCGCTCCCGGGCGCGTTACACTCCCGTTAGGAAAGGATGCGTCATGCCAAACAAGGCGTGGCGAAAAGCGATCGCGCGTGAGGCCGATCGGCAATTCGCCGCCGCATTGACGAGGATTGGCGAGCGGCTGCGATTGAAGCAGGACAGCATCGTCAAAGCGCCATTGCCCGCCCGGATGCAGGCTTTGCTGGACGAACTGCGATCGAGACGCAGCGCCAGGAGCCGCGATCGCGGTTGAGCGCGCGCCCGGTCCTGCGCGTCTCGCGCGCGCGGCGTGCATAGATGGCGCGCACTGCGCTGATTATTAACCAATCTGCGCGATCTTGATTCGAATTTGGTTGCGGAGGGCTTCTCAAATGCTCAGCCGTCGTGCGTTCGGCGCTGGTGGCGTCAGCGCGATCGCGTCTCTCCTGTCGGCATGTTCGGGACCGGGGTCCTTTGGCGATATGGAAAGCAAACCCGCTGCGCCGCAGCGGGCGTTGTCGCGCACGTTGGAGCGCCCGAATTTTCAGGCGGTTTATGGGGAATATGCGGGCGAGCCGTTCAGAATCGCCCCGTTCGACTATCGGCAGGTCGATCCACAATTCCTGCGCCAGACCGTCGAATATCATGGGCCCGAGCGCGTCGGCACGATCATCGTCGATCCACAGTTGAAAGTTCTTCATTTCGTGGAAGCGACTGGCCGCGCCACGAGATATGGCGTGGGCGTCGGTCGCGAAGGCTTTCTGTGGTCCGGCGAGGCGCAAATCAATATGAAGCGGCACTGGCCCGATTGGATTCCGCCACGCGAAATGGTCGAGCGGACTCCGGAAATCGTCGCCCAGTTAGAGCGCACGCCGCGCGGGATGGGAGTTCCCGGCGGTCCGCGCAGCCCGCTCGGCGCTCGCTCGATGTATCTCTTCGGAGAAGGTCGCGATCTCGGCTACCGCATTCACGGCACGACCGAGCCCGAAACGATCGGCACCAATGTTTCGTCCGGATGCGTCCGCATGATCAATCAGGACATCGCGCATCTGTATACGCGCGCGGCGATCGGGACGCGCGTCATTGTCCTCGCGTGATCGATCATTGAGACGGCAGGCCACGCGCGAATGACCCATCACAGTCGACGCAACCGCCTTGATCGACATCATCTCCGCGCGGATACGGAATCCGCGCGTTCTCGATGAAAATCGTGAACGCGCCGCCAAAGCCAACGTTCGACGGCGCCTTCCGCAAGATCCCCATCAGCTTGGATCCTGATCATTTTGGCGGAATTCCAGGAACGCCAAAGTCTTGCTTGCTGTGGTCCATGCTGTTGCGCTCGGCCTGGTAGCGATCGATCGGCGCCTCGCTTTTCGAATGCGCGTCCGCCATCTCGGCGCGCGGGACGCCTGGCACTCCAAAGTCCTGCTTGCTGTGATCCATGCTGTTGCGCTCGGCCTGATACCGATCCGACGCTGACTCCGTCGACTTGTCCCCCTTGGCCGCCTTGTCCGCGCCATCATGATGGTCGGGCATGTGATGATGGGCTTCGTCCTCATGCATGTGAGGATGCGTTTCCGCGCTGCTTGACGCGCCGCCGCCCTCGCCCGGATGCGTTTTTGCCCAACGCTCCGCCGCCTCGGCGTCGTGCGCATGCGTTGCGTCCGGCGCTTCGACCGCCGCCTCGATGGCGAGGTCGCCGGCCTTTTCGAAGGTCAGTTGCAGTTCAAATCCCCAGCCGACGGGGTTCATGTTCTTGACGTCGCGCAGTCCGACATAGGGGCCGCCCGGCTCTAGTTTGACCTCGCTATGCGGCGGGATAACGACGCCGTGAGGCACGACAATATGCTCAGGCGCAGTATGGACGATCGCCTGCCCCGTCTTCGCGCTTGCCGCGCCCGTAAGCTTGTCGGGCGTGTCGCCGTCGTTGTGAATGACCAGGAAGAGACTCGCGGTCGTTTCTCCGGGACTCGGCGTGCGAACCCAGGGATGCTCGACTTTCAGATGTCCTATTTCATATTCATGCGCAGTCACAGGCGCCGCAATCATCAAGGCCAGCACGGCGCCGCACGACAAATAACCGCGTCCTTTAATCCTCATCTTATCTTCTCCGCGCATCTACGGCGCCGCCGACACAGCGGCGCGGTCGCAACTTCGTGTCATGTTAGTGCATCACAGCTGCAGCGGCCAGCAAAGCATTGCAGGCCTGTCAGGCTTGTGGCGTCCTGCCGAGCGTTTAGCGCTTGCTCGTTCCTGCCGTATGACAAACTCTCAGCCGAAGCTGTGGCGACTTTGTTCGAAAGGCGCCATTGATCAGCTCCGAAGACAATGTCTGCCGCAGTCGCGCACAAACAATTGGCGAGGCGGATACGGAAGACAATGAGCGTCGCCATCTCAGCCATGCCCTCTTGGCGCCGCGACCCGCTCATGCGCGGAGCCGGCCGGTTTTTCGCGCCGAAGCTTGCTCATCAGCAGATAGATCACCGGCGTCGTGTAGAGCGTCAGCGCCTGGCTGAGCAGCAGGCCGCCGATGATGGTGATGCCGAGCGGTCGGCGCAGTTCGGCGCCGATCCCGGTC
>NZ_JBFWNB010000008.1:0-91651 GCF_050251305.1 Methylocystis sp. | reverse complement strand
AATCCGCAACCGCCTTGGCGACGCCATGCTGCGCCGGGCCAAACATCTGCACCGCCTGCTTGGCGCCCTTGATCGTCACCTTGTTGAACAGGATCGTGTTGGGCTTGCACAGAAGGTTCGGCGCGACGACCGCGAGCAGCGTCGTGAAGCCGTCCTTGTTGTTGACCAGCGCATTGGCGAACGCCAGTTCGGCCGCCGAGCCGCGCGGACCCATGATCAGGTCGATATGCGCAACCTCGTTGCCGTCGCCGACCAGCGACTCGCCGACCAGCATCTTGTTGATCACTGCCATGTGTTTTCTCCCAAAAAAATCGTAGCGCCTGAATCGACAAGCGCCTCACGCGAACCGCACGCGCTCGGCGCGCGGCAATGAGAAAGCCCCGCAAGCTGGCGCTCGCGGCGCGGACTCAATCACTTTTGCGCAGGCTTGCCAAGGCGCGGGCCCTGACAGCGCGCGAAACGTCACACGAGTTCGCGCGCCAGCGCGAAAGCGTGACGGAAATCGAGGCAGAGCGGCTCGTCGGACGTCGCCATCTTCTTGAAGA
The DNA here is from genome assembly GCF_050251305.1 of Methylocystis sp. GTDB lineage: Bacteria > Pseudomonadota > Alphaproteobacteria > Rhizobiales > Beijerinckiaceae > Methylocystis. The sequence continues at coordinate 91,106 of NZ_JBFWNB010000008.1, read as the reverse complement.
GGCCTGATTCCGCGCCGTATTTGACATTGCCGATCGCTAGCGCGCCGATGCCGAGCGCGCCGTGCGGCGAGATGACGACGCCATTGTCGTGCAGGCCGCAGCCTTCGACGCCCAAGGGCGGCACGGCGTTGACGTCGGCGGCGATCAGGAGATCCTTGGCGGCGGCGAGATCGTCCTTCGAAAGCACCTGGACGCCGGCGCGCGCCGCGCACAGGGCGATTTCATGCTGGCAAAGGAGCGCGCGCACCTGCTCGGGGCTGGAGCCGTCGGCCGGAGTCACCTTGATATTGAAGCGCTTGCACATTTCGTCGGCGAGCTTGGCGACGCGCTCAAGGCCACTGTAGCCGACGATGGTGACCTGAGCGCCTTCGAGCGCCGAGATGACGGCGGCGGAATAGCCGACGACGCCGGTCGCGCCATAGATCACGACCTTCGCGCCCTTCAGCTCGCGCTGCTTCTTCTCGCGCAGAATCTTCTCGACGCAGGCGACCATCGCGCCGGCCGTCGTGAAGGAGCCGTAAGGGTCGGCAAAGAGCGAAACTTCGAAGGGCTTCAACAGCGCCTTCTTCGCCGCGTCCATCATGTCGAGCGCGAGCACCGCGTCGCGGCCGGCGAAGAAAATGCCCGTGCGCAGCGCCGCAGAAGGCGCGCGCGAAAACATCGCGTCCTGCACGAGCGCGGTGACTTCGTCGAGCGTGACATTGGTGTAGGGAATCGCTGCGTCATAGCCGGCGTCGAGGGCCATGTTCACGTCGAAGGGGCTCATATGCTTCAACGTGCTGAGCATGTGCAGAATCGCTTTGGCCATTGAATTTCCCCAACCTTTCCCTCGATTGTCGCGTCTTACGCGGCCAAAAGGCGACGCGCGCGGCGGAGATCGACTCCAGCCCTCGATTTCTCCAATGATTCCCGGCAAAAGGAACGGCGCGCGGTCGCGCGCCCGTCGGCCTCGCCCGGAGCGATGTGAGGCTTAGAGCCCAGAACGCAGCCGATGTCCAGAGGCGTGTGCGCCGCAGCGTCGCGCCGCAGGAGACGTCGCGAATTGCGCGCGGCGCTCGGTTGACGGCGGCCGGGCTTTGCTTTTATAAGCGCCTGCATTCGAGGCTCGGCGCATCGGCGTCGCGCCTCGCTGTCGTTTTCACCCTCCGCTGGCGATCGCGGGCGTCAAACGCCGCAGCCGGCGCATGGAAGATATAGAGCGAAAGGAACCGCCATGTCCCGCCGTTGCGAGCTCACCGGAAAGGGCGTGCAGTCCGGCCATCTCGTCAGCCACTCGAACCGGAAGACGAAGACCCGCTTTCTGCCCAATCTCGTCAATGTGACGCTCGCCTCGGAGGCTCTGGCGCGCTCGGTGCGGCTGCGCATTTCGGCGGCGGCGCTGCGGTCGGTCGAGCATCGCGGTGGGCTTGACGCCTTCCTGCTCAAGGCGAAGCGCGACGACCTCTCGCAGAACGCCCGCGCGCTCAAGCGCGAAATCGAGAAGAAGCAGGCGGCGGCGAGCGCCTGATCCGCTCCATTCCGAATTTTAGAGGCCCCGCGCTTCATGGCGACGGGGCTTTTTCTTTTGATTTGTCTCCTTGTTGCGTCGGACGCGACGTCAAGAGCGCGAACGATGAACCAGCGCGCCCGCTCCCTCCCCTTCACCGGGAGGCGGTTCGCAAAGCGAACCGGGCGGGGTCCATACGGTAGCATCCCCACCCGCGCGCCTTCGGCGCGCGGCCTCCCCGTAAGGGAGAGGCGTCAACGCCCGGCGCCGCCGCGTTAGACCCGCATATCCGGCGGCGTCGCTTCGTCGGCCAGCAGCTTCAACGCCTCGTCGAGCGGAAGCTGCGTCTGCGCCTGCGAGCCGAGCCGGCGCATGGAGATCGTGCGCTCCGCCGCCTCTTTCTTGCCGGCGACGAGCAGCACGGGGACCTTCGCCAGGGAATGCTCGCGCACCTTGTAGGTGATCTTCTCGTTGCGCGCGTCGACCTCGACCGCAAGCCCGAGCTTGCGCGCCGCGGCGGCGACCTCATAGGCGTAGTCGTCGGCGTCCTGCGTGATGGTGCAGACGACGATCTGCAACGGCGACAGCCACAGCGGCAGATGCCCGGCGTAATGCTCGATGAGAATGCCCGTGAAGCGTTCGAGCGAGCCAAAGATCGCGCGATGGATCATCACCGGCGTCTTCTTCTCGCTGTCCGGTCCGATGTAATAGGCACCGAAGCGCGACGGCAGGTTGAAGTCGACCTGCGTCGTGCCGCATTGCCATTCGCGGCCGATGGCGTCGCGCAGCGTATATTCGAACTTCGGGCCATAGAACGCGCCCTCGCCCGGATTGACGCCCGTCTTGATGCGTCCGCCCGAGCGCGCTTCGATGTCGCCGAGGACGCGCGTCATGATCGCCTCGGCCTGGTCCCACGCCTCATCTGAGCCGACGCGCTTTTCCGGACGCGTCGAGAGCTTTACGACGACTTCCTCGAATCCGAAATCGGCGTAGGTCGACAGGATCAGATCATTGATCTTGAGACACTCGTCGGCCATCTGATCTTCGGTGCAGAAGACATGCGCGTCGTCCTGCGTGAAGGCGCGCACGCGCAAGAGTCCGTGCAGCGCGCCGGAGGGCTCGTAGCGATGCACGACGCCGAACTCGGCCATGCGCAGCGGCAGATCGCGATAGGACTTCAGGCCATGCTTGAAGATCTGAATATGGCCCGGACAGTTCATCGGCTTGATGGCGTAGAGCCGGTCTTCGTCCGTCTGGTCGCGCGCCGGCTGCGAGACGAACATGTTCTCGCGGAACCACTCCCAGTGGCCGGACGTCTCCCACAGCGACTTGTCGAGCAGCAACGGCGCGTTCACTTCGCTGTAGTCGGCCTTCAGGCGCCGGCGCATGTAGGAGATGACGTTCTGGAACAGCGCCCAGCCCTTGGGGTGCCAGAAGATCGCGCCGGGGCCTTCCTCCTGGAAATGGAACAGGTCCATCTCGCGGCCCAATCGGCGGTGATCGCGCCGCTCCGCTTCCTCCAGCCGATGCAGATAGGCGTCGAGCTCCTCCTGCGTCGCCCAGGCCGTGCCGTAGATGCGCGACAGCATCGGATTGTTGTGATCGCCGCGCCAATAGGCCCCTGCGACTTTCATCAGCTTGAAGGCCGTGCCGACTTTGCCGACCGACGGCATGTGCGGCCCGCGACAGAGGTCGAGCCACTGGCCCTGCCGATAGATGCTGAGGGGCTCGTCGGACTTGATGGCGTCGATGAGTTCGCCCTTGAAAATCTCGCCCTTGGTTAAGAACCATTGCTTGGCGTCGTCGCGATTCCACACTTCGCGCGTGATCTTGGCGTCGCGCGCGACGATCTCGCGCATCTTCTTTTCGATCGCCGGCAGGTCTTCAAGCGTGAAGGGCTCTGCGCGGAAGAAATCGTAATAGAAGCCGTTCTCGATGACGGGGCCGATCGTCACCTGCGTGCCGGGATAAAGCTCCTGAACCGCCTCCGCCAACACATGCGCGGCGTCATGCCGGATGAGATCGAGCGCGCGCGGATCCTCGCGCGTGACGAACTCGATTCTAGCGTCGCGCTCGATCGGGCTTGCGAGATCGACGAGCGCGCCGTCGAGCGTCATGGCGAGGCTGCGCTTGGCGAGAGAAGGCGAGATGCTCTTGGCGATGTCGACGCCCGAAACGCCGGGCTCGAACTGACGGGACGCCCCGTCGGGGAATGTAACCGCTACCATAGATGCGCTCCTGTCGCGCTCAGTCGCCGACACCAATCGGCGTAAGTCGCAGAAGATGGATGCGCGTCTTCATAACGCCGCCCGCCCGCTGACGCAATCGTCGCCGCCAGGTTCGAAAATGGCGGCAACATCGCGGAGCGGGCGCCAATCCGGCCGGCCCGCCATTCATCGAACCGAGCGCGTCGTGTCAAATTCGCCTTCGTGCGATTCCCGGCGGAGGCACAAGGGTGAACTATGCTATCGTCGCCTTCCGGAGACCGGTCTTTCCCGTCGCTGGATCAGCCGAATTCAAATGCCGCAATGTTCGTTTCTTTGAGGGAAGGCCGCGCAGGGATGGTCATGGATCGAAATCGGATCACGCGCGCGGCCGCCGCCATGGTGATCCTGTTCATCGCCCTTGTCGCCTGCAAGCTCGGCCAGGCGGTCCTCGAACCCGTCATCTTCGCCGTCTTCATCGTTGCGCTTGCCTGGCCTCTGCAGAAGTCCATACAGGCGCGGCTGGGAAAAGTCGTCGCGTTGTGCGTGACGGTCGTGATGACCGCCGCCGTGATCCTGGCGCTGTTTTCCCTGATCGCCTGGGGCGGCCGCGAAGTTGTGGAGTGGCTCAGACAGAATCTCGACCGCATTCAGGAATTGGCGATGACGTCGACGTCATGGCTCGAAGAGCATGACATTTTCGTCTTCACGCTCATCGCGGAACATTTTAACGCCGCGTCGCTCGTAAGGCTTCTTCACACAGTCGCTGTGAGAGTGAACACGATTCTGGCCTTCGCGATCATCGTTTTCATCTATGTGATTTTGGGATTGGCGGAAGCCGAATTCGTTCAGGCGCGGATCGCGTCGCTGGAGAATCAGGAGACGAGCCGGCGCCTGCTGGAAGGCGGCAGGAAGATCGGCGAAAAGTTCCGCACCTATATGTTGGTCCGCTCGATCGCCAGCATCGCGACGGGTCTCGCCGTATGGGGCTTTGCCCAGTTCATGGAGTTGGAAATGGCCGGCGCGTGGGGCGTGCTGGCCTTTGCGCTGAACTACCTGCCCTACATCGGCTCGTTCATCATAACGGCGCTTCTGCCGCTTTTCGCCTTCGTGCAGTTCGGCTCGCTTGAAACGCCGATCATCGTCTTCCTGGGCGTGTCCGTCATCCAGTTCGTTATCGGCAGCTATTTGGAGCCGGTGTTTTCGGGGTCGGCGCTTTCGATCTCGCCGCCGATCGTCCTTTTTTCGATTGTCCTCTGGACGTTCCTGTGGGGCGCGCTTGGCGCGTTTCTCGGCGTCCCGCTGTCGATTGCGACGCTGACGATTTTCGAACAATTCCCCTCGACCCGATGGGCGGCGGAGATCTTGTCGTCGGGACGGCCCAGACCCCGCCAACCCGTCTAAACGGCGCGATGGTTTCCGCGCGCGGCTGCCGACGTTCTCTGCGCCGGTCCAGACGCCGCGCAGTCCCGGTCGCCCCGCGGGCGAGCCATATGGCTGCTGCGGCCGAATTCAGATAAGACGATTGTCCGAGTTCACGCAGAGAGGCGTCAGATGCTTTGGCTGGTCCGATTCCTTGGCTTGCTTTCGCAAGCGGTCTTTCTCGAGTTCTTGCACGTCTTCGGGTTCATCGTCTTTCTGCTCGCCATTCTCCTGGGCTATTTCAGAGCCCCCTGGTGGATCGTGCCGATCCTCTCCGTCGGTTGCGGGCTGTTCGCGGATAGATTCATCGATCTCACCTATCTGGCGGACATCTTCCGCAGAGTGGCGTCTGCGAGCGATCGCTGGGCCTTCGTCATCATCGTCTATTTCGCGATCATGATCGGCGGCTATCTCGTCGGGCTTCTGGGACGTCTCTTCATCAAGCGCGGGCGGCGGTCGTAAGACCACGCTTGGCGGGTTCGCGGCGCAAGAGCGCCTCCCGAAGATCTTCCCGCGGCCGACGCGCGCGTTTTTCGAACGTCGGCCTCTCCGTCAACGAGGCGTCCGTTTCTTGGCGGGCCGGGTTCCGACCGCCGCCGCGGGACGTTCCGGCGTTGCGCGCATAGGACGATTCGGCGGCGGCGCCGGGGCGGCCTCTTGCGGCGATTGCAGGCCCTCGCCGCTCCGCCCGGCTGCTGCGCCGCCGTCCGGAAGCGACGGAAGATACTCCTCGATCCGCTGCGCCATATAGGAGAAGAACGGGTTCGACGACATGCGCAGCAGCGCATCCAGACTGACGATCAGCGTGCCGCGCTCGCCGCGGGGCGCAAGCGAGCCCAAGTGAACGCCAAAATCCTCGGCGTCATCCGGCGTCAGGCCATAGAGCGAGTCGCTGAGCGGGAACGGCAAGGCGACATGCGAGAGCGAGAACACGCCTTTCGGAAAGGCCAGTCCCAGCGGGCGCGTCTGTTCGGCCGTCGCGCCGGCTTCGACGACGCGCTCCACCGCATCGTCGGTTCCTTCGCCGGCGTTCGTCACGACCGTCAAGCGATAGTTTCTGACGCCCGGCGGCACGATCCGTGAAAGTGCGGCCTCGGCGGAGGGTCGAAGCAGCGGACCGAATTTGACGTTGCGGTTCAAATCGAACAGGACGAGTTCGCTTCCGTTGTCCGGCACATGATCATAAAGGCCGGACAGCACAGCCCGGGTGCTGACCGTGAAATCCATGACCGACTGGAATGTCAGGATCGGCGGCAGCGCGGCCAGTCGTCCCTCTCGTCGCGCCTGCAGCATTTGCGTTCCGAGGGCATCGGTGAGGCGATAGGACTGGCGCGCGCCATTCACGGGAAACGAATTATACTTGAACGGATTGAACTCCGGCAGCACGCTGAGCCAGGCGGCCTTCGCGAAGGCGGGCAGCATGGCCGGCAGACCCGCGAGGCCCGCAAACCGCGCAAACCGCGTAATGCCCACCATCGGCGAGATCAGGATGAGACGATCGACCGAAGCGAGACTCTTATCCGCGATCGCGTCGAGCGAATATTTCAGGGCAAGCGAACCGCCGTTCGAAAATCCGACAATATGTAATGGCGCCGGTTCGGGCGCGCGTCGTCGCGCCTCCCTGACGGCAAGCCGCGTCGCGGCCAACCATGTCGTCCACTCCACGTCGGTCAACGCCGCCGGCACTGTGCCATGCGCCGGCAGCCTGATCGCGACCACGACAAACCCGCGATCGCGGTAGCGCGACGCAATGTGGCGCAAGCTGTATGGCGAGTCGGTCAATCCATGCAGGAGGACGACCGCCCCGACAGGAGGCCCTGCTGGTTCGAGAAGATAGGACCGATTCCAGTCCTGCGCGAAACGGCCCGGATAGACCGGACTGCCCTCGAAATATCGATTGAAGGGAACCTGCTCCTGCGGCGTCAGCCGCTGACTGACGTTGACGCGCAACGAGTCGAATATTTTCGCTTCCGCTTCGAGATAGGCGCGCCAATCGGCGGCGTCGAGTTCTTTCTCGCTCAACTCTTTCGGCGCGTAGGTGTGCCAAACGTCAAGCGGCAGCCCGCGCTGAGAATTGTAGATGCGTACGGCAAGAAATGCGACGACGAGCAGACTCAGCAGGATAAAGAGCCATTTCACTGTTTTGAGCGCCAAGCGCAGCATCGTCTATCCCTGGCTCATAGGTTCGAACGCCCGCCGACGCCCGTTCGGCGCACATAAAAGCTGCTTGCCCATATCGGCGCGCCCACGCAAAGTAACATTCATTCGAACCGCGCCTACTGGATAAATCGATCGGGCCTTTTCGACAATGCGCAGCCTGCTCGAAGCAGACGGCGCAGGTTCGGCCGAGAGTTGAATTGACGGAGTCGCTGGAGCCTTGCGGAAATGACGCGCGACACCGTTCTTGTGGATCTCGCCTTGCAGGGCGGCGGCGCCCATGGCGCCTTCACGTGGGGCGTTCTCGACCGCCTGCTGGAAGAGCCCTGGCTTCAGATCGAAGGGATCTCCGGCACGTCGGCCGGAGCGATGAATGCGGCGGCGCTGATCAGCGGCTATGTCGTCGACGGCGCAGACGGCGCCCGCGCGGCGCTCGAACTGTTCTGGCGGCGCGTCTCGGAGGCGGCGCGGCTCAGTCCCTTGCAGCGAAATCCGGTCGACGTGCTGATGGGTCGCTGGACGCTGGACGCTTCGCCGTTCTTCATCGCGACGGACATCCTGTCGCGTCTGTTCTCGCCCTATGACCTCAATCCGAAAGGCGTCAATCCGCTGCGCGAAATTCTGGCGGAAACCGTCGATTTTGAGAGTCTGGCGCGGGCGCGGATCAAGCTTTTCGTCACCGCGACCAGCGTGTCGACCGGCCGCGCGCGCGTCTTCAAGAACGCCGATGTGACGCCGGACGCGCTTCTCGCTTCGGCCTGCCTGCCGACCATGTTTCAGGCCGTCGAGATCAACGGCGAGGCCTATTGGGACGGCGGTTATTCCGGCAATCCGACGATCACGCCGCTCATTCGCGAGTGCGAGTCGACGGATACGATCCTCGTCCAGATCAATCCCATTGAACGCAAGAGCGTTCCGCGTTCTGCGACCGAGATCTTGAACCGCCTCAACGAAGTGTCGTTCAACGCGGTTCTGCTCAAGGAATTGCGCATGATCGCCCTGTTGCGCCGCGCCGCCAATCCGGGAGACGCGGAGGGCGCGCGCTGGGCGGGAATGCGCATCCACCGGATTTCGACCGAGATGATGACGCAGCTCAGCGCATCCTCGAAACTGATCGCGGAATGGGATTTTCTCTGCGTGCTCCGCGACGAGGGTCGCCGGGCGGCGCAAGACTTCCTCGATCGTCACGACGGCGACGTCGGCGTCCGTTCGACCCTCCACCTTGACGCGCTGCTCGAGGGAATATGACTCGATCGGACTCGCCGGAAATCTCGCCGCGCTTTGCCGACCTGATTGATTGATGAATTGACGTTTTGAAGTCTGTCGAGGCTGGGGCGGATCGCGCTTGGCGCCGTCAGCGTCCTGAGTTCGGCGTTTGGCTTATTTTGGGCGCGCCCTGCGCGGCGAGCGCGCGGCGGTCTCAAGAGGAACCGACCGCCCGCTCTCCTTACGGCGCCTTACTGCGCCGGCGTCTCCGGAGCCTTCGACTGCGTCGGTCCGGTGCGGCGGACGCGCGCGTGACGGCGGCGCCACCCTCTGCTCGAGCGGCCCGGACGGGGCGAGCGCGGCTGATGGTGGAAGGTGGTGAACTGCCGCTCCTGCGCTTCGGCGTCGTCGGGAACCAACGCCGCGATCGGCGCCGCGACCGCCGTCGCAAAAAGGGCCGTCAGCAACGAGCGACGCGAGAGTTGAGAGCTCTCGTCATGATTTTCGGTGACCATATGTTCTCTCCCAAAGGATTTTCGCGAAGCTATCTTGCATAACGCCGAAACCTTCGCAATTGGCCTCTAAACCGGCGCGCCTTCCGCCGGGACGGACGCCCCCTGGGCTTGGAAGCCCTCGCCGACTCATAGGATTAGCGTGCGCAATCTCGCTCCGCCGCATCGTCGGGGAGCGGCCGCCCCCGCGGACGATCTCGTTTCGCGCGGCGCGCTCAATGCGCGCCTTTTTGGTTAACGATCAGGCGCCATCGGCGCGGCCGATCGAGGCTGAAACCCTATCGTCACAATACGAGTCCAAAGCAGGAGCGGCGCGTCGCCGGCTCGCGCAAAAATGTCGGTCAGCGTCTTTGACGATCGCCACCAATGGGGCGACGGCTGCAAAATTCCCTCGGGCGGGCCGGCGCTTTTTGCGCTATGTCTCGCGGCATTCGGCGCGACGGTCCATTCCTGGCGGCCGAGGTTTCAAATTCTGTCGATTGCAACGGGTCACGAGAGGCGGGGGGACGAGATGGACAATAAGGTCGTGAACACAACGGCTGCGCTCGTCATCACGGTCGTTGTGCTTGCAGTGTCTTCCATGGCCCAGGCGGTCTTCGAGCCGGTGATTTTTGCGATATTCATCATCGCGCTGATCTGGCCGCTGCAGAAAGGGCTTCAGGCCAGAATGCCACGCGCCTTGGCGCTGCTGATCACCATCGTTGTGACGCTCGGCGTCGTTGTCGCGCTGACGTCGATGGTCATATGGGGCGGCGGCGAGATCGCCGATTGGATCAGGCAGAATGTCTCTCGGATCGAGGCGACATTCCGCAACTCAACGAAGTGGCTGGAGCAGCACGACATATTCGTCATGTCGCACGTGACGGAAAACTTCAATGCCGGATGGCTGGTGAGTTTCCTGAAGGCCGTCGCGACGAGGGTCAATGTTCTCGTTGGCTTCTCTCTTCTGGTCTTCATATTTCTAATCATGGGCCTCGCCGAGACGGAGGATTTCCAGGCCCATATCGCCAATCTGAAAGACGAAGAAACAAGCCATCGCCTGTTGAGGGCAAGTCAGTTGATCGGCGCCAAATTCCGCAAGTATATGGTGGTGCGCACGATCGCGAGCATTGCGACCGGCCTTGCCGTTGGCCTCTTCGCGCTTCTCATGGGTCTCGAGCTTGCGGCGGCGTGGGGAATTTTGGCCTTCGCGCTCAACTATCTGCCCTATATCGGATCCCTGATCGTCACCATTTTCCCCGCGCTGTTTGCTTTCGTTCAATTCGACTCCTGGCAGGTCGCAGGCATCGTGTTCGTGATTCTCGCCGTGCTTCAGTTCGTCATCGGAAGCTATCTCGAACCGATGATTTCAGGTTCGGCGTTGGCGATTTCGCCGTCCGTCGTGACGTTCGCCGTCGTTCTCTGGACCTTCTTGTGGGGTCTTCCCGGCGCCTTTATCGGCGTTCCCCTGGCGATCGCATTTCTGACGCTCTGCGCACAATTTCCGTCAACTCAGTGGATCGCCACAATGTTCTCCGGAACGCCGCAAACGCCAACGGCCGTTCCGAGCCCCAAGCCGAGCGAACTTACGTGAACGCGGCGCAAGAGCGTCAACCAGAACGCTGAGCGCCTGATCGAAGGCGCATCGCCCGGCGTGGCTTGACGGGTTCGCACGGCATGCGCCCGCGAAGCTGAACGGGCGCCGGCGACAGGCGCCGCGCCAATCACGGCGCCGCAGCGATCAGGAATGCGCGCGCCGACGACGCCCGGGTCAGACCGCGACGTTATCTCATTGCCCGGCGGGCGCTGGGGGAGCTGCAGGTGAACTCGGCCCTGGCCTCACGCCGACAATTTCAAATTCCGTTCGACGGACGCACAGGAATGGAAGCGGCCAGTCCAGCGCAAAAAGTTTCTGGTGGTATTCAAGCGTCACCGTTCGACCGGGCATCGCTTCCAATTGCTTTCTGACGCCGGGGTCAGGCGCCGAGAAATTGAACGTGTTATCAAATTCTTGGGTTCGCGATCGACTATTGGTCGACGCCGAAAAACTCGGGAGCGCCAGGTGGCCTTCGAATGTCCGGCAGGCGATGCCTCTCCTCGACAGCTTGCTGAGAACGCCCGTTCGGACCCCGACCGAATAGTTAAAGCTGTTCAGCGCGGCGAGCGCCGCCAGAAGAACCAGCACAGCCACGACGAGCCAAATTGCGATTTTAAGTGTTGTGTTCAAACGCCGCTTGGCGGACGTGGACTGCGTTGAAGCCATGGGGACTATCCTAGCTCTTCGCCGCTCAAATCTCGCGTGGCGTTCGCGTTCAATCAGCGCCGACACATTCAGAAGTTATTTTCCTATAGCGATTGCCTGCGACGATTGCATTTAACGAAACGCGCGGCATCGATGTTCAAATCGCGCCTGCCCGAGCATGACAGGAGGAGATTTTGACGCTCGGCACGATTCATCTGGGCAGGTCCGCCGATTGAGTCAAGCCGCTGCCGCCGTCGGATTTCGAAGACGCCGGGCGCGCAATCTCGAAGGCCTCTCCGATCGCGAACCAGGCGTGATGCGCTGACGCGTCCGGCTAATGTTGACCTCGTCAAGCGCCACGGTCTGCGAGGTCACTTCGCCGTCGCCGCATCGCCTGTCGAGAGATTGCTCAGGCAATGGCTGATGTTGCTCAGCGCCGCGGCCCGCCACATCCTGATCGTTTCCGGCAGGCGGAACAGTCTGTCCTCGTGAGTGAGCAGATTTCTGAGAAAGGCGGCCTGGCCGGAATTGAAGACATCTTCCGGAATCCAACTGAATTCGAAACGTACGTCTTCGAAGTTCGACGCGAACTGCTCCCAAGGCAGCGCGAGCGGGCTGAGGTCAAGATCGACGAACAGGTCGAGATCCCGTGCGAAACCTGGATATCGCTCCCGACTGGCCTTGGCCTCTAGATGATTGGTCGTCGCCATGATCAGCTCCTGAACGGCGTCGGCGTCCGCTGCGGTCATACGCGTATATTTTCGAAACATTTCGGCGCTGTCCCGAACATTGAGGAAATCGGCGCGTCGGGTTTGGTCAGCGCCGCGCGTCCGATAGACCACGTCGTGCCAGAAAATGGCGGTCATGATCAGCTCCGGTCGCGTGGCGAGCGCGGCCAGTTTGTCCAGCGCCTGCAAAAGGTCGCTGATGTGGCGCCAGCTATGGTAAGCGCGCGCGAGATCGCCGTAGGCGGCGTCGAGAACCTCCCAGGCTGCAGCCGTGTGGCTTGCTTCAAGCCTGCGCCAATAAAGACTTCTGATTTGCAATGCGTTCATGCGCGGGAAGGCGATTCCATTACTCTGACGTCAACGGCATTATCGCGTAGGCGGATGCGGATGGCGACGCATTTTTAGGCGCTGCATGGACGCTTTCCGCTGTCCTGTCGTTTCTGCTGATGATGCATAGAGATCCAGTCGATCCAGTTTATTGAACATGCGCATTTTCTATTTGTAGGCTGCGATTCGGAACGGCGTTAGCCATGCAAACCAAACCATGAACTTCCGCATTGTAACGAAAAATTTTGACGCGTAGTATCGAGCGCCTTAAGCGATAAGACTTAAGGCTAGGGAGCACGCCACAATGCGCCGGAATCTCAAAACTTATTTGTTAGCAGCTGCTTGCGCTTCACTGTTCCTCGCCTCGGCGCCGTCGGGCGCAGCGGTTTTGTCGACCGCGGCGGATCGTAACGTAGATGAGGCCTTTGCCTCCAGCTTCGTACAGCAGACGAAGATGCACGCTCCGGCCGGAAAACGATGCCTCAAATGGACTCGGACGTGGAATACACGGCACGGCGTCGCGCGCCGCCGATGCGTCCAATGGCGTTAACGAAGTCCGGACCGAACGCGATCAACCAGGAAGCGCGATCGCGCCGCTTCGCCAAGGCGGCGCGACGAATTTTCTGACAACGGCAAATTGCGCCCGGAACATGCAGAGGCGCCCTTCGCGGGATTCGATCTGCATGTCCCGTCGGCCTTGCGCGCCTGACGTTGCGTCGACCGCCGTTTGGGGGCCGACGCATTCGCCCGATTTCATCGGACGGCTGACCGGCGACGATTCAACTTCGAATGTTCGATGACGCTCTTCGCAAGACGGCGCGGCGGCTGCTTCTTGGCCGCCGCCGACGCCATTCGACGATGCAGTCCGGGAAGCGCGAAGCGCGTCGACACAGAGCCGTCGCCCAGCGATGACGTCCGGCGCAGGGATCGGCGATGCGGCCGCGAAATGAGTCAGGCCGGTTCTCGGCAGGACTCGCACGATCCTCTCGAAAGACCTTAGATAAAGAGATGCGACGCCGCCCGGCCGTCGTCGCAGATCGGACGTCAAAAAAGCCGGGCTCACGCTCGCCGCTCAGGCGCGCCGCCGCATCGGCCGGACGATCGGGGGATTTGACGTTCCCGGCGTTGTTCCGAAATGGCGCGCCCGAAAGGATTCGAACCTCTGACCCCCAGATTCGTAGTCTGGTGCTCTATCCAGCTGAGCTACGGGCGCCTGCTTCGCCATAGCCCTCGTGCTTTAAACGGGTTACGGCGACGTGTCGGCTCGTTTACCGGCAAGCGGCCGGAATGGCAATAGCGCATTTACTTTCGCCGGTCGGCGGCCTTGTGTCGACGACGCAAACATTTAGATAAAGCTGGCTAACTGGGATTTCTAATGGAAACGTTCCTGTCGGATGGCGTCGAGATAGCCTATGTGGATTTCGAGCCCCTAACGGAAGACCGTGAAGAACCGATCGTTCTCGTGCACGGATTCGCCTCGACCCATGCCGTGAACTGGCTCTTCGTGCAATGGGTCAAGACGCTGACCGAGGATGGCCGCCGGGTCATTGTCCTGGACAATCGCGGGCATGGTCAATCCGCCAAGCTGTACGATCCGGCGGCTTACAGTCTCGATCTGATGGCCGCGGATGTCGCGCATCTGCTCGACCATCTGTCGATCTCGCGCGCCGACGTCATGGGCTATTCGCTCGGGGGACGCATCGCGACGGTGCTCGCGCTGAATGCGCCCGAGCGCGTGCGCTCCCTGATCCTCGGCGGCATCGGTGAAAATCTCATCCAGGACTCGGGACTTCCGCGCGGCCTCGCCGAAGCGATGGAGGCTGAGCGCATCGAGGACATCGACGATTCGATGCTGAAGATCTTCCGCGGCTTCGCCGAAGCCAACCGCGGCGATCTCGCGGCGCTCGCCGCCTGCGTCCGCGGCGCCCGCAAGGCCCTGCAGCCCGAGCTGCTCGCGCGGATCGCCGCCCCCGTGCTGATTTGCGTCGGCACGCGCGACGACGTGGCTGGCGATCCGCATCCGCTGGCGGCGTTCTTCCCCAACGCCCGCGTCGTCGATATTCCTGGACGCGACCACAACCGGGCGGTGGGCGACCGGATCTACAAGCAGGCGGTGCTGGAATTCCTCGAGACTCGGCCTTAAGCCGCCGGGGCGGCGGCCGCGTGCCATTGTCGACGCGGTCCGCTATATAATCGCCCGACAATGGAGGGGCGGATGGGCGCCGAAACGCGCGAACAGGGCGCGACAATCATCGACTTCGCCAAGAGCGATCCGCTCTTCGCGCGGCTGCGCGCCGAGGCGGAGGACATTCTGCGGCGCGAGCCCGAACTCGGCGGATTCCTGCATCCGGCGATCCTGTCGCAGAACGGCGTCGCGGGCGTCGTCGCGCATCGCGTGGCGCAGCGGCTCGACCGGCCGGAAGCCCCCTATATCGCCATCCGTCAGGCGTTCGAAGAATGCGTGGCGCGCGAACCGGGAATGGTCGAAGCGTTCCGCGCCGACATTCTCGCCGTCCTCGAGCGCGATCCGGCCTGCACGCGGCTGATCGAGCCGGCGCTGTATTTCAAAGGCTTCCACGCGCTGCAGACCTACCGGCTGGCGCATTGGCTCTGGAAGAACGGCCGCAGCGACTTCGCCCTCATTCTGCAAAGCCTCTCGTCGCAGACCTTCCAGGTCGACATCCATCCCACCGCCGTGATCGGCAAGAGCGTCTTCATCGACCATGCGACCGGCGTCGTCATCGGCGCGACGAGCGTCGTCGAAGACGAAGTCTCGATGCTGCACAATGTCACGCTCGGCGGCACCGGCAAGGCGCGCGGCGACCGCCATCCCAAGGTCAGGCGCGGCGTGCTGATCGGCGCCGGCGCGAAAATCCTCGGCAATATCGAAATCGGCCGCTGCGCCATGATCGCCGCGGGCTCGGTGGTGCTCGACCCGGTGCCTGCCAACAAGACCGTCGCCGGCGTGCCGGCCCGCATCGTCGGCGACGCGCGCTGCGCCGAGCCGGCGCTTGCCATGGATCAGATGCTGGCCTATCTCGACGCCGGCATGTGAGACGGGGTTGACCTTGAGCAAATTTCTAACCGGCCTGGCGCTCGTCGTCGTTGCGGCCTCGCTGCTTTCCACGCGCGCCGCGACGGCCGCGGGCTGGCATTACTACGACCCGGAATGTCCGATCGAATTGGGCGGCGGTGAACTTGGCGGCAAGTCGATGAAATTCGTCGCCATGCAGCCGAAGAAGAACATCGACCGGGAATGCGTCGCGCTGCCCGACGTCGGCCCGAGCGTCATCGTGCTCGACGCCGCCGACAATGAATTGCGCGATATGAACTGGGACATCCGCATTCTGCGCAGCAATGGGCCGAACGGCGACGCCGACCCCGACGCTGACGCCGTCGGCCGCCTGCCGGTGCAGAAGTTTCGCAACGGCATGGTCAATTTCGACCACAATTTCAAAGACGCCGGCAATTACGTGCTTTACGCCAAGCTCACGGCCGACGACGGCGCGAAGAGTTTTGAAGGCAGGCACAACTTCTCGGTCGGACTCGTCACCGACGAAGAATTCTATCTCTATATCGCCTTCGGCGCGTTCGTCGTCGTCGTCGGCGGCGTCGCCTTCACGCTCTGGCGCCAGGGCAAGCTCGGATTCAAGATTCCGGATTTTTCGAAGACGGATTGAGCGCGCTTCATTCGGCGCACATGTTCCTGCATTACCGCGCCGGAACTATCAAGTAGATGGCGATGCATCATAAGAAGATCTTGCTTTCCGCCATCGCGCTCGGCGCGACGCTGCAAGGCGCCGCGGCTTTCGCCCGCGACCTTAAGAGTTGCAAGGAGCCGGCGGCGGGCTCGAACGAAGCGCCCCTGATTTCTCCGCCGCGCGGCAATGTCGTGACCGGGACAGGACGGCTGCAATTCTACTCGGCGCCGAGCGTCCGCTGCGCGATGAGGGGCGTTTTTGTCGTGCCGGGCGACAGTTTGGTCTCCTATGCCGAAACGGACGACGGCTGGGTCTCCGTCATGTACGTCAGCCCCAAAAACAGCGTCACAGGCTGGGTGCGCGGCGATCGCCTGCGCGACACGGGCACGATGGGGCCGGCGCAGTAGCGCTACCGCGCGAACTCTTGTTTTTCACGCGGGTTTGCGTCGCGTCGTCCGCATTGAGCATAACATGTACGCCAACAGATTGGCCGAGCCCGGCGCAGCCGCCGACTTTCGTCACCCGAACCGATTATTTCGCGGAAACCCTCGCGGCGGCAGTCGTCCCGCTTCGGCGCGATGGCCGATCCAGTCCTTGAGTTCCGCCTTGCCGATGGTGAAGACGCGCCCCGAAGAGTCGATCCACGTCAGCCCCTCCGTCAGCGTAAAGACTTTCGCGTCCGACACGCCGCCGTCCTTGTAGCGCTGCATGCGCACGCCCTTGCCGCGCGCCATGCGCGGCGCTTCGCTCAAGGGAAAGGCCAGCAGCTTCCGGTTCTCGCCGATGATCGCGACATGATCGCCACTCGCCTGCGTCACGATCTTTAATCTCGACGGCGGATCGACGGTGAGCACGGCGCGTCCCTTGCGCGTTGCGGACAACAGATCGTCCGCGCTCACAACGAAGCCGCGCCCGTCATTCGTCACCAGCAGCAGCGCGGCGCCCGCCTCATGCGGCAAAACGGCGACGACGTCGGCGCCTTCCTCGATGTCGGCGAAGAGCCGGATCGGTTCGCCATGCCCGCGCCCGCCGGGAAGTTTTGAGGCGTCGAGCGTATAGGCCTTGCCGTTCGACGCGAGCGCCAGGATCTTCGACGTCGTCTGCGCGAAGAAGGAGGCGCCGAGTTCGTCGTCGCCCTTGAACTGCAGGGTCGAGAGATCCTGCACATGGCCTTTCAGGGCGCGGATCCAGCCCTTGTTCGAGACCACGACGGTGACCGGCTCGCGCTCGATCATCGCCTCGGCGAGGTCGAGGTCGATCGCCTCGGGCGCGTCCTCGAAGGTCGTGCGCCTTTTGCCGATCGGCGTCTGCGGACCGTAGGATTTCTTCAGCTCGCGCACCTGCCAGGCGATGGTCTTCCACTGCTTGGCCTCGTCGGCGAGCAGCGCCTCGATGTCCTTGCGCTCGTCGGAGAGCTCTTTGAGCTCCTTGCGCAGCTCCATCTCTTCAAGCCGGCGCAAGGCGCGCAGCCGTGTGTCGAGAATGTAGTCGACCTGCAGATCGGTCAGCTTGAACGTCTTTTTCAGCTCCGCCTTCGCGTCGTCCTCTTCGCGGATGATGCGGATCACCTCGTCGAGATTGAGGAAGACGACGACCATGCCTTCCAATTGCTCGATGCGCCGGACGATCGCGGCGAGGCGATGGCGCGAGCGGCGTTGCAGAACGACGCGGCGATGGTCGAGCCATTGCCGCAGCGCCTCGTCAAGCGAAACGACGCGCGGCGTCACGCCGTCGACGAGCACATTCATGTTCATCGTGAAACGCGTTTCGAGCTCGGAGAGCTTGAACAGCGTCTCCATCATCAAGGCCGGGTCGACCGTGCGCGAACGCGGCTCGAAGACGATGCGCACATCCTCCGCCGATTCGTCGCGCACGTCGGCGACGAGCGGCAGTTTGCGCTCGGCGATGAGCTCGGCGAGCCGTTCGATGAGCCGCGACTTCTGCACGCCGTAAGGGATTTCGGTGACGACGGCGACCCACCCGCCGCGCGGCAGCTCCTCCTTCGTCCAGCGCGAGCGCAAACGGAACGAGCCGCGGCCCGTGCGATAGGTCTCGACGATCTCGTCGCGCTTGTCGACGACGATGCCGCCGGTCGGGAAATCGGGCCCCTGCACGAAGGTCAGCAGCTGCTCGGCGGTCGCCTTGCGGTGGGAGATGAGATAGAGCGCGGCGTCGCAGAGCTCGGCGAGATTATGCGGCGGGATCGAGGTCGCCATGCCGACGGCGATCCCCTGCGCGCCATTGGCGAGCATATTCGGCAGCGCCGAAGGCAACACCACCGGCTCCTGCTCCTCGCCCGAATAGTTCGGGATGAAGTCGATCGCGTCTTCGTCGATGCCTTCAAGCAGGAGGCGGGCGACCGCCGTCATCCGCGCTTCGGTGTAGCGATAGGCGGCGGCCGAATCGCCATCGACATTGCCGAAATTGCCCTGCCCGTCGACGAGCGGATAGCGGGAGGAGAAATCCTGGGCGAGGCGCACCAGCGCGTCATAGATCGCCTGATCGCCATGCGGGTGGAACGAGCCCATCACGTCGCCGACGATCTTTGCGCATTTCTTGAACGGCGCGCCGGGATCGAGGCGAAGAATATGCATGCCGTAAAGAATGCGGCGGTGCACGGGCTTCAGCCCGTCGCGGACGTCGGGCAGCGCGCGACCGGTGATCGTCGACAGCGCGTAACGCAGATAACGCTCCTCGAGCGCCTCGCGCAGATCGACCGGCGCGATCACGCTAACGTCGCCTGCGCCCTTGCCTTTTCCCGTACCCGCGCCGCCTTTTTGCGCCATGTCCAAAACCCGATGTCTGCCTTCGCGATCCGTCCTATGACCGCCGGCGCCTCGGCGCAAGCGAATGATCCCGAGGCCGCCCGTCGACGATGAAAGGGCGCCGCCGAGGCGCCGGAGGCGTTTTGTGCGGACTGTTGCAAATAAGTTCTTGCAACCGCCACGCTTCGTCCATTAGAAGCCTGAGCAGGCGGATCGGCGCAGTCCAATTTTCGCCGGTTTTCCGCGGCTTTCAAGACATGGCGTCCATGAAGAAACTGCTTCTGCTGCTCACCGCCGCGCTCTTCGTCACATCCGCCTCGCTCGCTTTGGACAGGTCGCAGACGACCGGCGCCGGCCCGACGATCGTCGCGCGAGACCGCGCGCTGCAAGCGCCCGACGCCGACGAGGATATGCAGGCGCTCTGCCGCGAAGTGCTTGTCGACGTCGACCAGGGCTACGGCGTCAGCAGCCACGAGTCGCGCTACATCTGCGGCGGCAAGCGTCGCTAGCCGAACCTCCGACCGTCTTACGCCGCTTGTCTCAAGCCGCGCGCGAAATTGCGCCGACGTAAAGTTCGCGCGCCTCGGGCAGCGCGACGCCGCGCGGCGCGAGCACGTCGCGCGTCAGGAAATAGCCGGTCAGTCGGAACGCAGCGATGAGATCGCCCTGCGCCGCCGCGCCGCTCTCATGCTTCAAGAAATCCGGATAGGGCAACAGC
Organism: Methylocystis sp.; assembly: GCF_050251305.1. Taxonomy (GTDB): domain Bacteria; phylum Pseudomonadota; class Alphaproteobacteria; order Rhizobiales; family Beijerinckiaceae; genus Methylocystis. The sequence goes on along the minus strand of NZ_JBFWNB010000008.1, from coordinate 71,659 downwards.
CTGTCGCGCCATGGCGCGCCAGCGGCGCGACTCACCGCGCGTCCCGATTTCGGCGACACATAGGCGAGATCGTCCTGCGCCCCGGTCAGCGCGCAGGCGTGAAGATCGAGCCCGAAGCCGAGCGCGCCGAGCAGCGCGAGCTCGAATCGCGCCATCATCGTCGCCGCGCCGTCCGAGTCGCGCGCGTCGCCGAGTTGCGACGCGAGCGCGTCGGCCAGTTCGAACAATTCCTCATGAGGATCGCGCTCCGGCAGCAGACGCAGAAGCGCGCAAAGCGCGGCGACGCCGTGAAGCGCCGCGGCGCGGTCGAGGAAATAGGCGGCGCGGGCGGCGAGCGGCTCGATCGTCAGGGCGCCGAGATGCTCCTCGAGACGCGCCCGCCACTGCGCGGCGACGAGATTGCCGGGCTGCAGAATCGGACGAAGCCGGCGCGAGCGGCCGCCGCGCACCAGACCGAGGTGGCGGCCATGCGCGCGCGTCATCAGCTCCAGAATGACAGAGGTCTCGCCATGCCGGCGCGCGCCGATGACGAGGCCGTCGTCCCGCCAATCCATCGCTTCAGCCCGCCTTGCTACAAATCTCCGAGCGTCAGGTCGGCCCTATATTCCGCGTCCTCGACCTCCTTGGTCAACGCCTGACCGCAGATGACGCGGCCGTTTGCGGAATCATAGGTCAAAGCGGGCGAACCGTAGAGCGTCCAGCCGCGGCTCAGCGCCTGTGTGACGCGATGGCAGAAGGCGACGTCGTCCGGCCCGGTCAGATAGCGATAGGCGGTGAAGCGTTTTGAAGGTTGGGTCATGTCGGCGCCCCGGCTCCGACGCAGTCGTCGCAGTGATGAGCAAAAGGGAGAGAATCGACGAACGGCTACGCTTGCCGCTTTGAATACTACCCGCCTTTCGGAAACTCCAGTCGCATTTCACGGTAGCGCTCCGGGTCCTCCGCCCAGTTCTCGCGCACCTTCACGAACAGGAAGAGATGCACAGGCTGTTCGGCGGCCTCGGCGATTTCCCTGCGCGCCGCCTGGCCGATCGCCTTGATGGTGCGGCCGCCTTCGCCGATGACGATCTTCTTCTGGCTGTCGCGCGCGACATAGATCGTCTGCTCGATGCGCGCCGAGCCGTCCTTCTGATTGGTCCAGGACTCGGTTTCGACGGTCGATTGATACGGCAGTTCGTCGTGCAGCCGCTCGTAGATCTGCTCCCGGGTGATCTCGGCGGCGAGCAGCCGCAGCGGCGCGTCCGAGAGCTGATCCTCCGGATAGAGCCAGGGCGAAGGCTTCATGCGCTGCGCGAGCGCCTTGCGCAGATCGTCGACCCCGTCGCCGTTCAGCGCCGAAATCATGAAGGTCTCGTCGAATTTCTCGCGCGCGTTGAGCGTCTGCGCCAGCGTGAGCAGCTTTTCGCGCGGAATGAGGTCGATCTTGTTCAGCACGAGAAGCTTCGGCGCCCTGGCCTGCTGAAGCTGCGTCAATATCGCTTCGACCTCTTCGTCGAGGCCGCGGCGCGAATCGACGAGCAGCGCAATGACGTCGGCGTCGGCCGCGCCGGACAGCGCGCTGGCGACCATGGCGCGATCGAGCCGCCGCTTGGGCTTGAAGATGCCGGGCGTGTCGACGAGGATGATCTGCGCCGCGCCTGCGATGGCGATGCCGCGAACGAGCGCCCGGGTCGTCTGCGCCTTGCGCGACACGATCGAGACCTTGGCGCCGACCAGCTGGTTGAGCAGCGTCGACTTGCCGGCGTTTGGCGCGCCGACAAGCGCCGCAAAGCCGCAGCGAGGCTCCTCTTGCGCCGTTGCCTCATGCTCCGGTTCGTCTTGCGCCGGTTCGTCCGCGCCGCTCACGTCTCGCTCCTTCCTGCGCCCTCGCGCGCCAGAAACGCCGCCGCGGCGGACTGTTCGGCCACGCGTTTGGAGGCCCCCGATCCCGGCGTCGCCTCGAAACCTCTCACATCCACGGCGACCTCAAAGAAGGGCGCATGGTCGGGCCCGCTCCGCGCGACGAGCTGGTAGCGAGGCGCCGGGAGGCCCCGCGCCTGCGCCCATTCCTGCAGGGCCGTCTTCGCGTCGCGCAAATCCTGGCCGCTCGCCGACATGCGATCGCCGAAGGCCTTGCGCACGACGCGTTCGGCGGCAGCCGCGCCCCCGTCGAGAAAGGCCGCGCCGATGATCGCCTCGCACATATCGCCCAGCAAGGCGCGTTTGCCGCGTCCGCCGGTCTGGGCCTCGCCCTCCCCGAGCCGCATCGCGGGACCGACGCCCCATTCCTCGGCCACCTCGGCGCAGGTCTCCTTGCGCACCAGCGCGGCGAGGCGACGCGACAGCTCGCCTTCGCTCTCATTCGGGAAGGCGTCGTAGAGCATGTGGGCGACGGCGAGGCCGAGCACGCGGTCGCCCAAAAACTCAAGCCGCTCATAGGATTCGCGCCGGGCGGGCGACGCGCTGACATGGGTCAGCGCCCGGGCGAGCAGCGCAGGATCGGCGAACTCATGCCCGATGCGCGCCTCGAGCGCTGCAAGCCCCCCGTCGCGGCCGCGGGTCATGTCGCACCCGTGCGTCGGATCAGTGGACGGGCCGAAACAGTCGGTCCCAACGCACCGACCATGGCCAGCGCCAGAAGGCGAGCGCCGATTCATCCTTCTTGACCGAGAAGAAGATGATTTCGGCGCGGCCGACGAGATTGACGAAAGGCACATAGCCGACGCCGCCTTCTTCCGGCGCGAAGCGCGAATCGGTCGAATTGTCGCGATTGTCGCCCATCATGAAGTAATTGTTCGGCGGGACGACGAAGAGATCGGTGTTGTCCTTATAGCCGTGGTCGCCTTCGATCTCGATGATCGTATGTTCGACCGCCGGATGGTCGCCGTCTCCAGGCAGCGTTTCCTTATAGGTCGTCACGGGGACGTCCCGGCCCTCGCGATTTTCGGTCACCGCCTTCTCGATCGGCTCGCGCGGCACCATGACGCCATTGATGTACAGGCGGCCGTCGATGATCTGGATGCGGTCGCCCGGAAGGCCGATGACGCGCTTGATATAGTCCGTCTCGTTGTCGCGCGGCAGCTTGAACACGACGACGTCGCCGCGGTTCGGGGGCGACGCCAGAATTCGGCCGGAGAATATGTCGGGGCCGAAGGGCATCGAATAATTCGAATAGCCATAAGCGTATTTCGAGACGAAAACATAATCGCCGATCAGCAGCGTCGGGATCATCGACCCGGAAGGAATGTTGAACGGCTGAAACAGCAGCGTGCGGATGACGAGCGCGATCGCCAGCGCCTCGAGGATGACCTTTATGGTTTCTAGAAAACCGCCCTCTTCGCGTTTTCGCGCCACCGGAACGTTCCTGCTCAAGCCGACTCACTCCTCATGCGTTTGGGCGGCGTCGGCCCGCCCGGCCGCCCGGCTTACCACGCCACAGCTTCCATGAGAACCTACGCGCCGCCAAAGGTTAGCGCCGCGCCGGCGTCAAATGGATGACCGTCCGTCATTTTAGACGCGCCCCGCGGGCGGCTGGCCGTTCATCGGGGATTAACGCTAACGGCGCGGCCGTCGCTTGAGAATTCGCCCGCGGCGGCGGGTTCAGCGCGCCGGCGCCCTGCCCTGGACCATCGCCTCCCGCATCCGCCGGATCGCCTCCGCGAGCCCGACAAAGATCGCCTCGCCGATCAGGAAATGACCGATATTGAGTTCGACGATTTGCGGCAGCGTCGCCACGCGGCGCGCCGTGTCATAGTCGAGTCCGTGCCCGGCGTGAATTTCGAGACCGCGCGCGGCACCATAGGCGGCCGCTTCCGCGACGCGCGCGAATTCCGCCTCCGCCCGGGCCGTATCGCCAACCTCGACGGCGTGGCACCAGGCGCCGGTATGGAGTTCGACGACCGGCGCCTTGATCGAGACGGCGGCGTCCAGCGCCTCGGCCGAGGGCTCGATGAACAGCGACACGCGCACGCCCTCGCGCGTCAGCTCATCGACGTAAGGCAGGAGGTAGTCGTGCTGGCCGACGACGTCGAGGCCGCCTTCGGTCGTGCGCTCGGTGCGCTTTTCCGGCACCAGACAGACGGCGTGCGGCGCCGTCGCGAGGGCGATGTCGAGCATCTGCTCGGTCGCCGCCATTTCGAAATTGAGCGGCTTCGATATCCCCGCCCTCAGCCGCGCCATGTCCGCGTCGGCGATGTGGCGCCGGTCTTCGCGCAGATGCGCGGTAATGCCGTCGGCGCCGGCCTCGATGGCGAGCAGCGCGGCGCGAAGCGGATCAGGCCGCGGACCGCCGCGCGCGTTGCGGACGGTCGCGACATGGTCGACATTGACGCCAAGGCGAAGGGGCGGCGGGATCATTGCGCTCCTATAGCGCGCAGACGGACGCTTTGTCATTGGCCGTGAGGACGGCGCAGCGGCTCAATGAGCAATTTCAGTCAGGAAGTCAGCGATTGCGCTTGATACGATGAAAGGATGGAGAACAGGACAAGTCGAAAGGCGCCAGACTACTATGCCCGACGCATCAATCGCGTGCTGGATTACATCGACCGGCGTCTCGATGACGAACTCACCGTCGACGCGCTGAGCGCTGTCGCGAACTTTTCAAAATTCCACTTCCACCGGCAATTTTCACAACACTGTGGAATTAGCGTCTCGCGCTATATTCAATTCATGAGGCTCAAAAGAGCCGCCTACCGACTGGTTTTCAATCCGACCGCGCCGATTATCGATGTCGCCCTGGATTCCGGGTTTGAAAATCCCGAGTCCTTTTCCCGCGCCTTTAAAGCCGCATTTGGCCAAACGCCCCGTGCGTTCCGCAAGACGCCGAACTGGGCGGCATGGAGCGAACGATCCCGCATGAGGCTCCCGCCCGACGAAAGGACCAAAGAAATGGACGTGAAGATCATCAACGTCGCACCCATACTGGTTGCGACGCTCGAACACCGTGGCGCGCCGGCGCTGCTCAATGAATCGGTGCAACGCTTCATCGCCTGGCGAAAGTCGTCCGGACTTTCTCCCGTCAGCCGATGCGAGACCTACGGGGTGCCGTATAATGACCCCAATGCGACCCCTCCGGAGGAATTTCGCTTCGACATCTGCGGAGCCGTGACCGAAGCGATCCCCGCCAATGAGCACAGCGTCATTACGAAAACGATTCCCGGCGGGCGCTGCGCCATGACGGTCCATGTCGGTTCTCGTGATCGGATCGACGAGAGCGTTTATGCGCTCTATCGACATTGGCTACCTGAATCCGGAGAGGAACTCCGGAATTTTCCGGTCTATTTTCATTATTTGAACCTCGATCACGATACGCCTGAACATCAGCATTTGACCGAGATCCATTTGCCGCTGAAATAGGGTCGGGCGGCTGGCCGTGACGCTGGCATCACCCTAGCCTGCCGTCAGTTTAGCGCACGTCTACCCGATCATCCTCTCGACCTTGCTGACCAGCGGGCTTGATCGCAGGCGCGTGACGACGCCGTTGAGATGTTTCAAATCCGCGACTTCAAGATCGAAGGTCATCTCGCGGAAATCGGGCGATTGCGCCTTGAACTGGATGTTGTCGATATTGGCGCCGGTCTCGCCGATGAGCGTCGCCAGCGCGCCCAGCGAACCTGGCTCATTGATCGCCATGACCACGATGCGGGCGGGAAACAGCGCCGAAGACCCGGCCTCGATATCCCAGCGCACGTCGAGCCAGCGTTCGGGCTGGTCGTCGAAGGCGGTCAGCGACGGCGACTGAATCGGATAGATGGTGATGCCCTCGCCCGGCGTGAAAATGCCGACGATGCGGTCGCCCGGCACCGCGCCGCCCTCGGAGGCGAAGCTGACCGGCGCGTCGCCGCGCAATCCGCGGATCGGAATGGCGCCGCCGCCGTCCTTCGCGCCCGGCGCCTTGAAGACGACATTGGCGTTCGCCTTGACGCCGAACCATCCCGGTTCGCCCGGACCGATGGGCGTCGGCGCCGCTTTGCGCTCCTCGCTGAAATCCGGATAGACCGCCTTGACGACGTCTCCGGAATAGATTTCGCCCCGGCCCACGGCGGCGAGCGCGTCCTCGACCGACGGCTGCGCAAGCCGCATGAGCGCCGACTTCAGCATGTCCTCGCTCCAGACGCGGCCGGCGCGCTCAAAAGCGCGTTCGACGATCTGTCGGCCAAGCCCGGCATATTGCTGGCGCACGGCGTCGCGCGTGGCGCGCCGGATCGCGGCGCGCGCCTTGCCGGTCGCCACCGCCGCCTCCCAGGCGGCCGGCGGCACATGCCCCTCGGCGCGGATGATCTCGACCTCGTCGCCATTCTTCAGCTGCGACAGCACCGGCGCGACGCGCCCGTTGATCTTCGCGCCAACGGCTGAATCGCCGAGCTTCGTATGCACGGCGTAGGCGAAATCGATCGGCGTCGCGCCGCGCGGCAGCGCGATCAGTCCGCCCTTGGGCGTGAAGCAGAACACCTGATCCTGAAACAGTTCGAGGCGCGTGTGTTCGAGAAATTCCTCGGGGCTGTCGCCATGCGCGAGCAGATCGAGCGTTTCCTGCAGCCAGCGGAAGGCGCGGCTCTCCTTGGCGAGCTCTTCGCGGCCCTGGACGCCGACCGCGTCCTTGTAAAGCGCATGGGCGGCGATGCCGAAGCGCGCGATCTCATGCATTTCGGCGGTGCGAATCTGAAGTTCGACGCGCTGATGGCCCGGGCCGATCACCGTCGTATGGATCGATCGATAGTCGTTCTGTTTCGGCGTCGAGATGTAATCCTTGAACCGGCCGGGGACGTTCGGCCATTTCGAATGCACGACGCCCAGCGCGCGATAGCAGTCCTCGACGGTCCCGACGATGATCCGAAAGCCGAAAATGTCGGATAGCTGCTCGAAGGAGACGGACTTGCGCTCCATCTTGCGCCACACCGAATAGGGCGTCTTCTGCCGTCCGGTGACCGCCGCGGTGATGCCGCGCGCCGCGAATTCCCTGGTGAGTTCGTCTTCGATGCGCTTGATGATGCGCCCGTTCTTGGCGCGCAGCTCATGCAGGCGCTGTTCGATCGTCTGATGCGCTTCCGGCATCAGATGCCGGAAGGCCAGCCCCTCCAGCTCCTCGCGCAGGCGCTGCATGCCCATGCGGCCGGCGAGCGGCGCGTAGATGTCGAGCGTCTCCTGGGCGATGCGGGCGCGCTTGTCCAGCGGGACGAAATGCAGCGTGCGCATGTTGTGCAGACGGTCGGCGAGCTTCACGAGAAGCACGCGCACGTCCTCGGCGACGGCGAGCAGCAGCTTGCGGAAATTCTCGCCCTGACGCGCCTGTTTGGTGACGAGATCCAGCTTCTCGATCTTGGTCAGGCCCTCGACGAGTCTGCCGATCTGCTCGCCGAACAGCCGGTCGATTTCTTCCCGCGTGGCGTCGGTGTCTTCGAGCGTGTCATGCAGCACGGCCGCGACGATCGTCGCGTCGTCGAGCTTCAGATCGGTGAGGATCGCCGCGACTTCGAGCGGATGGGAAAAATAGGGGTCGCCGGAGGCGCGGGTTTGCGCCCCGTGCGCCCGCATCGCGTAGACATAGGCCCGGTTTAACAGATCCTCGTCGACGCGCGGATTATACTTCCGCACGCGTTCGACAAGCTCGTACTGACGCATCATGCGCTTAGCGCCGAAGAATGGTTAGCGCTCCAGCGCGCCCGCCGCCTCATGCGTGGTGTCCATGCATAAGGCGAAGCGCGCGACGCCGGAACGGCGGACGTGTGGCGCGAGAATAGCGCAGGCGGGCCGGACTGACCAACAGCGACGCGGCGCCATGGCGCGACTTTGGCGGAAACCTGTCCGGCGGCCGAAGTTCGCCGGCGTCTCGCCGATCGTCTCCGGCGGAGCCTATTCCGCTTCGTCTTCGACCTCTGCGGGAGGCACAAGCCCCTCGAGGCCCCGCAGCAAATCCTCTTCGGTCATACGGTCGAACTGCGCCTCGCCTTCCAAATCGCCGCCGGCCGCGGGCGTCAAAGCGGGCGCCGCTTCGGCCTCCGGCTCGTCGACTTCAACGTGCCGTTGCAGCGAATGGATGAAATCCTCGGACAGATCTTCCGGAGCGAGGGCCGTCTCAGCAATTTCGCGGAGGGCGACGACCGGGTTCTTGTCGCGGTCGCGGTCGACGAGGATCGGCTGACCCGACGAAATGTTTCGCGCCCGATGCGCCGCGAGAAGGACGAGGTCGAAGCGATTTTCGATTTTGTCGATGCAATCTTCGACGGTGACGCGCGCCATCTGCTGTCAAGCTCCATTCGGGTTCTGGAATGGGGCTGATACGCCAATCATCGAAAATAGGCAATAATCTCTTGGCGCTAGACGCGACAGGGATCGTTCTCGACGCTGCTTTCAGGAACATTTTCAAGAAAATGCCCAATGCTCGACACGCAAAAATGCGTAGTTCCTCTTGACGCTGTGACAGGGAGAGGCGATGTATTCGCAAGAGATGCGTGCGGCGCTTTTTCAAAATGGCTGCTGAATAGCCCGGCGGATGCAGCGAGAACGGCGCAATCGCCATTGCCTGTTTGGGCGCCGGACCGTGAAACGATTAAGCGAAACGCCGAACTGCGGGTTGACGGCGTTAGCCGGGAACGCCCTTTTTTAACACTGTAACCCGACCGTGAGACCGAGATGGCAGATATCGAACGAATTGCGTTGTTCATTGACGGCGCGAACCTCTACGCGACCGCGAAATCGCTCGGATTCGATATTGATTATAAGCGCTTGCTCCGTGAGTTTCAGGGCAAGGGCCGTCTCATTCGCGCGTTCTACTATACTGCCTTGATAGAGGATCAGGAGTATTCGTCGATCCGCCCGCTGATCGATTGGCTGGATTACAACGGCTATGCGGTCGTGACCAAGCCGACCAAGGAATTCGTGGATTCGCTCGGACGCCGCAAAGTCAAAGGCAATATGGACATTGAACTCGCCGTCGACGCGATGGAGATGGCCGAGCACATCGATCACATGGTTCTGTTCTCGGGAGACGGCGACTTCCGGTCGCTGGTCGAAGCCGTGCAGCGGCGCGGCGTCCGGGTCTCCGTGATCTCGACGATCACCACCCAACCGCCGATGATCGCTGACGAATTGCGTCGCCAAGCCGACGAATTCATCGACCTGATCCACCTCGTCGGCAAGATCGGCCGCGATCCCGGCGAGCGCGCCGAGCGCATGCAGCGCTATCAGGAGCGTCGTCCGGCGCCGCAGGCGGCGCACGCCGAAGACGAAGGCGAGTGACGGCCGATCCGCGAACAATCCTTCGAAAAACAATCCTTCGAAAATTGGCGTCCGATCGGACGCCGATTTTTTAGGTCGGCCAAATGATTTGGGTCGGCCAAGTGATAGGTCGGCGAAGCCATTTCTCAGCCAAATGATTTAAGTCAGCCAAGTCGACAGCGCGGTCAGCCGCGCGCGCGGAGCAGCCGACCTTTTTCCCGACTCCAGTCGCGCTTCTTTTCGACGTCCCGCTTGTCGTGCAGCTTCTTGCCCTTGGCCAGGGCGAGTTGAAGCTTGGCGCGCCCCTTGGCGTTGAAATAGAGCTTCAGCGGCACGATCGTCATGCCCTCGCGCTCGACGGCCTGCGACAGCTTTGCGAGTTCTCGCGATTTCAGCAGAAGTTTGCGCGGCCGTTTCGGCGTATGGTTGAAGCGGTTGCCCGCGAGATATTCCGGGATATTGGCGTTGACGAGCCATGCCTCGCCCTGACGATCCACATGCGCGTAGCTTTCGGCGATCGTCGCCTTGCCGGTGCGCAAGGACTTCACCTCGGTGCCCGTCAGCGCCAGTCCAGCCTCGAAAGTTTCGCCGATTTCATAATTGTAGCGCGCCTTCCGGTTATCGGCGACGACCTTGAAATTCGGCTCCGGCTTTACGGCCACTGGCGTTCCCCGAAGCGTTTAAATGTGAGACGCGGAGCTGGATTAGCCGGCCAGCACGCCAGCATGAACCATCGCCGCGCGTATGCGGTCCTTGGTCGGCTGCGTGCAGGGCACGAGAGGCAGACGCACCTCCTCCCCGACCTTGCCGAGAAGCGACAGGCCGTATTTCGCCCCGGTGACGCCGGCCTCGAGAAAAGTCGCGACATGCAGCGGCGTCAGCCTGTCCTGGATCTCCAGAGCCTTGGCGAAATCGCCGGCGAAACAGGCTTTTTGCAAATCGGAGCAAAGCCGCGGCGCGATATTGGCGACGACCGAGATGCAGCCATGCGCGCCCGCCGCCATGCAGGCGAGCGCCGTCAGATCGTCGCCCGAAAGCTGAATGAAGTCGGGCCCCATCGCTTGGCGCTGGAGAGAAATGCGGCCGATATTGCCGGTGGCGTCCTTCACGCCGACGACGTTCTTGAGCTCCGCGCAGCGCTTCATCGTCTCGACGCTCATGTCGATGACCGACCGCGGCGGAATATTGTAGATGATGATCGGAATCGAAACGGCGTCGTTGATCGCCTTGAAGTGCAGATAGAGCCCCTCCTGATTGGGCTTGTTGTAGTAGGGCGTGACGATCAGGAGCCCGTCGGCGCCGGCGCGCTCGGCATGGCCGGCGATGGCGATCGCTTCGCGCGTATTGTTGGAGCCCGCGCCGGCGATCACCGGCGCCCGTCCGCGCGCGGCGCGGACCGTCTCGGTGATGACGCGGCCATGCTCCTCATGGCTCAGCGTCGGACTTTCGCCCGTAGTGCCGACTGGAACGAGGCCATGCGTTCCATTCTCGATTTGCCAATCGATCAGCGCGCGCAGGGCGTCATAGTCGACTTCTCCATGGGAAAACGGCGTGACCAGGGCCGTTATCGACCCATGAAAAATCGGCTTTCCACTCATAGAATCAATGCTTTCCCAGCGCCTCAGAGCCGCCGTATTCGTGTCGCTAAGATTGGTCGCCCTTCATAGCCGCTGGGCTGCGTTCAGGAAAGCCCCACGCTATAATGGGAGGCTGCCGGAAGCCGAAACATAGTCGGCGCGAAGTTGACTCTTCGTAAACCAATTGAGCGCAGCTTTTTTTACCCTAGCAGGGAAACGCGCTGATGATGTTGCCTCGACGCGTCGCGACTCGCTTCAAACTGATGATCGGCATCGCCGCCCTGGCGATCGCGGTGCCCGCTTTCACGGGCTTTGATCGTCTCGGCGACGGCGAGGCGCGGCGCAAAACCGCATGGCGGTGGACGCCCTCAGTCCCGTTCAGCCTCGGCGCGTGGCGCTCGCGGGTCGGCTCGCTGCAGGAGGCGGTTCACAAATTCGTCGAGCGCGGCCACCACGCCGAGGACGAGGCGGCGCACCCAGTGGACAATGCGCTCTTCGCAGTTGATGAGGAGTCGCTGCCGCCGATCGTCGCCCATGCGCAGAGCTGGATCAATGTCGCCGAGTCGACGGATCTCGCTTCGATGCTTGGCGACGACACTGACGCCTTCATTCAAGCCGTCGCCGCCTATAAAGCCGGCGATTTCATACATGGCGACGAGGCTGCGTCCCGCGTGCGGGCGACCGTATCCGAGGCCGCCGCGCGCTGGGTCGGCCTGCGGCTTCACGCGCGCGAAGCCGGCTTCAAGCGCATCGCCGCGTTTCTCAAAGCCCACCCGGACTGGCCTGCCGGAGATTGGCTGCGCCGTCGCGGCGAACTGGCGCTCGTCGCCGAGCGCCAGCCCGACAAGGTCGCGCTGGCCTTTTTCGCCGAAACGCAGCCGCTCACCGCCTCCGGCAAATATGCGCTGGCGCGGGCGATCGCGCGCGAAGGCGATTTCGAATCGGCGGCGGCGATCGCGCGCGACGCTTGGCGCAATGATAACCTCGGACAGGGATTCGACACGACCTTCAACAAGGAGTTCGGCGAGTTCCTGACGCCGGCCGATCACAAGTTCCGCGCAGACCGTCTGCTCTACGCCGGCAAGAGCTCGCTCGCCTTGCGCAGCGCCGAACTCGCCGGCAAGGACGTCGTGCTGCTCGCCCGCGCGCGCATCTCGGGCGCCGACAAGGCGGCGGCGTCTTTGCCGCCAAATCTGCAGAACGACCCGGGATTGCTCTACGGGCGCGTGCACAAGCTGCGGAAGGCCAATAAATTCGCAGAGGCGGGCGCGCTGCTGCGGAAGGCGCCGCAGGCGCCCGAAGTCGTGGTCGACGGCGACGCCTGGTGGGAGGAGCGGCGCATTGTCGCGCGCAAACTGCTCGACCAGGGAGATCCGCAGACCGCCTATCTTCTGTGCGCGCAGCACGCCGCCGAAAAAACCAGCAGAAAGGTCGACGCGGAGTTCAATGCCGGCTGGATCGCCCTGCGCTTTCTGAACGAACCGACCAAGGCCGAGCACCACTTCAAGCGTCTGGCGGAAATCGCCGAAACGCCGCTGCAGCAATCCCGCGCCCTGTACTGGCTGGGCCGCACGGCGGAAGCGGAGAACGATTCACAGGCGCGCAGTTTCTACCGCCAGGCGGCCACGCATTCGACGACCTTCTACGGACAGCTCGCCAATGCGCGTCTCGGCGCCGACGACAACCCGATCCGGCCTGCGCCAGCCGCTGCGTCTGGCGACAACCGCAACGAAGCGGTTCGGGCGGCGGAGATGCTGTTCGCGCTCGGCGAAAGAGACGTGGCCGCGCCGCTTGCGCTCGAAGGCGCTCGGAATTTGTCGGACGAACGGCAGGTCGCGGCGCTCGGCGAAGTCGTCGCGCGTCAAGGCGACGCCAAACTCTCGCTCATTTACGGCAAGGCCGCCTCCTACAGGGGGATCGCGCTCGACGACGTCGCCTTCCCCGCTTACGGCGTTCCGGACTTCGACGCGCTGCCGGGCTCAGCGTCGCGGTCGATCGTCTTCGCGGTCGCGCGCCAGGAAAGCGCCTTCGACCCCAAGGCCGTCTCGTCCGCCGGCGCCATGGGGCTGATGCAGATGATCGCCTCAACGGCGCGGCACACGGCCTCCATGCGCGGCGTCAGCTTCGACATGTCGCGGATGCTCAACGATCCGCCCTTCAACGCCCAGCTCGGCGCGGCGCATCTCGGCATTCTGCTCGGCGAATATCGCGGCGCTTATCTCCTCACCTTCGCCGCATACAACGCCGGCGGGGGACGGGTGAAGCAATGGATCGACGCCTATGGCGACCCGCGCAAGGCCAATGTCGATCCGATCGACTGGGTCGAGCGGATTCCGATCACCGAAACGCGCAACTATGTGCAGCGGGTGATGGAGAATTTCGTCGTCTATCGCGCGAAGTTCGACGACAATGCGACGCGGCGGCCGCAGGTCGATCTGGCGCGCGCCGGCGACACATTGTGATCTGAGCCCCTAGCAGGGAAATCGGTTGTGATAGCCGAGCAGCGCGCCCAGCGGCTCGGCGTGGCGCAGTTCCGTCAGCGGCTCGGCGAAATATTGCGTGCTGCCCGAGTAGGGATAGCCGAAATCGCAGCCTGACGTCTGAGTGACCCTCGACGACATGAACACGAGCTCGAGCGTCGCGACGAAAAAGCGCCTGTTGCCGATGGCGATGCGCGTCCAGCTCGGATCGTCGCGCAGGATTTTCACGTCGGTCCCGGCCGGCGCCGTCCCGATTGCGGCGTAACGCTGCTCGGGACCCGCGCGCAGCACCGCAGGATAGGCGAGCGTCAGACTGATCGCCGACGCCTGCTGGCCGCAGGCAAGCGCGGCGTAAAGAACCAAGGCCAGTGCCGACCGACGACGCATGTCGAATTCCCGGTTTGATGTGCGCTCGCGCAAATCCCCAGACGCGAAACCTAGCCTAGAAGATATTCCCTCCGGCTCCAATCGGGGTCGGCCAAATTATGCGTGGACGGGCGGCATGAAGAACAACGCGGCGCGGCGCGAGACGCGCGGGTCTCGACTCGATCAAGGCGCGCGGCCTATGCTGAGGATGAGCCGCGACGCGCCTTTTCCGGCGAATCGCCGGCAGGCATACGGTGCGCTCATGCGGCGGATCGCGTTCTCTCTTGTCGCTGCGTCTGCGGTTTTTTTCGCCCAGCCGCTGTGGCGCGCCACGCAGAACGCCATCGCCGAAACGAGAGCCGGCAAGAACTTCCTCAAATTTGCGCCGGGCGAATTGCCGGCGGATCGCGACGCCGCCAGTCTCCTGACCGTTCCTGCGCCGGGCCGCTATTCGATCCGCGCGAAGAGTCCATCGGGCGCGCGCATTGAACTCGTCGACATGATCGCCGGCCCGCTCGATTCGAGCGGCGCGCCCGGTCTGCGCGACGGACGCATCGACGCGCTGCTCGATAAGGGCGTCTACAAGCTGCGGGTTTCGGGCGTCAAAGGCGCAAGCGGCAAGATCGCGCTCTCCGCGCAGGGATTCTCGGAAGCGCAGGCGTCGAAGCCGACGCTGGCGCCGGGCCGCATTCAAAGCGGCGAACTGGGGGATCTGCAGCAACGCTCCTATGCGTTCGAGGTCGGCCGCGAGGGCCGCGTGAGCCTCGGGGCGATCGGACGCGCGCTGAGCGATTTGCGCGTCTGGCGCGGCGACGGCGAACTGGTCGATCTCGCCTTCGAGCAGGAAACGGTCGAAACCAAGCCCGGACGCGCCATGAACCGGATCCGTCTCGGCGGCGCGCTGGAGCCCGGGCGTTACCTCGTGACCGCCTATGGCGGCGAAAAGCTCGTCTGGTCGCAGGGCGACGCGGCGCAGCCCTTCATGCTGCAGCTCGAAGAGCCGACGCTGCTCGCGGCGGGCGTCGCCGAGGGCGTGATCGGCCCGTTCGGCGCGGCGCGTTTCGAGGCGCCGGCAAGCTATGACGCTTTCCGTCTCGACCTCGCGCAGGCGACGCCGGCGCGGCTTGACGCGCGGCGCAACGGATCCAGAGAGATCGCGACGATCTCCAAGAACAGCCGCACGCCTTCGGCAAATGTGAGGTTGTCGTCCGACGGCAGGACCAACGCGCGACTGGAGGTTTTCGGCTATGAGGGCCAGGCCTTCACGCTGCGCGGCCTGCGTCAGTCGAATCATGAGACATTCGAAGCGTCAGGACCTCATCTTGTCGGGGTCGACCTCGCCGGCGACGGCGGCGACGAAGCGCCCGCGACGGCGCTCTTCGCGCGGATCGAAAGCGACGGCAAGACGCGCGTCATCGCCTCGGATGCGCCGCGCATCGGCGCCGGACAGGCGTGGCGCGGGACATTCAATTTGTTCGGGCCAACGTCGATTCTCTTCGAGGCGACGCGCGATGGGCCGGTGGGGATTGTCGCCAAAGGCCTGAAGATCAACGCCTCGATCGAACCCGCGCTTGGCGCTCTGGCGCCCCGCGCCGACGGAAAAGACTCAACGCGCTACGATCTCCAGGCGGGCTACTATTTTCTCAACATAGCGCCGAAAGGCGACTCCGGCGGCGTTGTCGACATCACGCTCGGACCGCCCGGACTTTCTGTCTCCGCGCCTGCGACGCCCCCCTCGCGACCGAACATTTCCTTCGGGACGCAGACGCTCGACAAGAACGGCTCCTATCTCATCCTGACGAATGTCGCGCCGCAATTGCTGACCGGACCGCGCGTCGTTTCGCTTCCCGTCGAACTCGACAAGGCGCCGCTGGCGATCTGGCAGGATGCGGGCAAGGATATCGTATTGCCGGCGCGGCTCCCGAAGACCGGCACGGCCATTGCGCGCGATTCGCATGGCGCCGACGTCGCGCTGACGCTCGCCGACCAAAGGGAAGAAAACGAGCAGCGTCTCGCCACGATCAAGATCGGGACGACGGAGAAGCCACGCGCGCTCGGCCTCATCTTCGTTCCCGAGTCGGCGCCGGCGAACCCTGAAGAGTCGGGCAAGCCCGCGCCGGCGACGCTGTCCGCCGCCGTCGCGCGTCCAGCCTTCTTCGATCTCGCCCGCGACGAGACGAAACGCCTGCGTTTCGACGTGCCGCAAGGCGGACTCTACCGGGTCGAGACGCTGGGGCGCATGAAAACGGCGCTGCATGTCGGCGCCAATGTTTCGCCGCATCTTGGCGAAGGCGAAGCGAATGGGCCCGGCGCCAATGCGCTCGTAACGGCATTTCTGCGCGCCGGCGCCTATCGCGCAGCCGTCACCGCGAAGGATTCTTCCGGCCATCTTGGCCTCGCCGTGTCGCCAGCGACTCTCGCGCCGACGGCGAAACTCGTCGACGCCGGAATCGCGCGCGCAACGCTCGATTCCGGCAAGGGCGCGGTCGTGCCGATCGACATCACCGGCGACGGCGAATATCGCATCGAGCTTCTCGGCCTGAAGCAGAGGTGGCGCGCGCGACTCGAGGACGCCGATGGCTGGCCGCTCGCCGCCCCGGGCGAAATGCAGCGGCTGACGCGCAAATTTGACAAGGGCGCCTATCGGCTCGTCGTCATGCCGAGAGACGTCGAAGCCCGCATGACGGCGCGGCTGACGCCTGTCGTCGCCGCCAAGCCGCTGGACGGCCATGGTCCACATCCCCTGCCCTTCGGCAAAGCGCAGCGCCTGCAATGGCGCGAGCCGCAGGCGCGCGACGCGTCGCGGACGCCCGACGTCTGGCGCTTTTCGCTCGCTGGCGACGCGACAATCGATCTGTCGATCGGCGAGGGCATGGTCGGCGAGATCCTGAAGGGAGAGTCGGAAAGCGTCGGCAAAGTCGCTGCGGACAGGCCGTTCGCGTCGAAGCTGTCGGCGGGCGATTATCGCGTCGAGGCGCGCAGCCTCGCGCATGACGACCGTCTCGACTATGAGATTTCGCTCAACGCGCAGGAATTGCAGCCGGATGCGCCGCGCGCCGTCGAACCGCCGACGCGCGTCAATTTCTCTTTGGCGAAGGATAGCGTCGTCAATCTGGCGGGCTTCGGCGAGATCGAAACCATCGGCGCATTGAAGGACGAGAGGGGCGACGTCGTCGAGCGTCTGCAGCCGCGGGCCGACGACTGGAACGTCTCCCTGTCGCGGCGACTGCCCGCCGGGAATTACCGCCTTGAGCTTGAAACGCTTGGCGCCGAGCGGCGCGCGGCGCCGTCTGAAGAAGCGACGAGCGAGGAAAGCGAAGAGGCCTCCAATGACGATGGAGCCGCGGCGACTGAAGACGCGCCGCTGAAGGGCGTCGAATTGCTCCTGTCGCTGCTTGAGGAGAAGAATGACGGCGCTCTGCCGTTCTCGGGCGAAAAGACGCTGAGCGGCGCCGGCGCGCATATCCTTTCGCTGGCGCCGGCGTCAGCCGGACGTCTGGCGCTCGTCGCCGCGCGCTCGGACGGCGACGTCGCCATTTCGATCGAACGGCGCGGGTCTGACGGAAAATGGCGGTCGATCGGCATGGAGCGCGGTCGCGCGCCGGTCGCCGCATGGCCCGCCGCCGGCGACGCCGCATTGCGGGCGGTCGTCTGGGCGATCGGCGGCGACGCGCCGATAACGCTCTCTGCGCGCGCAATCGAAGGCCGTGCGCGCCGCCTTGGCGAGGTCGCCCTTGATCCGGTCGACGGCGTGGCCGGCGTCTGCGTCGCCAAGGTGACGACTCCCGACGCCACGCTCGTGACGCTCGCGACCCAGGCGGATCTCGCGGCCGGCTCGGTCGCCGGGAGCCTGCTGCGCGCGGCGGGCCCCGGACCGCTTGCGCCGCAGGCGCAGGAACTCTGGCTGATGAGTCGCGGCGATTGCGCGCCGCGCGTCGGCGTCGCCGCGTTCGATTGGCGGGGCGACGAGATTTCGCTCGACATCGGCGAAGGCGAGCGCGCGCATCTCGTTCCGCTCGCGCCCGCAGCCGGCAAATTGAGGTTGTGGCTGGCGCGTTCCGCCTTCGCCCAGCCGGCGCTTGACGGCGGACGCGGCGTCGGCGTGGCGAAGGGCGCCGCGCTGACGCTTGGCGGCGACGCCCCGCTCGCGCTTTGGAACGGAGAAGGAGGCGCGCCGATGCGCGTCGCGCTGGGCGCGATCGACGTCGAGACGCTGCCGACGACGAAAGGCGGCGCGCTGTTTTCCGGGATCGTCCCGCCGATGAGCGCGCTGCCCGTCGACATGGATGAAGCCGCCGGGCCGCTTGCGCTCGATCTTGCCGGAGGGCTCGCCGCCTTTACGCAGCCGCGCGTCGTCTTCGGCGACGGCGCCGCCACGTCGCGCATTCTGCACGGCGTCAAATCGCGCGCGCTTCTCGTCAATCTGACGCAGACGGCGGCGCCCGCCCGTATCGCCCGCGAGGCCGGCGAGAGTCGGCGACTCGACGCGACGCGCGCCTTCACGCGTTTCTTCCCTGCGTCGGGGCAAATTTCGCTGCCGCTCGACGCGCAGCTGAACGACAGGCTGGTCGTGAGCGGCGCGCAGGCGACGGTGATTTCGGCCAGCGGCCGGATCTCCCGCGGCGACGACATTGCGCTCGATGGCGCAGGCGAAGCGATCATCGATCACGGACCCGGGCTCGTCGCCTTCTGGATCGAACGGGCCGGCGCGACTCCCTGGCCCGCGCCTGCGGCCCGCGCGCTCAATCTGCCGCAGCGCGTCGCGCTCGAAGGCGCGGCGATGCGCTTCTCGGTCAAGAGCGACAAGCCCGTCCTGCTGAAAGCGTCGGGCGCCGCGCCGGCGATCGTCGGTTTCGCGCAGAATGGCAGGCGGGAGACGCTCGCCTTCGCCAATGGCGTCGATCTCAATCGCTATATGACCCCGGGTGAGGCGACGATCGACATTTACGCGCCCTACGACGGCGCGCTCTCCGGCGCGCTCGACGTTTCGACGCAGCCCGTCATCGAGGCGCATGAAGGCGTGAACGATGCGGTGGCGGTTTCGCCCGGCGCCAGCGCGCTGTTCAGCTTCGAGGCGAAGGAAGCGCGCGACGTCGGGCTTGGCGTGCGCGCCGAACCCGACCGCGTCAGCGCGCGGCTCACGGATGCGCAGGGCAAGACGCTCGGCGAAGGCGTCGCGCAGACGATGAAGCTTTCGCCCGGACGCTATTTCCTTGAGGCGCGGACGCCTGTCGACGCGGGCGCGACGACGGTTCGCGTCGCCATCGTCGGGCTGTCGCCGCCTGTGAATGCGCCGCCGGCGGAACTCGTCGCCGAGCTGCTCGACAAGGCCGGCATGAAGAAAAGCAAAGCGCAATGATTTCGAAAGGCGCGGCGATGAAAAAGATTCTGTTCCTGACTTT
The DNA here is from genome assembly GCF_050251305.1 of Methylocystis sp. GTDB lineage: Bacteria > Pseudomonadota > Alphaproteobacteria > Rhizobiales > Beijerinckiaceae > Methylocystis. The sequence goes on along the minus strand of NZ_JBFWNB010000008.1, from coordinate 52,642 downwards.
TTGCGCGTTTCTTGGCGCGGCGACGTCGCTGCGCGCGGAAACGCCGCCGGTCTTCGACCGCGTCCAACGCGCCGACGGCGCGCGCGTCGCGCCCGACAGATTTTTGCGCGCCTATGATCCGGTGACGCTCTTCTTCTCGAGAGACACGGGACCGAAGACCGGCGGCGTGGAGGATTCGCCGCAGAAATATGTGACGATGACGCCGCAGCCCGCCGGCGAATGGCGCTGGCTCGGTCCGCGCGCCCTGCAGTTTCGCCCCGCCGACGCCTGGAAGCCGCTCTCGCGCCTGAACGTCAAGCTGGGCGCTGCGGAAACGCAACTCGTCGCGCTGCTGCCGACGCCGCGTTCGACCAATCCCACTGAGAGCGCCGATCCGCAGCTCGAACTGACGCAGATCGCCCTCGCCTTCGCCGAACCGGTCGACGTCGACGCCTTGACGCGGCTGCTGACGATCGAAGTTCGTCCTTCGCCGGGCGTATCGCCGCAGGGCGGCCAGACGCTGAGCGCTTCGGCCTATGAAATCCGGCCGCTCGAGCGCGGCGCGCGCGCCGAGGATCAGACTTATGTCATTCGCTTCCGCGAAAGGATCGCCGACGGCCGCGTGGCGATCCTGCGGCTGCGCCTTTCCGACGAAGCCGGGCTGGACGACCAGACTTATGAACTGCGGTTGCGCACGGCGCCGCCCTTTGCGGCGACGGAGGCGAGCTGCGGCCGCGGCTGGAACGACGATCGCGGCGAAAACATTCTGCGCTGCGTTTCCTATCTCGTGGCGCCGGAAAGCAGCGACGAGGACAGCGCTGCGCCGCCCTACTCCGCTGCGAGCAAGCGGCAGCTCACGCTCGCTTTCAACGCGACGCCCGAGACGCTCGATATTCTGCACGCGCGCGAGGCGCTGCGGATCACGCCGCCCGTCGACGATCTTGCCGTCGAAACCGACGGCAAGCGGCTGCGCGTCGTCGGGAAATTCCTGTCGGATCGAGTCTATGAGCTGTCGATCGCCGAGGGCGCGCTGAAAGACTCGCAGGGCCGCGCGCTGGCGAGCGCGTTCGCGCAGCGTTTCGCCTTCACCCGCGACGCCCCGGCGTTGCGCTGGGACGCAGGCTATGGCGTCGCCGAGCGGCTCGGTCCGCAAATTCTGCCGCTGCGCGGCCGCGGCTATGACCGCACCGACATCCGCATCCACGCCATCGATCCTCTGTCGCGAAATTTCTTCCCCTTCCCTGCGCATGGCGTCGAGACAGGCGATTCCGACGCGCCGCCTCTGCCGGGCAACGAGCCGAAGTCCTGGAGCGAGACGGCGAACATCGAAGCCGACGCGATCAAGGAGCGCATCAAGTCGCTGGGATCGCCGGCAGTCTCGCGCCTCGTCGATCTGCCGATCCGCCGCAACGGCCCCGACGCGAAATTCGGCGTCGATCTTAAGGAGGATTTCGCCAAGATCAGCGGCCGCGATCAGCCGGGAACCTATCTCGTGGGCCTGCGCGCGGTCGACGAGGACACGCGCCGCTGGCTGCGCGTGCAGATCACCGATCTCTCGCTGTCGGCAGTCGAAGAGCCGACGCGGGTGCGTTTCGCGGTCACGTCGCTCGCGACGACGCAGCCTGTCAGCGGCGCGCAAATTCGCGTGGAAGGCGTCAAGGACGAGAAATTCGTCACGCTTGCGAGCGGAACCACCGACGCTTCGGGCTTCTACTCCTGGACGCCGGACAAGCGCGGCGGCGGCGCCGCGCGCCGGATCGTCGTCAACAAGGGATTGGACACGCTCGTCGTCGATCCGAACAGCGCGCCTTCTGAATATTCGCGGGAAATCTGGTCGAAGCCGGAATCGGAATGGCTCGCCTGGACAAGCGAGGCGGACCAGCCGCGCGCCGAAAAACCGCGAACGCTCTGCCATCTCTTCTCGGAACGGCCGATCTATCGCCCTGAGGAAGCCGCGCATATCAAAGGCTTCGTGCGCAGCTATCGCGGCGGCGCGCTGAGTCTGACCAAGACTGGCGGAACGCTCGTCGTGACAGGCCCAGGCAATCAGGAATGGCGGATTCCGGTGAAGCTCGACGCCTCCGGCGGCTTCTATCATAAATTCGACGCGCAAACGCCGGCGACGGGCGACTATTCGGCGCGGTTCGAACCGGATGCGCCTCAGAAAGCCAAGAAGCCGGAGGGGCAGAAGAGCGAAACCGACGAAGCGGCCGAGGGGGAAAGCGAAGCGGTCGAGACCGCGCAGGATGTTTCCTGCGGCCAGTTCACCTTCAAGAAAGAAGCCTATCGTCTGCCGACCTTCGAAGTCGTGCTCAACGCGCCGCAGACCGTGGCGCTCGACGGGACCTTCGACGTCGATCTCCTCGCCCGCTATTTCGCTGGAGGACTCGCGGCCGAGCGGCCCGTCAAATGGCGCGCGGCGCAATTTCCGCATGTCTTCACGCCGCCAGGTCGCGAGGGCTTTCTGTTCTCGACCGATGCGCGCTTCTCGGGCGACGGCAAGTTCAAATCGACCGCGGTGCTGGAGCGCGATCAGCGCACCGACGCAGGCGGCGCCGCGCGCATGACCTTCGACACGACGATCGAGCCGACGGCGCAGCCGCGCCGCTACTCCATCGAAGCGACGGTGACGGGCGACGATGGCGTCGAAGTGCGCAATGTGCAGAACGTGATCGCGCTGCCGCCCTTCGTGCTCGGCGTCAAGACGCCGCGCTATGTGGAGCGTCCCGGCGCCTTGACGCCGGAGCTCATCGCCATCGACGGCAAGGGCGACCCGGTCGTCGGCCTGGAGATGACGCTGCGGCTCATTAAGCGCAGCTGGATTTCGACGCTGCAGGCCTCCGACTTCGCCCAGGGCGCGGCGAAATATGTCACGCAGGCGCAGGACGACGTCCTGATCGAACGCAAGGTGACGAGCGCCAAGGAGGCGCAGAAGGTTCAACTCGAGGCCCGCGACGCCGGCGTCTATGTCGTGCAGTTGGAGGCCTATGACAGGCTCAAGCGCCGGCAACAGGTGAGCGTCGACTTTTTTGTCGGCGGCGACACGCCGGTCACCTTCGCGCGGCCGCCGGCGGAATCCGCGACGATCGCCGCCAACAAGGACAAATATGCGCCGGGCGAAACGGCGACGCTGATCATCCAGTCGCCGTTTCAGAATGCGCGCGCGCTGGCCATCGTCGAACAGCCGGGCGGCGTCTACGACTATAGTTTCGTCGACATCGCCAACGGTTTCGGCCGCTTTACGCTGCCAGTCAGGAAAGAGCAGACGCCGAAGCTCGCCGTGCATTTCCTGATCATGCGCGGACGGCTGAAGGACGCGCCGCCGCAGCCGACGGCGAGTTTCGATCAGGCCAAGCCCGTCACCATCGCGGCGACGAAATGGGTCGAGGTGACGCCGGTCAAGAACATCGTCAATGTGAAGCTCGACCATCCGTCCAAGGCGCGCCCGGGCGAGGCCATCGAGGTGGCGCTGCGGATTTCGGATGACGCGGGCAAGCCGCTGTCCGGCGAGGCGACCTTCTGGATGGTCGACCAGGCGGTGCTGTCGCTTGCGAAGGAACGGCCGCTCGATCCGCTGCCCGATTTCATCGTCGAGCGCGAAACAAAAATGGCGGCGCGCGACACGCGCAACATGGCCTTCGGCGTCATTCCGCTCGAGGAGATCGCCGGCGGCGACGGCGACGAACTGCAGGAATGGGGCGCGGAGAACAATATTTCCGTGCGCAAGAATTTCACCCCGGTGCCGATCTATCTGCCGAGCGTGAAGATCGGCCCCGACGGCGTCGCCAAAATCAAGGTGCAGCTGCCCGACACGCTGACCGTGTTCAAGCTGCGCGCCAAGGCCGTGAGCGGGCCCGACCGCTTCGGCGCCGCGGGCGGCGAAATGCTGATCCGCCAGGCGCTGGTCGCGCAGCCGGCGCTGCCGCGCTTCATTCGGCCGGGCGACTCCTTCGATATCGGTCTGGTCGCCCGTATCGTCGAAGGGCCCGGCGGCGCGGGCAAGGCGGCGATCTCGGCGCCGACGCTGACGCTCTCCGGCGACGCAAGCCGCAAGATCGACTGGACGCAGAACAAACCCGTGCGCGTCGATCTGCGCGCGCAGGCGCCGGCCCAGCTCGCAGGCGAAGCGGCGCTCGGCTTCCGCATCGAGCGCGACGCCGATCATGCGAAAGACGCCGTCGAAATCGCTTTGCCGGTGAAGGACGACCGCGAGGCGACGCGGCGCTTCGAACTGGTCGAGATCGCCCCGGGCGAAACCAAGACGCTTTCTCCCACAGGCGCGCAGGCGCGGCCCGGCACGTTCACGCGCGAGACGATCGTCGCCGCGGATCCCTCGCTCGTGAAGCTCGTCGCCGGATTAAACGCCCTCGTCGAATATCCCTATGGCTGCACCGAGCAACGCCTGTCGCTCGCGCGCGGCGGATTGGCGCTCAAGAGCTTCGCGCCGATTCTTGCCGCCGCAGGGCTCGAGGACCAGGTCTCCGCCAATGTGAAATCGACGGCGCAGATCATCGATCAGTCGATCGACGCCGACGGGCTCGTCGCCTTCTGGCCGCGCGCGCGCGGCACCGTGTCGCTCACCGCCTGGGCCTATGATTTCCTTGCGCGGGCCGAGCGCGCCGGGGAGCCGATCGACAAGAGCCTTTCGGATCGTCTCGCCAAAATCCTGAAACTGTCGTTGCGCTCCGATTATCCGCGACTGCTGTCGGGCGACGAATTGCGCGAACGCGTCGAAGCGCTTGCGGCGCTCGCCGAAGGCGGCAAACTCGACGAATCCTATGTCGCCGAATTTGCGCGCCGGGCAGACTTCTTGCCCAATATCAGCGTCGCGCAAATGGCCTCCGCCGCCGCGCTTCTCCCTAATGTCGATCAGCGCGCGCTCGCCGGGCTCGTCGACACGATGTGGAGCCGCGTCAAATTCGCCAGCCGCAATGGCGTGCAGGTCTATGCCGGACAGGCGGCGGAAAGCGCTTCGCCGATCATTCTGCCTTCTGAAACGCGCAGCCTCGCCGAAATGGTGCGCGCCGCGGCGCTGACGGCCTCCGGGGATCCGCGCGCCAATGCGCTGCGCGACGCGCTGCTGCGGCTGGGCGAAGGCGACGGCTGGGGCACGACCAACGCCAATGCGGCCGCGGTCGAAGCGCTCGCCGAAGGTTGGCGGCGGCCGGTCACGCCGATCGCCGTGACCGTCAATGACGACGGCGCGGATCGTGCGCTCACGCTCGACGCCAAGACCCCGGTGGCGCGGCATCTGTCGAACACCGACGCGCCGCTGAAGATCGCCAACGGCTCCAATGCGCCGATCGTCGCGATGATCGAGACGCGCTACACGCCGGTCGAACCTGGCGCGAAAGCTCAGCCGACGAGCGACGGCTTTGCCGTCACGCGGCAGAGCTGGCGCATCGAAAGCGGCAAGGCGCCCGAGAAGATCGAAGATCGCGACGGCGCGCTGCGGCTGAAGCAGGGCGACCTCATCGAGGAGACCGCGGAAGTGGTCAACCCCGAGGATCGCACGCATGTCGCGATCTCGATCCCGCTCGCCGCGGGCTATGAGCCGCTCAACCCCAACATCGCGACGGCGCCGGCCGAAGCGCAGCCCTCATTTGCGCCGACGCTGCAGCCGAGCTGGGTCTCCTTCGGCGACGACCGCATATTCTACGCTTACGATTCGCTGCCGAAGGGAACCTACCGCTTCGCGTTTCGCCTGCGCGCGCAAACGGCGGGCGCTTACACCCAGCCGCCCGCGGTTGTCGACGCGATGTACAAGAAAGGGCTTCGGGCGACGAGCGCCGGCGCGCGCGTGGAGATTGGGAAATAGGCGCATGTCGAGTCGATTCGCGCGAAGGATCGTCGCTGGCCTTCTTGCGGCACTGGCCGCAGGCGCCGCCTGGCTCTCGCATGAGGCGCTGTCGCGCGCTGAACTCGTGGCGCCGTGGGCAAGCGCCATCGTTTACGACCGCAACGGCGCCTTTCTGACGCAGATCGGCGAGACCTCCAAAGCCGCGCATGGCGGTTACGGCTACTGGCCGCTCGCCGCCATTCCGCAACGCGTGGCGCGCGCGACGCGCGCTCTGGAAGATCGCCGCTTCTACGATCACCCCGGCGTCGACGCGCGGGCGCTGCTGCGCGCCGCATGGCGCAATCTGACCTCGCGCGGCCGACGCGAAGGCGCGTCGACGATCGCCATGCAGGTCGCGCGGATGCAGACGGAACGGCCGCGCACCCTCGCCGAAAAGCTCATGCAGGCGGCGACGGCGTTCGCGATCGTCGCGCGTCACGGCCATGACGCGACGCTCGCCCATTATCTGCGGCTCGCGCCCTATGGCCTCAACGGGCACGGCGTCGGCTACGCCGCGCGCTTCTATTTCGACAGGCCGGTCGAAGACCTCTCCTGGGCGCAGGCGGCGTTGCTCGCCGCCATCCCGCAATCGCCGGGGCGGATGAACATCACGCGCGCGAGCGGCCTCAGACTGGCGACGGCGCGGGCGCGGCATGCCCTTGCGCGGCTCGAAGAGGAAGGCGCGCTCGACGCCGCGCAGGCGGCGCTGGCGCGCGTGGAGCTCGATCATATGCGGCCGCTCGACGCCAAGCGCCGTCCCGAGACGCTGCATCTGGCGCTGCGCTACGAAGCGCTGGCGCGCGAGGGCCTGGCGCGGCCGCGCGCGGACGACGATCGGCGCATCCAAGCGACGATCGATATGGACGTCGAACGGGACGTCCTGCGCCTCGCGCGCCGCTATCTTTCGAATTTCCGCCGCCGGGGCGCGCGACAGGTCGCCGTCATGGTCGTGGAGCGCGGAACCAACGCGGTCATCGCCGACGTCGGCTCGTCGGACTATAGCGATCCACAAGCGGGCGCATTCGATTTCACCCGCGTCCGTCGGTCGCCCGGTTCAACGCTAAAGCCCTTCATCTATGCGCTGGCGTTCGAGCGCGGCGTTCTCAAGACGACCGATCTCGTCAACGATATTCCCGAAGGCGCCTCAGGCGTCTCCAACGCCGACGGACTCTTTCTCGGGCCGCTGACGCCGCGTCAGGCGCTCGCCAATTCCCGCAACGTGCCGGCGACGAATCTGCTGCGGCGCGTCGGCCTCGAGGCGAGCTTCAATTTCCTGCGCGATCTCGGCCTGCACGATCTCGAAACGCCGGCGGAGAGTTTCGGGATTTCCATGGCGATCGGCGCGCTGCCGACCAGGCTCGAAGATGTGATGCGCGCCTATGCCGCGCTCGCCGACGACGGACTGATGCGCGAGCTTGCGTTCACGCGCGACGAAGCGCGACGTCCGGCGCGGCGCGTGCTGTCGCTCGACAGCGCGCGGCTGATCGCCTCGATGCTGGCCGACCCGCAAGCGCGGCTTCCGTCCTTTCCGCGTTACGGGCCGCTGGAATATCCCTTCGCCGTCGCCGTGAAGACCGGGACATCGCAAGGCTATCGCGACGCCTGGACGATCGCCTTTTCGCACAAATTCATTGTCGGCGTATGGCTCGGCCGCGGCGACGCCGGCCCGATGCGCGCGATGACGGGCGTTTCATCCGCGGCGCGGCTCGCCCACGCCGTGCTCGCGAAGCTGCATGACGCCAAGCCCGGCGACATCGCGCCGGAAACCTTCGCGCCGCCGCCCGATCGCATCGCCATCGACCTCTGCCGCGCCGGCGGCGCCGGCGATTGCGCGCAGACGCTGCGCGAATGGGTGAAGCCGGCGGAGATGCGGCAAGCGGAGACCCTGCAGCTCAGTCCGGCTCAGCCGCCGCGCATGGATGATGCGCCCCATTCTCAAACGGCTGGCGCCGCGCCGCTCGTGATCGCGACGCCGGAACACAACACGCATATCTGGCGAAACCCAGAGCAGCCGGCGCGCTTGAATCGTCTCGCGTTGAAACTCGCGCCATCAGGCGCGGAGGCGCAGATCGTCTGGACGATTGACGGCGAGCCCTTCGCCACGGCGCAGGCGGACGAGACCGTGTTCTGGCCGATGACGCCCGGCGCGCATCGGATTCAGGCGCGGCTGGCGCTCGCGCCGGTCGCATCGCGCGCGGTGAAGATCGTGATCGAGTGAGCTTGGGCGGCCGTCGTTGCAGAGCGCAACACGGCGCCGGAAGCCTCGTAGACGAGACTGACGGTCGCTGCCGTTCCCGTCGTCCCCATTGGTGCGCGTGGAAGTCGTCTCTCCGTCGATCGACAAGGCATCACGGTGAGGCGCTCATTAGCATCAGCATCCGAAATATCAGTATTAGAATAATGCTCGAAATAGCTAAAGGCGTCCAGAGATTCTGATAAGCGTCCACAAGCTGACAAGATAGCGCATTATTTTTACCGCATAGAAATAAAACTTTGTCTCCTGCTTTTAGGCGAAGATTCCCCGCATTTACTTTCACAGTTAACTGCTCACATCCATCAGAATACAGTACCAGCAACTCATACAAATAATTATTGTCACTGTACAATTCGCCTTTACAGTTAAGCACAACGCCTTCGCACTTTTTCCAATTGCGTAATCGAAAGGAGTATGTAACAATTCTGTACAATGACCATGTGAGACCCACTGACGCAAAAATTAGGAAAGCGACTAGTTGCAGCTCATTGGACATTTTCGATACTCTCTCATTCCGCTTTTTATCTGGCCCGCGCAGCAGCTTTTGCGGTCACTGGCCAGAGCGAGTCGGAACGCGCGCAACGAACGGCCACCTGTCTCAAGGCCGGACTTCCTAGCTTGGAAATGTCAGCCATCGTCATCCTCCAAATCAGCAGGAATTCCGGCGGAGCCATACAGCGTGGCCGGATCGCCGGCTTCGTATTCTCGAATTTTCGTTTCGAAAAACTCTGCCAAACTATTGCGCAGATCGCGCGTGTCTCGCCCGCCAACGACGTTGCGAAAATTCCAGCGTCCCGAACACGTCGTGATTTCGCCTAACAGATGCGCTTGCGTCCACATCATGTGCAGCGGATTTACGCCCCAATGGGGATTTTCGAATCCGGTCAACATGGGGCGCCAAAAGCTCAACCCAAATTCGCGCTTGCGGATGCGGGCTTCGTTGGGGCGCAGCGCTGATATCGGATCCATGTCCCATCTCAGATTCGGGCAATTGGCGATGAGGAATTCGCCAAACGCAATGCCGACATCAAACAGGACGTTGCAGCCGGCGCCGTCCCCGCGCCAAGGCGGATCATAACTGAAGTAGCTGTATTCAACCGTGCGGTTCGGAAGCAGCAGCCCTACATATTGAAACATCCACCGGTTCAGCGCTTCCACGCCTCGTTGCGTTGGCCCTATCGCCACGCCAAATTCGTCTTTGAGCCACCTCGAGAAAAACGCGACCCGTTCTTTGCGAACGCGCATGAAATACTCGAAATTCTCCTGCGCCTTCGCTTTCGGCAGCAAGCGTTCTTCAACCTTGTGCGGCGGATCGTAAAGCGGATAGTCCTTGAGCAGGCGATCCAGCTTTTTCTTTCGCAACCACATCAGCGGCAGGAGCATGGCGGCTTCTCGCGATTAGCAGCGCTGCGCACGCCGCGAAAGGAAGGGACGGGCGTCGCCCTGGGGAAGCATCGTTTTGAATCGGTCAGATCAATACGCCAATTTTCGCCAACTTCACTCGACGCCAATCTTGTAGATGTCCGCGCCTTTCAGGCCGGCCGCTTTGTAGGAATCTTTCACGAACTGGTCGCAGTAGACGCGCCCATCCATCTCGACAATTCGGAATAGATGCGCGGCGCCAACCGCTTCAGGCTTGAGGTGCACATAACGGTCTGAAATCGTCTGATACGTTGGAAAGCCGTCCGGCTCGATCCGAACCTTGACGTTCGTCGATTTGTCGACGTCGATTACGTCCCGTCCGAAAAGCACCCGGGTGACCGAACAGAGCCAATATTCCGGCCCCGCTTCGCCCGACGACCATTCGGTGTCGCATTTGCGATACTCGCAGGCCCCCGGATCGACCCGTTCCAGAAAGGCCTTCATCGCGGATGTGACGAACCAGAGGCCATCCTGAGCCTCGACGTCCCGCGCCGGGCGGCCGAACTTCTTGTCGAACAGGAGCCGCGGCGGCTCCCGATAGTCCGGAAGTCGCCAGGGGTGACGCGTCAGCTGCGCATAGCCATCCGGCCAGCCAGGCTCGGCAAGCAGCGAACCGCATGCCTGCAGACGCTCCTCGTTCACCAGCTCGAAGAATGGCGGCCGCACAGTGAGCGCCGCGCTGAACCTGTAATATTGCGGCGCCTTCGGTTTTCGTCCGCGCATGCGCCGAGTCTCCGCTGCAATTTCAGCCGCCTGCATCACGCGCCGCCCTTCCCCTGAAAATGAAGGCGATAGACCGATTGCCCGGGGATGAAGCCAGACGTTTCATGCCGCACGACGATCTTTGTCGCCGCGTCCGGCCCGATCGTATCGCCGTCCTTGATGACAGGCCCCGCTTCGATCAGGTAACCGGCGAGATCGAGCATCAAGCCGTTGAGCTGGCGCGGGTCGCCCTTAAAACCTCCGGCTTCGATTTCCATGAGGCCGAAGGCGGCGAGTCCGCGCGTCACGCCCGACACGCCGCCGTCGGCGTCGCGGCTGAGCTTGATCGCCACGCAAAACGGAACGGGCGGCTTCCGGTCGCCCGGCGCGATGTTTTCTGCGACAAGCGCCGCCGGCCAAAGCGAGTCGGAACGCGCCCAATGAATGGCAAGAGCGTCTCAAGGCAGGACTTTCTCACTTGGATATGTCAATCATCGTCATCCTCCGCGCCGTGCTCGTCTGGCAGAGCCGCTATATCGATGCCGTGATCGCGGAGATAGCGCATTCTTAGACTGCCGTTATTATAGACGTCTAACACGACGTCGAATCTCAACGCCGGATAGCGTTCTATGTTCTGAATACTCAACCCCAACTCCCCGAAATACCTCTTCCGTCCTTCGTAAGTAATCCCTTTGCGCATTTGAGCCGCGCAGTATTTAATGTCGGACAGTGGATCTACGGCAATTAATGGATCTACAAATCCCGTGATTTCTGGACGTTGCAATCCTGAGCCGAAATCGTTCTTCAATTCTTTGATGTCCTTCTCAGTGAACGCTGGCGAAGCCGGCCCCATTTCCCATCTGAGTCTTGCGCAATTCGCAATAATGGATTCTCCGAACATAACGCCAGCGTCGAACACCACATTGCAGCCCGTCCCATCGCTGGTCCACGGCGGATCATACCTGAAATAGCTGCGATATACTGTCTCAGTGGGAAATAATAGTCCGCCGTAGCGTATTAGCCATCCACCGAGCGCCATGGCGCCCTTCCGATCGGACGTGAATTTCACGTCGAAATTCTCTTCAAGCCAGATCGAGAAAAACGCGACCCGTTCTTTGCGAACGCGCATGAAATACTCGAAATTCTCCTGCGCCTTCTCTTTCGGCAGCACGCGCTCTTCAACCTTGTGCGGCGGATCGTAAAGCGGATAGGCATCGAGGAGGCCCTCGAGTTTTTTCTTCCGCAACCACATCAACGGCAGGAGCATGGCGGCTTCTCGGCGACCGGATCGACCCGCTCCAAAAAGGCTTTCATCGCGGATGTGACAAACCAGAGACCGTCCTGCGCCTCGACGTCCCGCGCCGGGCGGCCGATTTTTTTGTCGAACATAAGCAGCGGCGGCTCGCGATAGTCCGGAAGCCGCCAGGGATGGCGCGGCAACTGCGCATAGCCATCCGGCCAGGCCGGGTGGGCGAGGATCGAACCGCAGGCCTGCAAGCGCTCCCTATTCGCCAACTCGAAGAAAGGCGGCCGCACATTGAGCGCCGCGCGGAACCTGTAATATTGAGGCGCTTTGGGTTTTTGTCCGCGCAGGCGCCGAGTCTCCGCCGGAACTTCAGCCGCTGACTGCGTCATGCGCCGCCCTTCCCCTGAAAATGAAGGCGATAGACCGATTGCCCGGGGATGAAGCCAGACGTTTCATGGCGCACGACGATCTTTGTCGCCGCGTCCGGCCCGATCGTGTCGCCGTCCTTGATGACAGGCCCCGCCTCGATCAGATAGCCGGCGAGATCGAGCATCAAGCCGTTGAGTTGGCGGGGGTCGCCTGCGAACCCTGCGGCTTCGATTTCCATGAGGCCAAAGGCAGCGAGTCCGCGCGTCGCGCCCGACACGCCGCCATCGGCGTCGCGACTGAGCTTGATCGCCACGCAAAACAAAACAGGCGGCTTCTCGTCGCCGGGCGCGATGGTTTGGGCGACGAGCGCCGCCGGCCAAAGCGAGTCGGAACGCGCCCAATGCACGGCCAGAGCGTCTTTCGTCGCGTCAATGACCGCGGCGACCAGTTGCCCGAGCAACGCCGCGCGGCCAAAATCTTGCGATACAAGCGAGAGTTTCAATAGCGGAGACTCTGATATATGACGCTCTCCAGTAATTCGCTTAGCAGAACAGCATTGTTATCAGGTTACGCTAGAACTATCGTCTTTCTTGCATATTCGTACCCCTCGATAGATCGCTATAATATTCGACACAAGCACGGCCAAGATCGATAATAAAAGAGGAATCATACAAAATTCTCCTACCAGCGTTCTAATCGACCCGCTATCCAGAAATAGGCGAATATGTTGCTGAAAATCAAGAGCCATAAAGTAAAAAACGATCCCAAACAGCAGCAGCGAGCCTAGGTATACTGACGCCAGCACGAGCGCAAGCTGAGCCCGAGAAAGCCTCCTACCGCCCCTTAAGAACGACAAATACAGAGCGTCCACCCGGGAAAATATTACGCAGAGCGACAAAATGAAAGCAGCAATAAAGTACAAGACAACTGCATGATAAAAAAAATCAAAATTAACTCCTGTCCCGCCATATATAACATTGAATATATAAAGCAACATCACGAAAACAGCCACAGAACCAAAGATGCATAACTGAACCGATTTCGTATGTGAGGTATAGACGCCCACTCATCGTCCTCCAGTTTTGAATTCGGCCAGCGAGGAGAATCGAGCATGCCCTTCCTGGCGTCCCTCGCTCGCAATCTTGATGAAAGGCGGCCGCCCTGTATGAGCAGATCGGAGGTCCTACAGCGTTAGGCGGAAAATTTCGACAGGGACGCAGCCAATAACTCAAATTCATCTTTATTTAAATAGTGCCTGCACACTACATCGCTTTCACTAATAGTCATGATACCAAAATAGCCGTTTTTATTTTTACGACATTCGATAGTTAGGTGCCACTCTCCGTTCATTGAAAACTCACCTTTACTATGGATTCTTATTTCCTTTAAGAGTTCGCTATTCTCTCTTGGATCTGAGAAGATGGAGGACAGCCACCGTCTAAAGGAGAGAGCCACGTCGTTGCTCCAAGCGAATTGCCAAATGCAAACTTCATTGTCACACGCCCTCGAGCCTCTTAATCACTCAGCAGCGACCGGCGCGTGAATTCGCCCCGCAAGGAGCGCGCCTCGCGAGCGAGCCATTCGCGCACAACATTTTTACGATTGTGGAACGCCGCACGCGATCCCATGAACCATCGTCGACAAACGACGGCGAACCCTTCACGACGGCGCAGGCGAACGAGACTGTGTTCTGGCCGATGACGCCGGGCGCGCATCGCAATCAGGCGCGGCTGGCGCTCGCGCCGGTCGCGTCGCGTGCGGTGAGGATCGTGATCGAGTGAACGGACAAATCGCCAAATGCGGGAATCGAAGTAGATGGTTCTCAGTTGCAGCGCTAGTTTGATGGCGAATTAGCGATTGAACATTGACCGGTGCGCCATGGACAACAAAGTCGTGAGCATTATGGCCGGGCTCGTTATAGCGTTCGTTGTGCTTGCGGCGTCTTCCATGGCTCAGGTTGTGTTCGAGCCGGTGATCTTTGCGATATTCATCATCGCGCTGATCTGGCCGCTGCAGAAAGCGCTCGCGTCCAGAATGCCAAAAGCCTTGGCGCTCCTGATTACCATTGTCGTGACGCTTGGCGTCGTTGTCGCGCTGACGTCGATGATCGTCTGGGGCGCCGGCGAAATCGCGGACTGGATTCGTCACAACCTCGTGAAGATTGGAGCGACATTCCGCAACTCCACGAAGTGGCTGGAGGATCACGACATATTCGTGATGTCGCATGTGACGGAAAATTTCGATGCCGCTTGGTTGATCGGCTTTCTGAGAGCCGTCGCGACAAGGATCAACGTTCTTGTTGGCTTCTCGCTTCTGGTCTTCATCTTCTTGGTCATGGGCCTCGTCGAAACAGAAGATTTTCAAAATCATATCGCGACGTTGAAAGACCAGGAAACCAGTCGTCGTCTGTTGATGGCCAGCCAGTCGATTGCGCGGAAATTCCGCAAATATATGATTGTGCGCACAATTGCGAGCATCGTTACGGGCGTCGCAGTCGCCGGTTTTGCTCTGCTGATGGGACTCGAGCTTGCGGCAGCTTGGGGAAGCCTAGCCTTCGCGCTTAACTATCTACCATATATCGGCGCGTTGATCGTTACTGTTTTACCGGCGTTGTTTGCTCTTGTTCAATTCGAATCCTGGCAAACCGCGATGCTCGTGCTCGTTACCCTCGCTGCACTTCAATTTGTCATCGGCAGCTATCTTGAGCCGCTGATTTCGGGTTCGGCGTTGGCGATTTCACCATCCGTCGTGACATTTGCCGTCGTTCTCTGGACCTTCTTGTGGGGCCTCCCGGGAGCTTTCATTGGCGTCCCGCTGGCGATCGCTTTTCTCACGCTCTGCGCGCAGTTTCCGTCAACTCAGTGGATCGCCACGATGTTCTCTGGAACATCGCGAACACGGTCGTTGCCGGACTGACTGAAACGAACTGTCAGGAGGGCTCGATTTTTTGCACTCAAAAAACTTGATCCCCTTAAACGAGATTTCGCCTTAGGGTTGTTTCTTTCCGGCCCTACAGAGCTCGGCGCTTATTCCCCGGAACAGCGGGTTTCTCCCTGACGAGTCGCAGGCTTTTTCAATTTCTCGCTGGTCGAAAAAAGCATTGCCGTCTCTTGTTATGAACAAAGAGTCGTCAGAATATATGATCTCATAGGTGAGCGGATCACGTAAGGAACGCACATATTTCAGCGGCTTGCAGAACGTAAGTGTAATTGGCTCATTGGTGTTCTTGTCGTAACGCCGTCCGCACTCCGCGATCGAAAATCTATCCCCATTTATCTCGGCCCTATAGCGTGTTACATAATGATTTATATTATATGGTCTAACCGTCTCGCTCGCGTCTTTCAGATATTTTCCTTCCTCGCAATTCGACCATACCGGCCCATTGTATTGATCCTGCATCGGCCCCTCTTGGACCGCAAAGCCATTAATCGGCGCGAGACTTTCAGAATTGCCATTCCGAACAACGTGAATGTCACCCCCATGACCGACAGACTCAACAGTGGAGCCGTCGAGATTCAGAAACGTTGTGTCGTCAGGAGCGTAATAGACGCCAAAATAACTTATTATATTTCGGTTCTTTGACGATTTCTGAAAAACACATCCCACGGAGAAATGACTCCGTGACGACGACTTTCTTACATATGAGAAGAGTTCAACTTTATTGCCATTCCAACGGTACGACCATGGCTTCGCGCGATCAAAACATTCATGAAGAATGGAGTCTTGGTTAGCGCGGTAAGATTTACAGATCGAATAAAAATCCTCCGCCTGAGCGTAACTGGGCGAGCCTTGCAGCAGTAAGGCCAGGCCAGACCAAATGACGGGACTGCGCGTCATCCGGTAGACCCAGAGATTAATTCGATCTCCCGACGCCAAGGCGGCATCCCCCGGAAACTCCTCGCCGGCCCGTCATGGCGATCGCCAGCGTCGATTCAGTTGTCGGGGGTGGCAAGACGATTCTCTCGCGCGTCGTTTTCGTTTCGAGGCCGCACGGCGGCGACCGGGGAACTAATTCACGCCGCCGCGAGGATCGCGGGCGCAATGCAGTGGCACCCAGCAATCGAGCCCTTGGCGCGGAACACTTTCCAAGAAACGGATAGGAACGACTAATCGAGCTTTCCCTCACAGACGTGGAACGCCTCGCTCACCCCGGCGTGGCGATGCGCTCGATTTCCGCGCCGCAGCCCGAAAGCTTCTTCTCCAGCCGCTCGAAACCGCGATCGAGATGATAGACGCGGTTGATCGTCGTCTCGCCGCGCGCGGCGAGCGCCGCGATGACGAGGGAGACGGAGGCGCGCAGGTCGGTCGCCATCACCGGCGCGCCGTCGAGATGATCCGCCCCCGTGACGATCGCCGTATCGCCTTCCAGCCTGATCTGGGCGCCGAGCCGCGCAAGCTCCTGCACATGCATGAAACGGTTCTCGAAAATCGTCTCGGTTATGCGCGAAACGCCCTTGGCGCGCGTCATCAGCGCCATGAACTGCGCCTGCAGATCGGTCGGGAACGCCGGGAACGGCGCGGTTTCGACGCTGACGGGCGAAATGCCGGCGCCGTTGCGCGTCACCCGCAGCCCCTCATTGGTCTCCGTCACGCTGGCGCCCGTCGCCGCGAGCGCATCGAGCGCCGCCTGCATGATGTCGGCGCGCGCGCCGGCGAGAAGAACGTCGCCGCCGGTCATCGCCACCGCCATGGCGTAGGTGCCCGCTTCGATGCGATCCGGCATGACGGCGTGCCGCGCGCCGTAAAGCGAACCGACGCCCTCGATCTCGATCGTCGACTGGCCGGCGCCCTTGATGCGCGCGCCCATTTTCACCAGGCAGTCGGCGAGATCGACGACTTCAGGCTCGCGCGCCGCGTTGCGCAACACGGTGGTTCCACGCGCAAGCGACGCCGCCATGAGGGCCGTATGCGTGCCGCCGACCGTGACTTTCGGGAAATCGATCTCGGCGCCGACGAGGCCGTTCTTGGCCGTGGCGACGGCGTAACCATTCTCGATGTCGATCTTCGCGCCGAGCTTTTCCAGCGCCATCAGCAGGAGATCCACCGGACGCGTGCCGATGGCGCAGCCGCCGGGCAGCGAGACGCGCGCCTCGCCCATGCGCGCGACGAGCGGCGCGAGCACCCAGAAGCTCGCGCGCATGCGCGACACCAGTTCATAGGGCGCGGTCGTGTCGACGATCTCGCGCGCGGTGAGTTGGACCGTGCGGCCGGCGTCGACGGAATCGCCGGCGCGCTTGCCGGCGATGGCGTAATCCACGCCGTGATTGCCGAGGATGCGCTCGAGCAGCGTCACATCCGCGAGGAGCGGCATGTTGGCGAGCGTCAAGGTCTCGCGCGTCAGGAGCGACGCGATCATCAGCGGCAAGGCGGCGTTCTTCGCGCCCGAGATGGGGATCACGCCATTCAGCGTCGTTCCGCCGACGATCTTGATCTTGTCCATCACCCCTCGCTGTCGGTGTTCGGCTCCCGGCCGCTTTTCGCCTGCGTCTCCCGCAGCGCGCGTTCGCGCGCCTTGCGTCGGGCGAGATTGGCGCGCAACGCGGCGGCGAGCGCAGCCTTCTTCTGCGCGCGGCTAGGTTTCGGACCAAAATCCGCCCCTTTTTGGGCGCCCTTTCGCTGCTCGTCGTCTCTGTCGGACATTTCCCGCCACCGCGACTGGTAAGCCCTTGGGCTACTAAGGGCTTTTTCATGAGATCGGCAAGACGCGCCGCTTCAACGCGCTGCATGCTTTGTGGAGGCGGCGCCTCGGATCGCCCCGCGCGTCATCGACCCAATCGATGATCGAAACGCCGGGAAGTCGGCGTCCGAATCATGCGACTGTCTCCGCGGCAAGACGCGGGTCAGGCTACGAAATCGCCCGCACGACGAGCGTCGCATTGATGCCGCCAAAGGCGAACGAGTTCGAAAGCGCGACGCGAATCGGCATCTCGCGCGCGACATTCGGAATGGCGTCCACCTCGCATTTCGGATCCGCCTCGAGGAAATTGATCGTTGGCGGCGCGATTTGATCGCGCAGAGCGGCGATCGTCACCGCAAGCTCCAGTCCGCCGCTTGCGCCCAGCGCATGGCCATGCACGGGTTTCGTCGAGGACACCGGCGGCGGCCTGTCGCCGAAGACGGCGCGCATCGCCTGCGATTCGGTGATGTCGTTGGCGTAGGTCGCCGTGCCATGCGCGTTGAGATAGTCGACGTCTCCAGGCTCCAGTCCGGCGCTTTCGAGCGCAAGCCGCATGCAGC
The DNA here is from genome assembly GCF_050251305.1 of Methylocystis sp. GTDB lineage: Bacteria > Pseudomonadota > Alphaproteobacteria > Rhizobiales > Beijerinckiaceae > Methylocystis. The sequence goes on along the minus strand of NZ_JBFWNB010000008.1, from coordinate 34,594 downwards.
GCGAAGGGCCTTCAACATCGGCGCGCAGCGGGTCGAAGGCGTCGCTCGTCGTGCCGTAACCCGCGAGTTCGCAGAGCGGCGTCGCGCCGCGCGCCTGCGCCGCGTCCAGCGTCTCGAGCAAGAACACTGCGGCGCCTTCGCCAAGCGTCATGCCATTGCGCTTTTGCGAGAACGGACGGCAGAGATCCGGGGTGAGAACGCGCAGCGCCTCCCAGGAATGGATCGAACCGTTGATCACGCAGGCTTCGGCGCCGCCGACGACCGCCCGGTCGGCGCGGCCGGCGCGCAACATTTCGAAGGCTTCGCCAATCGCCTGCGTCGCCGACGAACAGGCGGAGGCGAGCGCGAAGGTCGGCCCCTTGGCGCCGTAGCGCATGCCGAGTGTCGTCGGCGCCGCGCTCGGGATGAGGCGCGGCACGGTCAGCGTGTCCGGACGGCCCTCGAGCTTGTATTCGAGATAGGCGTTGTTATCGATCGTAGTGGCGCCGCCGATGCCGGTGCCGATGATGACCGCGGTGCGCGGCCCGCCGGCCTGCTTGCGCTCGAACCCGGCCTGCGCCAGCGCCTCGTCCGCGGCGACGATCGAGAACTGGGTGAAGGGATCGCAATAGGGCAGCAGTTCGGCTTCAATATAGGCGGCAGGATCGAAATCTGGCACCTGCGCCGCTATCTTGATGCGCCCGCTATAGGGGCGCGCCGATTTTAGCGGCCGCACGCAGGACACGCCGTCGCGCGCCGCGCGCCACAGCGCCGTCGCGCCAACGCCGGCCGCCGACACCGCGCCCATTCCGGTAATGACGATTCTCCGCGCGGCGTCTTGTTGCGGCATCGGTCTTCAATCCTTTTGCTCGATGTCGATCACGCGCGGCCGCGCATCGATCTGAAATGCTCTTTCAGGTTTAATAAACGACGCGCGCCGACGTCAAACCGGGCTCGCGAATTTGCGCGGCGGCGCCGCCGCGCAAGCCCGCTAACCGCCGTCGCCTTTGGATATCCCCGCTAGCCGAGCAGCTTTTTCAGCTCGGCGCGCAGACCGTCGGCGACATCCGGACGGGCCAGGCCGAAAGCGATATTCGCCGCGAGAAAGCCAAGCTTGGAGCCCGTGTCATAGGTGCGGCCGTCGAAGCGCACGGCGTGGAAAGGCTGCGTCCGCGCAAGATCGATCATGGCGTCGGTCAGCTGAATTTCTCCGCCGGCGCCTTTCTCATGTTTTCCAAGCGACGCGAAAATGTCCGGCTCGAGAATATAACGGCCAGAAATGATGAAATTGCTGGGCGCCGTTCCCTGCGGCGGCTTCTCGACCATGCCGGTGATTTCGAATGTCGCGCCGTAATCCTTGCCGCGCGCGACAATGCCGTATTGATGCGTCTCTTCCGGCGCCACTTCTTCGACCGCAATGATGTTGCCGCCATGTTGTTCGTAGGCCGCAACCGCCTCGGCGAGACACCGCGCGGTTTTGCCGGGGGCGGCAAGCGTGATCATGTCGGGCAGAAGCACAGCGAAAGGCTCGTCGCCGATGATGTCGCGCGCGCACCAGACGGCGTGGCCGAGGCCCAGCGGCGCCTGCTGGCGGGTGAAGCTCGTCGCGCCGGCGGCCGGCAGGTCTGACATCAGAGCTTCATATTCTTTGGACTTGTTGCGCCGACGCAGCGTGTCCTCGAGCTCATAGGCCATGTCGAAATGATCTTCGATGGCCGCCTTGCCGCGCCCGGTGACGAAAACGAAATGTTCTATTCCCGCTTCCCGCGCCTCATCGACCACATGCTGCACGACCGGGCGGTCGACGACCGTCAGCATCTCCTTCGGCACGGCCTTGGTGGCGGGCAGAAATCGCGTGCCGAGGCCGGCGACGGGGAAAACAGCCTTGCGAATGCGCTTGTTCATGAACAGGCCCGTTGAGAGTTGAGACGGCGATGGCGTAATAGCGGCGAATCGCTCCAGAAGCGACTCGTCGCGCCGTCGCCGGATGGCGTCTTGAACCGGGGGCGTTTAGCACGATTTGTCCGCTGCGTAGAGTGCGTGGCGTCAGACGGCGCAAAGGCGCCGAGGCGTCAGTCCCGCCACGTCAAGATCAGGCGAAGATTCAACAGGAAGGTTGCAGCATGACGGTTCTGGTGACGGGCGGCGCCGGCTATATCGGCAGTCATACGGTTCTCGAACTGCTCGACGCTGGCGAATCGCCGCCCATCGTGCTCGACGACCTGTCGACCGGCTTCCGATGGTCCGTTCCCGACGGCGCGGCGCTCGTCGTCGGCGATTTCGGCGACGCAGACCTCGTCGCCGATCTGATCGAACGCCATGGCGTCGATGAGATCATCCATTTCGCCGCGAAGATCGTGGTTCCCGAGTCCGTCGCCGATCCGCTCGGCTATTATCTCAACAATACGGCGAAAGCGCGCAGGCTGCTCGCGACAGCCGTGGCGCGCTGCGTAAAACGCTTCATCTTTTCGTCGACCGCCGCCGTCTATGGCGATCCGTTGCATAATCCGGTGACCGAAGACGAGTCCCTCAAACCGGTCTCGCCCTATGGGCGGTCGAAGCTGATGGTCGAGTGGATGCTGGAGGACACGGCGCGCGCGCACGGGCTCTCCTATGCCGCCTTGCGCTACTTCAACGTCGCCGGCGCCGATCCGAAAGGGCGTTCGGGGCAGTCGACGCCGAACGCCACGCATCTCATCAAGGTCGCCGTGCAGGCGGCGCTCGGCCTGCGCCCGAAACTTCAGGTGTTCGGCGACGACTATCCGACGCCGGACGGCACATGCGTGCGCGACTATATTCAGGTCAGCGATCTTGCGCGCGCCCATCTCGACGCGTTGCGCCATTTGCGCGACGGCGGCGCCAATCTCGTCGCCAATTGCGGCTATGAGCGCGGCTTTTCGATTCTCGAAGTGATCGACTCGGTGAAGCGCGTGTCGGGCGTCGATTTCGAGGTCGAAATGTCGCAACGCCGGCCGGGCGACCCGGCGGCGATCGTCGCCGCAAACGCGCGCATTCGCCGGACCCTCGGCTGGACGCCGCGACACGACGATCTCGACGCAATCGTTCGTCAGGCGCTCGAATGGGAAAAACGTCTGATGGCGCGCGCGGCCGATACAGAGGCGGTTTGATCCCGCGCGCCGACCCAGACCCAATAAACTTAAGTCAACGATGAAGTTTCTATTGTCTCCCCCGCCGGGGAATGATAGTTAAGCAAATGCCTAAGCGTTCGGAGCGCCTCGATCTCATGTTCTCGGCGCTCGCCGATCCGACGCGGCGCGCCATGATCGAACGCCTTGCGCGCGGACCGGCGAATGTCAGCGAATTGGCGAAACCACTCAAAATATCTCTTCCCGCGGTCATGCAGCATTTGCAGACGCTGGAGCACAGCGGGTTGGTGACGAGCCGCAAGATCGGACGCGTGCGCACCTGCCGCATCCAGCCGAAACGGTTTGACGCGGTGCAGGCGTGGCTCGCCCGACAACGCGCGGAATGGGAAGCGCGTTTCGATCGCCTGGACGCATTTTTGGAGACAAGCGAGGAAAAGGATGAACGATCAAAGCCTCGATCTTGAAATTTCGCGCTTTCTGAACGTCCCCCGGTCGCGCGTCTGGCGGGCCTGGTCCGATCCGACGCTGCTGAAGGAATGGTGGTGCCCCCGCCCCTGGACAACGGAAGTGCGCGCCTTCGACTTTTTTCCCGGCGGCGCCTTTCACGCCTTCATGCGCGGCCCCGACGGCGGCGAAAGCGACAATCCGGGCTGCTTTCTCGATATTGCGCCGCGGGAGCGCATCGTCTTCACCTCCATGCTGCGCGGCGGCTGGCGCCCCGCCTCGCCCTGGCTCGCATTCACCGCGATTGTGACCATGGCCGACGAAGGCTCGGGCACGCGCTATGTCGCGCGGGTCATGCATAAGGACGACGCCGAGCGCCGGCGACATGAGGAGCTGGGATTCTTCGACGGCTGGGGCATATGCGTCACGCAGCTCGAGGCACTCGCGCAAAAAATTTCCTGAACGCCGCCTCCGACGCCGGCGCGACGGATTTTTTTTGTGATCCGCGACATGCTAAAGAGGGCGCACGGTCCCGTAGCTCAGCAGGATAGAGCAGCGGTTTCCTAAACCGAAGGTCAGGGGTTCGAATCCCTTCGGGACCGCCAATGAAATCAACAAATTAACGATGTTTTTCAACGCTTTGGCGATTCGTTGACGTTCGGTAAGCAATTGGGAAGTAGAAATCAAATTTTTACACTGATGAAAGCTTGGCGGATGGCCTGCGCTCCCATGATCGCCGATCTTCACTCTGAGGGAGTCGCTGGAGTTTTTGGCGCGAATGATTCGCAATGAGCGGGGAAATAGAGTCAATGAACCATAAGCATCGGACAGCTCTGCACGCCCTGTTCGCGCACCCAATGAGCAGCAACATTGATCCAAAGATTGTCAAGTCGATGTTGGAAGAGCTTGGCGCTGAAATTACTCACACCCGGCACAACCATTTAGTAGTAACGCTGAACGGCTGTACCCACGGATTTCACGACGCCCATCATAGCCTCCCAAAAGACGAGATTGCCGCCATGCGCAAATTTCTGACGGATGCCGGAATCGATCCTGCGCGCGACTACCCTCTGTAAATCCCGGACTGCCGGCCAAGAGTGTCTCTATCGCAGCTCATGAACACATTGTCTCCGACAAAGCTCGTCGAATGTCCGTTTGAAATTCGCGTCGATGGGATTTTGCACGACCGATTCTATGACGTCCGCGACGCAGTTGCCGTTGCCAGGCAGATCAAAGAAACGAAACGAGCCGCCGATGTCATGGTCATAGATGCGCGGACCAATAGACTGGTGGTTAAGGTCGACGACTGAACAAGGCTTCCTGCTGTGCGGCTCGCGGCGCCACGCACGAGAAGGCCCGGTCATTGCCGACCGGGGTGTAATTGGCCGGATATTTACAGGAGGCGACGACATGGCAAAAAAGAACCTGACCGACTACCTAGAGGAAAGACTTGCGGACGCTCGCCGGAGCCTGGCCTTGGCCGCAATCGACTTCTCGATCCCCGACGAAAAGATCCTCGAACTCCGAGAATCGATACGTCAAGAAGCCGCAGACGCTCAGCGCCTCAAAAAGAAAAAGAGCTTTCTGGGTTTCTTGGGAATCTGACGGAAGGCTGTCGCTTTCCCCGCCGTATCGATGCAGCGCGAAGTTTCTCCACCATGCTCTACTACACCATCAAGGTAGTCGTCTCTGCGCTGGTCGTCGTCGCCATCTCAGAAATCGCCAAGCGATCCGCTGGCTTCGCAGCTTTGGTCGCATCGCTTCCTCTCACCTCGTTGCTGGCGTTCATTTGGCTCCACGCCGAGGGCGCTCAACCACAGAAGATTGCTGACCTGTCCAACCAAATATTGTGGCTTATCTTCCCTTCGCTCCTCTTCTTTCTGTTGCTGCCCTTGTTGTTGAAGAACGGCGTGAACTTTTGGGCGAGTCTTGGGTTATCTGTCGCGGCAACTGCAGGTTCGTATCTGGCAATGCTGCCAGTGCTCCGCAGGCTGGGTGTTGCGCTGTAAAGTTCCGACAGGGGGTGTGCGGACGGGCTCTCCGGCGCCGACGCCAAGGCGGTCGCGCAGACAATCGCGAGGGCGCTGACGGGGGAAGCTGCTCCAAACGACTCAACGTTCTAAGGCACTGTTACGCGTCGACGTAGATGACGGACACGTCATTAGCATCAGCCCATCGACTGGACACTATGAGCGCAGATGCCTTGGAATCAAACGGCGAAGGGCGAAACACACGGGTGCCGCGGGGGCATTGGCAGACCCCGAAGGCCACCACCTTGCCTTCGACCGTTCTAATCAGAACGTAGTCGCTTTGATGTGAGACGATTTCGCCATTGCGGATGGCAACGAGTTCTGCCACGACGCGCTCCCTCTTCGCTGTAAGCGGGAGCACATCGCGTCTCTCAGCCGCCGACGGGCCTACGGTTCGGAATCCCCGACGATGTCCTTAAAATAGAGCAGTTTCGCGGGAGCGCCAGCCATGAGGGCTTGTTGCTTTCGTGGCGGCAAGGAAATGCTGCGATCTCTTGTTTGAAAACAAATGCTTCCGGCAGGCAGTTCAACGATGCCACTGCGCTGTTGTGCGTGCCGCCTGAGGATGCGTTGCAAGAATGGATCGTTTCGCCGCGGTCAATCGCTCGGGTGTCGGCGATACGGACGCGGCCTTGATCGAGCCACAAGGGCGGACGTTTACGTCGGCATAGCGCCATGAGCATACATCCAATGCAACACGGCTTGCCGGGCATGGACGCATCCTGGAATGGCAGGGGCCGAATATCACATGGATCGGCTGCGGCATTATCTGGGCGATTGTGTTGGCGATCCCGTTCTGGATGCGAACGAGTGGAGGGTAGGAGCGGTTGCCTGCCGTCAGCGTCGGAACGCTTGCGTCAAACTTGAAAGGCGAAAACTAGCAATGCTGAAGGGCCTCTTCGCTGATTCACACATAAATTTCGATCACGTTTGTCAGTGGTCGACTTGCCGTCAACGATCTAATTTCCTCAGTGGTCGAAGCGGCGGGGTGCGCCCGATCGGGAGGTAAAGGAAACATGTCATTGGCTTCCAGAGTCAAAGGCCTCATTCTTCGTCCCGACGAGGAATGGAAGATAATCGAAGCAGAATCTCCAAGTGTGCTGGAATTTTACCTGAAATATATCGTTTTTCTTGCAGCCATTCCGCCCTTCGCGAATTTTCTTGGCGCCTGGCTGTTCGGCGTTAGTCATGGCCGCGGCGTGGTCCATCCCGCCTTCGCCAGCGGAATGGCGCGGGCGGTCACGCAATATGTGCTGCTCATGCCGGCGGTCTATCTGGCCGCTTTCGTCATCTCGATGATCGCGCCGCATTTCGACGGCAAGAGCGACGATCTGAACGCGCTACGACTCGTCGCCTATTCCTATACGCCGGCCTTTTTGGCCTCGGGCTTCGGCATTCTGCCGGGGATGCGCTGGCTGGACGTGCTCGGCTTTTATGGCGTCTACATATTTTATCTCGGCATGCCGCGCATGCTGAAATGCCCCAAGGAAAACGCCGACGTGCTCACCATGATCGCGCTTTTCCTTGCGGTCGGCATCAGCGTGCTGCATGCCCGGCTCGTGGACTTTATCGCGCCCATGGCTCTGATGTGAATGACAAGTCGTGAACCTGGTTCACCGGACCGTTCGTAACCGGCCGTCGCACCTTACTGCAGAGAAAGCAGAAGAGAACATGTAGGTAATAAGCCGCAATGTCCGCACAGGGGTCACAAGCGGACGCATCTAAAGGAGCGGCGACAAAAAAATAGGACCACGTGAAGGCTGCTATGCTTGGGCGCGCGATGACCTCTGCTCCGCCTTACGCCCTGCCGCTGCGCATCCGCAAGACGCCGAGTCCTTCGTTGTCAAAATTGCCGGCTGCGGCGCGCTCGCCGATGTCAAATTTCAAAGACGATCCGGGCCGGCGCGGCCTCAATTCATTTTGTCGAGTCGCGGCGACATTGACGAGCGCAGCACGCCGGCGGCGCTGTCTGTGGCTCAATTGCGCGGCGCGCGTGGACTGTTAGGCTGATCGCAATCTCAACTCGCTGAAGCGGCCGGATTATCGCTGCCAACAATAAAGAAAACGGAGCTTGAGACAGTGAATGTCTCGTCTTCGTCGACCGCGCGAGGCGCAAGGCGTCGCCGTCGACTGACGAAGTAAATTGAGCCGCCGAGGCGCGCGCCGACGGATGCTCATGACCTCAGCTCATCTGGTCATTTCGCTCAACAGCGCGTGGATTTCATCTGGAAGCGGCTCGTGGATGACCGCATCGTAGGCGTCGCGCAGTTGCTTGCCGATCTTTTCGACGATTTCATGCGGGAGCGCCTTGCTCGCTGCGACGAATTCGATGTGGATTGTCATGTCCCCCTCCAAGTCCCTGCGGGACTGCCGATAGAGAATAGATATTGGGGGACGGTCCTCCCGCGAGACGGCAAATTGACGCGTGCAGGAATGCGGCGCGCGACCAAACGCATGCCGCGACGAGCCGCCTGCAGCAGTCCTACGCATATTTCCAGCAGACGACGGATATTTCCAGTATACTGCTAACATTTCCAATATACTGCCAATATTTCCGAAGGGTATTGCTCTACTGGACTGATAAGCCTTAGCGCCTACCTCCTGGTCTCAAGTTCTCACAAAGGAGACCTGGATGCGCAGTCTGAGAAACATGAGTTCTGCACTGGCGCTTTGCGCAGCAGTTGCAGTTTCCCTGATGCCGACCTCGTCCATCGCGGGCGTCATGAGCATCGCCGGCAAAGCGGCCGCCAGCCTTTCGGCGCCTCTCGATCGGGTCAACTGGCTGTCTCATCCGCAACGTCATCACAGCTGGCGTCATGGCTGCGCGCACTTCTCCTGCGGCATGCACATTGGGGTGAACCCGGCCAACGCGCCAGACTACTATGCTTTCGCCACGCCCTATCGCGCTCGGTGGTCGAGGAGCTACTTGCGCGCGCTGAGCCTCTACAAAGACGACGTCAACGCCCGGGAGGCCGCCGATGGTCTGCTGTCCGACTAGTCCTCCGACGGAGATTGGGAGCGAAGGCGCACGGACGTAGATCAGGCGTCGCCCCGGCGTCGTCCAAAACTCCCGTCGATCCGCTGGTCGACTGAATTTGACGGCGTCTGCTCCGCAGACCATCGGCCTTGAAACTGGATGATGGTCTGCGGGGATTTGCCACCCGTCGCGGATCAACGGGTTTCCAAAGTCTGCGATCTTGCGTGTAAGCGAGCGCCAGACCGTCATGGTCTGCGCGCCGGACGGAAAGAAATGGAGCCGTTGCGCCTGTCACCCAGCGCTGACAATGCACGCCAATATTCGCGTAATTAATTGATTTAAAAATATAAAACAGAATTGGATTTGCCCCGCCGTGTTAGGCTATGTTAGGCGCGGCGCCGCCGCCTAAACCGAAGGTCAGGGGCTCGAATCCCTTCGGGAGCGCCAATGAATTGCAACGCCTGTGGGCCTCGCCGCGTGATGACACAGCTGCGCATCGCGCAACGCGCCAATCGAACCTCGGCGGTCAACGCCGCGCGCTTTGGTTCCAATGGCTGCTCGGCGGAGGTCTTTGGCCAAGAGTTTAAGAATGGACGGGGCATTCGATGAACGACAAAGGCGAAGCAAAAGATGCGGCGAAAGCGCCGCGCCGCAGCGTTCGCATCACGGCCAACCTCATCATGATCGTGTTGTGTCTGCTGGTCGTGGAGGCCGGTTTTACGCTCTACTATTATCTATCTGAAGGAAAATTGACGGACCCGCAAACGCGCGAAGAAGCGCATAATACGTTCGTGGCGCAAATGGGGTCCAAGACCAACGCCAGATGCCGCTACATGGACACGGTCTATCCGCACCCTTATCTGACCAATGTTCACGTCGACAATCCGCCCTGCGAGAACACCAAATTCGAGTTGAACAATCTCGGCCTGTTCGGACGCGATTTCCCTTACAAGAAGGAAGGCGACGCGTTTCGCATCATGATCAGCGGCGGTTCGGTGGCGGCCATGTTTGGCCAATTGCACAAGGACAGGCCGAAATTTCTCGAAGAAGAACTCAACAAATGCTACGCGCCTCCGGAAGGCCGCAAGGCGTTCGAAGTTTATAACGGCGCCGACGGCGGCTGGAAGCAGCCGCAGCAGGCGATCATGACTCTGCTTTTCGGCGAAGTGTTCGACGGCATCGTAACGTTGGAAGGCTTCAACGAAAAAGACATGCTGCTCGAGAAATGGACGTCCTGGTCAAAGCGCTTCGAATGGCCGTCGAATAATTTCATCCTTGTGAATCCTGTCGCGTCCGGCAGCTATTTTCCGCTCCTCGGCGGCGCGGCGCTGAACTCCTTCTATTCGCTCTATTCCAGCACGCCGCTCCTGCGTTCGTCGAACGCGATCTATTTCTTCGTCGACGCGGCCCGCGCCAAGCTGAACGAATCGATCGTCAAGAACATGGCGTCGCTTCACAAGTCGCATCTGACGATCTTCTCCGTGCCCACGGCATGGAGCCGCAACGAGGTTTTCGAATACAATCTGGATCAGTATCGCAAGTATTTCAGAATGACCTCCGCGCTTGCCCAGGCGCAAGGCGCAAAAGTCGTGTTCTTCATCCAGCCCTCTCCAGTCTACGGCAAGACGCTGACGGAGGCGGAAAAAGGCGTTGTCGGCGATCTGAGCTACAAGGATCTGTATCTCAGCATGACGGAGACATTGCTCAAGCTGAAACAGGAGGGGATCGCCGTATATAGCCTGCTCGATGTTTTTTCGCAGGTTCCGGACACGGTCTACGCAGATCATATTCACTTCTTCGCCGACCCCGAGACGGGCGAAAGCATCGGCAACCGTCTTGTCGCCAAGGCGATCGCCGCGCGTCTCGCTGAGGAATGGCGGCTGAACAAGACATGTAACGACTAACGCGAATCCGACCCGCGGCGACGGCGTCGCCGCCGGCCCCTCCTGCGCCGCCGCCTCGCGACGGGAGACGTCGCCCGAACGGGTCGCGCCCGCCGGGCCAAGGCCGGTCATGCGGCCAGCGTCGCTCGCGCTATTTGCGCTGTCCGAGCGCCCTCTGACGGCGTCCGAGCGGCCCCATGGCCGCGCCTGTCCCGTGACGCCGCCGACAGCCACAAATTCCTCAACCCTGCCGCGACCGAGGCTTGGGCCAGTTTTGGCGCCAGGGTCTGGCTAGCACATAAATTATTGAAAAATATAATAATATTTACCATGCCGCCGCGCCGGCGCACGGCCATCGATAAGCTGGACCCAGCAGTTGATCGTCCCGTGGACCTTTAGCTCAGCTGCAGCAAGTGAATAATTAATGTGCAGTTTGATTAATCAATAGGCTTCTGATGATGCAGCTGAAGCCGGCTTTCCATTCAGGGACAGGGGAACGAAATGGAAAAAACAAGTCTCTTCAGGCCGGTCGCACTGGCCTTGGGCGCAATCATTGTTTTTGGCGCCTCGATGGCGCCAGCGGCGGCCGGCGGCTGGAAAGCGCAAACACACCCGCGCTACCATGAATTTTACGCCCTGGCGCCTTCGGAGTCGGAGCCGAGCGCGCCAACGCACCATGTCGGCGACTGCTATCGGACCAATAGCGCAGCGGAAGCCACGAGAGGCATCCGTCATTGGACGGGAGCCTGCGCCGGAGGCCATTGAGCCGCACAAGTTCCGTTGACGGCGCTCGTCGCACAGGTCGCAAAGGACGATAGCCTTGCGCCGTTGCGGCGAGCGCCTGACGCCATCGCCGAGCGCGCCTGCCGCGCGTCCCGACTCCGCCCCACTTCAGCGCCGGATCGTTTCGAGCGCCGATTGGAGCGGAGCCGGGCTGACCGTCAGTCCGCCGTTGAAGGGATTGTCGAGCGCCGCGATGAGAAACACGACGGAGCCGAGAAACAGGCCCATGGCGCCGCTGAGGATCAGATGAACATGCAGCTCCATGTCGAAAATGCACATCAGTCCAAGCAGAAGAATCGACCCTAGAAAGACGACTCGCCAAAGCTCCGACGGAATGCCGCTGCCGGCCGCAGCGATCAGATACCGGCGATGCTCGACGAGCGTATTCAGACGCGTGAAGGCTTCCGCCTGAATGATCTCCTCGCTTTTGAGCTTCGCCTGAAAACTCATCAGCGTCGCGAACAGCGCCTTGATCCCCGGCGAAGCGGAATTGGGATTCTGCGGCGGGCCGTCAGCCGGCGGACTGGCGGTTTGAACCGCTTCCCGGGCGTAGGCGTGCAGAGCGTTCTGCAGCGCGCCGCGCGTCGGTTGCGGAAACCCCTCGAAGTCGTGATGCAGGGCGGCGATGTTCAGCGCCTCCTTTGAAATGATGTCGTTGACCTCGGAGAAGTCCTGATAGGCTTCGACCGCGAGCAGTCCGAGAAGAATGCCGTAAATCGTCGAGAACGCCGCCAATGTCAGGCCGATCATCTCATTGGCGTTGCGGCGGCCGTGGACCCATTCATGCGCGGCCGCCCGAAAAACGAAGACGCCGAGCCAGGTCGCGGCCAGAAAGCCCAGGCAGAATAACGCCGCCATCTCGGTTGCTGACAGATATTTAAAAAACGCGGGCACCGGCGCCTCCTTCTTCGGCGGCGTTTGCTGACGCCGACGTCAGATTGTCAAAAGACGTCATCGATTGAACAGCCACAACAGCAGACTGACGACGACGCTCAAGATAAGCGACGTGGCGATCGGGACATAGAGGCGAAAATTGCCGCGTTCGAAAACAATGTCGCCAGGCAGACGTCCAAGGCCAAAGCGCTCGCCGATCATCCAAAGAACGCCGACGCCGACCAGGACGAGTCCGGCGACGATAAGAAACTTGGGCATGGCGAAAACCTCTCCTCGATTGACTGACCGCGAACGCTCGCCTCGCCGGCTGGCGCGCCGTTGAGAATTCGACCGTGGCGGCGGCGCGTTCAGCATCGTCCCCACTCGGTGACATATTGTCGCGAAGCCAGGAATTTCAGGGCCTTTCGCTTGACCGGGCGCCGCATCGAACGTTACGTGCCGGCGAAGGGTTCGGCGGTTGAATTTCGGGTTTCGCCTGCGGCGAACCGACGCAAACGAACCGACGGCGCATGGCGCGCCTCTTGCGGGAGCCTGTTGGAGACGCAGGCCGCGCGCTTCGCAAAGCAACCGTCTCGTTCGAATGTCGCTCCTGATGCGATCGCCGGCGCGCAGCGGCTGCGTGCGACTATTGAGGGTTTGATGAGGCCTGATCATATTTATCTCGCGATGACCGTGGTGAAGCACAGCACGCTGGCCGCCGCATGCATCTACGGGTTCAAGATCGTCTCATTTTTCGTCAAGACGTTCTAACGTCGCGCGCCGTTGCGCCGGCGCCGCCCTTCGCGCATAACCCTTCCACGCATTGATGCGACGGAAGGGCGCGGGTTCATGGCGGCGATTGACGGTCCGAGAGTGCAGGCGCGTTCCGGCAAGCCAAAGCAGCTTGTCGTTTTTCTTCACGGTTATGGCGCCGACGGCGCGGATCTCATCGAGATCGGCCGGCAATGGCGCTCCTTCCTTCCCGACGCCGATTTCGTTGCGCCGCATGCGCCCGAGCGATGCGCGGCGTCGCCGACCGGACGCCAGTGGTTTCCGCTCACCATGCGCGATCCGGAAGAGCGCTGGCGCGGCTGCGTTGCGGCGCGTCCGACGCTCGACGCCTTCCTCGACGCCGAACTCGCCAAGCGCGGCTTCGATGACAGCGCGCTGGCGCTCGTCGGATTCAGCCAGGGCACGATGATGGCGCTGCACACGGGGCTGCGCCGCGCGCGTGCGCCGCGCGCCATCCTCGGCTATTCCGGCCTCTATGTGCTGGGGCCGGCGCAGGACGGCGAGGAGGCTGTGGCCTATCCGAAACCGCCGGCGGTTCTCCTTGCGCATGGCGAAGAAGATGAAGTCATTCCGGTCGAGGCGCTGCTCATGTCCGCCAATGCGCTCGCCGACTCAGGCGTGCCGACGCAATGGCATCTTGCCGCCAGGCTCGGCCATGGCATCGATGAAACCGGGCTGATCCACGGGGCTTTGTTCCTGGCGCAATCCTTCGGAGTCGCGGTCGAATTCCGCCGCCGCTGAGGCGCGCGCCGCGTCGGGGACGTCTTGCGGCCCCCTTCCGGCGCAAAGCGAAAAATATGCGCCTATGCGCCTTCCAGCCCCGCCTCGGCGCCGGCGGGCTCCATCGCCGGCTCAAGTTCGAGCGGAACGCGGCGCACGGCGCGGCGCGTGATCGGGCGATAGAGCTGCTTCGTCGCCTCGACGATATGCACGCCGCCGCCCGGCAGCGAGAAGCGGCCGGCGATGCGCTCGAAAGCCGGCGCCGAGCGCAGCAGCGACGCGCGCTGGAATGGCGGCACATAGAGCGCCTCATCCCAATACAGCGGCAGGAATTGCGCCTCCTGCAGCAATTGCTGCAGCTGGCCGCGCGAATAGGGATGGCCTTGTCCGAAGGGCGTCGTGTCGACGCGCGCCCAAAGTCCGGTGCGGCTCGGCGCGACGATCAGCACGCGGCCGCCCGCCGCAAGAATGCGCCAGACCTCTTCGAGCAGATCATGCGGGTGCTCGTCGGTCTCGAGCGCATGCACGATCAGGATGCGATCCATGCTGGCGTCGGGCAGCGGCGTCATCGACGGCTCGACCAGCGCCGTGGCGGAGCGCCCGTCGAGCGGCCAGTGGACGACGCCCTGCGTCGCCGGCATGAAGGCGAGAACGCGCTGCGCCTTCTCTCGAAAACCGTCGAGATAGGGCGTGGCGTAGCCGATGCCGAGCACGCACAGGCCTGAATGATCCTGCCAGCGCGCGCGCACCAGCCGCGACACGAGACGGCGGGCCACCTCCCCCAGCGCCGTATCGTAAAAAGCGCGCAAATCGACGACGTCGAGCATGGCGTCGATCATCGGCGCAATCGATGAGTGGCGCAAGACGCTCGCGCCGCCGCCGCCCGCCGGTCGCATTTCTTGGCCAAGCCCTGTTATGATATGCCGCCTTACGAGGAGACCATGTTTCATGGCGTTGGAAGTCGCGCAGTTCATCTGCCTGAACGACAATTTCGGCCTGCTCGCCCATGAGCCGGAACGCGGCGCGACGGCAAGCGTCGACGCGCCCGACGGCGAAGCGATCGCCGATGAGGCCGAGCGGCGCGGCTGGCCTTTGACGCATCTGCTGCTCACCCATCACCACGCCGATCACGTTCAGGGAACGCAGACGCTCAAGGCGCGCTTTCCGCGGATGAAGGTCATCGGCGCCGCCAAGGACGCGCATCGCCTTCCCCCGCTCGATCGCGCAGTCTCGGAAGGGGACGTAGTCGAGGTCGGCGCCGCGCGCGCGCGCGTCATCGAAACGCCTGGCCACACGCTTGGCCACATCGCCTATTACTTCGGCGCCGATGAAATATTGTTCGTCGGCGACACGCTGTTCTCGCTCGGCTGCGGCCGCGTTTTCGAGGGCACCATGGACATGATGCGGCTGACGCTCGAAATGCTCGCCAATCTGCCCGCCGAAACGCGCATTTACTGCGGCCATGAATATACCCAGGCCAACGCCAATTTTGCGCTCACCGTCGATCCGGACAATCCCGTGCTGCGCGCGCGGGCGCAAACCGTCGCCGATCTGCGCAATCAGGGAAAATTCACCCTGCCGACGACGATCGCGCTCGAAAATGCGACCAATCCCTTTCTGAGGGTCGAGGATCCGAGCGTAAAAGCCGCCATGGGCATGCCGAACGCCAATCCATTCGCCGTCTTCGCGGCGATGCGCGAGCGCAAGAACAATTTCGCCGCATGACGAACGCGCTCTCAACGCAGGAGATCGTGCGGCTTCTCGATCTCGCTCCCCATCCCGAAGGCGGCTTCTATCACCAGACCTTTCGTGATTCCGTGTCGGTCGCCGGCGCCCGCGCCGCCTCCACGGCGATCTACTATCTGCTCCCGGGCGGCGGAATATCGCACTGGCATCGGGTCGACGCCGCCGAGGTCTGGCATTTTTATCAGGGCGCGCCGCTCGAGCTCAAGATCGCTGCGCAGGGCGCGCCGACCGAGATTTTGCGTCTCGGCCCGACGCTTGCGGCGGGCGAGCGGCCGCAAGCCGTGGTGCCTGCAGGCTTTTGGCAGTCGGCAAAAAGTCTCGGCCGCGAGCCAGATGACTGGACCCTCGTCGGCTGCACGGTAGCGCCGGGCTTCGAATTCGCCGGCTTCGAACTCGCGCCAGCCGATTTTTCGCCCGACGCGCCGGCCTGAACGCAGCCGCTTTCCGCCACGCTGGGCTTTGACCGACCCGGCGGATAGTGTATCGGGTCGCAGGCAAAATAAGCAAAATAAGAGGAAATGCCCGAATGTGCTGGAGTGGAGAGGCGTCAATGGTGTTGGCGGCGACGGGGATCGCCGGCGCGGCCTATTCGGCGCTCAAGAAGGATCCCGAACCGCTCGCTCTCTGGGTGTGCCTTCTCTATTTCGCCAGCATGGAGTCGCTTCAGGCGGTCGCCTATACGGTCCTCAACCAATGCGACTCGCCGCTAAATCAATTGATGACCATGTTCGGTTATCTACACATAACGTTTCAGCCCTTCTTTATTAACGCGGTCGCGCTGTATTTCATGCCCAAGGACAGCGCGCGCATCATCGCGCCCTGGGCCTATTTTGGCTGTTTCGTCGCGGCGATCGCTATGCTGCTCCAGCTCTATCCCTTCGCCTGGGCGGGCCACTGCGCCGCTGGACGGCCGCTGTGCGGCGACATGCTCTGCACGGTGCGCGGCGAATGGCACATCGCCTGGCTGCTGCCGACCAACGGCATCGGCAACTCAATGGCCGACAACGCCTATCTCGGACGCGGCTTCATCGAATATCCGCTGATGGCCTTCTACATCCCGTCGCTTTACGGCAGCTGGCGCTTCATCCTGTTCTCATGGGTCGCCGGTCCGTTTCTGGCGAGTCTGACGACGGGCAACATCAACGAATGGCCTGCCGTCTGGTGCCTGTTCTCGATCGGACTGGTGCTCGCCATCATCAAGACGCCGCTGCGCTACCACCTGCATGTCGGCGATCCGTGGTGGATGATGCTCTATAAATGGTGGAAGCGGCGGAGAGCGGCCGCGACGGCCGCCGCCGCCGCGCTGGAGACCGAGCCGCCGGCGCTCATCGCGGAAGTCAAAGAGCCGGCCGAGTAATCAGTCGATCGCGTTGACGACGCCGCCGACGAGATTTTCGGTCAGGAGCGACTCGGTGGTGAGTTCGGGCGACAGGGGCGCGCGCGTTGCGCCGGCCTCGATCGCGGCGACATAGGCGCAGCGGGCGGCGACGGCTTCGTCCCAATCCACGGCGCGAAACGACAGATCGTCGCCCGGACGCAATTGCGCGAGCCGGCCGAGGTGGGCGCCGATGACCGTCGCGATTTTCGGATAGCCGCCCGTCGGCTGCCGGTCGGCCATCAGCGCGAGCGGCGCGCCGTCGCCCGGAATCTGGATCGCGCCCATGGCGACGCCGTCGGAGACGATGTCATGCCCGCTAAGGTGCCGAATCGCCGGCCCCTCCAGCCGATAGGCCATGCGATCGCTGCGCGCGCCGATGCGCCACCGCGCGTTCAGGAAGGCGTCGATCTCGTCCGATGCGAAATAGTCGGCCTGCGGTCCAGGCAGCACCCCGATCGGCGCGTCGCTCGGGGCGAGCCAAGGCGCCGTCAGCGCCAGCGGCGCGAGCGGCGGCGGCCCGGCTTCGGCGAGCCTCAGCGCGTCGCCGGCAGCCAGCGGTTTGGGCCCGAGCCCCGAGCGCGCATGCGTCGCGCGAGAGCCGAGGGTTGGCGCAAGGTCGAGAATTCCCCCCACCGCGACGTAACACCAGGCCCCCGACGATCCCGCACGCAGGACGAGCCGCGCATCCGGGGCCAGCGGCAGCAGGCAGGCCGGCGGCAGCGGCCGGCCGTCGAGCCTGATGTCGAAATCGCCTCCCGCGACGGCGACGCACAGCGTCGCGCCTTCCGCTCGAAACGCCGCCCCGCCGAGCGAAACCTCGACCGCGCTGTCGGCGCCGGCGGCGCGCGTCGCGGCCAGATAGGCCCCCGGATCCATCGGCCCCGCAGGCGTGACGCCGTAGCGCGAATGTCCGAAGCGGCCCGCGTCCTGAAGAGTGACGCCGGGTCCGGCGGCGTCGATCAGCAGCCGCCCACTCATCGGAGCGCCTCCCGGCGCGCCACCGTTTCCCCCGCAAAGGCGCGCGCGTCGAGCGCCTGGAAGGTCTCGGCGTCTATCGGTTCGAAGCGTACCGCGTCACCCGGCGCGACGAGAAACGGCGGGTCGCGCCGCAACGCGAACATGCGCTCGGGCGTGCGGCCGACGACATACCAGCCGGTCGGCATGGGGCTGGCGGCGATGAGCGAAAGCGCGCCGCCGATCAGCGCCGCGCCCTGTGGCGTCGGACCGCGCGGGCTGGCCCGACGCGGGATCGCGAGCGCCTGTGGAAGCCCCCCGAGATAGCACCAGCCCGGCGCGAACCCATACATGTAGGCGCGATAGTCGGCGCCCGCGTGCAGTTCCCCCAGCGCGTGCGCCGTCCGCCCCAGCAGCGCGGCGGCCTCGACGATATCCTCCGCGAGCGCCGGGTCGTAGCAGCACGGCATTGTCCAGCGCGCAGAGGGCTGGAGCGTCTCCGGATCGGCAGGCGGATCGGAAGGCGCAATCAGCCCTTCGATCGCGGCGATCAGCGCGTCGCGGGAAATTTCGAGCGGCTCGTAACGCAGAAAGAGCGCGCGATAGGTGGGCGTGGTTTCGCGCAGTCCGGGCGGCGGCGCGGCGCGAAGACATGCGTCGAGCGCCAGAACGCGCGCATTGATCACGGGATCGACGCTGTCGCCAAACTCCACTGAAAGCGCCGCCTCGCCGCAATCGAGAAAGCGCGGCGTCTCATATTTCATTGCGATCAGGCTCCTGCGAAGGCGCGTAGCGTCCAGCCGTCGCCTTCGAGCGCCGCGCGCAGGCTTCGGGCCAGTTCCACCGCGAGCGGCGTATCGCCGTGAACGCAGACCGAATCGATCGGCGTCGGCAGAAGCTTGCCGCTGACGGTCTTCAGACCGCCGTTCGCGAGCATGTCGCGCACGCGCGCGCCGGCTCTTTCGATGTCCTCGATGACGGCGCCTTCCTGCGACCTCGGCTGCAGTCGACCGTCGTCCAGATAGGCCCGGTCGGCAAAGATCTCGTTGACGACGCTCAGCCCGGCGCGCGCCCCCGCGCGCGTCTGCTCGGACAACGCAATGGCGAGCAGCGCGAGCGACGGATCGACGCCGCGGATTGCGCGAGCGATTGCGTCGGCGACATCGGCCTCGCGCTCGGCGATATTGGCGAGCGCGCCATGCGCCTTCACATGCGTGATCCGATGTCCGCTCAAGGTGGCCAGCGCTTGCGCCGCGCCCAGCTGATAGGCGACGGCGCGCTCGATCTCCCGCGCCGTCATGGGCAACGTGCGCCGGCCGAACCCTGCGAGATCCGGAAAGGCGACATGGGCGCCGACGGCGACGCTCTTTTCCCTGGCGCGTTCAAATGTCGACGCCATGATGTCGGGGTCGCCGGCATGGAAGCCGCAGGCGACATTCGCGCTCGTCACAATGTCGAGCATGGCGGCGTCGTCGCCCATGCGCCACTGGCCGAACCCTTCTCCAAGGTCGGCGTTAAGATCGACGGCGCGTTTGGCTGGGCTCATGGACGATTCTTCGCCTCCGATGGCGGCCTGCGACATTGGCGCAACGCCGCCGCGACGGCAACGCGCGGCGCCTGGTCGGCGGCGGTTGCCCGCGATCGGTCTTCAAAGCCGCGCTTTCGCCGCATGACAGGGCTTCCGGCGCGGCGCGCAGCAGCATAAACCCGCACAAATAGGGCCTGGCGGCGCTTGACAAAGACAGTCCCCTTTGGTGAAGCTGTATCGCGGCGAAGCCGGAAAAAAGAGCCACTGGCTGGCGCAATGTGGGAGGAAATAATATGCAGTATCTGATCCCGGGACTCATGCTTGCTATCGTCGTCGGCGGCGCGATCGTCGCGATGCGGATGGGCAAGTAACCTCTGGAAATTTAGGGCGTTTTACGTCCCATACGGTCCGTTGGCGGGCAGCAGATCGGCGTGAGCGCCGGCGTTATTGCGCCAACGGACTGAGCTGATCGCGTTCAGCTCGAGCTTGGCCTGCGGCCACTCCATTCCGGAAATCGCTGTTTCGTCTACTCCGCCGCGAGCACTTGTGGCGGCGGAAAAGCGATTTCGATCAGCGTTCCCTGCCGGTGACGGCTCTCGATGCTGAAGGAGGCGTGATTCGCCTCGATCAGGGCCTTCGTCAGCGGCAATCCCAGCCCGGTGCCGCTCGCCTTGCGCAACGTGTCGACCTGCCGGAACGGCTCCAACGCCATCGCGACATCCTCGTCGGACATGCCAATGCCAGTGTCCTTGACGCGAATGACGACCGCGCCGGCGTCGTTCAGCGCGCTGGAGATGATGACCTGCCCGCCCGGCTCGTTGAACTTCACCGCATTCGAGAGAAGGTTGAGAAGAATTTGCCTGAGCGAGCGCGTGTCGGCGCGCAGCATCGGCAGATCCGGCGCAAGCGCGAGGCGCATGAGGACGCGACCCTGGTTGGCCTGCGCCTGCATGATCGACGCGCATTCGGCGATGACGGCGTTGGCGTCCACGCGCGAGAAGGAGAGCTCCATCTTCCCCGCCTCGATCTTGGAGAGATCCAAAAGATCATTGACGAGAGACAGGACGTGCTCGCCGGAGGCGTGCATGTCCTTCAGATATTCCCTGTAGCGCGGCGACCCGATCGGCCCGAAACGCTCCTCCATCATGACGTCGGCGAAACCGATGATGGCGTTGAGCGGGGTGCGGATCTCATGTGAGACGCGGGTCAGGAAATCGGATTTCGCGGCGCTGGCGCTTTCAGCCGCGCGCCGCGCCGCTTCTAGCGCGCGGTCGTCCGACACATCGTCCTCGCGCGACTCGATTGAAGCCAGAAGCATCGGCTTCCCCTCGACCTGAAGGCGCCGCAGCTTCAATTCGAGGGGCGTCCAATCCGGGGCGGCGCGGCGCACCGACAGCCGCTCGCTCGTTCCCGGCCGAGCGTCCGGCGACAGCCGAGTGAGCAATTGCGCATCGGCAGGGTTCAGCAAGGAGGCGAGACTGCGGCTTTCGAGCGCGCGCGCCTCCGCGCCGAAGAACGCCGCGAATTGCGCGCTGGCTCTCGTGATCGTCCCATCGGCCGACATGATCGCAAGCGGCGTGCGCGAGAGATCGAACGCCGCGCCGAGCAGCGCGTTTTCCGATCTCGTCCGCGCCAGCTTTTCCTCGAGCGTGCGGGCGAGCGCCAGAGCGGTTTGCTCCGGACCGGGCGCAAGCGACTCGCGGCTGCGCGGTTGCGTCGCCGGGCGCGGGCCGCTCGCCGGCTCGCGCGTCGATTCGGCGAGGGCGCCCGCTTCGGAGCCGCCAAGATCGCCTTCCGTGAGCGCGCGGGCGATTTCCTCGAAGGCCAGACGTTCGCTCGAACTCAACGCCTCCGCCGCATCCGCTTCGACATGTGCGGAGCCGGGAGCGCGGAGCCTTATCACATTGTCGCCCAGCGGCGCGTCGGAGGCTTCCTCGCCGCTTCCCCGAGGCGCAGTTTCCGCCGGCCTGGCGGCGCGCGCCCGATCGATATGCAGCACGCCATAGCCCTGATAACCGAGGAATCGCCGCTTCGCGTCGGTGATCTGCAACGCGCCGAGCGTCGTCGGCACATAGCCGGCGTTGTCTTGTAGCGGCCAGTCGACCTCGACGCCGCTCCAGGCCCGGCGCGAGGCGACGGCGCGGGCAAAAGCGGGATCGAGCGCAAGGGCGCGCGACACCTCCTGCACCGAGCGCCCCAGAATGTCCGCCGCTTGGCCCACGACGTCGGCAAGCGCGTGGGTGGCGTCGACAAAACGCCCTTCCGCGTCGGCCTTCCACAGGAAGCGCGGCGCGCGCGCGCCGTGTCGCGCGGCGAGATCGCGTCGGAGAGCCGCCGTCTCGTCGCTTTCCCCCTCCCCCGAATCGCCCGCGACGCGCCGATCTTCGGCGGCCGCATCCGCGCGGACGCCGAGCGCCGCGATAATGAAATACGCGCCGTCGTCCGCCTCGATTCTGCGGCAGAGAAAGGTGAGCGTTTGGCTCTGCCCGAAAACACGCAAGGCCAGCCGCTCAAGCCGAAGTCCGCGGCCGCGACCCAGTTCGGCGAGGCGCCGCGCGCCCGGATCGTCGCCGCGAAACAGGCGATCAGCGAGCGATTCGGCGTCGTCGCCAAAGACTGCGCGCGCCGGATCGTTCAAAAAAGCGATGCGCAGCGGATCGCCGCTCGCCGCGATCACCGGCGCGCCGGAGGCCTCAAGAGCCGAAAAAACCGGGTCTGCCGCAACGCAAGCGGCTGCGCGGGCGCCGTTTTCCAGATCCTGCTGCGAACCGTCCATTGCCTACCGCCCCGACTGACGGTCTCGCTCGCCGCGCGCTTCCAGAGGCGTCTCGTCGGCGCGACGCGACATAGCGATCAAGTTAATCGCGGGCGAATGCAACGTCTACGTTCGTCGTCGGCTTCGACGGATTTCCACCAAAACCCGGAAACCCGGCCCCTTTCTGCTGCGCCGCACAATTTTGTTGCATCGCAGCATAAAATCAGGCAATATACCTTTACTCGCCGCATCGCCATTGAGCTTGGCGCGGCGCGGGTAAAAGATAGCGCGGCGCTTGTTGATTTTTCACTGCACGGAGGTGCGCCATGGTCGAATCAATCTATCAGATCCCCACCGAGGTCCGCGATTTTGCGGAGAAAAGCGTCGAACAGGCGCGCAAGGCGTTCGAAAATTTCGCCGGAGCGGCGCAGAAGGCGCTCGACACTTCGTCGGACATGCCGTTCGGTCTGCCGGCCGCCAAGGAAGTCAGCAATAAGGCCCTGTCCTTCGCCGAGGCGAATGTCAACGCCGCCTTCGATCTTGCGCAGAAGCTCGTGCACGCCAAGGATCCGCAGGAAGTCTTCAAGCTTCAGTCGGAATTCGTGCAGGCCCAGCTGCATGCGATTCAGGAGCAAACCAAGGAGCTTGGCGCGACATTCCAGCGGCCGACCACGAAATCCTAACGGGGAGTAGCTCAATGGCCAATCCGCAGAACGGTTCCCCCAAGTCGAAGGCCCCCGAGGCCAAACGCATAACGCCGGGCGCGCCGGAAGCCGAGGCGACGCCGACGACGAGCGAATCGGTCAAGACGGAACTCGCTCCGCCCCCTGTCGAAGCGCCCAAGCCGCCGGTCGTCCAGCCGCCGGTCGTCCAGGCGCCGTCGACGGCCCTCGCCGTCGCGGTGGAAATAAAGTCGCCGGGCGCCGACGCCGGGGAATTCGACCCCGCGCTGTGGTCGCAGAAGTCGATCGACCTTTGGGCCGAAAACGCCACGGCGTTCCTCGATTTCGCCGAACGGCTCGCCAACGCGAAAACGATCGACGAGGTGACGACTCTGCAATCACGTTTCATGAGCGAGCGCCTTGACGCGCTGCTGCAGCAGTCGACCGAGCTGATGACCCTCGCGCAACGTCTGTTCAGCATGACCGTTACGCCGGTCTACGGCGCGCGCGCGGCCTGACGCGCCGTCCAGTCGCCAACCAATGAGAGCGCCGCAGCGATGGCTCGGCGCTCTTTTCGTTACAGCGTCGCGACGATCGTGGCGCGCAGCGCCGGCGTCACCTCCGGCATGACGCCGGTCCAATCGCGGAACGCCGGGCGCGCCTGATGCAGCAGCATGCCGAGCCCGTCGACAGGCAGCGCGCCATGTTTGCGCGCCGCGGCCAGGAGCGGCGTTTCCAGCGGCGCATAAACGATGTCGGCGACGAGCGCCGATTTCGGCAAGTCCGCGAGCGATAGATCGAGCGGCGCCTGGCCGACCATGCCCTGGCTCGTCGCATTGACGACAAGTCCCGCGCCGGCGAGCCCAGCCTCGCGGTCTCCCCAGCCATACGCCGAGACGCGCGCCCCGAAGTCGGCGGCGAGCGCTTCGGCCCGCCCCAAACTGCGGTTGAACACCCGAATCTCCTGCGCGCCGGCCTCGAGCAGGCCATCGACGATCGCCCGCGCGCCGCCGCCGGCGCCGATGACGACGCAGGGCGCTTGCTCCGCGCGCCAGCCGGGCGCAGCTTCATGGAGCGACGCGATGAAACCGTAGCCGTCGTAGTTGCGGCCGATCAGTTCGCCGCTCTTGCCGACGACGACGCAATTGACCGCGCCGATTCGCGCCGCGGACTCGTCCACCTGATCCAGAAACCGGAGCGCCGTCTCCTTGTGCGGAATCGTGAGATTGCAGCCCGCGAAGCCGAGCGCCGACAGTCCGCGCAGCGCCGCGTCAAGCCGGCCCGGCTCGACCGGCAGCGGCGCATAATAGCCGTTGATCGCATGTTGGCCGAACCAATGATTATGGATTTTCGGCGAGCGCGAATGCGCGATCGGCCAGCCCATGACTCCGGCGAGAACAAAACGATGGCCGTTCGTCACATTGCGTCTCCGAGTTACGCGTCGGGGGCGACGGAAAATCCGGCGCCGCAAAACTCGACGAGCGCGGCTTCATCCGCCGGCTCCTCGCGCAGCGCGTCGACTCGCGCGAACGTCGGGCCGCGCCGCGCCGCTCGGATCAGCGAGTCGAGTCCCGGACGCGGACCGGCGACGACCGCCTCGACGGCGCCGTCGCGCCGGTTGCGCGCCCAGCCGACGAGATCGAGCGCCAGCGCCTCGCGGACCAGGAAGGCGCGATAGCCGACGCCCTGCACGCGGCCTTCGATGATGAGGCGTATGATCCGGCGATCGTTCATGATGCAACCGCGATATTGTCGATGAGCCGCGTCGCGCCTAGCGTCGCCGCCGCGAGCAGGCGCATTGGCCCCTGGTCGCGCGACGCGACCGGAGCGAGCGTCTCGGCGTGGCGCGCTTCGAGATAGTCGACGTCAAAACCCGCCTTCGCAAGCGCGACTCGCGCCTCCGCCGTCGCGGCGCCGATGTCCTGGCCGTCCGCTATCCGCTGCGCCGCGTCCTTGAGCGCGCCGTGCAGAGCCGTCGCGCGCGCGCGTTCTTCGCGGGAGAGATAGACGTTGCGCGAGGACATGGCGAGGCCGTCGGCCTCGCGTAGAGTCGGCGCGCCGACAATCTCGGTCGCGATATCGAGATCGCGCGCCAGGCGCTTGATGACCAGGAGCTGCTGGTAGTCCTTTTCGCCGAACACGGCGACGTCGGCCTGCGCCTGGTTGAGCAGCTTCGTCACCACCGTCGCCACGCCTGAAAAATGCGTGGGCCGGAATCGGTCTTCGAGTTCGGCCACCGCCGGCCCTTCCAGAACGACCTTCGTGGCGAAGCCCGGCGGATAGATTTCTTCGACCGGCGGCGCGAAGACGAGATCCGCCGCGACGGCGGAAAGCTTCTCGACGTCCGCCGCAAGCGTGCGCGGATAGCGCGCAAAATCCTCGTTTGGTCCGAATTGCGCCGGATTGACGAACACCGTGACGACGACGCGGTCGGCCGCCCGCCGCGCCGCCTCGACAAGGGACAGATGGCCGGCGTGCAGCGCGCCCATCGTCGGCACGAGGCCGATGCGCTCGCCGGCGGCGCGCCGCGCGCCAACGTAGCGGCGCAGTTCGCCGATCGCGCCGACGACGGGAAGCTGTGCATTCATGGACGGCGGCCTGTGTGACGGTTGGCGGACAGACTCGACAGATAATCAATGTAATCGCTCGGCAGCGCCTGCGCGCGCGCTGCGGCGATCACCTCCTCGAAATAGCCGCGCGACGCCGCCCCGAGATCGGGCCGCGCGCCGACATAAGTGAACGCGCGGACCGAACCCGCCGGCGCGCGCAGAATGAGGTAGCTGTGCTTGGCGTAAAGGCCGCGGGCCACGTCTTCGTAGCGATCGAGCGCGGCGACGTCGCCGACCGCGACATCCCACAGCACGCCGTGAACGCTCATGCGGCGGTCCGGCGCGATGCTGACAAAGCCCGACGGCATCAGAATCGTCCTGAAGCCCGCGAGCCGCCCGCGTCCCAGGAGCCGCGACCGCGGACAGCGCGTCGCCATGGCGGTTGCGTCCATATTGGAGCCATAGGCGAAATAGAGCGGCACCCGCAAATCCCAGTCGTGAAAGCGCGGACGCGCGCGATGTCGCGTCCTGTGCGGAAGGCTTGCTCGGGGTCCTCGAACAGCCTCTCTCTATTGTTTCAACACCGCAACCTCGTCAACGACGTCGCTCTTGTCGTAGCGAACGCGGTACGCCATCTGATCGCCCGAAAAAAAGCCCTCGGTGGGCGTGCCAACCACTTCCCACAACCCTAGCGTCACCACGTCCGCAGCTCCGTGTAAAACCGCGCGTCCCGTCCTTGCGCTGGCGCTGTAGCCGTTTACGAACTTGTAGATTTCATATCTGTGGCCGTCGCGCGTTTCCGAAATCGTCGGCAAGCCAAACTCAGCCAACAACGTTTCTCGGTGCGTGCCAACTCTGAAAAGCTCAATGTTCTTTGCGTCAGGCTGTTTGGCGGCCATGTAAACGCTGCAGTTCGACAACAAAACGAAGCTCATCAGCAACACAGCGATTGTCGTAATTTGCATATGCCCCCTCCCCAGAACGGCAGTCGTTCTACACCATGATTTCTGGTCGGAAGCAATTTCATAAAATTCACATGTTAATCTCGCAGGAGGCGCAGCCCAATACATGCGACGCAGCTCCAAGGCGGCTCCTGGCGACGGGCGTTCTTCCCGAGATCGTCCAAGAACGCTCTTCGACGATCGCAATGACGCTGGCCATTGAATTCTGCGCAAGCGATGCGAAACAGGCCGACGCGGCCGTATCGCTTGACGGGGACAGCGAATGTTGGCGGCGATCGCGCGGCGCGGCTTGCAACGCGGCTTGCAAAAAGAACGAATGTTCTTCAATGATTCGAGGGTGCGGAAGGGTGGCCGAGCGGTTTAAGGCACCGGTCTTGAAAACCGGCGTGGGGGCGACTCCACCGTGGGTTCGAATCCCACCCCTTCCGCCAGAATCAATGACTTAGAAAAGAACGAAAGGCGCGCAAACGGCGCGTGTGACGGAAACCAAAGCGGTTCCCGTCGGCACAAAAGTCGGCGCAATTTATCCGAGCGTCGGTCCGCCACGCAGGCCGCTCATCGCCCACCGAAATTCGTCGCCGCACGAGACAGATCGATGTGCGTCGCCGAGCGTCGGCGCAGATGCGCTTCCGACGCGCCGGCGGCGATCGACGCAACTGGCGAGCCTTCGGGACTCTGCCTCCAAGATGCGCAAGCCCAGGCCTGAAATGCGCCAATGCGGATCGACGAATTTGGAATACACTTCGCCGACCGAACGGCGACAGGCGCCCGGAGAACGCCATTCCTGCTCGGGCGGATACGTAAACTGTGTCCCGTTACCTCGAAATGAATATCTGAAACGACGAAAGGCATTGCGATGGCCGATACGAGTTCGGAACTCGAGACGCTCTTGATGCAGCGATCGCTGAGCGATCCGCAGCTTCTGGCGGCGGCGGAGAGGGCGGCGGACTACCGCATTCTCCCGGATGCGACGGTGATCAAGATCGGGGGACAAAGCGTGATCGACCGCGGCCGCGCGGCCGTTTACCCATTGGTGGAGGAGATTGTCGCGGTCCGCAAATCACATCAGATGCTGATCGGAGTCGGCGCCGGCACGCGGGCCAGGCATCTCTACTCGATCGCAGCGGGGCTTAATCTGCCGGCCGGCGTGCTCACCCAACTCGGCGCCTCGGTCGCCGATCAGAACGCCGTGATGCTGGGACAGCTCCTCGCCAAATATGGCATCTCTGCCGTCGCCAGCGCCGGCCTCTCGGCGGTGCCGCTCTACCTCGCCGAGGTGAACGCCGTCGTCTTCAGCGGCATGCCGCCCTACAGCCTCTGGACGCGTCCCGCGCGCGACGGCGTCATTCCGCCCTATCGCACGGACGCCGGATGCTTCCTTCTCGCTGAGCAGTTCGGCTGCAAGGCGATGATCTTCGTGAAGGACGAGAAGGGCCTTTACACCGCCAATCCGAAGACGTCGAAGGACGCGAAATTCATCCCGAAGATTTCGGTCGAAGAGATGAAAGCGCAGGGGCTGCACGACTCGATCCTCGAGTTTCCGATGCTCGATCTGCTGAAAGCCGCGCGGCACATTCACGAAGTGCAGGTCGTGAACGGCCTCGTCCCTGGCAACCTGACCCGCGCGCTCGCCGGCGAGCATGTCGGCACCATCATCACCGCCAGCTGAGAGATTTCCCGCCATGACCCATACGGCCGACAGCATCAAGCACGTCGCTTCGCCGCTCGCGCGTCAGACCCTCCTCGACGGCGAACTCACCCGCCCCGTCGCGGGCGGACGCCCGATCCGGCTTCTCCCCTGGTTGCAAGTCGTGAAGATCGGCGGCCGATCCATCATGGATCGCGGCCGAGACGCGATCCTGCCGATCGTGGAGGAGATACGAAAGGTGCTGCCCGAGCATCGTCTGCTCATTCTCGCCGGCGCCGGCGTGCGGGCGCGCCATCTCTATAGCGTTGGCCTCGACCTCGGCCTCCCGGTCGGGTCGCTCGCGCCGCTTGCCGCAAGCGAGGCGGGTCAGAACGGCCATATCCTCGGGACGTTGCTGGCTCCGGAGGGCGTCTCCTATGTGGAGCACCCCACCATCGCCAGTCGGCTCGCCATCCACCTCTGCGCCGCCCGCGCCGTCGTCGGCAGCGCCTTTCCCCCCTATCACCACCATGAATTCCCCACGTCCCGCATCCCGACCCACCAGGCGGATACGGGCGCATTTCTCCTCGCTGACGCGCTCGGCGCCGCCGGCCTCACGATCGTGGAGGACGTTGACGGCGTATACACGACCGATCCGAAGGGGCCAGATGGGGAGAAGGCGCAGTTGCTCCGCGAGACGACCGCCGCCCAATTGGCGGCGCAGGAGGGTCCGCTGCCGTTCGACCGCGCGCTCCTCGAAGTGATGGGCACCGCGCGCCATCTGGAGCATATTCAAGTCGTCAACGGTCTGGTGCCGGGTCGACTGACCGCCGCGCTGCGCGGCGAGCATGTCGGGACGATCGTCCACACCAGCGCGCCCACGGTCTGACGGGCGCGCGCGCCGCCTTGCGCGGCCGCTGATATTTCTCTGACGCTACAGGCCCCGCGCCCAGGCTGGCCTCAATGGGGCCGTCTCGGGCGCGGCGATGGCCGAACGCAACTCGCGCAGCATCCTCGACTTGTCCGCGCCCAGCGTTCCCCTCAGAACCAGCCAATTCGACGCATGGTCGCTGCGGAAGATGGTCCGTTTCAACTCCAGACCGGAAACGAACAGCTCCATTTCCTGCATCAGACCGAGGACGCTGAGCGGCTCCCAGTCGGGGAAGTTTTCGCGCAGCCGCGTCTCGCCTTTCGGGAAACTCACGACCAGCGTGGCGAGATATTCGGGCTGGGCGGCGTTCATCAGCGCCGCCGAGTTCAACGCGTGCTGCCGCGACAACGCCGCGCCGCCAAGACCGTTGAGAATCATCACCGAGCGCTTGATCCCCGCCTCTTGCAGCTTTTCGAGCGCTTCTCGAGTGGTGTCGAAAGTTTCGCCCTTGTTGACTCGCGCCAATACGTCATTGTCGCCGGATTCGGCTCCGACATAGACGAGCGACAGGCCAAGGTCCGCGAGTTCACGAAGCTCATTCGCCGACTTCTTGCGCAGATTGCGCGGCAGGCAATAGCTCGACACCCGACGTACGCCGGGCAGGTTGCGGCGCATCGCTTCGAGTATGTTCGCGAGGCGGCGCGTCGACAGCGTCATGGCGTCGCCATCCGCCAGAAAGACGCGCTTGACGCCCGCTCCAAATTGTTCGCCGCAGCGCCGAATGCTTTCGAGCACCTCCTCTTCGCCGCGGGGACGGAAGCGCTTCTGCGGCGCGGTGTACATTTCGCAGAATGTGCAGCCATTCCAGGAACAGCCGTCGGTCACGGGAAGAATCAACGAATCCGCTTCGCTCGGCGGGCGGAAAACGGGTTCGACGTAGCGGATCGGCGCGTCAGTCATGGCGTGCGCGGCGCTACTTCAAGACAGCGCAGGCGACGCGCGCGCCGGCTCCGCCAATCGGCTGCGACAGGTGATCGTCCGGACTGGCGTGCACCACCACCGCCGACCCATCCGCATCAGCAAGGTTGATTTTGCCCCCGCTCAGCGACACGCCGTCGACCAGCATTTCCGTCTGCGCGGAGCCATCAGAAAATACGTAGATATTCGGCAGATCGGCCGGATGCGGCCCCTTGGGATTGAGGAATCCGTGTTCGGCGTTTCCGGGATTGATATGGCCCTTGGAGCGCATGAACTTTTCAAGGTCGGAACAATCGCCGACTTCGTGCAGATGAACGCCGTGCCAACCCGGCGCGAGCGCGCCGGGGCGCAGCATGATGCGCAGCACGACTCCATGCGGCCCCTGCGTGGCGTCGATCGAGCCGATCGCCTTGCCCTTGTTGTCGACAACGTCGGCGGTTCGCTGTTCCGCGCGCGCGACGCCCATCATCAGCGCGATTGAAGTTAAAGCGACGACAAGCTTGCGCGACATGTTTCCTCTCACGATTCCGCTGGCGGCGGCGCGTTGGTCCCAAAGAATGACGGATCGCGGCGGCCGCGCAAGCGCAGCCGGGTCCGCGATCATCAGACTGCGGGCATGACAGCACAGCTTTGGACGCGGCGACAAGAGTGGACATTCGTAATCTGACGCAGGAAAGCGAGGAGATCAGAACGTCTTTGAAAGCCATGGACGATCGCTTGCCCTTCTGACGATCGCTTGCCCTTCTCATGGCGGCCCTCTTCAACGCCAGCAACGTCGCGGTCGAATAAATTCGGCTCCCGGGAGGAACAAGTTCGGATGGCCTGAGGTTACGCTGCCGAGGCATCCCTCTTCTTCGCGGTTCCTCTGGAGTTTTTCATGGCCTCTAAGCGAAAACCCTCGTCGCCGAAATCCGCTTTGTCAGGGAAACGAAAGATGGATCAACCTGACCTTGCCGCTGCTGAGATCGAGAGGTCTTACGCGCAACCGCAAGGCGACGGGGGCGAAACGCATCAGAGCGCCAGCGCTGGCGTCGAGACGCTGACGACGCAGCAGGGCATCCCGGTGTCCGATGATCAGAATACGCTTCGCATTGGCCCGCGTGGCCCAAGCCTCCTCGAAGATTTCCACTTCCGTGAAAAAATCTTTCATTTCGACCATGAGCGCATTCCCGAGCGCGTTGTCCACGCGCGCGGCTTCGGCGTCCATGGCTACTTCGAGCTGACGAAATCGCTCAAAAACGTAACGCGCGCCGACATCTTCCAGCGCGTCGGAGAGAAAACGCCAGTCTTCGTGAGATTCTCGACTGTGGCCGGCAATAAGGGCTCGTTCGACCTCGCACGGGACGTGCGCGGCTTCGCGGTCAAATTCTATACTAAGGAAGGCAATTGGGATCTCGTCGGCAACAATATGCCGGTCTTTTTCATTCAGGACGCGATCAAGTTCCCCGATCTGATCCATTCGGTAAAGGCGGCGCCGGATCGCGGTTTTCCTCAAGCCCAGTCGGCGCATGACAATTTCTGGGATTTCGCTTCGCTGACGCCCGAAAGCTTCCACATGATCATGTGGATCATGTCCGATCGCGCCATCCCGCGCTCGTTTCGCTTTATGGAAGGCTTCGGCGTGCACACGTTTCGTCTGGTAGATGCGAAGGGAAAGTCGACATTCGTCAAATTTCACTGGAAGCCGAAGCTCGGACTGCAGTCCGTGGTGTGGAACGAAGCGGTCAAGATCAATGGCGCAGATCCCGATTTTCATCGACGCGATCTTTGGAGCGCGATCAAGGGCGGACATTTTCCCGAGTGGGAGCTCGGCGTTCAGCTGTTTGACGAAGAATTCGCCGAGGCGTTCGAATTTGACGTGCTCGACGCCACCAAGCTCATCCCCGAAGAACAGGTTCCGGTGCAGATCGTCGGCCGCATGGTTCTCGACCGGACAGTCGAAAATTTCTTTGCTGAAACCGAACAGGTCGCTTTCTGCACACAGAATATCGTGCCCGGCATCGACTTCAGCGACGATCCTTTGCTGCAAGGCCGCAACTTTTCTTATCTCGACACACAATTAAAACGGCTCGGAAGCCCGAACTTCACCCATATCCCCGTCAACGCCCCGCGCTGCCCGATGGCGCTCTTCCAGCAGGACGGGCATATGGCGATGAAAAATCCCAAGCGCCGCGCCAATTACGAGCCCAATAGCTGGGGCGCGATGGGCGGGCCACGCGAAAACCCCGAGCGCGGCTTTACGTCATTCGACGAAGAACTATCGGGGCCGAAGACCAGACTCCGCGCCGAAAGTTTCGCGGATCACTATAGCCAGGCGCGGCAATTCTACGTCAGCCAGACGCTGGTCGAGCGCAAGCACATCGGCGACGCGATCATCTTCGAACTCAGCAAATGCGAACGGCCCGACATTCGCTCGCGCGTTGTGTCGCATCTGTTAAACATTGACGCCGGGCTCGCGAGCCGCGTCGCTGACGGCCTACGGTTGGAGATGCCCGAACCGGCTAAGGCCGCGCGCCCCACGCGCCGGGATCTTCCGGAATCCGCGCCCCTCAGCATTCTGAACCATCCAAAGTCGTTCGAAGGGCGCAAGCTCGGCCTTCTCCTGACGGATGGCGCTGACGCCAAACTGGTCGAAGCTCTGATCGAGGCGGTCGAAAAGACCGGCGCGGTCTATGAAATCGTCGCGCCGAAGATCGGCGGCGTCACTCTTGACGATGGCGCTATGCAAGCGGCCGCGCAAAAGATCGATGGCGGTCCATCGGTGCTCTATGACGCGGTCGCCATCGTCGCTTCTGTGGACGGCGGAGCTGAGCTCGCCGCCGACGCCGCCGCGCGCGAGTTCGTCGCCGACGCTTTTGCGCACTGCAAATTTATCGGCTTCACCGAGGGCGCGGCGCCTTTGCTGGAAAAGGCCGGCGTCGCCGAAGCGCTGGATGAAGGTTGCATTCGACTCTCCGCGAGCAAGGACGCAACGGCGTTTCTTGCAGCCTGCGCAGAGCTGCGTCACTGGCCGAGGGAGGCCCCTGTCAATCTCGACGCTTCGCCAGCGTAGATCGATTTTTCGACTGCGCAGGCCCAGCACAAAGCGAAAGAGAGGCCGTCACGCCGTTGCGGCGGGCATGTCATGCGCATGCACGTCGCGGCCGGAATGTTTGGTGAGAATGCGCTTGGCCGCGTCCTCCAGCGCCGCGTTTCGGGTTCGCACCCAGAGCAGCAGGCCGCCATGATCCAGCTGCTCCTGGAGATATTTCGCGTGACGTTCTTCCAGGTATTCGCCGAGAACGGCGCCGATCAGGCCGCCAAATTCCGCGCCGACGACGCCGCTCACCAGAAGCATCGCGAGAGCGCCGCCCGAAGCGAGCGCCGCGCCCGCCGCCAAAGTGGCGCCCACATACACAAGGCCGCCGACGAGCGCCCCCTCCTTCTTGCTCAAGGAGTCTTTGGGCGCATAGGCGATGCGCGGGGCCGCCGCGTCGTCCTCTGCGGCCTCGACCTTTTCATATTTATGGCCGAGCTTGCCGACGATAGCCTTCTCGCCCGCGAGCAGGCTGATGTCGGCGGTGTCGAACCCCGAAGCCAGCAATTCATCGATCGCGGCTTCGAGCACATAGCCGTCTGCGAAAACCCCGACCACCTCTCGCGCCCTGCGCCCCTCCGCACTGGCCATGCCGCCCTCCCCAAGCCTTGCAAACGCCTCGATTGGTCCCGAAGCGGACCGCTGAATAGCGGCTGTTCCGCGCAGAGTGCTGCCGAAGGGCGGCCTTGGCAAGAGACCTATCGCCAGAGCTATCGCCGCTCCAGGCGAGGGCGCGGCGAGGCGGAGGCGGAGCGACCGGCCGCCCTCAAAAGACAGAGGTATTCCCAGGCCATCGTCGCGCCGGCGAGCGCAGTGATTTCCGAGACGTCGTAGGCCGGCGCGACTTCGACGACATCCATCCCGACGAAGTTCAGGCCGCCGAGCCTGCGGATGATCGACTGCGCCTGCCAGTTGGCGAGGCCGCCGATTTCCGGCGTGCCGGTCCCTGGGGCGAAGGCCGGGTCGAGCGCGTCGACGTCGAAGGTCAGATAGACCGGCGCGTCGCCGACGGTCTCGATGATCCTCGAAGCGACGGCCGCAGGCCCGATCTCATGCGCCGCCTGCGCAGCGACGATCGTGACGCCCTGCCCGACCGTCCAATCATAGACGTCGCGCTGCACGGGCGAGCGGATGCCGATCTGGATCATGCGGCGCGGCTCGACGACGCCCTCGTTGATCGCATGGTAGAACATCGAGCCATGCGCATAAGGCTGGCCGAAATTGTCGGGCCATGTGTCGACATGGGCGTCGAAATGAATCAGCGCCAGCGGTCCGCGCGTTCTTGCGCAGGCGCGCAGCAGGGGCAGCGTGATTCCATGTTCGCCGCCAAGCGTGACCAGGTGAGCATAGTTGGAGGCCTGCTCCTCAATGAGTTTCAGACTTGCGGCGATGTCGCCGAGCGCGATGGCGAAATCGCCCACGTCGGCGAGCGGCAGATCGACGGGCGACGTCCAATGGGCCGGATGTTCGCCGTCGACGAGCATGCGGCTCGCGTGACGAATGGCCGCCGGTCCGAAGCGCGCGCCGCTGCGATTGGTCGTGCCGATGTCGTAAGGGACGCCGGCGACGACAACCGCCGCGTCCGTGCGCGGCTCGACGCCGAGGAACGTCGGCCGCGCCGCGAATGTCGGCGCGCCGCTCACGGGACGCCGTCCAGCTTTGCGAAGCGGAACACCGCCGCCGCGATGGCGCAGGTCCAATCGCCGTTCGTCGCGCCTTCAGCCGCCGCGGTCAGCGACAGGCTCTCCACGATGAGCTCGCTTGTTTCGTAGACCTTCCTGCGCTCGTTCCAAGCGGCGTCGGGATCGAATTCGATCCCGCGCGGCGAGGCGAGCATCGTCGCCGCGAGGTCTTCGGCGTAATCGCCGCTTTCCCGCTCCGGCATGCCGTAGCCGGGATGTTCCGAAATATAGCCGAAGA
>NZ_JBFWNB010000007.1:0-95044 GCF_050251305.1 Methylocystis sp. | reverse complement strand
GTCTTCGCGCTCGGGCCCTTTGAGCAGATGGAAGAAGATGAACCCGGGCCTTTCGTGCAGCCGCGACTGACGCGACCGCCACACCTCTTCGAAATCCTGTTCCTTCCCTCTGACGATCCTGAAGCGGTTCATTGCAATGAACATGATTCGGCTCCTGTCTTTGTCCCGGCCGTTCGACCGCTGCTCTGAGATTACCGCGCCCGGCGCGCGCGAGAAATGATGGCGCGGAATCATTCGGCCTGCGCGACGCGCGCCTTCAGGAATTCGATCGCTTTCGCGCGCGACTCGCGCGCTTCGGGGAGAAAACTCATCAGCTGCCAGGCGTGAGGAACGCAAGGCCAGGATTCGAGCCGCGCGTCGACGCCCGCCTGCCGCGCGCGTGCGACGAGTCGCGTCGAATCGTCTCTCAGCGCTTCGTCAGCGCCGACATGCACGAGCATCGGCGGCAGGCCGGAAAGATCGGCGTAAATTGGCGACGCAAGCGGATCTCTGGCGCTGTGACGCCCGAGCGCGGCGCGGGCGCCGAGCAGAATGTCCTTGCGCGTGAA
This sequence comes from Methylocystis sp., assembly GCF_050251305.1. GTDB lineage: Bacteria > Pseudomonadota > Alphaproteobacteria > Rhizobiales > Beijerinckiaceae > Methylocystis. The sequence continues at coordinate 94,496 of NZ_JBFWNB010000007.1, read as the reverse complement.
CAAGGGATCGCGGTCCTCGTTTTCGCGCGCCGAGGCGCCCGTTACGGCGAGATCGACCCATGGCGAGGACAGCGCCGCGGCGACCGGCGGCCGCAAGCCTTCGTCGCGTATGCGCAGCATCAGCGAAACCGCAAGTCCGCCGCCGGCCGAATCGCCGACGATGACGAAAGGTCCCGGCCGCGCCTCGACGAAGCGCCGATAGGCGCGCAGCACGTCGTCCAGCGCGGCGGGAAAGACATGTTCGGGCGCGAGCCGATAGGCCGGCGTGAACACGTCGAAGCCCTCGCGGGCGAAGCATCTAGCGGCGTAGCGAAAGAGCCGCGGCGAACCGATGAGAAAGGCGCCGCCGTGAAGATAGACCAGCGTCGCAACGGCGGGTCCTGCGGCGCTCGGGATCCAGTCGCCGGCGATCTCCGGCGCGAAAGGCGCGCGGCGTTCTGGAGAGATCGCTTCGATGAGCGCCTGAAGGCGACGCAACGGCGCCGTCAACGAGAGGATGCGCGGCTTGACGAAGCGGCGAAGGAGTCTGACGGTCCGCCGCGTCGCCGCGCTCACGCCGGCGGCGCTCATTTGCCCGCGGCTGGCTTCGCCGGCTCGGACGCGCCGAGTTCGTCGAGCGAAGGATCGTTCAGCCCGGCCGCGCGCGACTTGTCGCGCCACTCCCGCGCTTCGGCGATATTCGCTTCGACTCCCAGACCTTGGGCGAGAATATGGGCGAGACGGTTTTGCGCGACGGCGTTGCCCTTCAGCGCCGCTTTGCGAAACCATTGCGCTGCGGCGCTGCGGTCGCGCGAAACGCCGACGCCATTGAACTGATAGACGGCGAACTCAACCATCGCCGGAGCGTAATCCAGTTCGGCGGCGCGCCGGAACCACTCCGCGGCTTCGCGGTCGTCCTTCGCAACGCCTCGGCCGGTCTTATAGAGAACGCCGAGCGCATAAAGCGAATCCGCGTCGCCCTTCGCCGCGGCGCGGCGGAAATAGTCGGCCGCCCTTCCGAAATCGGACGGCGCCCCCTCGTTTTCGAGCGCAAGCTCGCCCAGGAGATGCAGGGCGGCGGGCTGATCCTGCGCCGCGGCCTTCTCGAGATAGACGCGCGCGACGGCCCGGTTCTTCGGCGCGCCGGCGCCGTTGAGCGCCGCAGCGCCATACAGATAGGCCGCTTCCTTGTCGCCGGCGTCGGCGCCGCGTTTGAACCACTCCATCGCCGCAGACAGATCGCGCGCCACGCCGGAGCCTTCGAGATAAAGCTGGCCGACGAGCGTGAGCGCCGCAGCGTCCTTCGGATTGCTCGCAATGCGTTTCTTGGCTTCCTTCATCGCGACGGAATAGTCGCCGCGCTGATAGGCGCCGAAGGCGAGATCGGGAGCGGGCGCATTTTCCGTTGCGCTCCATGCGACTGCAGGCGTGAAGAAGAGAGCCACACACGCCGTCATGGCGAGCGAAGCGAAGCCATCTCGCAAAGTTGGCGCGGCTTCTGGATTGCTTCGGCGCGTTGCGCCTCGCAATGACGCGATCCGTGCGACGGGACGAAAGCGCTTTTGCGCGCGGGTCACTTGCGTTCTCCCTTGAGTCTCGCCAGCGCCTCGGCCACGGCCGCAGCCGGTCCGCGCGCGTCGCGCCAGACCGCGTCGTCGAGCAGAACGAAGTCGGCGCCGGCGTCCGCAAGGCGCGCGACATCGTCGAGCGTCGCGGCGCGGGCGACGCAGGGCGTGTTGAACAGCTCCGCCCACCAGACGATGCGCTCGATCAGCGCATCGCGGTCATGATCCGAGAACATCACATAATCCGCGCCCGCTTCGCCGGCGCGCATGGCGTCGTCGCGCGTTTCGAGATCGCCGGCGCCGACGATATAGCGCGGCGACAATTTCTTGACGGCGTCGGTCAGCGCTTCGCCGCAATCTGAAATATGCGCGCCGTCCGCGCCGGCGCGCAACGCGACATTTGGCGACGCGGCGACAAGCACGGCGACGTCCTTGTCTTGGGCCGCCGGCGCGAGAGCGCGCACGATCGCCTCATTCGCGCGTTCGTCAGCGTTCGCGAAACGAATGAGCAGGCTCGCGACGTCGCCCGCCGACAGCGCCGCGTCGAGCGCCGGCGCAAAACCCGCCGCCTCGGCGAGCGGCGGAGTCGCCAAAGAGAGTCGCGCGGTCAATTCGTTCATTCGCTCTTGAGCCTGTCGAGCCAGCTCTGCGCCGCGGCGCGCACATTGTCCGGCGCCGTGCCGCCGTAGCTTTTGCGGCTCTGCGCCGACTTTTCGACGCCGAGCACGTCGAACACTTCGGCGGTGATGCGCGGCTCGACGCCTTGCAGCTCCTCGAGCGTCAAATCCTCGAGACGCGCGCCGCGCGCTTCGGCGCAGGCGACGATGCGGCCGGTGACGTGATGCGCCTCGCGGAACGGCAGCGACAGCGCGCGCACCAGCCAGTCGGCGAGATCGGTTGCGGTGGCGTAGCCCGCGCCCGCCGCCGCCTTCATCCGCGCGCGGTCGACGCGCATGTCGCGAACCATGCCGGCGATGGCGGCGATGCAGAGCGACAGCGTGTCGAGCGCGTCGAAGGCGCCTTCCTTATCCTCTTGCATGTCCTTCGAATAGGCGAGCGGCAGGCCCTTCATGACGATGAGCAGCGCGACCAGCGCGCCGATGACGCGGCCCGACTTGCCGCGCGCCAGTTCGGCCGCGTCGGGATTGCGCTTCTGCGGCATGATCGACGAGCCGGTGGTGAATTTGTCCGAGAGCGCGATGAAGCCGAATTGCGGCGTCGTCCAAAGCACGATCTCTTCGGCGAAGCGCGACAGATGGGTGGCGCAGATCGCCGCCGCGCTGAGCGTCTCCAGAACGAAATCGCGGTCGGAGACGCTGTCGAGCGAATTGGCGGTCGGCCGGTCGAAGCCGAGCGCGCGCGCCGTCATGGCGCGGTCGATCGGAAAGCTCGTTCCGGCCAGCGCCGCCGCGCCGAGCGGACATTCGTTGAGGCGGGCGCGCGCGTCGCGCAGACGCCCCCGGTCGCGGGCGACCATTTCGACATAGGCGAGGAGATGATGGCCGAGCGTCACCGGCTGCGCCGATTGCAGATGGGTGAAGCCGGGCATGACGCTCGCCGCTTCGTCCAGCGCGCGGGCCGCCAGCGCCAGCTGCAGATCGGCGAGTTCGAGATCGAGCGCGTCGATCCGATCGCGGATGTAAAGGCGGAAATCGGTCGCGACCTGATCATTGCGCGAACGCGCCGTGTGCAAACGTCCCGCCGCCGGCCCGATCAGTTCGGCGAGGCGCGATTCGACATTCATGTGAATGTCTTCGAGCGTGCGCGAAAATTCGAAGCTCTCGCTCTCGATCTCCGCTTTGACCCGCTCCAATCCTTCGGCGATCGCCGCGGCGTCGTCACGCGACACGATTCCGGTTTCGCCAAGCATGGCGACATGGGCGAGCGAGCCGCGCACGTCCTGCAGGCCGAGGCGCTTGTCGAAGTCGATCGAGACGTTGATCGCCTCCAGAACCGCGTCGGTTGCGCTTTGGAAGCGTCCGCCCCATATCTTGCTCGTCATTTTCAGCCCCGGAGCCTGCGCCTCATGCCGAAACCGCCGCCGCCCAAGCGATCATTCCTGTTCGTCGCGAAGGCGGCCTTGATAACCATGGCGGCGGGCGTGGCGTTTCTATACGTGATCGGCAGCATGGGCGGCAAGAAACCGCCGGGAGCCGCTGTTGACGAAGGGACGCCGACGGGAACGGCCGATCAGAGCGCCGCGCCGGCGGACGACGTCAACCCCGCCTGCGCGGCATCGGCCAGGATCGCCGCCGATGTGAAGGATCTCGCCAAAGGCGAAGTCGCGGCGATGACCATCGCCGCGAAGCCGGGGCCAGTCGCCGATTATTCCGTCGACGGGCCCGACGGCGCGCCGGTTTCGCTCGGCTCCTTCAAAGGCAAGACGGCGCTCCTCAATCTCTGGGCGACCTGGTGCGTGCCCTGCCGCGCCGAAATGCCGGCGCTCGACCGGCTGCAAGAGGCGTTCGCCGGGCGGAACTTTCAAGTCGTCGCGGTGAACATCGACACGACCCGTCTCGAGCGGCCGAAGGCGTTTCTCGCCGAAACCGGCGTGAAATCGCTGACCTATTACAGCGATCCGAAGGCCAACATCTTCTTCGAGATGAAACAGGCGGGCAAAGCGCTGGGCCTGCCGACGACGCTGCTGATCGGCCCCGACGGCTGCCAGGTCGGGCTGATGAACGGCCCCGCCGCCTGGGACAGTCCCGACGCCAAAGCGCTGATCTCGCGCGCGCTGGAGTCGGCTTCGAATTAATCGTCAGGTCGGCATCCCCTCGGGGGGCTCGCGCTCTAGCTTCGTGCTGGAGGGCCGACACGGCTGTTTTTTGCAAGAAGGAGATCGGCGCATGCATGTATCGATAGAACAGGCGGATCAGGCGATCGCCGCGGCGCGCCGGAAGGCGATCGAACTCAAGACGCAGATGTGCATCGCGGTCGTCGATTCGGGCGGCGTGCTGAAAGCCTTCGAGCGGATGGACGACGCCTGGGTCGGCAGCATCGACATCGCGATGAAGAAGGCCAAGACCGCGGTCTTCTTCGGCATGCCGACCGGCCAGATCGGCAAGCTTTCTCAGCCCGGCGGCCCGCTCTACGGCATCGAGCATTCGAACGACGGGCTCATCACCTTCCCCGGCGGACTTCCCATCGTCGACGCCGACGGCGTCATGATCGGCGCGATCGGCGTCAGCGGCTCATCCGTCGACAACGATCATGCGGTCGCGCAGGCGGGCGTCGAGACGCTCGGGGTTTGCGATCTCCCCGAGCATCCCTGGCGCACCTGAGGGCGCTTAACGGTGACGCCGCCTCTTATGCTTTTTCCGCGGCTCTTCCGGCGCCGCGCCGGCGGCGGGCTCTGAATTCTGCTCGGTCGGGGCGGCGGCGGGCGGAGAAGGCTCGGCGGGCGGAGCCGCCTCCTGCGGCGACGGCGGCGCAGCGTCGGATGGAGGCGGCGGCGTCTCCGTCGCTTCGGGCTCAGGCGGCGGCGCGGCGCTCTCATCCGCGGCGGGCGCGCCGGTTTCTTCGACGGGCTGCGCGTCGGGCGACGGCGGCGGCGACGAACGCGATGCGGCGAGCCACCAGGACGCGGCGGCGAGCGTCAAAATCGCGAGCGCCACGATAAAGGCGATTGCGCCGCCGCTGGCCCCATCGCCGCGGCGCGGCGGCGGCGGATCGATCGGCGCGCGCGAATTGGATCCTCCCTCGCTCTTTGACGCGCGCGTCAGCCCCGGCGGGGAGGAATTCGGCTGCTCGCCGCGATACTGGCTCCATACCCACGCCGCAGGCGGCGTGTTGCCGCCGCGCTGATTTTGAGAATCCGACATTAGTCCGCCCTCCAAAGACGCATCGTCCGCGCCGGCCGCCCGCACCTATGTTGACTCCGGTCAGCGACGCCCACAAGTGCGGCTGCAAACACGTCGCGAAGCGCGACGCGACATGAGCATGCAAACCGCGCTATCTAGATTGGGCCTCACTTAGACGAAGCGAGATTGAGCATGACAATTAAAGCTGGAGATCGACTCCCCGACGTGACGCTGACCGTCATGGGCAAGAATGGCCCGGAGACGGTTAACACAAAGGACTATTTCGCCGGACGCAGGATCGCGCTCTTCAGCGTTCCCGGCGCTTATACGCCGACCTGCCACAAGAAACATCTGCCGGGTTTCATCGCCAAAGCTGATGAAATCAAATCGAAAGGCGTGAATGCGGTGGCGGTCACGGCGGTGAACGACATTTTCGCGCTCGACGCCTGGCTCAAGGACTCCGGCGCCAACGGCAAGATCGATGCGCTTGCCGACGGCTCCGCAGCCTTCGCCAAAGCACTCGGACTCGAACTTGATCTCACCGAGCCAGGCCTGGGCGTGCGCGGCAAGCGCTATTCGGCGCTCGTCGACGACGGCGTCGTCAAATGGATCAATGTCGAGGAAAACTCGGGCGAAGCGACAGTGTCCACGGCCGAAGCGACGCTCGCCAAATTATAGCGCCCGCCGCTGAAGGCGGGCGGACCGCCGATCAGCGCATGAGCGCCGCGACGCCCGGCAGCGTCTTTCCTTCGAGCCATTCGAGGAATGCGCCGCCGGCCGTCGACACATAGGAAAATTCCTGCGCGACATGCGCCTGATTGAGCGCCGCCACGGTGTCGCCGCCGCCGGCGATCGAGAGCAGCTTGCCTTCCACCGTGAGTCGCGCGGCGGCCTGCGCGACGGCGTTCGTGCCTTCGTCGAAGGGCGGCAGTTCGAACGCGCCGAATGGCCCGTTCCACACGAGCGTCTTGCACTGGGCGAGAAGCGATTCGATGTGCGCGATGGTTTTCGGACCGACGTCGAGGATCATGTCGTTTTCGCCGACATGGTCGACCGAGACGATGTGCGAGGGCGCATGCGCTTCGAATTTCTGCGCGACCGTGGCGTCGATCGGCAGAACGATCGTGCAGCCCACCTTGTCAGCTTTGGCGAGAATGTCGCGCGCGGCGCCGGCGAGATCATGTTCGCACAGCGACTTGCCGACGGCCTTGCCTTGCGCCGCAAGGAAGGTGTTCGCCATGCCGCCGCCGATGACGAGGTCATCGACCTTCTCGACGAGATTGCCCAGCAGTTCGAGCTTCGTCGAGACTTTCGCGCCGCCGACGATCGCCATGACCGGCCGTTGCGGACTGGCGAGCGCCGATTGCAGCGCCTCAAGCTCCGCCTGCATGGCGCGGCCGGCGTAGGCCGGCAGCCGATGCGCGACGCCTTCGGTCGAGGCGTGGGCGCGATGCGCCGCCGAGAAGGCGTCGCTGACGAAGAGATCGCCGTTCTTGGCGAGCGCCTCGACGAAGTCGGCTTCGTTCTTTTCCTCGCCCTTATGGAAACGGGTGTTTTCGAGCAGCGCGACCTCGCCGTCCTTGAGCGCGTCGACGACGCGCGCGGCGGCTTCACCCACGCAATCGTCGGCGAAGGCGATCTTGCGTTTGAGGACATGTTCGAGCGCGGGGATCACCTGACGCAGCGAATCCCCGTCGACGCGCTGGCCCTTGGGCCGGCCGAAATGTGACAGCAGAACGATTTTGCCGCCCTTGTCCGCGATCTCGTTGATCGTCGGCAGCGCGCGCTCGATGCGCGTCGCGTCCGTGACGCGCCCATCCTCCATCGGCACGTTGAGATCGACGCGCAGCAGCACGCGTTTGCCTGTGACGTCGGCGTCGTCGAGAGTCCGGAAGGCGGCCATCTGAAGCGTCCAGCAGCGGCTTGAAAAGAAAGACGCGGACCGCAAGGCCCGCGTCGACAGGATGACGCGAGCTTTAGAGAAGCTTGCCGATCACGGTCGCCACATCGGTCATGCGGCCGGAGAATCCCCACTCATTGTCGTACCAGGACAGAATCGACACGAGATTGCCGTCCATGACTTTGGTCTGGTCGAGATGGAAGCAGGACGACAGCGGATTGTGGTTGAAGTCGATCGAAACCAGCTTCTCGCTCGTATAGCCGAGCACGCCTTTGAGCGGTCCGTCCGCGGCGGCTTTGATCGCCGCATGCACCTCGTCCTTCGTCGTCGGGCGCTTGGCCACGAACTTCAGATCGACCGCCGAGACATTCGGCGTCGGCACGCGAATGGCGTAACCGTCGAGCTTGCCGTTGAGCTCCGGCAGCACGAGTCCCACGGCTTTCGCCGCGCCCGTGGACGTCGGAATCATCGACAGCGCCGCCGCGCGTGCGCGATACAGATCCTTGTGATAGGTGTCCAGCGTCGGCTGATCGCCCGTATAGGCGTGGATCGTCGTCATGATCCCCTTCTCGATGCCGATCGCCTCATGCAACACCTTGGCGACCGGCGCCAGGCAGTTCGTCGTGCAGGACGCGTTGGAGATGATGAGATCGTCCTTAGTGATCTTGTCGTGATTGACGCCATAGACCACCGTAATGTCGGCGCCTTCCGCGGGGGCCGACACGAGCACGCGCTTCGCGCCGGCGTCGAGAAGCAGTTTTGCCTTGTCGCGCGCCGTGAAGAGCCCGGTGCATTCGAGCGCGATGTCGATCTTGAGATCCTTGTAGGGGAGTTCGGCCGGATTCTTGATGGCGGTCACCTTGATCGGGCCGCGGCCGACGTCGATCGTGTCGCCGGCGACCTTCACGTCATGCGGAAAGCGGCCGTGCACCGAATCATAGCGCAGCAGATGCGCATTGGTCTCGACGGGGCCGAGATCGTTGATGGCGACGACGTCCAGGTCCGTGCGTCCCGTCTCGATGATGTAGCGCAGGATATTGCGGCCAATGCGCCCGAAACCGTTGATCGCCACTCGCACCGTCATTTGGAAAATCTCCTTGCGCCGCATGAACTCTACGCGGCTTTCGCCCTTCACGCCCTGCGGCTTTGAAGGCTCGGGTGTGATAGCACCTCGCGCCCCCCTGTCAACGCGCCGCGGGCGCGCCGTTCTGCGCGGTTTCGATTTGCGCGATTCATGCTAGGTACAGGCCGACACGCGAATCGCTCCGGCGGGTTCGCCGCGCCCAAAGGGCTTTCAACTCCAGCGATCGGCGATGAACCATTCAGATAAGCGCGACCTAGAAAACGCCAAGAGGCTGGAGGCCGCCGTCGCCGAATTGCAGACCGCGCTCGCGCAGCTGGAGCGCACGGTCGCCGCAAAGCTCGAAGACGAGGTCTCCAGCGCCGAACTCGAAGAAGAACTCGCCATCATGCAGGACGACCGATCGCGGCTGGCTCTGGACCTCGACGCCGCGCTGGCGCGACAGAACGCCCTGGAAAGAAGTCGCGACGAAGTGCTGCGTCGGCTCGAAACCGCGAGCGAAGGCGTCGCCGCAGCGCTCGGCGACGCAGCCCCGGCTCAAGAGGACTGATATGGCCGCCGTCGTCGTCTCCATAGCGGGCCGCACCTATCGCATGTCGTGCGAGGACGGCGAGGAGCAGCGCATCGAAGAGCTCGCGGCCTATGTCGAGAGCAAGATCGTATCGATGCGCGAAAGCTTCGGCGAGATCGGGGAGCAGCGCATCATCGTGATGGCGTCGCTCGCCATCGCCGATGAAGCGAAAGACGCCCGCGCCAAAGCCTCGACCGCCGATTCCGAGATCGCGGCCCTGCGCGCCGAACTCGACTCGGCGCGCAGGGCGAACGACGCGCTGTCGGCGCGCGCGGCCGATGCGCTCGAAAAGGCCGCGCGACGAATCGTGAAGCTCAACGGCGAACTGTCTCGGCCCGCCGCCGCGCCGGAAGATATTCTCTAGTCCGCCGGCGGAAGATTACTTCGTCTCGGCCCAATTCAGGATGCTCGGATCGATCTTGGCCTTCTCGAGATTGTCCGCCTCTTCCGACAATTGGTAGTTGCGGTTTTGCGCCGCCTGGGCTTCTGCGCCGTCTTTCAGGATCGCGATCTTCATCTGCTCCGTCGCTAGATGATTGAGTTCGTTGATCCATTGATTGAGATTGAGCATCAACTTGCGTTTGCGCTCTTTCTGGATGTCATGCGACGAATCATTGTTGTCCGATAACGCCAATTCTTCTTCCGTCTCGGCGATCATCGCGTCGAGCTTCTTGACGTTCTCCTCGGCGGCGGCGACCTCGTCCGGCGCGCCGGATTTCGCCTTTTCAAGCGCCGCTTCCGCCTCGGCGCGCGCCTTCTTGAGATTGTCGAGGCCGTTCTGCAGCCATTTCGACTGGATTTTCAGGATCGAATCCCGCGGAACGCCGCTGAAGTTCAGCGAATTCGGAATTGGGAAATATTGACCAAGCTGGGCGGCTTCGGCCGGCGCGGCCCAGCTCGAGCAGGCGAGCGCAGCGACGAAGGCGGAGCCGATGATTGACGTGCGGACGCTTGCCGCACGGCGATTGAAGGTCATGATTTCTCTCCCCGGAAACTGCGCCTTTTTGCGCGCTTTTCTTTTCGCAACCTGAGCCATCGGTTGATTTCTGGCAAGTCCCGGCGCCTCGCCGCGTCAGGAGAGCGTCAAGCGCGGCGCTTGACGGCCGCCGCTCTTCGCGCGAGCCTAGATGCGCCGGGGGAGCCCCGTCCGACGACGCGCGTTGACGGCGCGGCGCAAAGGGGCTGAGAGGCCGCAGAAGACGCCGCGAGGCGCGGGCGCGGCGACCCTTCGAACCTGATCCAGTTGAAGCTGGCGGAGGGATGGTGTCCGTAAACATCTCAGAAAGGCGCCGTTCGTGCTCGTGCGCGTGATCGGCGCGGGCGTCGCCGGCCTTTGCGCGGCCGACGCCCTCGCGCGCAAAGGCGTCGACGTCGAACTTGTGGAGCGCGCGGCGGCGCCGGGCCTCGGCTGCTCGCGATTCGCCGGCGGCATGATCGCGCCGTGGTGCGAATTGGAGAGCGCCGAACCCCTGATCGCGGAGCTCGGCGAAGAAGCGCTCGACTTCTGGTCGCGCGAATTCGGCGTCGCCGTCGTCGCCGGCAGTCTTGTCGTGGCGCCTGCCCGCGAGCGCGCCGAACTCTCCGACTTCGCCAGGCGCACCCGCCGTTTCGAAGCGCTGGACGCCTCGGGAATCGCCGCGCTTGAGCCGGATCTGGCCGGGCGCTTCGACGCCGCGCTGTTTTTCCCAGGAGAAGCGCATCTCGACCCGCGCGCCGCGTTGGTCGCGCTGACCGAGCGTCTCGCCCAGAGACCGAATGTGACGCTGCATTTTCAGCAGGACGCCGCCAAACTGGCGACACATCCCGATTGGACCGTCGATTGCCGCGGTTTCGCGGCGCGCGACGCGCTCCCGGGCTTGCGCGGCGTCAAGGGCGAGATGCTGATCCTGCGCAGCGAGGAGATTTCCCTGGCGCGTCCGGTGCGCATGCTGCATCCGCGCCGGCCGGTCTACGTCGTCCCGCGCGGCGACGGACTGTTCATGGTAGGGGCGACGATGATCGAGAACGAGGAGCGCGCGCGGGTCACCGCGCGCTCGGTCGTCGAACTCGTCAATTCGGCGTTCGCTGTCCATCCGGCCTTCGCCGAAGCCGAAATTGTCGAGACCGGCTCGGACGTTCGCCCCGCTTTCGCCGACAATCTGCCCCGTCTTTCGAAGCGGGGGCGCACCCTCTATATCAATGGGCTCTACCGCCACGGGTTCCTGCTTGCGCCGGCGCTGGCGCGCCGCGCGGCTGAGGTCGTCGTCAACGACGGGTATTTCCCGGAGGTAATGGATGTTGATTCAGATCAACGGGCGATCGCAAGAAGTGCGCGCGACCACGTTGCAAACGCTGCTGCTCGAACTGGGGTATGACGAAAAGACCGTCGGCACCGCCTTGAACCAGGAGTTCGTGCGCGCCAAAGACCGCGCCGACACGCGGCTGCGCGACGGCGACGCCGTCGAGATCGTGACGCCGCGGCAGGGCGGGTGAGCGAGTTTGGCGCGAGTTGGCGCGAGTTGGCGCGAGTTGGCGAATGAATGATCCGGTGACGCTCTACGACGTTGCGCTCTCCTCGCGGCTGCTGCTCGGCACGGCGCGATATCCTTCGCCTGCGATTCTCTCCGAGGCCATTCGCGCGTCGGGGTGCGAGATCGTCACCGTCTCGCTGCGGCGCGAAGCCGGCCGCGCAAGGGCGGGCGAGACCTTCTGGAGCCTGATCCGCGACATCGGCGTGCGCGTGCTGCCGAACACCGCGGGCTGCCGCACGGCCAAGGAAGCGATCGCGACCGCGCAGATGGCGCGCGAAGTCTTCGCGACCGACTGGATCAAGCTGGAAGTGATTGGCGAGGAAGACACGCTGCAGCCCGACGTCTTCGGGCTCGTCGAAGCGGCGCGCGCGCTCGCGGACGACGGCTTCAAGGTCTTCCCCTATACCACCGACGATCTCGTCGTGGCGGAGAAGCTGCTCGACGCCGGCTGCCGCGTGCTGATGCCCTGGGCCGCGCCGATCGGCTCCGGGCGCGGGGTCAACGACGCATTCGCCCTGAGGGCGCTGCGCGCGCATTTTCCCGACACGCCGCTCGTCGTCGACGCTGGTCTCGGCGCGCCGTCCCACGCCGCGCTGGCGATGGAGATGGGCTATGACGCCGTGTTGCTCAACACCGCCGTTTCGCGCGCCGGCGACCCGGTGCTGATGGCGCGCGCCTTCGCGCTCGCGATCGAAGCGGGCCGCGCCGGCTTCCGCGCCGAACCGATGACCCCGCGCGATATGGCCGAACCTTCGACGCCGGTGATCGGCCGCCCCTTCGACAGACTGGCCTGAGGCGATGACGGCGCTGAAGCTCGACCCCTTCTATCTCATCGTCGACAACGCCGATTGGCTTTCCCGCCTGCTGCCGCAGGGGGTCAAGCTCGTGCAGCTCAGGGTGAAGGATCGCGACGAATCCGACATGCGCGCGCAGATCGCGACGGCCCGGGATATCTGCGCCAGACATGGCGCGCAGCTCGTCGTCAATGATTACTGGCGACTCGCGATCGAGGAGGGCTGCGACTTCGTCCATCTCGGCCAGGGCGATCTCGATTCCGCCGACATTCCGGCGCTGCGCCGCGCTGGCGTCAGGATCGGCGTTTCGACTCACGACCAGGCCGAACTCGATCGGGCGCTTTCTCTTGAGGCGGATTATGTCGCGCTGGGGCCGATCTATCCGACGCTGCTGAAACAGATGGCCTTTGCGCCGCAGGGGCTCGCCCGGATCGGCGCCTGGAAGGCGCAGATCGGCGAAACGCCGCTCGTCGCGATCGGCGGACTGACGCCCGAACGCGCGATTGCGGCGCTGGCGGCGGGCGCGGACAGCGCCTGCGTCGTCACCGACATTCTGCGCAGCGCCGCGCCGGAGGCGCGCGCGCGGGAATGGCTGTCCACGACTCAGCCCTGGCGCGACGGCTCGGGCTTCTTCAAGCCGGACTTCACCGGCGCGCGCGTGTGCCCCTCGCCCAACCACGGCGCGCGGCTGCGCCCGATCTCGTCGCTTGTGCTCCACTATACGGGGATGCCGACGGCGGAATCGGCCGCCGCCCTGCTCTGCCATCCGGACTCGGAGGTTTCGGCCCATTATGTCGTGAATGAGGACGGAAGCGTGCTGCAGCTCGTGCCGGAATCCCGGCGCGCCTGGCACGCGGGAAAAAGTTTCTGGGCTGGCGAAACGGACATGAATTCCGCCTCGATCGGCGTCGAAATCGTTCATCCCGGCCACAATGATCCCCGGCCGTATCCGGCGGCCCAGATCGAGGCGACGGCGGCGCTCGCCCGGGACATCTGCCGGCGACACGCGATACCGCCGGAACGGGTGCTGGCGCATTCCGACATCGCGCCCGGCCGCAAGCGCGATCCTGGCGAGTTCTTCCCCTGGGAGGAGTTCGCCCGGCTTGGCGTCGGGCGTGTCGCCGAGGAAAACCCCGGCCTCGGCGCGACCACGATCGCGCTCGGCGACGAGGGCACCAAGGTCGCGTCCCTCCAGCGCGATCTCGCGGCTTATGGCTATGGAGTCGATCAGACCGGCGTCTATGACGCGCAGACCGTTCAGGCGGTCGAGGCGTTTCAGCGCCACTTCCGGCGCGCCAGGGTCGACGGCCGCGCCGACGGCGAAACGCGCGTGGCGCTCGCCCATCTCGTCGCAACGATCGGAGAACGCGTATGAGGGCGGTCGTCGTCACCGGGGCCGCGACCGGGATCGGCGCGGCCTGCGTCGACCTGCTGGTCGAGAAGGGTTTTCTTGTTTTCCCGTCGGTCCGCAAGGAGTCCGACGCCGCCGCGCTGGTCGCGCGCCATGGCGCCGCCGTCGTTCCGCTCCGCTTCGACGTGACCGATGGCGGGGCCATCATGGCCGCCGCGCGGGACGTCGAGGCCCGCCTCGAGGGCGAGAGGCTTGCCGGACTCGTCAACAACGCCGGCGTCGCCGTTCCCGGCCCGCTGCTGCATCTGCGGATTGACGCCTTTCGACACCAGATCGAGGTCAATCTCATTGGGCAGCTTCAGGTCATTCAGGCCTTTGCGCCGCTGCTCGGCGCCGGCGAAAAGCGGCGGGGCGCGCCGGGCCGCATCGTCAACATGAGTTCGGTCGCCGGACGCTTCGCCGCGCCGTTCCTCGGCGCCTACAACGCCTCGAAATTCGGGTTAGAGGGCATGTCGGACGCGCTGCGCCGCGAGCTGATGGTCTATGGCGTCGACGTCGTGCTGATCGAGCCGGGGATGATCGCGACGCCGATCTGGGACAAGGCCGAAGACGTCGATCTCGGCATGTTCGAGGGCACGGCCTATGCCGCCCCGGGTCAAAGAATGCTGAAATGGCTTGTCGAGCAAGGCCGGCGCGCGCCCGGACCGGAGGTCGTCGCAAGGGCCGTGTTGCGGGCGCTGACCGCGCCGCGGCCGCCCGCCCGCATTCTCGTCGTCCACAATCGACTGAGCTACAGGGTGCGGGGCCTGTTGCCGGCCCGGCTCATCGACAGAATGACGGCGCGCCGGCTCCGACTGCTGCCAGAAGACTAAAGGGCTGACGCATCGCGCGCGATCACCTCACCGTTCCGCGCAGATCCGAAAGCGTCGCCATGAGCGTCAAGGCTTCTAAGGGCGAGGGTTCAAAGCCGAGCGCCAGATAGAAGGCCGCGGCTTCATCGGAAATGGCATGAACCAAGACGCCTCTGATGCCGATGGCCTCAGCCGCGTGCATGACGCGCAGGACGGAGTCGCGCACGAGCGCGCGACCGATTCCCCGCTTCTGGCATGTGCGATCGATCGCCAATCGGCCAAGCACGGCGACCGGGACGGGATCAGGCATGTTCCGTCGAAGCCTTGGCGACGCCCCGACCATTGCAACCGCTCCGGACGCGAGCGCGTAATAAGCGATGACGCGAGGGCCATTGCAGACGACGTAAGTCCGAGATGCGCCGCTCGCTTGATTGGCGCGGGCGCGGCGTCTCAGCCAGTCATCGAGGACAGGAACGCCGCAGTCGAAAGCGGAAAGTTCGTCGGCGTCGGATATCGGGCGGGGCGGCGCAAACGTCAGTCCCACGGCGCTTTAGTCGTCATCATGCGCCGCAATTTCTCGTTTGGCGCGGACGGCGCATCGAGGCGCTCGACGAAGCGCGCGTAGTTTTCGGGGCCGACATTGAACAAGGCGCGGTCCAGCAAGGCGTCCTGGGCGGCGCGACGGCCTGCTTCCAGTAAAAACTCGGTTCGGGTCTTTCCCAGCAATTGAGCGGCGCGCGCGATGAGCTCTCGGTCCTCAGGCTTAACGCGAAGATTGAGCGTCTCGCGCTTTGCGGTTGAATGATTGGCCGCCATGATGGCTCTTCTCCAGCAACTCCCTTGCTTTTAGCACACCGTAATGACGGTGTCATTACCCGTCACAAGCCGCAAACGCCGTTGGCCGTATGATGCGCTCTCGAATGAATCGCCCTCAGCCTGAAGGAAGGATATGTCTCCATTTTCCGATCGACTCTTCATCAAGGTCGGTTCTCTTTTGGAAGGCGCCGCCGAAGGACGCTACGCTATCGGCGCGCTGACTATTGCCCTTGTCGCGACAATCATCATGGTAGCGCTCGACCATTGTTAGCGCGCTTGACCTCGCGTCCGTTACGGGCGACCTATCTGCCGACGATAACGACCGCCGAAGCGACCCGATGAACGACGCCGCACAAGAGACCCGCCTGCCCGATCCGGTCGCCGCCGAGCCCGCGCCCCGCCACCGCACCTGCGCGGTGGCCATCGGCGCGGGGGCAGGCGCCGTGACGGTCGGCGGCGGCGCGCCGGTCGTCGTCCAGTCGATGACCAACACCGACACGGCGGACGTCGAGTCGACCGTCGCGCAGGTGACGGCGCTGGCGCAGGCCGGCTCCGAACTCGTGCGCATCACCGTCGACCGCGACGAGGCGGCGGCGGCCGTGCCGCATATCCGCGACAGGCTGGACCAAAAGGGCGTCAGCGTCCCGCTGGTCGGCGATTTCCACTACATCGGCCACAAGCTTCTCGCCGATCATCCGGCCTGCGGCGAAGCGCTCGCCAAATACCGCATCAATCCGGGCAATGTCGGCTTCAAGGAGAAGAAGGACAAGCAGTTCGCCTCGATCGTCGAGCTTGCCGCAAAACACGGCAAGGCGGTGCGCATCGGCGCCAATTGGGGCTCGCTCGACCAGGAGCTGCTGACCTATCTCATGGACTTGAACCACGCCTCGGACCGGCCGCTCGACGCGCGCGCCGTGACCCGCGAGGCGCTCGTCCGCTCGGCGCTGATGTCGGCCCGCCGCGCCGAGGAAATCGGCCTCGCCAAGGACCGCATCGTCATTTCGGCGAAGGTCTCGGCGGTGCAGGACCTCATCGCCGTCTACCGCATGCTGGCGGCGCGCAGCGACTATGCGCTCCATCTCGGCCTCACCGAGGCCGGCATGGGCTCGAAAGGCGTCGTCGCGTCTTCCGCCGCGCTTGGCGTGCTGCTGCAGGACGGCGTCGGCGACACGATCCGCGTCTCGCTGACGCCGGAGCCCGGCGGCGACCGTTCGCTGGAAGTGCGCGTCGCGCAGGAAATTCTGCAGACGATGGGCTTTCGCACCTTCGTGCCGCTCGTCGCGGCCTGCCCGGGCTGCGGGCGCACCACCTCGACGGTGTTTCAGGAGCTGGCGCGCGACATTCAGGCGCATATCCGCGAGCGCATGGCCGTCTGGCGCATGCACTATCCCGGCGTCGAGACGCTCAATGTCGCGGTGATGGGCTGTATCGTGAACGGTCCCGGCGAGTCGAAACACGCCGACATCGGCATTTCCCTGCCCGGCACCGGCGAGACGCCAGCCGCGCCCGTCTTCATCGACGGCAAAAAGGCGATGACTTTGCGCGGCGAAGGCATCGCCGAGGAGTTCACCCGCATCGTCGACGATTACGTCATCCGTCGCTTCGCCGGCGGCCAAAAGGGTGAAGCGGCGGAGTAGCCGCCGCCTCAATGCTGGTTTTTTCGCGCGTCATGCCCGCGCTTGTCGCGGGTATCCACGCGGCGCCGCCACGCGAGCCTCGCAGCTTTCGCGCATCGTCCCGGCGTGGATGGCCGGGACAAGCCCGGCCATGACGTGTGATGGTTTCCAGTAGCGACAGCGACGGCTTACGCCTGTTGCAACGCCTCTGCGGCTTTTCGCAAATCGCGCCAGGCGGCCGGCTTCAGCGCCGAACTCTTCAGCATCGCCTCGAGACTGGTAAACGCGAAGGCGCGCGCGACATGCGCGCCGCAGCGCGCTTCGTGAAGCTTGCCGCGCAGCTTTCCGACGGGCTCGCTCGTCGCGAGCATGACCCGCGCCGGCGCCTCGCCAAACAGCAACAGAATTTCGGGCCGCGCCAGCTCCACCCGACGGCGCGCGAAAGCCGCAAAGATCGCCGCTTCATGCGGCGTCAGCGCGCGATCGCCGGGCGGCCGCCAGGGCGACACATAGGCGAGCGAAGCGCTTGCGCGATCGAGACCGATTGCCGCGAGCATATTGTCGAGGAGCTTCGCCGAAAGTCCGCTGAACGCTTCGCCGCTCGCTTCTTCCGTCGCGCCCGGCGCGGCGTCAAACGCGATGACGCGCGCGTCGGCCGCCCCCGCGCCAAAAAGAAAATGCTGCGCCATGTCGCGAAAGGGCGCATGCGGAAAATCGGCGAGGCGCGCGGCGAGGCCGTCGAGATCGCACGCATCCGCCGCCGCCTGTTCTGCGGCGCGAATGGCCTCGTCGGGCGCTACGATCGGCGCCGCGGCGCGGCGCAGGCGCTCCGCGGCCTGGAGCGGCGGCGGGGTTGGAAGCGGCGCCGCCGGCTCGGCCGCGCGGAAAAGCGACGCGACGCCGGCGCGCGCGCTGTCCGCGTAGCGGTCGTGGGCGGTCTCGTCGAGCGCCAGATCGACGCCGCTCTCGACATGCCAGTCGAGCAAGGCCATGAGGGCGTTCGCGTTTTCCGGAATGTCGGCGCGCATGGCGCGAACACTAATTGAAGCGGCGCCAAGATCAACAGGAGCGGTGCGCGGCCGCACATTTTGCGGCGGCGATTCGCGCAATCTATATTGCGCCAAATCAAAGCTATCTCTCGATGAGACAGATCGGCCGATGCTCGAAACCATCGCAATTGCCGAAGACGAACAGGACTTGCGTGAGCTGCTCGCCGAATTCCTTTCGACGAACGGCTACCGCGTGCTAGCGGCGCCGAGCGCCGCCGAATTCCGCGCCATGGTGGAATTCGAAGCGATCGATCTCGCCATTCTCGACATCAACATGCCCGGCGAAGACGGCTTGTCGCTCGCAAGATGGCTGAACGCGCGCGGCTCAACAGGCATCATCTTCGCGACAGCGGTCAGCTCTGCAATCGACCGCATCGTCGGCCTCGAATCCGGCGCCGACGATTACGTCACCAAACCCTACCACATGCGCGAAATGCTGGCGCGCATCCGCGGCCTGCTGCGCCGGAGAAAGCTGGCGCGCGCCGCGCTCGCCGGCAAAAGGCTGGCGGCGATCGCCTCGATCGACGTCGTCGGCTATACGCTCCTGATTCAGCACGACGAGCATAAGGGATTGGCGCTGATCGATCAGTTCTTTCGCGACGTCGTCACACAGTCGCTTCCGCGTCGCTCGGGAAGTTTATTCAAATTGCTCGGCGACGGCGCGCTGATCGATTTCGCCAGCGTGCATAACGCCGTCGAATGGGCTTTGGAGTGCCAGACCGAAACGCGCGCCTATGCGACGGCGCATGGGCACGCACAAACCCTACGGTTGCGCATCGGCGTGGCGGTTGGCGACGTGGTCGTGCGAAACGGGGACCGCTTTGGCGAAGTCGTGGCGCTCGCCGCCCGGATTCAGGAAGCCGCGCCGGCCGGTTCGGTCATGATCTCGGATGTGGCGCACGCGATGACGCGCGGGCATATCGGCAGGGACTTCGTGGCGCGACGGCACGCGCTCAAGAATATCGCCGAGCCGATGCAACTCTGGCTGCACGAGCCCCCCAGCGCGACATTCGTTGAGAGCGCATCGAATTGAGAGAGCGGCCCAAATGAACATTCAGCAGAAGGCGACGACGCAAGCGCCGGGAGACGGCGGCGCGCTGCTGCGGGCGTTGTTCGACGCCATTCCCGGCCGCGCCGCCTTTCTCGACGCCGAGCTGCGCTATCGCTACGTCAACAATGAATTTCTCATGGCGCTGGGGACGACGCGAGAAGGCGTCATCGGAAAATCCGTCGATGACGTTCTGGGCGCGGAGGCGGCCGAGCTTTACAGAGCCGCCTTGCCAAACCTGCTGGCGAACGAACCGCAACGCTTCCGCCGACAGGCGCAAGACCGGGACGGCGCCCGTCACTGGATCGAAGAGGACCTCAAGCCTTTCGCGCCCGCCGGCGCCGTACAGGGCGTGGTCTGCGTCGCGCATCCGCTCGCCGGCGTCGAGGAATGCGAAAGCGTGCGGACGGAGTGGCTCGAGTCGCACAAGACTCGCGAAGCGATCCACGCAGCGGTGGTCGATTCCGCCCTCGACTGTATCGTCGTCATTGACGCGCAAGGCCGTGTCGTGGAGTTCAACCCTGCGGCTTCGGCGACATTCGGCTATTCGCGCGAGCAGGCGATCGGCAGGACCGTCGCGGAACTGATCGTCCCCATAGAATTACGCGATCGTCACAACATCGGGCTCGAGCGCTTCCGATCAGGCGGCCCGACTTCCGTCATCGGGCGGCGCGTGGAATTGGAAGCGATGCGCGCGGACGGTTCGCGCATTCCAATCGAACTGGCGATCACGGCGGTCGGTTCCGGCCCGAGCGCTCTCTTCACCGCGCATCTTCGCGATCTGCGTCCGGCGAGAGAAGCGCAGGCGCAGATCGAAGGTCAAAGAGAAGCGCTCTACCAAAGCGAAAAGCTTGCGGCCTTGGGGTCGCTGCTCGCCGGCGTGGCGCATGAACTCAATAATCCGCTCTCGATCGTCATCGGGCAGGCGCTTATGCTGCGCGAGGCGGCTCAGTCGCACGCGGAGTTGGACATCCAGTTCGAGGAGTTTGCGGAGCGAGGCGCAAAAATCGAGACCGCCGCCAACCGCTGCGCAAGGATCGTGAAGATCTTTCTGGCCATGGCGCGGCAGCGCGAAGCGCAACGTGGGAGGGTGGAAATTCCCGAGCTCGTCGAGCGCGTGCTCGAACTCCTCTCGTACGGGTTGCGGACGGCCGGCATCGACGTCACGACGGATCTTCCGGCCAATCTGCCGCCGCTGCTGGCGGACAGCGATCAGTTGCATCAAGTGCTGCTGAATCTGGTGGTGAACGCCAAACAGGCGCTCGAAACGCAGCCGGCGCCGCGGCGCATTTCGATCGTCGCGCGCGCCGATCACGCCGCGCAAAAGCTCGACATCCGCATCTCTGACAATGGGTCGGGCGTTCCAGACGCGATTCGGAGCCGGATCTTCGATCCTTTCTTCACGACGAAGCCGCAAGGGGTGGGAACCGGCATCGGCCTCGCCGTTTCACGCGGCCTGATCGAGGCGCACGGAGGTTCGCTCACCCTGGAGCCGCCGCAGACGGACGCGGGCGCCGTCTTTGTCATCAGACTGCCGATTGAAGCCGTTCAGATCGAAAATGCCGCCGATGCGCAGACTGCGGCCGCCGCGCCGCATGAGGCCGTCAAACGGCGGGCGCTGATCGTCGACGACGAAGTCGAAATCGCGAATTTGCTTGCGGAAATTTTGCGGCGTCTCGGCTTCGACTGCGAGCTCGCGACAAGCGGCGACCACGCAAAACAGGCGGTCGCCGCACGGCCTGCCGACCTCATTCTCTGCGATATCCGCATGCCGAACGGCGACGGTCCGGCGTTCTACGACTGGCTCAGCGTCGAACATCCGCAGTGGGCGAACCGGATCGCCTTTATCACCGGCGACGTTCTGGGTCCGGGCGCGGATCGCTTCATCGCGCGGTCCGGCTGTCCGGTCGTCGAGAAACCTTTCACGCCCGAGGACATTCGCCTGGTCGCCGATTTGCTCTGCGACGATGCGGGAATGTGAGAGCTGGTCGACCCCGTTCAGCAGCAGCGAAAGGCGCGTTCGCCATTGCCGCCGAACCGCGCGCTTTCGCGCGCGCGGAAAAACTCCTCGCGCGTCATGATCGGCGTTCCGTCGTGGCGCGCGCGAATATGCGCGACATAGGCGTCATAATCGCCCTGGCCGACCATGAGCCGCGCGCCGTCGCGCAGCTTGCGCGAGAGCTTCGAAAGATCAAGCCCGGGCAGGCCGCAGATCGTGCAATTCATCTTCGGTCTCCCGCGTGGTGACATGCGCCACGGCGCGCGCCTCGCGAATGGCGTTGATCGCGAAGGCGAACATCGCGAGCACCAGCGTTGCGTAGATCGCGCATAACGAGGCGTCGACATAGTCGTTGAAGATCACGCGACGCATTTCGGCGAGCGTCTTCGCCGGCGCCAGCAATTGGTCCTTCGCGGCGGCGGCGGCAAATTTTCTGGCGTGCGCCAGAAAGCCGATGCGCGGGTCTTCGTGAAAAATCTTTTCGAAGGCGGCCGTCAGCGTGCAGATGTAGAGCCAGGCCGTCGGGACGATGGCGACAAAGGCGTAACGCTCGCGCTTCATGCGATAGAGCACGACGACGCAGAGCGTCAGCGCAATCGCCGCCAGCATCTGATTGGCGATGCCGAACAACGGCCACAGCGTATTGATGCCGCCCAGCGGATCGATCACGCCCTGATAGAGAAAATAGCCCCAGCCCGTCACGACGATGCCCGTCGCGACAAGATTGGGCCCCCAGGCGCGCGTATCGGCGAGCGCCGGGATGAAGGCGCCGGCAAGGTCCTGGATCATGAAGCGCGCGACGCGCGTCCCGGCGTCGAGCGTCGTGAGGATGAACAGCGCCTCGAAGAGGATGGCGAAATGATACCAGAAGGACATGCCCGCCGCGCCGCCGACGACCGAAGAGAGAATCTGCGCCATGCCGACGGCAAGCGTCGGCGCGCCGCCGGCCCGCGACAGGATGGATTTCTCGCCGACCTGTTCGGCGACGCCGGCGAGCGTCTCCGGCGTCACGGGGAAGCCCCATGCGGAGATCGTCGCCGCGGCGGCGTCCGGAGTCGCGCCGATGACGGCCGGCGCGGCGTTCATCGCGAAATAGACGCCAGGCTCCAACACGCTCGCGGCGATCATCGCCATGATGGCGACGAAGGATTCCATCAGCATGGCGCCATAGCCGATGAAGCGCGTCTGCGTCTCGTCGCCGATCATCTTCGGCGTCGTGCCGGAAGAAACGAGCGCGTGAAAGCCCGACACCGCGCCGCATGCGATGGTGATGAACAGGAAGGGGAAGAGGCTGCCCGCGAAAACCGGACCCGTGCCGTCGATGAAACGGGTCACGGCCGGCATTTTGAGATCGGGCCAGACGATGAAAATGCCCGCCGCGAGAGAGATGATCGTGCCGATTTTGAGAAAGGTCGAAAGATAGTCGCGCGGCGCGAGCAGAAACCAGATCGGCAGAACGGAGGCGATGAAGCCATAGGCGATCAGCATGAAGGCCAGCGCCTCGGCCTGATAGGTGAAGAGCGGCGCCAGCGCCGCGCTCTCCGACACGGTGCGGCCGAGCCAGATGCTGGCGACGAGCAGCACGAAGCCGAGCAACGACATTTCGAGGATGCGGCCCGGCCGGAGATAGCGGCCATACACGCCCATGAGAATGGCGATGGGCAGCGTGGCCATCACCGTGAAGGAGCCCCAGGGGCTGTTGGCGAGCGCCTTGACGACGACGAGGCCGAGCACCGCGAGCAGAATGATCATGATGCTCAATATGCCGACCATGGCGACGAACCCGGCGATCGGTCCCATCTCGGTCTTGATGAGATCGCCGAGCGAACGGCCGTCACGCCGCGTCGAAATGACGAGCACCATGAAATCCTGCACGGCGCCGGCGAAAATCACGCCGGCGAGGAGCCATAGCGTGCCCGGAAGATAGCCCATCTGCGCCGCAAGCACGGGACCGACGAGCGGTCCCGGCCCGGCGATCGCCGCGAAATGGTGGCCGAACAGCACCCATTTGTCGGTCGGCACATAGTCGAGTCCGTCGTTGCGGCGCAACGCGGGCGTACGCCGCCGCGCGTCGAGCGCCAACACCCGAACGGCGATAAAGCGCGAATAGAAGCGATAGCCGATGGCGTAGGTCCCGATCGCCGCGGTCACCAGCCACATGGCGTTGACCGGCTCGCCCCGCGAAACTGCGAGCGTGTAGAGCGAGAACAGCGCGAGGGCGAACACAAGCGCCCAAGGAAGCAATCTCAGCGTACGATGATTGTGGGCGATGTTGACGATCGACATAAGGACCCCGAATAGCGACGACACTCGCCGCGTCGCGCTCAACGAAACTTATAATTTCGCGAGGGTCAAGGGATCGCGCCGGCCCGCAAAATATTTGCGCAAAGCCTCGGCGAAGAGCGGCTCTTGCGGCGCCGCCGCCGCGAACAACGTCATCGACGAATGGAACTTCAGATCGTCGGGATGGCCGAAGATCTCATGCGCGCTGCGGCCTTCGACTCCGTTGACGAGGCCGACGCAGTCCCTGAGCCGCGCGCCCAACACAGGATGGGCGAGATAGCCGCGCGCCTCGGCGAGCGAGCCAAGGGCGTAGCGCTGCGCCATGGCGCTCGCGCCGAGCCCTTCGAGTTGCGGAAAGACGAACCACATCCAGTGACTACGCTTGCGCCCTGCGGCGAGCTCCGCCGTCGCCTGCGCATAGATCGGCTCCTGCGCCGCGACGAAGCGGGCAAGGTCGTAAGCGTCGCCCGAGGCGTCCGTCATGCCAATTCCAATTAAACAACTCTGCTGTCATTCCCGACGCGCGCAACGCGCGCGATCGGAAATCCAAAGCAAGACCAGAATTCTTGAATTGGCTCTGGATTCCCGGTCGGACCTTCGGTCCGCCGGGAATGACAGATCAATCACTCCGCCGCTTCCGCGCGCACGGGTTCGTAGTTGAGAATGGGCGCAAGCCAGCGTTCCGCGTCGCGCGCGTCGATGCCCTTGCGACGCGCATAATCTTCGATCTGATCGCGTTCGATCTTGGCGACGCCGAAATAATGCGCGCTCGGATGCGCGAGATAGAGCCCGCTGACGGACGCGGCCGGCGTCATCGCGAAACTTTCGGTGAGCTTCACGCCGGTGCGCTTTTCGGCGTTGAGCAGATCGAAGATCGTCGCCTTCTCGGTGTGATCGGGCTGCGCCGGATAACCTGGCGCCGGGCGAATGCCGGCGTAGGGCTCGCCGATCAGCGTTTCCGGCGTGAAATTCTCTTCATGCGCATAGCCCCAGAACTCCTTGCGCACGCGCTCATGCATGCGCTCGGCGAAGGCCTCGGCGACGCGGTCGGCGAGCGCCTTGACCATGATCGAGCCATAGTCGTCGTTGGCGCGGGCGTAGCGTGCGGCGATCTTCTCTTCTTCCGCGCCGGCGGTCACGACAAAGGCGCCGATGTAATCGGCCTTGCCGCTCTCCTTGGGCGCGATGAAATCGGCAAGCGCCAGATTGGCCTTTCCGTCGCGCTTCGGCAATTGCTGACGCAGCGTATGCAGCGTCGCGATCTTTTCGCTGCGCGACTCGCCGTTGTAGAGCACGATGTCGTCGCCAACGGCGTTCGCCGGCCAGAAGCCGATAACGGCCTTCGGCGTGAACCAGCGCTCCTCGACAATCCGCTTCAGCATGGCGCGGGCGTCGTCGTAGAGCGTGCGCGCCGCCTCGCCGCGCTCGGGATCGTCGAGCAGCGCCGGATAGCGTCCCCGGAATTCCCAGGCCTGGAAGAAGGGCGTCCAGTCGATATAGGGAACGAGCTCCCCGACGTCATAGCTCGCGAAGGCGCGCGCGCCGGCGAAGGACGGTCGAATTGGCTCGTAGCCCGCCCAGTCGATCCTGAATCCATTGGCGCGCGCCTGGGCGAGCGGCACGCGCAGCTTGTCGGCCTGCGCGCGCGCATGCGCCTCGGCGACGCGTTCATATTCGGCGCGCGTCTGCGCGATATAGTCGCCGCGCGATTTTTCCGAAGCGAGCGCCTGGGCGACGCCGACGGCGCGGCTGGCGTCCGTGACATAGACGGCCTGGCCGCGATGATAGTTCGGGCTGATCTTCACAGCGGTATGCACGCGGCTCGTCGTCGCGCCGCCGATGAGGAGCGGCGTATCGAAGCCTTCGCGCTCCAACTCTGAAGCGACGAAGCACATCTCGTCCAGCGAGGGTGTGATGAGGCCGGAAAGGCCGATGAGATCGACCTTTTCCTTCTTCGCCGTCTCGAGAATCTTTGCCGCCGGCGTCATGACGCCAAGGTCGATGATCTCGAAATTATTGCAGCCCAGCACCACGCCGACGATGTTCTTGCCGATGTCGTGCACGTCGCCCTTGACGGTCGCGAGCAGAATCTTGCCGGCCGAAGACCGCGCGTCCTTCTCCTTCTCCATGAAGGGCATGAGATAGGCGACCGCCTGTTTCATCACCCGCGCCGATTTGACGACCTGCGGCAGGAACATTTTGCCGGAGCCGAAGAGATCGCCGACGACATTCATGCCGGCCATCAGCGGGCCTTCGATGACGTCGAGCGGCCGCGTCGCGGATTGCCGCGCTTCCTCGACGTCGGCCTCGATGTAATCCGTGACGCCGTTGACCAGCGCATATTCGAGACGCTTGCCGACGTTCTGCTCGCGCCAGGCGGCGTCCTTCTCCTGCGTTCTGGCGCCGGCGCCCTTGAACTTTTCCGCGAGTTCGACGAGCCGCTCGGTCGCGTCCTTGCGGCGGTTCAGCACAACGTCTTCGCACAATTCGCGAAGCTCCGGGTCGATCTCGGCGTAGACCGCCAGCTGGCCGGCGTTGACGATGCCCATGTCCATCCCCGCCTGAATGGCGTGATAGAGGAACACAGAATGCATCGCCTCGCGCACCGGCTCATTGCCGCGGAATGAAAAGGACAGGTTCGATACGCCGCCCGACACATGCACATGCGGCAGGTCGCGCTTGATGGTCCGCGTCGCCTCGATGAAGTCGACGCCGTAATTCTCGTGCTCTTCGATGCCGGTCGCGACCGCGAAAATATTGGGATCGAAGATGATGTCCTGCGGCGGGAAGCCGACGCTTTCGGTCAGAATTTTATAAGCGCGCGCGCAGATCTCGGTCTTTCGCGCGCGCGTATCGGCCTGACCCGTTTCGTCGAAGGCCATGACGACGACGGCGGCGCCGTAGCGGCGCACCTTGCGCGCGTCGGCGATGAATTTCTCCTCGCCTTCTTTTAGAGAGATCGAATTGACGACGCCCTTGCCCTGCAGGCATTTGAGGCCGGCTTCGATCACTTCGAATTTCGAGGAGTCGACCATCACCGGCACGCGCGCGATGTCCGGTTCGGCGGCCAGCAGGTTCAGGAATTCGACCATCGCGCGCTCGGAGTCGAGCAGGCCTTCGTCCATGTTGACGTCGATGACCTGAGCGCCGTTCGCTACCTGATCGCGCGCGACGTCGAGCGCCGCGGCGTAGTCGCCATTGGTGATCAGCTTGCGGAACTTCGCCGAACCGGTGACATTGGTGCGCTCGCCGACATTGACGAAGGGAATGTCCTTGGTCAGCGTGAAAGGCTCGAGGCCGGACAGCCGCAGCATCGGCTCGATCGCCGGAACCTCGCGGGGCGCGACGCCGGTCACGGCCCTGGCGATCGCCGCGATATGATCCGGAGTCGTGCCGCAGCAGCCGCCGACGACATTGACGAGGCCGGCCGTCGCGAATTCGCCGACGAGCTCCGCCATATATTCCGGGCTTTCGTCATAGAGGCCGAATTCATTCGGCAGGCCGGCGTTGGGAAAGGCGCAGACCCGCGTATCGGCGACGCGGCCGATGTCGGCGATGTGCTGGCGCATCTCGCGCGCGCCAAGCGCGCAGTTGAAGCCGATGGAGAACGGCTTGGCGTGGGCGAGCGAATTCCAGAAGGCGATCGCCGTCTGGCCGGAGAGCGTCCGGCCGGAAAGATCGGTGATCGTCCCCGAGATCATGATCGGAAAACGCGTGCCGACCTCGTCGCAAGCGTCTTCAAGCGCGTAGAGCGCCGCCTTGGCGTTCAGCGTATCGAATACCGTTTCGACCAGCAGGACGTCGGCGCCGCCTTCGATCAGGCCCAGCGCCGCTTCCTTATAGGCGGCGCGCAGATCGTCGAAGGTGACGGCGCGGAAGCCCGGATTCGACACGTCGGGCGAGATCGACGCCGTGCGATTGGTCGGGCCGAGCGAGCCGGCGACGAAGCGGCGCACGCCGGTCTTCGCCGCGACTTCGTCGGCCGCCGCGCGCGCCAGCCGTGCGCCTTCGCAATTGAGTTCGAAGGCGAGATGCTCAAGCCCATAGTCGGCCTGCGCAATCGTCGTCGACGAAAATGTGTTGGTTTCGATGATGTCGGCGCCGGCTTCGAGATAGGCGACATGGATCGCCTTGATCGCTTCGGGCTGCGTCAGCGTCAGCAGGTCGTTGTTGCCGCGCAGGTCTTTGGCGTGGTCCTTGAACCGGGCGCCGCGGAAATCCGCTTCCTCGAACTTGTGGCGTTGGATCATGGTGCCCATGGCGCCGTCGAGAATGAGAATGCGGCGCGAAGCCGCCTCATCGAGAGCCTTTAGAATATTCGGGCCGTGAGATGTCTCAAAGGTCATGCAAGCGCCTTTTCACGCAAGGGACGAACGCCGAGGAGATGGCAAATGGCGAATACGAGATCGGCGCGATTGTTGGTGTAGAAGTGGAATTCGTTGACGCCGGCGCGCGCCAGGCTCATCACCTGTTCGACGGCGGTCGTCGCGGCGATGAGCGCGCGGGTTTCGGGGTCGTCGTCCAGCCCGTCGAAGCGCTCGGCCAGCCAGCGCGGCACGCTCGCCCCGGCCTTGTGCGCAAAGCCCGCGACCTGCTTGAAATTGCGGATCGGCATGATGCCAGGCACGATCGGAATCGTCATTCCCCGTCCGCGCGCCTTGTCGAGAAACCTGAAGTAAACGTCGTTGTCGAAGAAGAACTGCGTGATCGCGCGCGTCGCGCCGGCGTCGACCTTCGCCTGCAGCGCGTCGAGGTCCTGTTCGATCGACGCGCTCTCGGGATGGCCTTCGGGATAGGTCGAGACCGAAATCTCGAAGTCGCCGCTCCGGCGGATGCCGCTGACGAGGTCGGTCGACGTCGCATAGCCTTTGGGATGCGGCTCGAATCTCGTGCCGACTCCCGTCGGCGGGTCGCCGCGCAGAGCGACGATATGGCGGACCCCGGCCTCCCAATATTCGCGCAGAATGGCGTCGATCTCCTCGCGCGGCGAGGAGACGCAGGTCAGATGCGCGGCGGGCTTCATGTCGGTCTCGCGCACGATGCGCGCGACGATCGAATGGGTGCGCTCGCGCGTGGTGCCGCCCGCGCCATAGGTGACGGAGACGAAATGCGGCCTGAGCGCCGCCAGCCGATTGATCGTCCGCCAGAGCTGGGTCTCCATCTCCGGCGTCTTGGGCGGGAAGAATTCATAGGAGATCGCAAAATGATTTTGCGAGGCTGTGGGATGAAGGGCGTTAAACATCAGGCTGTCTCATAAGATGCTGCGGGAATGGGATCGGCGATGATGCGCGGATCGCGCGCCAGCCATAAGGAGACGGTCAGTTTGGCGCCTTCACTCGCGTCCGGCGCGAGTTCGCGATGCTTGACGACTTCGAGCCCCGCCTGCGTCAGCAGCCCGGTGATTTCGGCGTCGGAGAAACCGAGGCGGCGATGCGCATGCGTGTCGCGCAGCGTCTCTTCGTGATGCGGCGCGAAGTCGACGACAAGCAGCCGCCCGCCGGGCGCGAGCACCCGCGCCGCCTCCCGGAGCGCGCGTCCCGGATCATCGAGGAAGTGCAGCACCTGATGCATGATCGCGAGGTCGACGGAATCGCGCTCGATCGGCAGCGCGTAAATGTCGCCCTGGCGCAGCTGCACATTGTTGAAGCCGGTCTCTTCGAGACGGCCGCGCGCGACGCCGAGCATGGCGGAGGACAGATCGACGCCGACCGCGCGCTCCGCCTGGGGCGCGAACAATTCCAGCATCCGGCCGGCGCCGGCGCCGAGATCGAGCAGATTGCGCACCGGCCGGTCGCCGACGGCCTCCCGCATCGCCTCTTCGACGCGCTCCTCGGGAACGTGCAGCGCGCGGATGCGGTCCCATTCTTCGGCGTGCGCGGCGAAATAGCGGGCGGCGTTCTCGGCGCGCGCCTGGCGGACCTGCGCGAGCCTGGCGCGGTCGCCGGCAAGCAGCGCGTCGTCGGCCTCAAGCCAGCCGACGATGGCGCGCGCCAGCGCGCCAGCGGGACCCGCGGGCGACAGGCGGAAGAACGCCCAAGCCCCTTCGCGGCGGCGCTCGACGAGGCCCGCTTCGACGAGGAGCTTGAGATGCCTGGAAACGCGCGGCTGGGACTGTCCAAGAATCGCCACGACCTCGCTCACCGTCAGCTCCGACTGGGCGAGCAGCGCCAGGAGCCGCAACCGCGTCTCCTCTCCGGCGGCGTTGAGCGCCGCGAGCGTGGGTTCGAGGGACAATTTGGCCACGGCCTTCATGAGGTCTCCTATAGATATAAAGATATCTATATACGTCAAATGCTCTGTGCGCAACCCGAGTTGTCGTGTTTTTGAATGCGGGAATCGCTTGACCGGATCCAAAACCGGGTTCATCCTACCTTCATATCGCACCTGTCGATCGGACAGCATGATCGGTAGGCTCGCTCGGGCGGGACCTCGACGCGAGGCGATAGGATAGGCCTGCAGATCCCCTGTTGCGGGCCGAACCGGGCAATAATGTTGCGAGAGGAGCATGACGCCACCGGGTCATATCATTTGACCGGCGTTTCGTTCCGGTCAAAGGGCGTCCAAGACAGCTGCTTGGCGCGTCCATCCTCCAGAAACAATTCGACATCCTTGCGGGCGGCCGAACGCAAAGGCCAAGCGTCGGGCGCCCGATCCCAGACTGGACATTCCAGGCTTGCTCCCGATTGAGGGGCAAATGGCCCCGTGAGCTTCCGCGCCACGGGGCCTGTTTTTTGCCGATCGCCAAACCGCCGAGGGTTCGGCGGGTCTTGGCGAGCATTGCCGAGACTGGCGCGCGCCGCGCCGATCGTTCGGCCCTGCGCCAATCCGCGCGCTGGAACGCAGCCGCCGACGCGCGAGACGCGCCGCCGCCTCACCGTCTTCTCTTCGTTCCTTGCTGACGACCTCGAAGAAAGTCTCCGTCGTTTCGCGCCGCTCGAACACATGCGGCGGCAGACCGCGCTTGGAGCGCCTCCTTCATGCGCGAAGGCGTCGTCAGGCGCATGGGCCTCGATCGGCCTGTGCTGAGACGCATAAGCACGGGCGACGGCGCCGCCTACACTGCGCCGTCGATGCGTCGAATTGGACACGAATTCGATCAGACATGCCGGAAAAAATCATGAGCGACGAGTTGCGAGAACGCGGAGCCCGCGCGAAGACCTGGACGGTTATTCTCTGGGGACTGATGCTTCTCGGCCCCATTGTTTTCTTCCTGTCGCTTCTGTCGGTCGGCGTTTGGCTCCTCGGCATGAGCCTGGACTGGTGGCGCGCCTCCGAAAACCCGCCGTCCGACGATGTGATCTTCAGCCCCGTCATCGCCATCGCTGTCGCCGAAATCCTCGGCGGGATCATCGCCTATGTTAAGCGCGACGAACTTGCAGGCGCGCCCCTCAAATGGCACGCAACCTCGATCGCTCGGACATTCTGGACAATGTTGACAGGCTTCGCCGTTACAATCGGCCTGGCGCTCGCGCTGCTGATCGTTCCGAACATTGACGCGGCGGGATTTGGCGTCGGCGCTTTGTTTGTTGCGCTCTTTACCCTGCCGCCGCTCTTTACCTGGAAGGCCTGTCGCGCGGTCCGAGGATTGCGCCGCGCCATCGATGAGACCCGGATCGCCGACGATCCGACGCGCCGCCCCTAGATCCACGAGCCGGCGCGAACGCCGGCCTCATGATTGTTGCGTCTTGGCGCCGGCTTTAGGCCGGCGTCTTCTCTTCTTCCTTGCTGACGACCTCGAGGAAGGTCTCCGCCGCCTCACGCCGCTCGAACACATGCGGCTGCAGACCGCGCTTGGAGAGCGCCTCCTTCATCTTCAAGCGCGCGAAGGCGCTGGTCGCATAGCGGGTCGTCGTCAGATAATAATGCTGGCTCATATAGTCGATCATCTCGGCGTAATCGTCATACAGCGCCTCATTGATCTTCCAGCCGTCGTGATTGACGACGGAGTTGACGCGCTTGCCGACCTTTTCGGACGCCTCGATCAGCGTCTTGCGCAGATCGTCGATGTCCTTCTTCGTGCGCGCGTGCCAGCCTTCGAGATTGACGAACAGAATATTGCGGTCGGCGTCATATGTGACGCGATCCAACATGTTGAGATTGATCAGGTCGGCGAGCAGACCCATCGGCTCGTCGATGAAGATGCGCTTATCCATCAACTCGGGATGTTCGACGATCGGCTTGAAGTCCATATGCGCGAGAATGTCCCTGTCGATATCGATCCCGGGCGCGACCTCGATCAGTTCCAGGCCCTTGTCGACGAGTTTGAACACGCAGCGCTCGGTGACGTAATAGACCGGCTGCTTGCGCTTCTGGGCGAATTTGCCCGAGAAGGTGATCTGCTCGACGGCGTTGAGGAACTTCTTGTTCCTGCCTTCCTGCAGAATATTCACCTTTCCGTCCGCGATCTCGACGCGCAGTCCGCCATTGGTGAACGTGCCGGCGTAAACGACGAGCCGCGCATTCTGGCTGATGTTGATGAAGCCGCCGCACCCGTTGAGGCGACCGCCGAATTTCGACGTGTTGACATTGCCCTGCAGATCGCACTCCGCCATGCCGAGACAGGTCATGTCGAGACCGCCGCCGTCATAGAAATCGAACTGCTGGTTCTGCTGGATGATCGCGTCGGCGTTGGTCGCTGCGCCGAAGCTCGAACCGGAGGCGAGCACGCCGCCGATCGCGCCGGCTTCCGTCGTCAGCGTGATGTAGGGCGTCATCTTTTCTTCGTTGGCGACGGCGGCGATGCCTTCCGGCGCGCCGACGCCGAGATTGACGACGCCGTTCGGCGGCAGTTCGAAGCTGGCGCGGCGCGCGATGACCTTGCGTTCGTCGAGCGGCATCTTGGCGAACTTCTCGACCGGCACGCGGACCTCGCCCGCAAGCGCCGGATTGTGGATCACGCCGTAATTCATGCGGTGCATTTCCGGCGGATCGGCGACGACGACGGCCGAGACGAGAATGCCCGGCACATGCACGTCCTTGGGTTTGATCGAGCCCTGTTCGACGATGCGCTCGACCTGCGCGATGACGAGACCGCCGTTGTTATGGGCGGCCATGGCCTGAGCGAGATTGTCGAGCACGAGCGCTTCGCGCTCCATCGAGATATTGCCTGAAGGGTCTGCGGACGTGCCGCGGATGAACGCGACGTCGATCTTGGTGGCGATATAGAAGAGCCACTCCTCGCCCATGATGTTATGGTATTTGACCATGTCCTCCTTGGTGCGCTCATTCACCTTGCCGCCGCCGAAACGCGGATCGACATAGGTGTAGAGCCCGACCTTGGAGAAGAGCCCCGGTTGGCCGGCGGCGCAGGCGCGGTAGAGCTGCGAGATGACGCCCTGCGGGAGATTGTAGCCGCAGATCTTATTCTCTTGCGCCGCCTGAGCGACTTTCGGCATGCGCCCGAAATTGGCGGCGATGACCCGACGCAGCAATCCCTCGTGATGGAAGCGCCCTGTGCCGAGGCCTTTGGAGTCGCCGGCGCCGGCGGTCATGATGAGCGTGAGGTCGCGCGGATGCTGCGTTTCGACGAAGCGCTTTTCCAAAGCGGCGTGCAGCGCTTCGGGAATGCAGCTCTGGACGAAGCCCGTGGTGGTTACGACGTCATTGTCGCGAATGAGCGCAATCGCCTCGTCGGCGGTAATGACTTTGTTGTTCGCCATATCCTCAGTTTTCCCTCGCTCCCCACTCTTTTTTGGATGCGGACCGTTGGCGTCGCCGCGTCGGTGGGCGTTTTCTTACAAAATGAGCGCTCAACCGTAGTGACCGCGCCGCCCTTGCGCAATAGCGGCGATGCGCCGCAGACCGCCGCAAACCCGCTGCAGCGCGGGAAAATCGCGGTCAGTCGCCGCGGTAGACGCAGCCCTCGAAGCAGCTGTCGCGAAAGATTCCGACTTCGGCCAGGCCCGGCAGCGTTGGCGCGAGGTCGCGCCAGATATAGGCGCAGAGATTTTCGAGCGTCGGCTTTCCCAAGCCTTCCAGATCGTTGAGAAAGGAATGGTCGAGGCGCTCGCGAAGCTCCGCCAGCCTCCGGCCAAGCTTGCCGAGGTCCATCACCCATTGTTCTTCAAGGGTGCGCGCGCCGCGCAGGGTGACGCGCACGCGAAAGGAATGCCCGTGCAGATTGCGGTATTTGCCGCCCTCCGGAGCCTCGGGGTCGTAAAGCGCGTGCGCCGCTTCGAAATAGAATTCGCGAAAGACCTCAAAAGTCGACACTTCTTACTTCACCCCGATCGCCTTGTGGGTTTGCAGGGACAGACGCCAGCGCGGATGCGCCAGGCAGTAGCTGACCGCGGCCTCCGTATTGCGCGAAACATCCGGCCCGTCCATGGGCTGCAGCAGAAAATGCCCGAAGTCGAGGCCCTCATAGGCGGCGGGGTCGACCCCCGGCTGGGGAAAGACGAGCTTCAGTTCCGAGCCGCTGGTCTGCGCCAGCGGTGCGCCGGCCTTGGGCGACACGCAGATCCAGTCGATCCCCGAGATCACGGGCAGCGTGCCATTCGTCTCGACGGCGATCTCGAAGCCTTCCGCGCAAAGCGCCGCGACGAAGGCGTGATCGATTTGCAGCATCGGCTCGCCGCCGGTCAGCACCGCGAAACGGCGCTCGCGGCCTGCCCCCCAGAGCCGCGCAAGATGTTCGGCCAGCGCCGTCGCGTCGACGAACTTGCCGCCGCCCTCGCCTTCGAAGCCGATGAAATCCGTGTCGCAGAACTGGCACTGCGCGGCGGCGCGATCTTCCTCGCGCCCGCTCCAGAGATTGCACCCGGCGAAGCGGCAGAAGACGGCGGCGCGGCCCGCATTAACGCCTTCGCCCTGCAGGGTTTTGAAGGCTTCCTTGACGATATAGGCCATTGCTCGCTCTAGCGCGGACGCTGTGCGGCGTAAAGCGAGACCGGGCTGGCCGGCGGCGAAGCCTACCCGTTCTTGGGCAGCTCCTTGTCCTTGCCGTCAGGCTCCGCAGGGGGCTGCGGCCGCGGATCGAGGCTGCGGATATAGGAGACGATGTCCTCGATCTCCTTGCGCGAGAGATGCATGTCCGGCATCGGCGGATGCGGATCCATCAGGAAATTGCCAAGCCTCTTCTTGTCGGTCCGGCGCCGGGCGACATCGAAGAAGGACGGCGCGTCAGCCGAGGCGCTGGTCTGTTCCGACGTCACGACATGGCACGACGCGCACCAGCGTTTGGCGATGATCACGCCGCGTTGCGGGTCGCCGGCGGCCAGGGCGAAGTTTGCGAAGGCGACGCTCGCGCCCAAGAGAGACAATGCGAACGTGAGGCGTCCAAGCTGCATGTGATTTTCCTTATGCGCGAGCCGGCGATTCGGCGTCCATGAAAGCACAGCCGCAGCCCGCTGGGTATCGGCCCCGCTTACGGAAACTTGCGTCAGGACGACGCGCGGCCGCTTGGCGGTTGCGGCATTTTTGCAACAGCTGTGTGATCCGATTGCAACAGTTCCTTAGATTAGCATTTTGCGTACGATTGTCGCTGCGCCAGCCCCTTTTCAGACACAAAGCCTGCGCTAAGGTGATCGTGTCACAAGCTCATTCGAGATGCGGAGACATGCGCCGAGAGCACCTGCTTTCGGCCGCTGGTTCCTTCTTTCCCTCTCGCTGATCGTCAGTGACGGCTGGCGTATGGCCTCGAGACGTCGGGCGTCTTCTAGGTTGAGGAAAGTCGGAATATTATGGTCCCAAGTATTCATAAGCGTCTGATTTCAATGTTCCGGCAGAGCGCGCGCGGGGCGGCGCCGAGCTGCTTTTTCGCGGCGGGCGTGGCCATGCTCGCAACCGGCTTTGTCGCGCCGGCGCCCGCTCTTGACGCGCCGCGCGCAACCGCCAAGGCCAATGCGCAGCCGCTGCCGATTTTCAAGGATCCGCGCGCCGCGTTGCGCGCCGGACTCGAAAGCTATCATGCCGGCGACGCGGCGACCTCCGTCGCTGCGCTGCGCTACGCCGCCGAGGGCGGAGAGCCGCTCGCGCAATGGAAGCTCGGCCGGATGTACGCCGAAGGCGACGGCGTCGCTCGCGACGACGCCAAGGCCTACGAATATTTCGCGCGCATCGTCGATCACTACGCTGACGACGAGCCGGATCCGCGCGAGCGGTCGATGGCGGCGAGCGCCTTCGTCGCGGTCGGACTTTATCTTCGCGACGGGGTTCCCAGCGCCAAGATCAAACCCGATCTCGATCACGCCTTCGATTTGTTCCGTTACGCCGCGACCTATTTCGGAAACGCCGACGCGCAATACAATCTGGCGCGCATGTATCTGGAAGGCGCCGGCGTGCGGAAGAGCATGCGGCAGGCGGTCAACTGGCTGGATCTTGCCGCGCGCAAGGGCCATCCGCAGGCCCAGGCGGTGCTCGGGCGCCTCATGTTCACCGGCGAGGCCAGCGGCGAGCCGGAACGCGCGCGCGGTCTGATGTATCTGACGCTGGCGCGGGACGCCGCAGGCGGCGCGGCGCGCGATCAATGGATCGTCGATCTGCACGCCGACGCGCTGAACGCCGCGAGCGAGGCCGACCGGAGAGCGGCGGTCGGCATGCTCGAGGGCTATCTGCGCGAACGCAACTGACGTTCGCGCCTCAGCCGGCGCGCGCCGCGGCGCCCTTGAACTTCACCGGAATGCTCAGGAAGCGTCCGCCGCCGTCGCGCGGCGGCGGGAACTTGCCGGCGCGGATATTGACCTGAATCGAGGGCAGCAGCAGCCGCGGCGCGGCGAGCTCCTTGTCCCGCTTCTGTCGCCCGGCGACGAATTCTTCCTCGCTGACGCCGTCCCTGATCTGCACGTTTTTGGCGCGCTCCTCGGCGACCGTCGTCTCCCATGCGTAGGCGTCCCGTCCCGGCGCCTTGTAGTCGTGACACATGAAGAGCCGCGTCTGCGGCGGCAGCTCCAGAATGCGGCGGATCGATCGGTACAGCGCATGCGCGTCGCCGCCCGGGAAATCCGCGCGCGCCGTCCCGTAGTCGGGCATGAACAGCGTGTCGCCGACAAAGACCGCATCGCCGATCCTGTATGCGACGTCGGCCGGCGTGTGGCCGGGCGTGTAGATGGTTTCGGCTTCGATCTCGCCGATCTTGAACCGCTCGCCGTCCTTGAAGAGATGGTCGAAGCAGCCGCCGTCAGCCTTGACGTCGTCGGCGCCGAACACCGGCTTGAACAGCTTCTGGACTTTGTCGATATGTTCGCCGATGCCGATCTTCGCCCCTGTCGCCGCCTTGACGAGCTGGGCCGCGGACAGATGGTCGGCGTGCGCATGAGTCTCAAGCGCCCACTCGATCGTCAGACCTTCGCGCGCCGCCTCGGCGAGGATGGCGTCGATCGAATGCGAATCTGCGACGCCGCTGGCCGGGTCGTAGTCGAGCACCGGATCGACGATCGCCGCGCGCTTGGTGGCCGGATCGCTGACAATATAGGTGATCGTATTGGTGGGCTCGTCGAAGAAGGCCCTCACTGACGGCGCTTGCGGCATCGGTCTCTCCTTCATTTGCAGCGCTCAAGCACTTCGTTTTCGTGCTTGCGCCGTCAGATATATGCGCTATATCTAAATAAGCAAGTGCTAATATTACCAAGCGTAGGAGCGCCCGCTGTTCGATCTTCCCCTCGACGTCGTGCTCGGCCTGATCGCGGGCGCACTCGTCGGCTTTACGCTCGGTCTGGTCGGCGGCGGCGGCTCGGTGCTGGCCGTGCCGCTTCTCGTCTATTTCGTGGGCGTTCCCAGTCCGCATGTCGCGATCGGCTCGAGCGCGGCGGCCGTCGCGGTCAACGCGCTGATGAGCCTCGCCAATCATGCGCGCGCGGGCACGATCAAATGGCGCTGCGCCTCCGTCTTCGCTCTCTTTGGAATCGCCGGCGCCTTCGGCGGGTCGACTCTGGGCAAGATCATCAATGGCGACAAGCTGCTCGCGCTCTTCGCGCTGCTGATGATCGTCGTGTCCTATCTCATGCTTCGCCAGCGGGGTTCGCTTGGCTACCCGGCGGTCAGGCTCAACCGCGAGAATTTTCCGCGACTCGCCGGCGCCGGACTGACGGCGGGCGCGCTCTCCGGCTTCTTCGGGATCGGCGGCGGCTTCCTGGTCGTGCCGGGCCTGATGTTCGCGTCCGACATGCCGATCCTGAACGCCATCGGCTCGTCGCTCGTCGCCGTCACCGCATTTGCGGTGACGACGGCCGCGAACTACGCCTATTCAGATCTCGTCGACTGGGATCTTGCCGGGACGCTGGTGATCGGCGGCGCGTTCGGCGGTCTGATCGGCGCAGCGGCGGCGCGACGCCTGTCGAAAATGCGCGGCGCGCTGAGCGCGGTCTTTGCGACGGTCGTCTTCGCGGTGGCGCTCTATGTGCTCTGGCGCAGCGGCGGCGCGCTGGGGCTGTTCACTCACGCCGTGAAATCGGCGTAGATCGCGACGTGATCGGAAGGCTTGTCGCCGGCCCGCATCGACTTGACGATCTCCACCCGCGTCAGCCGATCGGAGGCGCGCGGCGAGAGCAGAAGGTGATCGATGCGAAGGCCCTTGTTCTTCTGCCAGGCGCCGGCCTGATAATCCCAGAAGGTGTAGAGCCCGCCGTCATCCGAGGTCGCGCGCAGCGCATCGGCGTAGCCAAGATTGAGCAGCCGCTGATAAGCGGCGCGCGTCTGCGGCAAGAACAGCGCGTCGCCAAGCCACGCCGACGCCTCATAGACGTCGCGCGGCTCCGGAATGACATTGTAGTCGCCGGCGAGAACCGTCGGCTCCTCGAGACGCAGCAGCGCATCGGCGTGGCGCGTCAGCGCCTCCATGAAGGCGAGCTTGTAGGAATATTTCTGGGTCTGCGGCGGATTGCCGTTCGGCGCATAGATTGACGCGACGCGCATCACGCCGCCGGCGCCATCGGCGAGAACCGCTTCGATGTAGCGCGACTGCGCCTCGCCGTCGAAGCCCGGCAGACCGAGCGTGACGTCCTGCAACGGCGACTTCGACAGGATCGCGACGCCGTTGAAGCCCTTCTGCCCATGGATGGCGACGTTATAGCCGGCGTCTTCGATTTCGAGCCGAGGAAACGCGTGATCCTCGCATTTCGTCTCCTGCAGGCAGAGCGCGTCGGGCGCGGCGTCGCGCAGAAAGGCGAGAAGCGGCGCCAGACGCTGCCTTACGGAATTGACGTTCCAGGTCGCGATGCGCACGGTCGGCTCCCAGATCACGCTGGATTTTGGCGAATTCGCCCAAATCCAGATGACGTGATCGTTCACATAAATTTAGAGCGCGCTTCGCGCGAAAAACCGGCGTCCACTTTTTCGCAAGCGCGCTCCAGCGCCGCACGCGCGCTAATCCAGACGATAGGCCGCGTGACAGGCGTTGCAGGCTTGCACGACTTGCGACAATTCGGCAAGCGCGGGACGCATGTCGCCGCCGGGACCGATCTTGGCCGCCTCCTGCGCGAATTTGCCGGCCTGCTCGTGCATCGTCATTCCAAGCGCGCGCATCTCGTCGGGCATGTGCCGCGCCATCATGGCGGGCATGTCGCCGAGCGCGCCGCTCTTGGCGTTCGGCTTGCAGGCGGCCGCGCCGGGAGACGCCATGCTCAGTCGCGCATCGGCGATTTTTGCCGCGGCGGCGCCGTCTCCCTTGCCGAGAGCGGCGAGAATCTCGGCGATCGCCTCCGGCGTGTCCGCGCATATGCGAGAGCATTTGCGCGCGCATCGGCGACGGAACATCGACCTCCTGGCGCGTATCGCTCATCTTGGGCGACATTTTCATATGCTCCATGTTCATGTGCTCATGCATCAGTCCGCCCTGGTCATCGTCATCATCGTCTGCGATGGCGGCGGCGGCGAACAACGACAGCCCGCAAGCGGCGGCGAACAGGAATTTTCTGATCATGGCCTCCCCCTCTTTTCGATCACGCGACGCGAGCGTAACGCGCAACATGGCGCCGCGCGCGAGACGAATCGTCACGGCTGCGCGGTGGTCGGCACATTGATGATTTGCCCTGCGCGCAATCGCTTGGGATTCAGCGCCGGATTGGCGGCGGCAATGTCGCGCCAGCGCTTTTCGTCGCCGTAAAGCCGCTTTGCGATCCCGCTCAGCGTGTCGCCGCGGCGCACCTTATAGGTCCGCTCGGCGGCCGGCGGCGGCGACGTTTGCGGCGCGCTTTGCGCCGGAACCGTGTCGCTCTGAACGCTCGAGGCGGCGGGCTCGGATTGCTGCTGCGCCGCCGGCCGTCCATCGACGACGGCAAACTCCCCGTGCAACATGCCCATCCAGCAGCTCCAGGGAATGACGCCTGTCTTTTCCGGCGTGAAGTCGATCGTCTGCAGTCCCGGCTTGATGTCGAATTCGAGATGTAGGGAGGGAACGACGATCCGATGATTGCAGGTGGTCACTTCCGTCGCGTTGATCACCCATTTGACCGGCACGCCGCGCAGCAGCGTGAAGCGGCTGGGCGTGAAACCGTCGCCATTGGCCTCCATCTCGATGGTCTGAGTCTTCGGCGCGGCGGGCGCGTCCTGCAGGGCCTGCGGAAGTTCAATAGGCGCCGGCCGCCAACGCCGCATCAGCGACGCGAGATCGGCGCCTGTGCCGGTGAGAATCAGTCCGCGATTGATCATCACCGCGCCGAGCGCGACGACGATGACGCCGGACGCTGTCAGTAGACGGTGGGTGACGGCGCCTGAGAGCACCGTCGTCAGCGCGCCGAAGGCCAGCATCACCGGGAGGGTTCCAAGGCCGAAGACGAAAAGCGTCTTCGCGCCTTCGATTGGACTGCCTGTCCCCGCCGCCATCACATACATCGCCTGCAACGGGCCGCAGGCGATCATCAGCCCGTTGAGAAGGCCGATGACGAAGGGACGATGACGTCCGCTCGCTTCGCGGCTCACCCAGTTCTGCAGCGGCCGCGGCAGGCCGAGCCGGAAACGGCGCAGCGGCGCAAAGAGCCCAAGCATGTTGAGCCCGAAGATGATGAGGAACCCGCCCGCCGCGACGCCGGCGATTCCGCGCAGCGTCGGCGTGAAGGCGACGAAGGCGCCGAGCCAGCCGAAGACCGCGCCGATCGTCGTATAGGACAGCGTCTTTCCAAAGCCGAATGCGAGATGCGAGAGCCAGGACGAACGCCCGGCGCGCGCGTCGGCCGTGACGTAGCTGACGACGAAGCCGCCGCACATGCCGACGCAGTGAAAGCCGGTCAGCAGCCCCAGGAGAAACAGGAGGCCGAGACTCATGTGCTGGGCGATGTCGGGCTCGCCCTCGGCGCTGATCCAGCGCGTATCGAAGTGAATAAGGGCGGCGAGGGCGGCGAGCGCCGCGACGATGATCGCCAGCCGCACGATGGGCGACCGCCGACGCTGCGCCTCCTCGGTCAGAACGACGCGATAGCCGTTCTGTTCGACGCTATCTCGGATCGCCGCGAAATTGGTCGCATCGCCGTCATAGTCGACGACGACCGTTTCGGTCGGATAGCTCGCCGAAACGCTGCGCACGCCGGCGAGCTTCTTGATCGCCGCTTCGATGACATGTTCACAGCCGTGGCAATGCATGCCGCGGGCGTGAAAGGTGATCGCCGTTTCGTTCATCTAAGGTTGAACGCTCGCCGCTCGGCGTCGAACCGCGACCGGCGCCGCATAGCGCCAGTCGCTCGATGTCTCTTGTCAGCCATCTTACCCGCGCCATGGCCCTGCGCGAAGCGCATTCCGATCCGAACTATTTGCCGAGCGTGTCAATGCCCAGGAGCTTATAGGCCGGGCAGAAATTGATGAAGGCCGTCGCCAGCGGGATCAGGCCGACAAGCCCCCACAAGGTCTTCGGCCCGACAAAAACGAGGCTGAGCAAAACGATTCCGGCCACGATCCGGATGATCCGATCAGTTTTTCCGACATTGGCTTCCATGACTGCCTCCCTTCCCTGCGGCGTCCCGGCAACCTATCGCTTCGCGCGCATTCGCTCAGCGACTAAGTCTCGCTCGGATGCGCGCGCCTATTCTTCTTTCCCGTCTTCGTCCAATTCGAGCCACATGGCGTTGAGAATCGCGAACGCGCAGGCCAGCCCAAGCCCCAGAATCCAAGAAAAATACCACATGCCGCGCTTACTCCCGTTCAATAATAGTAGTCGTCGCCGCGACGGATCGCCGCTTCGGTCACGGCGCCGCGCAGCACGTAGTAGACCCAGCTCGTATAGCTGAGGACGATCGGCAGAAAGACGATCACCGCGATCAGCATCAGCGAGAGGGTGGCCTTGCTGGACGAGGCGTCCCAAACCGTCAGGCTTTGACCCGGGTGAGTCGATGACGGCAGCAGGAACGGAAACATGCTGAAGCCCGCCATCGTCGCCACGCCCGCCACCGAAAGGCTGCTGGCGAGAAGCGCGAAGCGTCGCGACGAGAAGGCGAACGCCAGCGCCGCCAGGAGGGCGCCGACGTAAGCGGCCACGGGAGCGGCGATCATCCACGGATAGGCGCGGTAATTGTCGAGCCAGGCGCCGGTCTCCCGCGTCACCGTCTTCGCCAGCGGATTGGACGGCCCCGCATGGTCGATGGCGCCAGCGATCCTGTATCCTTCGACGCCCAGCATCGTCCACACGCCAGCGGCCGAAATGAGCAGGACGAGCAGGATCGCGGCGAACGCGCCATAATGGCGCGCGCGGACGGCGACGTCGCCCTCGCTCTTTCCGCTGAGCCAGGCGGCGCCCTGCATCACCAGCATCGCCACGCTCACCAGACCGCACAGCAGGGCGAAGGGATTGAGCAGACCGAGGAGGCCGCCCTCATAGGTCGCCCGCAACTGCTGATCGAAATGAAACGGAACGCCTTGCAGAAGATTGCCGAAGGCGACGCCGAAGATCAGCGCGGGAACGAAGCCGGAGATGAAGAAGACCCAGTCCCAGGTCTCGCGCCAGCCGCTCGCCAGCCGCTTGTCGCGAAAGGTGATCGCCACAGGCCGCAGGATCAGGCCGATCAGCACGAGCAGCATCGCAAGGTAGAAGCCCGAGAAGGAGACGGCGTAGAGCGGCGGCCAGGCCGCAAAGACGGCGCCGCCGCCGAGTATGAACCAGACCTGATTCCCCTCCCAAACGGGACCGATCGTGTTGAGCGTCACGCGCCGCTGCGTGTCATTCCGGGCGACAAACGGATGCAGCATGGCGACGCCAATGTCGAAGCCGTCGAAGATGGCGAAGCCCACAAGCAGGACGCCCAGCAGCGCCCACCAGATGAGGCGAAGCGTCATATAATCCAACATCGCTTTCGCCTTTCCTATCGCGTTGGCGCTGGCGCGGGCGCGGGAATTGCCGGCGCGACGGGCGCCTGAGGCTCAGACTCCGAGCGCGGCCCGATGCGGACATATTTGACGATCAGCGCGACATCGATGATGGCGAGCGCGCTGTAGAACAGCACGAAGGCTGCGAGGCTCGCTGCGACGTTGGACGCCGGAACGTTGGAGACGCCGAGGAAGGTCGGCATCGTCGCATCGATGATCCACGGCTGCCGCCCATATTCGGCGACGATCCAACCGAGTTCCGCCGCGACCCATGGCAAGGGCAGGCTATACATGACCAAGCGCAGGAACCAGGGCTTGCCGCAGCGTCGCTGA
The DNA here is from genome assembly GCF_050251305.1 of Methylocystis sp. GTDB lineage: Bacteria > Pseudomonadota > Alphaproteobacteria > Rhizobiales > Beijerinckiaceae > Methylocystis. The sequence goes on along the minus strand of NZ_JBFWNB010000007.1, from coordinate 51,726 downwards.
CTGGACAGGTAGAACGCGACGGCGAAGAGCGCGATGAAATAGAAGCCGAGCGCCACCATGATGCGGAAGGACCAGAACAGCACGGGCACGTCGGGGATCGTCGACATCGCCGCTTCGTGGATCTGCGCGTCGGTCGCATTCTCGATATCCGGCCGAATGCGCTTGACGAGCAGCGAATGGCCGACGTCGCGCATCGACGCCTCAAGCTCCGGCGGAACGGCGGCGTTGGGATGGCCGCCTTCTTTCGCGAGCCACGCATAAGCGGGCATGCCGTTGCGGATGCGCTCTTCAGAGCGTTCGACCAACGCCTTCACGCCTTCGACAGGCGTATCGAGCGAGCGCGTGGCGATCAGCCCCAGAACCCAGGGGATCTTGATCTCGAAGCTGGTCGTTTCGCTCTTGAGGTCGGGAAGGCCGAAGAGCGTGAAGGACGCCGGCGGCGGCTCCGTCTCCCACATCGCCTCGATCGCGGCGATCTTCATCTTCTGGTTCTCGCCCGCGGTATAGCCGCTCTCATCGCCGAGCACGACGACCGAAAGCGCGGAGGCGAGCCCGAAGCTCGCGGCGACCGTGAGCGAGCGGCGGGCGATGTCGATGTGACGACGGCGCAAGATGTAATAGGCGCCAATGGACATGACGAACATCGCGCCCGTGACATAGCCGGCGCTGACCGTATGCACGAATTTCGACTGCGCCACAGGATTGAACAACACCTCGGCGAATGAGGTCAGCTCCATGCGCATGGTCTGCGGATTGAACGCAGCGCCGACCGGATTCTGCATCCAGGCGTTTGCGACAAGGATCCACAGTGCGGAGAAATTAGCGCCGAGCGCGACAAGCCAGGTGACGATAAGATGCTGCACCTTGGTCAGGCGCTTCCAGCCAAAGAAGAACAGACCGACGAAGGTCGCCTCGAGGAAGAAGGCCATCAGGCCTTCGATAGCGAGCGGCGCGCCGAAAATGTCGCCGACGTAATGCGAGTAATAGGCCCAGTTGGTGCCGAACTGGAATTCCATGGTGACGCCGGTGGCGACGCCCATGGCGAAGTTGATGCCGAACAGCGTGCCCCAGAACTGCGTCGCGTCGCGCCAGACGGTTCGCCCGGTCATGACATAAACGCTTTCCATGATCGCAAGCAGCAGCGCGAGTCCAAGCGTCAGCGGCACGAAAAGGAAGTGATACATCGCCGTCAGCGCAAATTGCAGGCGCGAGAGGGTGACGACGTCGAGTTCGAACATTTTTGGCTCCTGCCGCTGTCAGCGCGGCGCAGAGGCGGAAATCGCTTCCGCCATCTGCGCCGGCGTCACTTTGATGCGATGGCCTGGACTGAAAAACATCACGTAAAGCGCAATGAGCGCCAGCAGCTTGAAACCGAGCGCAACGGCGATCTCGCGTCCTAACGGCCTTGTCCGCATCGATTTTTCCCTCACCGCATGACCGAGGCGCCCGCTAGGACAGGGCGCGACGCAGCCGCTCGATGCCGAGCAGCTTCATGATGTAACGCTCATAGACCGGCTCACTCTGGCCTTTCCGGACCTTGCGAAGGAAATATCTTTCATAGGCGATCTTCGCGAGATGCACCCAGCGTCCTTCGCTCGACCAGTTGACGTTACGCGGCGGAATCTGCGGTTTAGCGACAAAGGCGACGCCCCGGTCGCCGAAATCCGCCAAGCAAACCGCATTCCATGTGCCTTCTTCCTTGGCTTCGCGGCCCGCGATCAGCGCGACGATATTATGCGCCGTCGCCGTCACCATCGACTCGATCATATAGCCGGTCTTCGGCGTGCCGGTGGGCACCGGCGTCGCCTCGACGGGCGGAATCGCGACGCAGACGCCGACGCCGAACACATTCGGATATTTTGGATTGCGCTGATTCTTGTCGATGACGACAAAGCCGCGCGGATTGACGAGACCCTCGACGCCCATCAGCGCGTCGACGCCCTTGAAGGCGGGCATCATCATCGCGAATTTAAATGGAACCTCGTGTTCTTTCTTGACCTGCCCGTGATCGTCGAGCTCGGCGCATTTGAGCAGTCCAGGTTCGATGGCGGTCGTCTTGGCGTTGACGATCCATTTGATGTCGCGGTCGCGGAACGCGGATTCGAGCATGCCCTTCGTATCGCCGACGCCGCCCAACCCGAGATGGCCGATATAGGGCTCCGACGTGATGTAGGTCATCGGAACCTTGTCGCGTATGCCGCGCCGGCGCAGATCGGTGGAAAGGATCATCGCGTATTCGTATGCCGGACCGAAGCAGGAGACGCCGGGCGCCGCGCCGATGATGATCGGGCCGGGATCCTTGCAGAATTCCTCATAGGCTTTCGACGCGATCTCGGCATGCTGGAGCGTGCAGATCGAATGCGTGTGTCCGCCGTGCGGCCCCAGTCCGGGCAGTTCCTCGAAGGCGAGCTTCGGGCCTGTCGCAATGACGAGATAATCGTAGGCGACGCTCTCGCCATTTTCCAGTTCGAGGCGGTTTTCCTCCGGCACGACGCGCTTGGCGCCCACCGGAACGAATCCGATGCTCTTGCGCTTGAACACTGGCGCGAGCGGCACTTTGAGCTCCTCGGGCTTACGCCATTGCACGGCGAGCCAGGGATTGGACGGCGTGAACTGGAAATTCTCAAGATCCGAAACGACCGTGACCTGATGCTGCTTTTTGGAAAGCCCTTCGCGAATTTCGATCGCGGCGGCGACGCCGCCGATCCCCGCGCCCATGACGACGATGTGAGCCATTCAATCCTCCCATGCGCTTATGCGCGCAAAAAATTTTGCGCTGATGATCGCGCTCGTTGACGACGACATGCACGCTCGCAGCGCGAATGTCCGCGACTTAGTCACGCTGCGCTTCGCAGAGCGAACGCAATGCTGCGAGATTGACGATCTCCGCGCCGCCGCGCGACAATTTTACCCAGCCTGCGCGCTCGAAGGCTTTCAACGTTCGGCCGACGACTTCGCGCGCCGTGCCGAGATCCGCTGCGAGCGCCTGCTGCGTGGCGGCGATCCTGTCGCCGGCGTCGCGCAGCGCAAGAAGCCGTTCGGCCAGGCGAACGTTGATGCGGGTGCAGACGATTTCCTCGATGCGCGACATCAGCGTGGCGAGACGCCGCGAGTAGCCTTCGAACACCAGCGCGCGAAAACCTTCGGAGGCGTTCATCAGCGCGTTGAAACGATCCGCGGCGACGACATAGGCCACCACGTCGGTCTCGGCGACGCCTTCGGCGGCGTAAGCGTCGTCCGAGAGCAGCGAGGCCGTGGTCAGAATGCAGGTTTCATTCGGGCCGACCCGGTAGAGCACGATCTCCCGTCCCGATTCGGTGACCCGCTGCACCCGCACCGAGCCCGAAACGATCAGCGGAAATTGCGCGCACTGATCACCGGGCCGGAACAGCACGGCGCCGCGCGGAATCTGCTTGCGTACGGCGGCGTCGCGCAGAAGCGTCTTGGTTGCGGCGTCAAGGCTCCGCAAGGAAGGCGTTTCGTCGATCCAATCGGACGGCATCGTCTTCTCTTTGTCGCGCGTCTTCTCTTCGTCGCGAATGTCGGCGACCTAAAAGGCTGCGCCCGATTTGGCGCCGAACCGCTTCAGCGCCATCGCCAACGGGCAGAGGCCGGTGAAAGCCGCCTGCAGCAGATTGACGCCGACGAAGGCGGTGAGCAAGAGCCACCACGGACTGAACAATTGCGCCAGCAGCAGGCTCAGGAGAACCACGGTCCCGGCGAAGGCCATAATGATGCGATCAATGCTCATGACGTGAGTTCCTTTGATTTTGCGCGCGTGCGCGGTTTGGCCGGCTTGCCGCACTGTTCGGAGCAAAACATTTCATAGAGCAGCCCGATGATCCGCGAGACGTTTCCGTCCGCCAGGGAATAGTAGATCGTCTGCGACTCGCGGCGGGTCTTGACGAGCTTGTCCTCGCGCAGCCGGGCGAGATGCTGCGACAGCGACGACTGGCTCAATCCGATCGCCTCCTGCAGCTTTGTCACCGACAGTTCGCCTCCGTGCAGCTGGCAGAGCACCATCAGCCGATGGCGGTTGGCCAGCGCCTTGAGAAAGCTTTCGGCCTCCGCAGCTTTCGGCGCGAGCTCAAGCGGTTTTACATTCATGTTATCTAAATTACGAATATCGAATATAAATGTCAAGCGAGCCCGGCGGCGGCCGCGAAGCGGTTTTTTTGTCGCATTCATGCCGGCGGCGACGGCCGGTATATTACACAATTCTAATTTAAGAAGCCGTCCAAGTTGGGACGCATTGCGAAGGGAGGTTGAAATGGTGGAATTCCGTGCGCCGACGCGCCGCGCCTTGATGCTGGTGGCGGCCGCGGCCTTCGCCGGCCTAGGCGCGCCCTCGGCGGCGCAGGCAAGGTCGAGCAAACGCGCCGCAGCCTACCGCGGCGCGCCGAACGGGCGACAAAGCTGCGCCAACTGCTCCTGGTTCAATCCGCCGTCGGGCTGCGGCGTGGTCAGCGGGCCGGTCAGCGCGCGCGGCTGGTGCAATCTTTGGGGGTGACGCGGCCCTACAAACGCCGATTTCGAGGGCGGCCGGCGCCGCCCTCTCGGTTCTCGGGCGCCGGCTATTAAATTCACTATTGCTAATTTATGTTTTCTGCATATAACTGACGGCATGAGACAAATGGGCCGCCTCCTTCTCCCGCCGACGGCGCTTCTTGCCGTTCTCGCATTCTCATTAGGCGCGCAGGCCGGAGAAGTCACGGTCCGGGTCGCCCCGGTCGAGGACCTCAAGGCCGTCGTCGCGTCGGTCGAACCCGCGCATCAGCTGACGGCGCGGGCGCGCATCGGCGGCACCGTGAGTTCGCTCAAGGTCAAGGAAGGCGACGACGTCGCCGGCGGCGCCGAGATCGCCACGGTCGTCGACCAGAAGTTGTTTCTGCAGATGCAGGCGCTCGACCAGCGCATCCGCTCGCAGCAGGCCCAGCGCGACAAGGCGCAGACCGATTTCGACCGCGCCCAGGAGCTTTTCCGGCGCGGCGTCTATACGAAGGCGCTGTTCGATCACGCCAAGACCGCGCTCGACGTCGCCGAGCGCAATCTGGCCGCGCTGCGCTCCGACCGCAGCGTGATCGAACAGCAGGCGGCCGAAGGCTCGGTGCGCGCCCCCGGGCCGGGACGCGTCCTCACCGTTCCGGTCTCCGTCGGCCGCGTCGTGATGCCTGGCGAAACGATCGCCACGATGGCTGAGGACAATTACATCCTGCGCCTGCAATTGCCCGAACGCCACGCGCGCTTCATGCGCGCCGGCGACAAGGTCGAGATCGGCGGCCGCGGCCTGCATGAAGAGGCGGGCGGCGAACGCAAGCAAGGGCGCGTGCGCATCGTCTACCCCGAAATTCAGGGCGGCCGCGTCATCGCCGACGTCGACGTCAAGGGACTGGGCGATTATTTCGTCGGCGAACGCGCCCGCGTCTACGTCACGACAGGCAAACGCAACACGATCATCATCCCGCGCGCCGCCGCCTATCGTCGCGCCGGCGTAGATTTTGTCCGGCTGGCGGACGGCGAAGAAATCGTCGTTCAGCTTGGCGAGCCGCGCGGCGATGGCGTCGAGATTCTTTCCGGTCTTCAGGACGGCGACGTGGTGGCGACGCCATGAGCGAAGAGTTCCATCCCGGCATTTCGGGAACGCTGACCCGCGTCTTCATCAATTCGCCGCTGACGCCGCTGCTGCTCTTGGCCTCGATTTTCGTCGGGCTGATCGCGCTGCGCTCGCTGCCGCGAGAGGAGGAGCCGCAGATCTCCGTTCCGATGGTCGACATCATGGTGTCGGCCAACGGCTACAAGGCGGAGGATGCGATCGAACTCATCACGCGCCCGCTTGAAGACATCATCAAGGGCGTCAACGGCGTCGAGCATGTCTATTCCCAGACGCGCGACGACAATGTGATGGTCACCGCGCGCTTTTACGTGGGCACGTCGCAAGACAACGCCGTTCTGCGCATCCACGACAAGATCCGCGCCAATATCGGCGAGCTGCCGAAAGGCATCCCCGAGCCGCTGGTCGTCGGCCGCGGCATCGACGACGTCGCGATCGTCGTGCTGACGCTGTCGGCGAAGCCCGAGCGCGCCGATCGCTGGACCGACAACGGCCTCTTTCAGGTCGCCGAGGAATTGCAGCATGACCTCACCAAGGTCGACGACGTCGGCTTGAGCTACATCGTCGGCGGCAGCCCCAATCAGATTCGCGTCGAACCCGATCCCGAGCGCCTGTCGCAATATGGCGTGACGCTCAATCAGCTGATCGACAAGCTGAACAACGCCAACCGTTCGTTCCTCGTCGGCGCGTTCCGCGAGGGCAATCGCTCCGTGCCCGTGGCGGCGGGTCAGACGCTGCAGGGCGTCCCCGACATCGGCCAGCTGCTGCTCACCACGAGAGACGGCCGGCCCGTCTATGTAAAGGACGTCGCCGACGTGCGCGTCGGCGCGGCCGAGCCGGACCGGCGCAGCTGGACGATGACGCGCAGCGCCGCTGGCGGCCTCGACAAGCGTCCCGCGGTCAGCATCGCCATCGCCAAGCGCAAGGGCGCCAACGCCGTGGTCGTCGCCGACGAGATCATGCGCCGCCTCGAGGCGGTCAAGGGCCGCATCGTTCCCGAAGACATCGAGATTGCGGTCACGCGCGACTATGGCGAGACGGCCACCGAAAAGGCCAATGAGCTGCTCTTTCATCTCGCGCTCGCGACCGTCTCGATCGTCATTCTCATCGTGGTGATGGTCGGCTGGCGCGAGGGCGTCGTCGTCTTCGTCATCATCCCGACGACCATTCTGCTCACGCTCTTCGCCTCATGGCTGATGGGCTATACGATCAATCGCGTCAGCCTTTTCGCGCTCATCTTCTCGATCGGCATTCTCGTCGACGACGCGATCGTCGTCGTCGAAAACATCGTGCGCCACTGGCAAATGCGCGGCTCGCGCAGTCTGATCGACACGGCCGTCGAGGCGGTGGCCGAGGTCGGCAATCCGACGATCGTCGCGACGCTGACGATCGTCGCCGCGCTGCTGCCGATGATGTTCGTGTCGGGTCTGATGGGGCCGTATATGAGCCCCATTCCCGCGAACGCTTCGCTCGCGATGATCTTCTCCTTCTTCGTCGCCATGACGATTACGCCATGGCTCCTGCTCAAGATCGCGGGCAAGCGCTTCGCGCAGGAAGGCGGCGACGGCGTCGATCACGCGCATGAGCGCGGCGTTATGGGCAATTTCTACGCACGCGTTGCGACGCCGCTGTTGAAAGGCCGAAAGCGCTCCCAATGGTTTCTGACGATCGTTGGCGTCGCGACGCTTCTCTCGATGGGGCTGTTCGTGACGAAGACCGTACGCGTGAAGCTGCTGCCCTTCGACAACAAGTCGGAGATTGCGGTGGTCGTCGATCTGCCGCGCGGCGCTTCGCTCGAAGAAACCGATCGGGTGCTGACGGCGGCGGCGGAACGCCTCAAGGACATTCCGGAACTCACCTCCATTCAATCCTATGCGGGAACCGCCGCGCCCTTCAACTTCAACGGCCTTGTGCGGCACTACTATGTGCGCAAGGCGCCGGAGATGGGCGATCTGGCGATCAATCTGCAGCCGAAGGGCGAACGCAGCCGCGCGAGCCACGACATCGCCCTCGATATTCGCAAGAGGCTTAAAGACCTGCCTGCGCCCGAGCACACCGCGATCAAAGTCGTCGAGGTGCCGCCGGGCCCGCCCGTCCTGTCGACGCTGCTCGCCGAAGTCTACGGTCCGGACCCGCAATCGCGGCGCGATCTCGCGACGAAAGTGCGCAAGGCGTTCGACGCGGTCGATTTCGTCGTCGATACCGACGACAGCTTCGGCCAGCGCGCCGAACGCCTGCGCTTCGAGATCGATCAGGAGGCGCTCGAATATCACGGCGTCGAGGAGCGCGCCGTCTATGACACGATCGGCGCGCTGGTCGGCGGCGTGAAGATCGGCTTTTCGCAAAAGGGCGGCGGCGCCAAGCCCGTCGACATTTCCGTGGCGCTGCCGCGCTCGGCGATGACGCCCGGCGAGAAGATCCTGTCGACGCCGCTTCCCGCCGGCGGCACCGTCCGCCAGGGCGCCAATGTCGAGCTCGGCGATGTCGTCAAGGCGACCCGCGAACTCGGCTCCTACCCGATCTTCCGCCATAACGGCCGCTTCGCCGAAATGGTCAGCGCCGAGGTCGCCGGACGTTTCGAAGCGCCGATCTACGGCATGCTCGCGGTCGAAAACGAGATCGCCAAGATGGACTGGGGACCCTCAGGTCCGCCGACGATCAAATATCATGGACAGCCGCTCGACGATTCGCAGCCGACGCTGCTCTGGGACGGCGAGTGGGAAGTGACCTATGTCACCTTCCGCGACATGGGCGCAGCCTTCATGGTGGCGCTGCTCGCCATCTATCTTCTCGTCGTCGCGCAGTTCGGCTCGTTCAAACTGCCGCTCGTCATTCTTGCGCCGGTGCCGCTCACGCTGCCCGGCATCGTCATCGGACATCTCTTGTTCAACGCCGCCTTCACCGCCACTTCGATGATCGGCTTCATCGCGCTCGCCGGCATCGTCGTACGCAATTCGATCCTGCTCGTCGACTTCATCCGGCATCTGCGGGCGCGCGGCATGACGTTGCGCGCGGCGCTGATCGAAGCTGGCGCGGTGCGCTTCAAGCCGATCTTTCTCACCGCCGCGGCGGCGATCATCGGCGCCGCCTTCATCCTGACCGATCCGATCTTTCAGGGACTCGCGATTTCGCTGGTCTTTGGCCTTGCCTCGTCGACGGCGTTGACGCTGCTCGTCATTCCCGCGATCTATGTCGTCCTGCGCGACGATGAAACGCCAAGGAGGGCCTCATGACCGAAGACTGGACGGAGCTCGTCAAGAAGCTTTCCGCCGACATCCGCGAATTGCGCGTCGGCGCGCCAGAGGCGATGAAGGCCTTTTCGACGATGGCGATATCTGCCGGCGCGCAAGGCGCGCTCGACTCGAAGACAAAGGAACTGATCGCGCTCGCGATCGGCGTCGCAGTGCGTTGCGACGATTGCATCGCCTTCCACGCCAAGGCCGCGTCGCAGCGCGGCGCGACGCGCGAGGAGGTGATGGAGACGCTCGCCATGAGCATCTATATGGGCGCCGGACCGTCGGTGATGTACGCGAGCCACGCGCTCGCCGCCTTCTCCCAGTTCGACGCCGAAAAGCAAGCCTGAGAAGAAAGGAACGGAAAATGGCTCTGGGCTCTCTCCTGTCGAAACTCGCTGGCGGCGGCGCGCCGACCATCGAGCATGACGATTTCTGCCGCGTCGTCGCGGACAAGTCCTGCGCCGTCGTCGACGTTCGCGAGCCGCACGAATATGGCGCGGGCCATGTGCCGGGCGCGACGAACATGCCGTTGTCGAGCTTCGATCCGACCAAGCTTCCGAAGGGCGACGTCGTTCTCATCTGCCAGGCGGGCGGCCGATCGGCCAAGGCGCTTGCGCAGGCGCAAAACGTCGGCCGCAAAGACATTCGCCATTATGCGCCGGGCACCGGCGGCTGGCGCGCCCGCGGCGGCGCGGTGGAGTGACGCGCCGCGCAGCTCGCTGCGCCTGTCGTCCCCGACGCGCATGGCGCGATCGGGGATCCAGCGCGCAGCCGATCATGAATTTCACGATCGCCTCGGCGCAGCGAAACGATCGGGATCGCGCGGAGGCGCTTACGCGGCCTTGCCGAGCTTCGTCGCTTCGGCGACCTCGTTGATCTTGCCGGTCTTCACATCATAGATGTAGCCGTAGATCGGGATGTTCTTCGGCACCAGCGGATGCGAACGGATGCGCGCAACGTCCTGCGCGACGCTTTCCTCCTGATTCTTGATCGTGTGCCACTTGATGAAGTGGCCGGCTGAGCAGCCGCCGCCATGTTGCGGGTTCGACCAGTCCTTGCCGTCGAAACTCGCCGTGGCGAGATTGTCGTCCAGCAGGCCGCTCATGATCTCGTCGCAGAACAGCTCCATGCCGCAATTGGTGTGGTGAATGACGAACCACTCCTTGGTGCCGAGCAGCTTGTGCGAAATGACGAGAGAACGAATCGCGTCGTCCGACGCGCGACCGCCGGCGTTCCGCACCACATGCGCATCGCCTTCCGACAGTCCGGCGTATTTCGCCGGATCGAGACGCGCGTCCATGCAGGTGAGGATCGCGAAGCCGCGCGCCGGAGGCAGCGCAAGCTCGCTCTTCTTTCCGAAATCGGCCGCGTAAGCATTGTTCGCGGCGACAACTTCGTTCACGATCTGGCTTGCCATGTCTCTCTCCCTTGTTGCGTTTGTTGCTTCGATATTTTTTGACCTGCCTCAACATTGAAGCGCTTCAGCTTTCATTTCAAGCACAGGGAGCGCGCGATCTTCGTGACATAGTCGCTTGACGCTCAGCGATGTATATTTCGAGAACGTTGGCGCTGATACGATATAACGTTTGCGCTGACGCGTTCGCCCCTGAAGGAGATGGTTGTTAGGAATGTCTGATCACGCGCATCTGTTCCCTGGTTTCGCTTCGCATTGGATCGACGCGCCGGTTGGAAAAATATTCGCCCGGGTCCGCGGCGAGGGCCGTCCCGTGGTTCTGTTGCATGGGTTCGGCGAGACGCATGTCGCCTGGCGCAAGATCGCGCCGGCGCTCGCCAAACGTTTCACCGTCGTGGCGATGGATCTGCGCGGCTATGGCTGGTCGTCGGCGCCGGCGAGCGAAAAGGGCGCGCAATACGCCAAGCGGGAGATGGCCGCCGATGTCGTGGCGGTCATGGAGTCGCTCGGCTACGTGCGCTTCGCCCTCGTCGGGCATGACCGGGGCGCGCGCGTCGGCCAGCGCCTTGCGCTCGATCAGCCCGGACGGCTGGAGAAGCTCGCGCTCGTCAATATCGCGCCCGTCGACGACAATTTCGGCGACGGAGATTTGCAGCGGGTCGGACGCGCGCGCTTCCTTGCGGCAGAGGCGCCCAAGCCGGAAGAGCTGATCGGGCTCGATCCGATCGGCTTTCTCGACGATGCGCTGATGAACGCGACGAAAGCGAAGTCGCTGGACGCGTTTGGAGCGGAGGCGCTCGCCGCCTACCGCCAGGCCTTCAACGATCCCGCGCGCATTCACGCCTTCTGCGAGGATTTTCGCGCCGGCGCGACCATCGATCGCGAGCATCTTGCCGACGACAAGGCGGAAGGTAAGAAGCTCGCTGCGCCAACGCTCATCATCGCGGGGGATGCGGCCTTCCCCGCGCATGGCCCGTCGCTGCTCGCGGCGTGGCGCGAATGGGGCGACGACATCGCCGAGGCGCGCGTCGATTCCGGCCTCTATCCGATGGAGGAGGCGCCGGCGGAGACGCTCGCCGCCTTGGAGGCGTTCCTGTGAGCCTGTATCGCGGGAAAACCGTCGCGCTTGCGCTCGGCGGCGGCGGCGCCCGCGGACTTGCGCATATCAGCGTGCTGCAAGCGCTGGACGACATGGGCGTGCGGCCCGTCGCCATCGCCGGCGCCTCGATCGGCGCGATCATCGGCGCAGCCTATGCGGCAGGCCATACCGGCGCGGAGCTGCGCGCCCACACTCAGGCCATGCTCCAGAACCGGATCGGACTTGCGCGCCGGCTGCTGCATGCGCGGGCGCGCGGACGGAAGCGGCTTCTTTCCCGCGTCGCCCACCCGCTGCTGTTCGACGGCGAGCGTTTTCTGCAGGCCTTTTGGCCCGAAGGCATGCCGGAGCGTTTCGAAGATCTGCGCATTCCGCTGCAGGTCGTCGCGACCGATTTTCGCCGCCGCGTCGAGGCCGTGTTCGCCACAGGGCCTCTGCGCCCCGCGGTCGCGGGCTCTATGGCGATCCCGGGCATTGTGCGCGCCGCCCAGAGCGATCACGGCTATTTCGTCGATGGCGGATTGGTCAACCCGCTCCCCTACGATCATCTCTGGGGGCTCGCCGACATCGTCATCGCCGTCGACGTCTCCGGCAATTTCGGCGTCGAGACCGGCAAGGGGCCCCCGTCCGCCTTTGAGACGATGATCGTCGCGAGCCAGATCATGATGAACGCGATCAGTTCGCGGATGATCGCCGAACGGCCGCCGGATGTCCTGATCCGGCCCGAGGTGCATCAATATCTCGCGCTCGATCTGTTCAAGGCGTCGCGCATTTTCACCGCCGGCGACGCCTGCGGCGACACGCTGCGCCACGGCTTGGCGCAGGCGGCGCTGCGGTTGGAGGCTCGGAGCAGGATCGTTTGATGCGGATCGCAAATGCGACTCGCTTCAAACGTGACTTCTGCTCCATCCCCTAAAACCAGGGCGCGCTTGCCGCGAAAAACCGGATTCCGCTTTCGCAACGCGCTCTAACGTCGCGCCTGAAAGAAGTCCTGCAGAAGCTGCGCCGCCTCGCTCTCGCGAATGCCGCCGTAAATCTCGGGCCGATGATGGCAGGTCGGCTGCGCGAAGAATCGCGGCCCATGCTCCACCCCGCCGCCTTTCGGATCGCTCGCCGCATAATAGAGCCGGCGGATTCGGGCGAAGCTGATCGCCGCCGCGCACATGGCGCAGGGCTCGAGCGTCACATAGAGGTCGCAGTCCACGAGCCGCTCCGATCCCAACGCGGCGCAGGCCTCGCGGATCGCGAGCATCTCGGCATGCGCGGTCGGATCGCGATCGCGCAGCGTGCGGTTGCCCGCCGCGGCGACGACCTCGCCACTGCGGGCAACCGCCGCGCCGACCGGGACTTCGCCCGCGGCCACGGCGGCGCGCGCCTGCTCGAAGGCGACGCTGAAAGGATCCTTCCCGTTCATTCCTCGCTCTTTAGCAATCGCGCTTCAAAGCGCGCCTGCCGCCTGCTATCAGAACCCATGAAACAAAAGAACCACAATGATAGACCGGCGCAAAAAAGCGGCGACCGGCCGCTGCGCCGTCGCGCCAGGGAAGCGCCGGTGCCGCCGCGCGAAAAGGCCTTCGAGGGCGAGCGGATCGCCAAGATCATGGCGCGCGCCGGAGTCTGTTCGCGCCGCGACGCCGAGCGCTGGATCGCCGAAGGCCGCGTCGCCGTCAACGGACGCGCGCTGACCAGTCCCGCGTTTAACGCGCAGGACAGCGACAAGATCACGATCGACGGCGCGCCGATGCAGGCGCGCGAGCGCACGCGGCTCTTTCTCTTCCACAAGCCCCCAGGCTACGTCACCACGGCGCGCGACGAAGAAGGCCGCCCCACGGTGTTCTCTTTTCTTGACGAGCGCCACCCAGATCTTCCGCGGCTGGTCAGCGTCGGACGGCTGGACATCAACACCGAAGGACTGCTGCTGCTCACCAATGACGGCGGTCTGGCGCGCACGCTGGAATTGCCGGCGACCGGCTGGACGCGACGCTATCGCGTGCGGGCGCATGGCGCGATCGATCAGGCGCGGCTCGATTCGCTGCGCGACGGCGTGACGATCGACAGCGTCAATTACGCGCCGATCGAAGCGCGGCTCGAACGCGAGCAGGGCGCCAACGCCTGGATCGCGATGAGTCTCACCGAAGGCAAGAACCGCGAGATCAAGCGCGTCATGGCGCATCTGGGGCTCGACGTCACGCGGCTCATTCGCGTGTCCTACGGCCCGTTCCAGCTCGGCGATCTGGCGGAAGGCGCCGTTGAGGAAGTCCGACTGAAAACGCTGCGCGAGCAGCTGGGCAAATCGCTCGCCGAACTCGCCGGCGCCGATTTCGCCACGCCGCTGCGCGAGACGGCGCCGGCGGAACAGCAGGAGATGCGCGAACGCCTCGCGAAACGATCGCGCAAACATGTCTCGACGCTGCGCAAGGAGCGCGACGAGCGGCGCGACGCCGGACCGCGCGCGCGCGTGACGCGCGGCGCCGTCGCCGACCGCAAGGGTCGCGCCGTTTCCGTGGAGCGGGTGACGCCGGTTGGACGTAAGGCGCAAGATGAAAATCAGTCGCGCAACGCGCGGCGGTTCGAATCGATGCGCGGCGACGGCCGCCCGCAACAGACAAGGGCGCGATCCGAGCGTCCGCCGACGGAAAGCCGGCCGCGCGCCGAACGCTTCCTTCGCGACGAGGCGCCCCGACAGGAGCGGGCCGCGCCCGGGTCGCGCCGACCGCCGCGCGCGGAGGAACGCAACGCCGCCGCAAGACCTCCGCGATCGGCGAGCGCGGGTCGGGGATACGAAAGACGCGAGGAACGTCCAGCCGACGCACGGCGATTCCAAAAGCGGGCGGACGACGGCGCGCGTGGTCGCGAAAATCATCGGGCGGCGGAACGGGGCGACGCGCGTTCCGACGCACGCCCGCCGCGGAACGCAAGCGGCGCGACGCGACGGGATGCGCGCGGCGCCAGCGCGACGCGCCAGGAGCGCCCGCGGCAATTTGACAAGCCCCGCAACGTCGAGCGCGAATTTTCGGCCGGCGGCCGCCGAGGCGGCGCAGGCAAATCTGATCGGACTCGCGCCGCCGGAGACGCGCGGTCTTCGCGAAGCCCCGGACCGCACAGGGCCGCCGGCAAAGGTTCGCGCGGCGGACCAGGCAAAGGTCCCGCCGGCGGCCGAGGCCGTCCGCAAAAAGGACCGCCGAAGGGGCCGCGCAAACCCCGTGGCGCATAGGCCATGCGCATCGTCGGCGGCGCGCTGCGCGGTCGGGCGCTTTTCGCGCCGCGCTCCCAGGCGATCCGACCCACCTCCGAGCGGTTGCGCGAATCCGTGTTCGACATTCTTGCGCATCGCTTCGACGATCCGGTTTCGGGCGCGAATGTCGTCGATCTCTTCGCCGGCGCAGGCGCGCTCGGCCTCGAAGCCCTGTCGCGCGGCGCGGCGCGCGCGCTCTTCGTCGACGACGGCGTCGAAGCGCGCGCCCTGTTGCGCGCCAATATCGAAGCGCTTGGACTGGGCGGCGTCACTCGGATCTTCCGCCGTGACGCCGTAAAGCTCGGGGACGCGCCGCCGGGCGAACAGTTTTCGCTCGCCTTTCTCGATCCGCCCTATGGCAAGGATCTCGGGACGCCTGCGCTGATCGCGCTCGTCGGCGGCGGTTGGCTGGCGCCGGGCGCGATCGTGGTCATCGAAGAAAGCGCAAAGGCGCGGATTGATTTGCCGCCGCCTTTGCTGCGCGAAGACGAGCGCCGCTACGGCGACACGCAATTCGTCTTCGCGCGCTATGACGCTTAGCGCTCAGGAGCGCCGTCGCGCGCCTCACTCGAAGGCGACCTGAACTTTCGTCACCGCGCGATCGAAGGCGCCCGTCGGCAAATAGCATAACGCATTTGTCGCGAGTGGCGCTTCCTTGCAGTGATCGTGATCGGTCGTCCATGCGTAGCCGGCCCGCTCCATACAGCCCAGAATGTATTTGCGAATCAGGTGATTTGGATCGAGGCGGCGATTTTCGGGATAGGCCGACTCGCCGTCCAGCTCGCAGGCCGACGTCTGAATCTGTTGCGCTTTGAAGAAGGACGAACTGGATCCGATCAATCCGGCTTCGGCTCCGACGACCATCGCCATTCCGCCGAACAACGCCGTGACGGCCGTCAGTTTGTTTGCCTTAAACTGCACGTCGAGGAGTGAAAGCACGCCGAAGGTCGCCAATGCGACTCCGACGAAGATCAGCACGAGAATCATGACCCATTCTCCACTATGAGAGTAGTTGCGTGGCGCCGTCGCATGCGCGACGGACATGCTTCATGAATGCGGCAGGCGGCGCCGGCGCATCGCCGATCCTTGTGTTTTTCTTCGACGCGCAGCGTTGAAGAAAGCCATGCGGATGCGGCTCATTGAATGGATTGTGTGTGTCGAACGCGCCCGGGTCTGCGACTTAGTCACCAGCCGTCAAAGCTTGGCCGCGACCCCAAAAAATGCGCTCAGAGTTTTTTCTTCAGTTCATAGAGCGCCGCGATCGCTTCGCGCGGCGTCAGCTGATCCGGATCGATCTCTTTCAGCGCTTCGCGCAGCGCATCCTTCGACGCCGGCGCCTCGGCGAGCCGCGCAAACAGCGGCAGATCGTCGATCAATGTTTCGACCGGCGCGCGACGATCGGCCGCCTCCAGCTCTGCGAGAATCGCATGGGCGCGCGCAACGACGCTCGCCGGCAAACCCGCGAGCTGCGCGACATGCACGCCATAGGAACGGTCCGCGGCGCCTTTGATCACTTCATGCAGGAACACCACGTCGCCGGCGTGATCCGTCACCTTCATCGTCAGATTGACGAGGCGCGGCAGTCTCTTGGCAAGCTGCGTCAGCTCATGGAAATGCGTCGCGAAGATCGCGCGCGAACGATTCGCTTCATGCAGATGCTCGATCGTCGCCCAGGCGATCGACAGCCCGTCGAATGTCGCCGTGCCGCGCCCAATCTCGTCGAGAATGACCAGTGAACGCTGCGTCGCGCAGTTCAGGATCGCCGCGGTTTCGACCATCTCGACCATGAAGGTCGAACGCCCGCGCGCGAGATCGTCCGAGGCGCCGACGCGAGAGAAAAGCCTGTCGATGACGCCGATGCGCGCCGACTGCGCCGGGACGTAAGATCCCGTCTGCGCCAGGAGCGCGATGAGCGCGTTCTGACGCAGATAGGTCGACTTGCCCGCCATATTCGGCCCGGTGACGACCGCGATGCGGCCGCCGTCCGCGGCGCCGAGCTCGCAGTCGTTTGCAGCGAAGGCTCTGCCTTGCGTCTGAAGTGACGCTTCGACCACAGGGTGACGCCCGCCGACAATTTTGAAGTCAAGCGATGCGTCGATCGACGGGCGCGTCCAGCCGCGCTTCTCTGCGACCTCGGCCAGCGCGCCGAATAAATCGAGTCGCGCGAAAGCCTCGGCGAGACGCTGCAGATCGTCGACGCGCGCGCACACTTCGCCGACCAGCGCGTCGAAGATCGCCAATTCGCGCGCAAGCGCGCGATCCGCCGCCGAAGCGATCTTCGCTTCCAGTTCGACGAGTTCCCGCGTCGAAAAACGCATGGCGTCGGCCATTGTCTGACGATGCGTGAAGGTCGCGTCAAACGGCGGCCGCAGCAGCTTTTCGCCATGCGCCAGAGAAACTTCGAGAAAGAAGCCGAGAAAATTATTGTGCTTGATCTTCAGCTTCGTTTCGGTGAGCTCGGCATAGCGTCTCTGCAGCTCAGCGATCACCTTGCGGCTTGCGTCGCGCAATTGTCGCGCATCGTCGAGTTCGGCGTCGCGGCCCTCGCCGATGAAATCGCCATTGCGCTTGTCGAGCGGCAATTCGTCTTTCAAGTTTGCGAGTATTCTGTCGGCGAGCGCGACATCCGCCTGTGAGAGCGTTTGAGCTTCCGCCGCCACTTTCGACGGAGATTCGCGCTGCGCGAAAAGACGCGCGATGTCCCGCGCCTCTCGAAGCATGACGCCGACGCTTGCAAGATCGCGCGGACCGCCGCGCTGCAGCGACAGCCTCGAAAGGGCGCGCGAAAGGTCCGGCGCGCGTGCGAGCTTGGCGCGAAGCGCGTTGCGCAGATCGGGCGCGTCGAGAAAGAACGTCACGGCGTCGAGACGCGCCGCAATGACTTGCGCGTCCGTCAGAGGCGCCGCAATCCGCTCGGCCAACAGCCTGGCGCCGGCGGGCGTGACGGTGAAATCAACGACCGAGAGCAAAGACCCCTCGCGCGCGCCGGACAGCGTCCGCGTCAGTTCGAGGTTGGCGCGGGTCGCCACGTCAATCTCGAGCGTCGTCAGCGCGCGCAGGCTCATTGGGCGCGACAGCGCCGGCCGCTGTCCCTTTTGCGTGCGTTCGACGTAAAGAATCGCGGTTGCGGCGGCGGCGAGCTCGCCGTCGCTCAGGGCGCTGAAACCGTCGAGCGTCGCGACAGCGTAGAATTCCTTGAGACGTCGCGCGGCGTCGACGCCGTCGCCAATGTCTCGGCCGATCGGCGCGACGGGAACGCCCGCCGCGTCAATAAGCGCCGAAAGCGACGCATCCCGGCAAAGCGCGTCGGCGGCGACGATTTCGCGAGGCTCAAGGCGCGCGATCTCGGCGCCGAGCGCCGTTTCCTCGCGCTCACAGACCGTGAAAGCGCCTGTCGAAATGTCGACGCTGGCGAGGCCGTAACGCCAGCGGCCGTCTTCTCCGCGCATGCGCGCGATCGCCAGAAAGGCGTTGTGTCGCGCCGGATCGAGCAGCGCGTCTTCGGTGATCGTGCCCGGCGTGACAAGCCGGACGACGTCGCGCCGCACGACCGATTTCGCGCCGCGTTTTTTCGCTTCCGCCGGATCTTCGATCTGTTCGCAGACGGCGACGCGATGGCCGAGCGCAATGAGTTTCTGCAGATAGTCGTTCGCGCGCTCCACCGGCACGCCGCACATCGGAATGTCTTCGCCAAGATGCTTGCCGCGTTTGGTGAGCATGATGCCGAGCGCGCGCGACGCGATCTGCGCGTCTTCGAAGAACAGCTCGTAGAAATCGCCCATCCTGTAAAAAAGCAGACTGTCGGCGTTCGCCGCCTTGATCTCGATATATTGCGCGATCATCGGCGTCGCCCGCGCCGGCGCCTTGTCGCCAGGGTTTGGAATTGGAGCGGGCGGGGCGTGTTTCATCGGCGGCAGTGTAGCGGCCGCGCCGCCCGGGCGCCACGCGCCGCACGCGTTCGCATGTGGACGACGCGCCCGCCCGCGCCTAGAGTCCTGGTTGAAGATCGGTGACTTCGATGATTCACATCGGCCGCCCTGTCGTAATCGCCGCATTCGCCGCTTGGCTGTGTCCCGCCGCCGTTGGCGCGGAGCGCGTGGTGCCGGAATCGCCGACCCCCTGGAGCGTTTCGCCGCCCGCCTTTTCGCAATCCGACGCACGCGCAAACGTCAGTGGAATCGCCTGCGCGGCGGACGCGCCCGACACATGCCTCCTCGTGGCCGACGAAGGCGACAAGGCTGTTTTCGTTCGATTGCAGGAAGGCGGATTGGCGGCGATCGGCGCGCCCTTCGTTCTGCCTGTCGCCTCCGGGGAGTTTGACGCGGAGGGGGCGGCGGCCGACGGCAGGTTTTTCTACATCGCCGGGTCGCATTCGGTGAAGCGAAAGAGCTGCAGGGATCACCCCGCCAACCGAGTCGTGCTGCGATTCGACCTCGATCCCGTGACGCGCGCGCCGCACGCCATCGCGTCCAGCGGCGAACTTTGGAGGATCCTCGCGGGTCTGCCGGAATTCGCCGGTCACGCCGGCCCTCAGGCGTGCCTCGGCGACAATCCTCCGGAAGCACGGCGGGACCTGAGAGGAAAGCAGGGAGTCAACATCGAGGGCGTCGCGGCCAGGGACGGACGCCTCTATTTTGGCTTTCGCGGTCCCGCGATCAATGGCGAGGCGTTGATTGTAGGCGTCGACGCGAACGCGCTCTTCGAAGGCGGCGACCCGACGCCAAGCGTGGCGCGCATCCGCGTCGGCGACAAGCGCGCGATCCGCGATCTGACGATCGCCGAAGATGCGCTCTTGGCGCTTGTCGGTCCAGATTACGACGAAGCTCCGCGGAATTATTCGATCTTCCGAATTGAAAGACCTTATCAAGGCGCCGCGCAAACACGCGAACTTGCGATTCTCGACCTGGACAACGCGCCGCGCGACGGGACCAACAGGCCGATCAAGCCGGAAGCCATCGGCATGCTCAATGCGACGCCGGAGCGCTACCGCTTGCTGGTGCTCTCGGACGGCGGCGCGGACGGCGCGCCGCTGGTCTTCGACATCCCCCGCGCGCCATAGGAAAAACCCCGGAAGACCGATCTTCCGGGGTTTTCGATTTTAGCGCCAGAGCGCCAACAGGATAATGATCGGGAGAGGCACGCCGATCATCCAGAGCAAGACAGACCGAAACATTTTGGACCTCCAGCTAGAAGCGGGACAGCGCCGCGACGCCGATGTTTTGATCGCGATGACGGCCGCCGAGCGTTGCGCCGAACCAGGCCGCGACGGCGCCGATCAGCATGGTCGCCGCGGAAAGAAACGCGAGAACGATTCCGGTTTTGCGCGCCGTCTCCGCCGCCTCCTTCGCCTTGGCGTGATCTTCGCGCAGCCGCTCGGCGGTCAGATCGACGCGCCTTTCCGCCGCGTCCGGCGCAAGACCGGTGCGCGAAGCGAGAACATTGACGAGATAGGCGCGATCTTCTCCGGTGAGGTCGCCCGTCGCCATGCCGCGCGCGACGATGCGCGTCACAATCTCGCGCGGATAGTCGGCGGGCATGTTGACGCCTCTGGCGTTGACGTCGCCATCGCCGCGCAACAGAAAGTCGACGCGTTCGTCGACAGGATTGAGCGTGGACGCCAGCGCTGACGTTTCGGCGCCGGCGCCTCCATCTGAAGCCGCCGCCGAAACGCCCGTCTTCGCCAGCTGGAAGATGGAGACGCCGGTGACAAGGGCGATGATCACAAGCGACGAGGCCCAGAGCACCAGGCCATGCGCGCCGTCGCGAATCTCCGCCTCCTCCTCGGAAAGATCGGTCACGCGTCGCCGCAACCGTCCTGCGACGTAGCCGCCGAGCGCGAAGCTCGACACCACGACCCACAGCACCCACAGCGTCAGCGCGATCAGATGAACCGCCAGCGATCCGCCCTCATATGTCGACGTCAACGACAGTCCGATGGCCGAACCAAAGGTGCCCATGACGAAGGAAATCGCGCCCGCGACCATCGCGCCCGCGATGATAGCTGGCCAGTCCGTGTTGGTCGTGCGGCCTGACATCTCCCGCGCCGTCGACATTGCGGCGGTTTCGGCGCGCGTTGGCCTGAGGTCCAATCCGGTTTGCACAAAATCGGTCATCTTTGTCTCCCTCAGCGCAGACCAAGAAACGACAGGATCGCCATGATGACGACGATAAGTCCGACGAGGTAGATGATGCCGTTCATAGAAACCTCCGAAGCCAGCACGTTTGTTGGCAAACCAATACTGAGCAGCGGCCTGTCGAGCCGCGCATGGTTCTAAAACTCGAACGCTTGGCCATTGTTCCGCGACAGCTTGGCGCGCCGGCGTCACGTCCGAGGCGCTTGTGAACGCGACTATGCTCCGGTTATGGTCGGTTTGCTGCAACGCAGCAGCACTGGCCGAAAAGGGACCGAAATGGCCGACGACATGGCGAACGCCCGCGCGACGAGCAATCGGGCGGAAGGAGAACAGCGCGCGACGATTTCAGACAAGGAAGCGCTGCTGTTTCATACGCGCGGCCGGCCCGGCAAACTTGCGGTCGTCGCCTCGAAGCCCATGGCGACCCAGCGCGATCTTTCGCTGGCCTATTCGCCGGGCGTCGCCGCGCCGGTGCTCGCGATCGCCAAGGATCCTTCCGCGGCCTTCGACTATACGACGCGCGGCAACATGGTCGCCGTCATCACCAACGGCACGGCCATCCTCGGCCTCGGCGATCTCGGCGCGCTTGCGGCAAAGCCGGTGATGGAGGGCAAGGCCGCGCTGTTCAAGCGATTCGCCGACATCGATTCGATCGATCTCGAGATCGACGCAAAGGACGTCGACGCATTCGTCAACGCCGTGCGTTATCTCGGCCCGTCGTTCGGCGGAATCAATCTCGAAGACATCAAGGCGCCTGAGTGTTTCGTCATCGAGGAGCGGCTGCGCGACCTCATGGACATTCCGGTCTTTCACGACGATCAGCATGGCACGGCGATCATCTCCTCCGCCGGCATTCTCAACGCGCTGCTGCTGACCGGCCGCGACATCCGGGAAGCGAAACTCGTCTGTAACGGCGCCGGCGCGGCCGGCATCGCCTGTCTGGATCTGGCGAAAGCGCTCGGATTCGATCCGCGCAACGTGATCTTGTGCGACACCAAGGGCGTTGTCTATCGCGGCCGGCAGGAAGGCATGAACCAGTGGAAGAGCGCGCACGCCGTCGACACGTCAGCGCGCACGCTCGCCGAAGCGCTGGAAGGCGCCGACATCTTCTATGGCCTGTCCGTCAAGGGGGCCTTGACGCCGAAGATGCTTCTCAGCATGGCGGACAATCCGATCGTCTTCGCCATGGCCAATCCGGATCCCGAGATCACGCCGGAAGAAGCGCGCGCCACGCGCGCCGACGTGATCATCGCCACCGGTCGCTCCGACTATCCCAACCAGGTCAATAATGTTCTCGGGTTTCCCTACATATTCCGTGGGGCGCTCGACGTTCGCGCGCGCACGATCAACATGGAGATGAAGATCGCGGCGACGCTGGCGCTGGCGGAACTCGCGCGCGAGGACGTCCCCGACGAGGTTGCGAACGCCTATCGCGGCGCCCGTCCGCGCTTTGGACGCGAATATCTGATCCCGGCGCCGTTCGATCCGCGTCTTATCTCGGTCGTGCCGCCCGCGGTGGCGCTCGCGGCGATGGACACCGCCGTCGCGCGTCGCCCGATCGTCGACATGCAAGCCTATCGCGCCGAACTTTCGGCGCGCCGCGATCCGATCGCGGGTCTCATGCAGACGATCCACGAACGCGTGCGTCGCGATCCGAAGCGCGTCGTCTTCGCCGAGGGCGAAGAGGAGCAGGTCATTCGCGCCGCGCTTTCATTCGTTCATCAGGGGTTCGGACGCGCCGTGCTTGTAGGCCGAGAGGATCGCGTCAAAGAAGCCGCGGCCAACGCCGGCCTCGAACTGGCGCCCGAGATCGAAATCCACAACGCCAAGCTTTCCCAACGCAACGCGGTCTATGCGCAATTCCTCTTCGAGCGCCTGCAGCGCAAGGGGCTTCTGATGCGCGACTGCCAGCGGCTCATCAACCAGGATCGCAATCATTTCGCCGCGGCGATGGTGGCGCAGGGCGACGCCGACGCCATGGTCACCGGCGTGACCCGCAATTTCTCGCATGCGCTGGAAGACGTGCGCCGCGTCGTCGACGCCAAGCCTGGGCACCGCGTCATCGGCGCGTCGCTCATTCTCGCGAATGGCCGCATCGTCGTCGTGGCCGACACGGCGATCACCGAAATGCCGGACGCCGAGGAGCTGGCCGAGATCGCCATCGAGGCCGCGGGCGTGGCGCGCCGCATCGGCCTCGAGCCGCGGGTCGCCATGCTGGCCTTCTCGACCTTCGGCTACCCGCCGGGCGAACGCACCGCCCGGGTGCATCAGGCGGTGAAGGTTCTGGACCAGCGGCGGGTGGATTTTGAATATGAGGGCGAGATGGGCGCCGACATCGCCCTGAATAAGGAGCTGATGAGCGCCTATCCGTTTTCGCGCCTCACCGACACGGCGAATGTTCTTGTCATGCCAGCGTTTCATTCGGCGGCTATTTCGACGAAAATGTTACAGGAACTGGGCGGCGCGACCGTTCTCGGCCCGCTGATTGTCGGACTCGACAAACCGATCCAAATCGTCCAACTCGGCGCGACGGACACTGACATCGTCAATATGGCGGCGCTCGCCGCCTTTGGCGTCGGAGGATGATCCGCTTTTGCGTGAGAGAATGAACCGCTCGCGTCGGCGCGCGGGATCGATTTCGTCCTTTGGACTGGAAACGGGCTATTTTAGCGACGCGGCGTGCGTTCTGCTCCCGGCGGCGACGCCCCTGTGTCCTGAGCATGGGAAGACCGGCGCGTCCTGCGGCGGTCAGCAAAGAGGCGATTGATGAACATTACGATGATTGGCTCGGGCTATGTGGGTCTGGTCTCGGGCGCCTGTTTCGCCGACTTCGGCCACAACGTCATTTGCGTCGACGCGGACGCGAGCAAGATCGAGCGGCTGAAGGCGGGGGTCATCCCGATCTACGAGCCCGGCCTCGACGAACTCGTCGCCAATAACGTCGAACAGAACCGCCTGTCCTTCACCACCGAACTCGAACCGTCGGTTCGCGGCGCAGACGCCGTTTTCATCGCCGTGGGCACGCCTTCGCGTCGCGGCGACGGCCATGCGGATCTGTCCTTCGTCTACGCCGCCGCGCAAACCATCGCCAAGGCGCTCGAAGGATTCACCGTCGTCGTCAACAAATCGACCGTCCCCGTCGGCACCGGCGACGAGGTCGAACGCATCATTCGCGAGGTGAATCCGGACGCCGATTTCACCGTCGTGTCCAATCCCGAATTCCTGCGCGAAGGCGCGGCGATCGAGGATTTCAAGCGCCCCGACCGCGTCGTGATCGGGGTCGAAGATCCGCGCGCCCGCGATGTGATGGAGGAAATCTATCGGCCGCTGTCCCTGAACGCGCCGCCGCTGGTCTTCGTCGGCCGCCGCACGTCGGAACTCACCAAATATGCGGCTAACGCATTTCTCGCGACCAAGATCACCTTCATCAACGAGATCGCCGATCTGTGCGAGAAAGTCGGCGCCGACGTGCAGGAGGTCGCGCGCGGAATCGGGCTCGACAAGCGCATCGGCGCGAAGTTCCTGCACGCCGGGCCTGGCTATGGCGGCTCCTGCTTTCCGAAGGATACGCTGGCGCTGATCAAGACCGGACAGGACGAGGGCGCGAGCTTGCGCATCGTCGAAACGGTGGTCGCGGTCAACGACGCGCGCAAGCGGGCGATGGCGCGCAAGGTCATCCATGCGCTCGGCGGCTCGGTGCGCGGCAAGAAGATCGCGCTGCTGGGGCTGGCCTTCAAGCCCAACACCGACGACATGCGCGACGCGCCGTCCCTCGCCATCGTCGCCTCGCTGGCCGGAGACGGCGCGCAG
Source organism: Methylocystis sp. (assembly GCF_050251305.1). Taxonomy (GTDB): domain Bacteria; phylum Pseudomonadota; class Alphaproteobacteria; order Rhizobiales; family Beijerinckiaceae; genus Methylocystis. The sequence goes on along the minus strand of NZ_JBFWNB010000007.1, from coordinate 27,190 downwards.
GTGCACGCCTATGATCCGGAAAGCATGACGCAGGCGCGTCCGCTGATGCCGGAGGTCACCTTCCACGACAACGCCTATTCGGCGCTGGACGGCGCCGACGCGCTGGCGATCGTCACCGAATGGGACGCCTTTCGCGCGCTCGATCTCGACCGGGTGAAGAGTCTGTTGAAGCAGCCGATCATCGTCGACCTGCGCAACGTCTATCGTCCCGGCGACGTGCGCAAGCGCGGCTTCACTTATGTCAGCGTCGGGAGGGTGTGAGCGGGGAAGGTCGATTGTGCCTCTCGCATGGCTCGACGACCATTCGCTTGCCCGGGTACGTGTTGATTAGTCCCCAAGTCGCCATTTTGGCGCGAGACGATCGTTCCCTTTGCACTTCACGTTTTGGCAATACGTCTTCGACGTGAGCGGATACAATACCAGAGCACCCATCACAATTATCAACAAGACGTCGATCTCGTTCGGTCCTGCCCTTCTTGCGGCTTGCGCCACTTTCGAACCGTCGTCTGTTTGGTTCGGTTTGCGTTCTCTTTTATCCGTCTGGGCTTGGTGTCCAGAGCGCTTCTGCAACTGAAATCGTAAAAACAAAGTTGCTCCAGTTAGAAACAAGAGCGGGAAATGCCACACGTCCAGTTGGTCAGTGACTGACCGCCAAACGCCGTCCATAATTGCCCTTTCGAGAGACGCCAAGATACGCTTGCACTAACACGAGCTTTAATAATAACCGAGCGGCGGTCAACTAGTCTGCGCACGCCGGGATTCGAACGTGTCGCGCCTACTGCGCGGCGAGCTTGATCTCGGGATAGCTGCATTTCTCGTCGCTCTTCTCCTCGACATGGAGATGCGACGGCGGCTCGACGAAGGGGATGCCCAGCGTCTGCCAGACGTCGACGAGCGATTCGACGAGGTTTGCGATATGCGCATGCGTGTGCCGCGGCGTCGGCGTGACGCGCAGCCGCTCGCCGCCCTTGGCCACCGTCGGATAGTTGATCGGCTGGATATAGATCGAGTGACGATCGAGCAGCATGTCGCTCGCGGCTTTGCAGAGCTCGGCGTTGCGCACCATCACCGGCACGATATGCGAGCCGTTTTCCAGCACCGGCAGGCCGGCGGCGGCGAGCGCATGTTTGGTGATGTGCGACGCGCGTTGATGCGCCGCGCGCAGATCGGGCCGGCGCTTGAGCAGACGCACGGCGGCGCAGGCGGCGGCGGCGACCGCCGGCGGCAGCGCCGTCGTGAAGATGAAGGAGGCGGCATAGGACCGGATGGCGTCGATCACGACGGCGTCGCCGGCGATATAGCCGCCCATCGTGCCGAAGCCCTTGGCGAGCGTGCCCTCGATCACATTGACGCGGTTCATGACGCCTTCGCGCTCGCAAATGCCGCCGCCGCGCGCGCCATACATGCCGACCGCATGCACTTCGTCGACATAGGTCATCGCGCCGTAGCGCTCGGCGAGGGCGACGATCTCCGCCACCGGCGCAATATTGCCGTTCATCGAATAGAGGCTTTCGAAGACGACGAGCTTGGGACGAACGCCCGCCTCGATCAGCAGTTCTTCGAGATGCGCGAGATCGTTGTGGCGGAAAATCTTCTTCTCCGCGCGCGAACGCTTCACGCCTTCGATCATCGAATTATGATTCGAGGCGTCGGAGAGGATGACGCAGTTGGGCAGAAGGTCGGCGATGGTCGAGATCGCCGCCAGATTGGAGATCCAGCCCGAGGTGAAGACGAGCGCCGCCTCCTTGCCGTGCAGGTCGGCGAGTTCATGCTCGAGTTCGACGATGGCGTGGCTCGTGCCGGAGATGTTGCGGGTGCCGCCCGCGCCGGCGCCGACCCTGGAAGCGGTGTCGATCATCGCGGCGATCACGTCCGGGTGCTGGCCCATGCCGAGATAGTCGTTGGAGCACCAGATCGTCACCGGCTCGACCGAGCCGTCCTCGCGGTGCCAGTTCGCCAGCGGAAAAGCTTCGACGTCGCGCTCCAGATGCGCAAAGACGCGATAGCGGCGCTCGTCTTTCAGACGGGAGACGGCGGCCTCGAAGTAACGCCGATAGACCATGCTCCAACCCTTTGATTTTTTGCTTGTGCCGGAGTCCGACGACTGGGTCCCGTCCTGCCCGTCGCTTAGTTTGGACGTTTTCTTACATAGCCGATCCGCGCCCGGAATGCGAGTGGCCGAATGACGCGCCTGAGGCTCTTTTCTTGCGCTGCGCCGGGCCACTGAGGAAGAAAATAATGGCGCCACGAACCGTCACGAACCGTCATGAACCTTCTTGGCGTCCATCCGCAGGACGCCCGCGCGCCCGCCGTCAGCGAGGCTTTATCTGGAGCGGGGTTGCTTTATGACATGACCCACAGCCTCGCGTGGGGTATCGGACATGCCGGGAGTGCGCATGACGGCGATGAAGCTCTATACGAAAAAAGGCGACCGGGGCCAGACGAGCCTCTTCTCGGGCCGGCGGGCCGCGAAATTCGATCCGCGCGTGGCCGCGGTCGGCGATCTCGACGAATTGTCGGCGAGCCTCGGCCTCGCGCGCGTCGTCTTTCCGGACGCCGGAGATCTTTTGTGCAGCGCACAAAAGGCGCTCTACAGGATCAGCGCCATCGTCAGCGCGGAAGGACGGCGGATCGATATCGTCGTTGACGACGCCGAGATCGCGGCGCTCGAAGCCGAGATCGATCGCGCGACGGACGCTCTGCCGCCATTGCGCGATTTCATCTATCCGGGAGAGGCGGAGGCGAGCGCGCGCCTTCATATGGCTCGCGCTATCGCCCGGCGCGCCGAGCGCAGCATCGCCGCGCTCGAGGAGCCGCCGGCGCCCGAGAATGTTCTCGCCTATCTCAATCGCTTCAGCGATCTGTTGTTCGCGCTCGCGCGCCTCGCGGATCAGCAAAGCGGACACGCGGACCGGATGTTGGGAGACTAAAGCCTCCACGAGCCGCGAAGGCGGCCTCGCGCCGCCCATCATCGACCTTCATCCGGGGTGAGAAGCGCCAACGGCGCCTCGCCCCATCGATCGCTCGATCTTCATTCCGCCTGCCGGATAGCCGGCGGCGTCCAGCGGCCGTCAAGGGCCTGCGGCTTCGGCGCATAAAGTCGCATCGTGATGTTTTCGCTTCCGCTCGCCGGAGAAGGAAGCCAGTTGGACTCCTTTTCGGCTCCCGGATTCGCGTTCTGGATATAGAGATCAAGCGAGCCGTCAGCATTGTATTTCAGCGGATCAGCGTCGCCGAGAGCGAAGCGGTTCAGCGGATTCGCGACTGGAAAGCCCTTGTCGTCGTATAGAGTGATCGACCAGAAGGCGTCGACCGGCGGCAGTTCGGCTTTCGTGAAATGTAGGAGGTATTTCTCCTCGCCCTTGAGCGCCTTGCCGTCGCTGTCGGCGAGATTGAGGGGGTAGATCGCGTCCTCGGGCTGGTTCGCGCCAAGTCCAACCTGCGCGATGATGGCGCGTTTCAAATAGTAGTTTCCATAGACGCCCATCGTATCGGTATTCATCTGCCACCCGTTCACGACGCGCGCCAGCGTCGGCGTCTTTTCCTTCATCAGCGCAAGCCCATCTTGGCTCGCCTTCTCAAGCGCGCGCTTCACGACAGGATCGGCCGACTCGAAATTGAAGCTTTTCCCGGGTTCGATGCCGATGCGCTTTAGTCGCGCGATTTGCGACCAATCCGTCACATGAGGCGCGTTGGTTTTCATCAGTTCGGCGGCATAGGAGAAAAATTTGCCAGCCGGCATGGCGTCGACCTGCTCGACCGGCGGCGTCTTCATGTCGACGTTTGGATCGATCTTTGCCGCCACGGACTTCGGCGGCTTGCGCCAACGCGAAAGGGGGGTGAGCTGATAGCCGTCCTGAACGCTGTGGACGGCGTCATAATCTTTGGGTCCGTTCGTCTGCGTGCGCCCGATGACCCAGGCATAGGGCGTCGGCGCGTCGATCCTCTCGACGCCGGCAGGGAGCCGCCCCTTCCAATTCTGCGGGACAATGGCGAAATTGCCGGCGCTCGTGCCGGTCGTGCGCTTACCGGGAACGGCGAAGACGTCGGTCCACATGTCGAGCAACGGCAGCAGGTAGTAGCGCCCCTTCGTGTCTGGCGTCGAAAGGATGATCGGCTCCTTGGTCAAATCGAACCAGGCGATGGAGTAGAGCGTGTCGAAATTGGGCCGCACGACATCCCGAAACTCCGCTGTCGGAAACGTCCGCGCATGGTGGAATTCGTTCATCGGTCCTGCGCCGGGCTTCTTTCCCGCTTCGATGTTGGTCATGACCCTTCGCGTCACGTCCATGCTGATCAGCGGATAAAGATAGAGATAGGCCTCCTTGCCGATCTCATAAGCTTCCTGTTCGGTGATCGGGTCGGCGGCGGCAAGGGCGGCGTGCTGAAACGCAATCGATCCCAGCCCCAGAGCCGCTATGACGACAATCTGATTTCCGAAATGACGCACCGGCCGCCTCCATCTTCTTGATGCCGAGAACGAGCGCAACAGCCCTCGGTCGCGTCACGATATTATCCGCTTTCTCGCTGAGAAGGGAAACGACGGCGGCTTCGGTGCGCGCTCGCGCGCCTCGCGGGTCAGCAAGCGGACACGCGGACCGCATGTTGGGAGACTGAGGGGGCTCGAGCGGCGGCCGCTTCGCGCCTGAAAACGCGCGAAAGGACCTATTTTTCATGCACCGCATCAATGATGCGGCGCAATCGAGAAGATGCGCCTTATCCGAACAGGCGCGCGCCGCTGGATCCGTGCGGCGTAAGCGATTTCAACTCGTCGAGCTCGCCGCGCGAAATCCGAAAAAAGCCTCGTCCGCCAGCGCGCGTCTGATAGCGATCGCCAACGCGCGCGCAAAGCAGTTTGAACCATTCGTCTTTGGTCAGTCCGTCCGGACATTCGGCGATTTCCCACACGCGGGCGTCCGGCCAGAACCGTGCGTGAATAATGACTGAGTTCGAGGCGGGCAATGACACTGCCGTTTCGCAAGGATTGTTCGAATTATCATTCGCCATCGCTTTTCCTTTCAGTTCTTCGTTGCAATTCGCCTACTTCAACTTTGCGCCTGCGCGCACGCGTCGATCATCGCGCGCCGATCCTTGTGAGATCTCTGCGCGACTCTCGGCGTAGGTTCGGAACCACAGGCTCCGCAGCGACAGATGAAGGGCTGTAGAGGCGGGAATTATAGGCGCGGCGAAAAATCGAGTGAGGCCGACCGCGGGCGCGGCATCGCTATATAACAAGAATACATAACGACTGCAACTCGGATGAGTCGCCCGAGGCGCAGCCCAAAATTGAGCCTTGCGGCTGGCGTTCACGCCGCCGTCGACAAGGCGTCTTCAAACGGGAAGGGCCGAGAAGAGCAGTCCGGCCCTTCTCGGCGGCCGCTACGCGCCTAAACGGGACGCGAGGCGAAAGCTTTCACGGTCGGGCGATGCGCCGCCGCCGCGCCAGCCGCGTTCAAGATCATCAGCGCCGCAAAGCCGCAGAGATTGACGAAGATGAGACGACCGGCGCGGTGAAATGATCAACGCCGAGCCCGGTCGCCGCGGTGACCGCCAACACCAGGCTCTCATAGACGACGAAGGCCGCTAGGAACGCGGCGAATCCGCCCGCGAATCCCTGGAAGCGGCGGGCAAGCAGGCCAGCGCTTTCACAAGAGAGCAAAGCGATGACGCCAAGCGCGCCGCCCCAGAAGAGCGTCATCGGGTCCGTCGGATACTGCAGGAAGAAAAAGCCGACAGCCTGATTGGCGAACCAGACCGCGCCCGTCAGCAGCAGAGCTGCGCGACGCGTGGCTGTAAGCGCCGCCACGGCGGCGAATCCCGCAAGAGGAACCGCGCAGGTCAGCGCGACGCTCGACAGAACGCTTGCGCCGACGAGCGTCGCCGCCCAAAGCGCGAAACGGCGATCGGACGAAATCATGGACAGCGGCATTGTCATATCAGTCTCCTTTCAAATGAACGCCGGCCGCAGCCGGCCTTTCGTCCCGCGGCGCGGGCGACGAAACGGCGCAAGCCTCAGGCATATTTGAAGCGGCTTGCCGAGCGATCGATCGGATCGGGTGCGTGAAGGCCGAACCAGCGCGCGCGTAACTTGTCCCAGAGCGCGAGCCGCGACCAATCCGGCTCTTTGAGAAACCTGTCGGTCTTCGGCTCGAGGAAAGGATTGGGCAGCAGCACGGTGATCTGCTGTTCATCGGCGCCGTTGAACAACTGCAGCCCCCACGACATCGGCACGCATGTCGATCCGAGCCTGCGATAGAGTTCGGCGCGCGATGTGCGCCGCCGCGTCGCGAGTTCGGGAGACGTCGGCCGACTCCGCGGCCCCTTGTTCTCGCCGATGCAGACATGAAAATGCGTGACGCCGAAGGCGACCGTGAGATAGCCGTCGAGCAGCCTGATGCGCGTCGGCGGCCGGTTGGCGTGGATTTCCCACGCCGCGCCCTGAACGATCGGCCCGAAGACGATCTCGTTCCAGTGGTTCTCGAAGAGATCGCGCATGAGTTCTTCGAGACTCGCCGCGTCGGTCGGTAGCGAGAAGACGTCGAGCGCCGCGCCATCCGGCTCGACGATGCGGCGCGGCGTCATGCCTGGCGTTCGGTCTGCGTTCGTTTGCATATCGGTCTCCCTCGTCACCAGGCGTATTTCACGCCGCCATAGAAGGCGCGCGCCGTCGTCGAATAATTGTAGACCTCCTCATAGAGCGCATTGTTGAGGTTCTCGATGCGCGCGTGCAGCGTCAGCGAGTCGGTCAGCTTGTAATTCGCGAAGAGATCGAGCCGCACGTAAGGCGCAAGCATCACGCGCTTGTTGAAGATGAAATCCACGTCATGCGTGGAGCCGACGATATTCGCCCGCGCTTCGACCTCTAAGCCGGGGAGGCCGGTGTAAATGAGCGACCACATCCCCTTGTGACGCGGACGGCGCAGAAGCGTGCGGCCGGCGTAGATGCTGTCCGTGTCGTCATCGAGATTGCGCGCGGACAGAAACGTGTAGCTTCCTCGCGCGAGCAGAGCGCCCGGAACGAGCGCCGCTTCGCCGGAGAATTCGACGCCGCGCGTGTCGGCGCGGCCGACGTTGAAGTAACAGCCGAAGATCTGCGTCGCCGTGCAACTCTCGGCCTTTCCGAACTGCACCAGATTCGTGTAGCGATTGGCGAAGACCGAAACGGAGGCCGTGGCGAGGCCGCCGAAAAGGCTCTGATCGATTCCGGCGTCAAAGCCGAGCACGCGTTCGGGCGCGAGCGTCGGGTCGCCGTATTGGCTGAATCTCTGATAGAGCGACGCGGTCTTTGCGCCCGTGGCGGCGGAGCCGCGCAGCCGCATGCCGATCTCGTCGATGCGGAAATTCGCCATCATGCGCCAGGTGAGAAAGGTTTGGTTCTTGCTCACCGCATCGGCGCGGCCGCCATAGGAAATGTCGAGCCGATCAAACAGCGTGAATTGATGCTGCGCATAGCCGGACCATGTCGTCTGGACGGCCTGCGTCGGCGTGAAATCATCGACGATCCAGGCCTCGCGGGAATTTTGCGCCGTCTCGGTTTCGACGCGCGCGCCGATAGTCGCGAGACCAAGCGGGCCGAGCGCCACATCGCTCTGATATTCGACGCCGCGCCGTCCGCCGAGATAGCCGAAGCGGCAGTTCTGCGAAATGTAGGTCAGCGTGTCGAAACAGGCTTCCGTCGCCCAGACGTCGCGGTTTCCTCGATTTCCGTAAAGCGTCAGCCTGTTGCGCAGGGTCTTGTCGAACAGATCGGCGCCGAGCCGCACATAGCCCTGCATGAAGGTCGCGTGATGATGATTGAAGGGATCGAACACGCTCCAAGGATTGAAGGCGTAAGGATTGTCGTAGCGGATCGCGCTGTCGTAACCGGCGAGGCCCGCCTCGATCCGCGCGTCTTCGGTGAAGTCATAGCCGATGCGCCCGGTGACCCCGACATTGTTCGTCGGATCGTCGGCTGGAAGCGGCGGCAGCGGCGTCGTCTGATCGCCGATCACGATGGGCCGCTGCTGACGATAGCCGTAGCGCGGGAAACCATCGGCATGAAGGCCGGAGATCGAGAGCGCATAGGCGCCCTTCCCGTCGGCGCCCGAGATCGACGCGCGCGACGACGACGTTCCATAGGAGCCGCCCTCCGACATGATCCAGCCTTGCGGCGCGCCCTTGCCGCGGCGCGTGATGATATTGATCACGCCGCCCATCGCGTCCGAGCCGTAAAGCGCCGACTGCGGGCCGCGCAGCACTTCGATCCGCTCGATGTCGGTCGGAAGCAGCCGGCCGAAATCGACGGAGCCGTCCGTGCTCGTCGGATCGCCGATGCGAATGCCGTCGATGAGCACGAGCGTCTGGCCGGGCGTCGAGCCGCGCAAGGCGACGGAGGTCTGCGTTCCAGGTCCGCCATTCGAATAGACGTCCAGCCCCGGCACGCCGCGCAGCACGTCGTTGAAGCCGAGCGACCCGCGCTTCTGGATGTCGCGCGCGTGAATGACGCTGACCGAGGCGCCGGTGCTGGCCACCGGCTGCTCGACGCGCGTCGGCGTGACGACGGTTTGATCCTCGATCGCGGCGCCGGGCGAACCCGGTTCCGCCGGGCCCACCGGGCCGACGTCGATGACCGGCAGGGATTGCTGGGCGAAAGCGCTGGAAACGGAGAATGACAGGGACAGCAGAAACGCGCCGCGCAAGGCGGTCGTTGGATTGCGGGAAGACATAGCTGGACTCGCAGCGAACGTGGGCCGTCACTGCGAAAGGTCTCCGCCCGTACGCCGATCAGGCGAGAGGCTTCGGCCGCATCGGTGCACCCCGCCCGACGCTTTCGCGCGTGACCACGAAGCGACGGCAGGTCTCCTGGCTCGCGGGTTGTCGCCTTAGACCGCCTTCCCAGAGCATTTCGCTCCAGTGGCTGATTGGTCTTCGGCTCGCCGCTTACAGTTGCGGGGGCAGCCGCGGAATCGCGCGCCGAAAGGCGCGCTCACCGCATTCCCATTTTGATCCCGTTGGGAACCGTCTGTCGCAAAATAGACGGCCGATTGTTCTGCGAGTCAAGCGCCTCGCCTGAGCATTACGTTAAGAAATGGACGGCTGAACCGTTCTTAGGTGCAACTTGCTCCCTTTCATCGGGACGACGAAGCAGTCTGGAACGATTGACCTGCTCTTCGGTCCGACGAAAATCCTCGGCGTCTTTTGAAAAACGGGGGTTATTTTTTAACTCGTTAATTGAGTCCTGAATCTGCGCGCGAAGCCATCCAGGTTGAAATCTGGGTGTCTCGTGCATTGACGCCTCCCTGGTTTGTGTACACGCTGATTCGGTTGATCCTACGCTCAGCGATTCCCACTGAAAAGTTAACAATTAGGGCATTGTGCCAATGTCGCGTTCACCAGATCCTTTTCAACTGAACGAGGACTACCCCGACTTGATTTTTGGCTTAGTCGGCGCGATCGGCGTAGACTTACTTTTTGTTGAACAGACGCTGAAAGACTACCTTAACGGGTTCTCCTATGTCGTACACGACATCCGCATATCAGCGCTTATGCGAGAAATAGAGTGCGGAGATCAAGTCGACGAAAGCTCGTTATTCAACGCCTATAATTCAAAGATGGACTATGCTAACCGCCTTCGTGAGCGTTTCGACAACGCGATTTTAGCAGCTTTAGCAATTGCCGCGATCAAAGAAGCACGTGAAAAATCTGGAACAGCGACTGTTGGAAAGGCGTTTGTCATTCGTCAACTGAAGAATCCGGACGAAGTCAGGTTGCTTCGTTCGGTTTACGGAAAGCAGTTCATCCAGATCTCGATTTATGGCGCTCCCTCTGCAAGGAAAGAAAATCTTTCTTCCGAAATCAGAATAGACTCAAACGGCGTAGTTGAAGCGGCCGAAGCTGAAAAGCTAGCGGGCAAGCTCATGGCCAGAGATGAAAAAGAGCAATTAGAGTATGGGCAGGCGTTGAGGGATGTTTTTCCGTTAGGAGACATTTTTGTAGATACTGGCGACAAGAATAATGCTGCTAGATCGATCGAGCGGTTTCTTAACGCACTTTTCGGAAGCAACGAAATATCGCCGACCCCCGAGGAATATGGAATGTACCTCGCGAAATCGGCTTCGCTGAGGTCACTGGATCTCTCGAGGCAGGTCGGAGCAGCTATTTTCTCGCAGGACAACACGGTTATCAGTCTTGGATCAAACGAAGTTCCTAAGCCAGGAGGGGGCACTTATTGGCCCTCCGATGTTGACTCTCGGGATTTTCGTAGAGGCTACGATCCTAATGAACTAAATAAAAGAGAGGTTTTTGCGGACCTTATAAAACGGCTCTTGGAGGATAGGTTTCTCAGCACTGAGTTGCTCGATCTCAACACACCCCATTTGGTCGTGGAAAAATTGCTAGATTCAAGTGAGGGCACGAAGTACAAAGAGTCTCGGGTGATGGATATAATTGAGTACGGTCGAATAATTCACGCGGAGATGTCTGCAATTTGCGATGCAGCTCGAAATGGCCGTAGTATCAAAGACGGGGTGCTTTATTCCACCACGTTTCCTTGCCATCTCTGTGCAAAACATATTGTTGCAAGCGGGATAGCCGAAGTTGTTTATTTAGAGCCGTACCCAAAGAGTTACGCATTAAACCTTCACTCAGACTCGATTAGCCTTACCGACGAAATGGATAAGGTTCGGTTTCGTCCATTTATGGGCATCGCGCCAACGCGGTATCGCGACCTGTTCGAGAAAGGCAAGAGGAAGACTCGCGAAGGCCGGGCGATGAAATGGCAGTCCGATAAGAGGCGCCCCTCCATAAGCTACATGTTCTCGCCTTCAAGCCTAGCTGAGCCGTATGTTCTGGTCGAACTCTCGAAACTAATCCACGACCGAAAGCAAGACGTCTGAGAGGATTACGCCGCCGCGAGCGCGTGCAACACGCGCGCCCAGGAGCGCGCGCCCTTGTGAAACGAGGTGTAGGAATATTTTTCGTTCGGCGAATGAATGCGGTCGTCGTCATGCGCGAAACCGATCATCAGCGAATCCATATTGAGGTCGCGCTTGAAGGCGCCGACGATCGGGATCGAGCCGCCGCAACCGGCGAGCACGGCCTCCTTGCCCCATTCCTCCAGAAGCGCGCGCCGCGCGCGATTGAGCGCCTCCGAGCCAAAGGGGAGCTGCAACGCGTTCGACGCGCCATGCGAGATGAATTCGGCCTTGGCGTCCGCCGGCAGGCGCTCGCGCACGAAACTGTGGAAACTGTCCAGGATCGCCTTCGCGTCCTGCTTGCCGACAAGACGAAACGAAAATTTCGCGGACGCCTGCGCCGGCAGCACCGTCTTCGACCCTGCGCCGGTGTAGCCGCCGATGATTCCGTTCACGTCGCAGGTCGGCCGCGCCCAGATTTGCTCCATCACGCCGCGGCCGGCTTCGCCGCCGACGCGCGTCAGGCCGATGTCCGACAGCCATTTGCCTTCGTCGAAGTCGATGACGCGCCATTGCTCGGCGACGTCCTCCGGAATCTCCGGCACGGCGGCGTAGAAGCCAGGCAGCGTCACCTTGCCCTCGTCGTCATGCAGATCGGCGATGATGTTGGCCAGCACATGAATCGGGTTCAGCACCGGGCCGCCGAACATGCCGGAATGCAGGTCGCGGTTTGGCCCTTTGATGATCACCTCTTCGAGAGCGAGTCCGCGCAGCATCACCGTGATCGCCGGCGTCGACGCGTTCCACATGCTGGTGTCGCAAACGAGCGCGAGATCGGGCGCCGAGAGTTCGTCCTTGTTCGTCGCGAGAAAGCCCGGCAGCGAAGGCGATCCCGTCTCCTCTTCGCCCTCGAACAGAAACGTCACATTGCAGGGCAGCCCGCCATTCGCCTCGAAGGCGCGGCACGCTTCGACGAAGGTCATCAGCTGGCCCTTGTCGTCGGAGGCGCCGCGGGCGACGATGTCCTTGCCGTCCTTGCCGTCGGCGAGATGCGGCGCGAATGGCTCGGTCTCCCATAATTCCGCCGGATCCGGCGGCTGCACGTCGTAATGGCCGTAAAACAGCACATGCGGCGCATCCTTGCGCTTCGCCTTTGCGTGGCCGACGACGATCGGATGGCCGGGCGTCTCGCGCAGCTCGGCGTCGTAGCCGAGGCCGTTCAGCTCATCCTTGAGCCAGTTCGCCGCCTGCAGACATTTCGCCGCATAGGCCGGATCGGTCGAAATCGAAGGAATGCGCAAGAGATCGAACAGGCGTTCTCTCGAAGCGTCGAGATTGGCGTCTATCGTGTTGAGGACGGCGTCGATCGTGGCCATGAATTGCGCTCCTGGTCAGGAGCCGACCCTAGTGCCTATGCATGGCGAGGGGAAGACGCGGCCCCTCACGTCATAGCCGCGCGCCTCGCGGCCCGCCGCGAGGCATGGCGCCTCTTCGCCGTGAATGGCCGGCTCACGGCCGGCGATGACGCAAGGGAACGCTCACGCATTGGGCGCGAGCATATTCTCCGGACGCACGATCTCGTCGAATTCGGCTTCCGTGACTTTTCCGGACGCGAGCGCCTCTTCCTTCAGACTCGTGCCGTTCTTATGCGCGGCGCGCGCGATCTTCGAGGCCGCGTCATAGCCGATCTTCGGCGCGAGCGCCGTGACCAGCATGAGCGAGCGGTCGAGGAAACGCTTGATGCTCGCTTCGTCAGCCTCAATGCCGTCGACGCAGCGCGCGACGAAACTGTTCATTCCGTCAGCCAGCAAAATGACCGACTCGAGCAGCGCGAAGCCGACGATCGGCTTCATCACATTGAGCTCCAGATGGCCTTGCGTGGCGGCGAAGGTGATCGTCGCATTGTTGCCGAAGACGCGCGCGCAGACCATCGTCAGCGATTCGACCTGCGTCGGATTGACCTTGCCCGGCATGATCGACGAGCCGGGCTCGTTCTCCGGAAGCCTCAGCTCCCCGAAACCGGCGCGCGGCCCGGAGCCGAGCAGGCGAATGTCGCTGGCGATCTTATAGACGCCCGCAGCCAGCGCATTGAGCGCGCCATGGGCGAAGACCACCGCGTCATGACTCGCGAGCGCCTCGAATTTGTTTGGCGCCGAAACGAACGGCAGTCCCGTCTGCTCGGCGATGTCGGCGGCGACTTCTTCGCCGAAGCCCTTGAAGGTGTTGACGCCGGTGCCGACCGCCGTGCCGCCCTGCGCAAGCTGCAACAGGCCGGCGAGAGTCGCTCTGATCCGCGCCGCCGCGCCTTCAGCCTGCGCCGCATAGCCGGAGAATTCCTGGCCGAGCGTCACAGGCGTGGCGTCCTGCAGGTGAGTGCGGCCGATCTTGGTGATATCGGCGAATTGCACCGCCTTGGCGTTCAGCGCGATATGCAGGCGCTCGACGGCGGGAATCAGATGTCCGGCGATCGTCGTGGCGCCGGCGATGTGAATGGCGGTCGGAAAACTATCGTTCGACGACTGGCCGAGATTAACGTGATCATTGGGATGAACCGGCGATTTCGCGCCGCGCGGCGCGCCGAGCATTTCATTGGCGCGATTGGCGATGACCTCATTGACGTTCATATTCGTCTGGGTGCCGGAGCCGGTCTGCCAGACGACGAGCGGAAAATGGTCGTCGAGCTTGCCGTCGATGACTTCGCGCGCCGCGGCGGCGATCGCGTCAGCGATCTTGGGGTCCAGCAGCCCTTTCCTGGCGTTGACCTTTGCGGCGGCGAGCTTGATGCGCGCTAGCGCGTGCACGATCTCGATCGGCATGAGATCGCCGCCGATCGGAAAATTCTCGCGCGAACGTTCGGTCTGGGCGCCCCAATAGGCCCAGGTCGGCACGGCGATATTGCCAAAGGAGTCGCGTTCAATTCTCTGATCGTCGGTCATCAGCTCGCTCGCATGGAAAGGCGCGTTGCGCGCGCTTCCCTATGCGGCATTTCCGACCAGCGTTCAATCGCGCGAGGCTTCCGTCAGCTGCTCGGCGGCGGACCATTCGCGCGACCCGCCCGCCGGCGGCGACGCCATCAGCTCGGAAAGCCGATTGCGGGCGCGGTTCACCCGGCTTTTCATCGTGCCCGCCGCGCAGCCGCAGATTTCCGCGGCTTCCTCATAGGACATGCCGGAAGCGGCCACGAGAATCAGCGCTTCGCGCTGGTCGAGCGGCAGTTTCTGCATGGCGTCGCGGAAGTCGAGAAAATCCATATGCGCATGCTGCGATTCCGGCGCGATCAGCCGCCCGGCGATGATCCCGTCCGGATCGGGCGCCTCGCGCCGGCGCTTGCGATATTCGCTGTAGTATATGTTGCGCAGAATCGTGAACAGCCAGGCGGTGAGATTGGTGCCTTCCGCGAAGGTCGCGAGGCTGCCCCAGGCCTTGACCAGCGTCTCCTGCACGAGATCGTCGGCGCGATCCGAATTGCCGCAGATCGACACCGCGAAGGCGCGCAAGCTCGGGATGGCCGAGATCAGCTCAGCCTTCAATCCCTGTCCCGCTGAATGCGCTTCCTGGCCTGCCGTCACTCACTCTTCCTCGGCGCGCTTGACGTCGCCGGGGAGGATAGCACATTCGTTTCGAGTTGGTTCAAAAGTTTCAGAAACCGATCCGGGACCGGCTGAGACACGACATCGTCGTATAAGTTACGGAGTTCCTTGCCAATCGAGTCCTGGAATTCCACCACACGCTGTCCTTGCACACGCTGTCCTTGGGTTGTTTTTTTTGCGCCGCAGCGCGGCTCCCCTACTCCTCGGCGACCTTCGCCGAATTCGTCACGAGTCATCACCCATCCTGCAAACGTCTCCAGCCTACGAGGACCCGGCCTAGGAGAATACCGCCCGTCGCTCGCGAAAGCATCGTCGTCTGCTTTCGCGCGCGCTACTATATTCTCCGGATTCTTGTTCCCCATGGAGCCCTCTATTTTAATATGCATGATTTCTGGAGCCGCCGCGTTATAGTGCGCCGCAAGGACGATATGCAAAACGCGCCGATCAAGGATTGGTTCCCTAAAATGCCGAGCGGTTTTGACGTATTGTCCAAGTTTTGAATCTGCTTAGCCCGCACTCGTCTCCTTTTGGGAGGCTCGAAGCTGCTGGAGTTGTAAGACATGTCGGCGACAAAGGAAATTTCTGCTCATATTCCCTATTTGAGACGCTTTGCGCGCGCGTTGGTCGGCGATCGGGAGGGCGGCGACGCCTATGTGCTGGCCACTCTCGAGACCGTCGTCGCGGAACCGGGCCGCATCGCCAATGCCGAAGATCTGCGCGTCGCTGTTTACCGTCTGTTCCTCGACATCTGGGCGGCCTCGCCCATCAACGCCCATATCGACCGCTCGGGCGCGTTGGAGGAAAGCGGCCGGCGCAACCTCGAAGCTATTTCGCTGAAGCCGCGCATCGCCTTTCTGCTCCACGCCCTCGAAGGGTTCGATCTCGACCAGATTGGGCAGACTCTCAATGTTTCGGAGCTCGAGGCCGGCGCGCTGATCGAGGCCGCAAATGAGGAGATCGCCGACCAGATCGCGACCGATGTATTGATCATCGAAGACGAACCGCTGATTGCGCACGACCTTAGAAGCATTGTCGAGGAGCTGGGCCACCGGGTCGTCGGCATGCCGCGCACCCATGCGGAGGCCGTCGCAGCCATTGAAGAAAGCCATCCGGGACTGATTCTCGCCGACATTCAGCTCGCCGACGGCAGTTCAGGATTGGACGCCGTCAATGAAATCCTCGGCTCGCTGTCCATCCCGGTGATCTTCGTCACCGCCTATCCCGAGCGGTTTCTCACCGGCGAGCCGCCGGAGCCGGCGTTCCTGATCGCCAAACCGTTTAACGTCGAGAGTCTGAAAGCCGTGATCAGCCAGGCGCTTTTTTTCGAACGGCGCGCCGGGCGCCGCGAGCAGATCGCGCCGCGGGTCGGCATGTGAAATCATTGATGCCATTCTGATTTTATTGTTTCCAAGGCCCGATTCCACTCCCCCGGACCATTGCCGGGAGCCCCCAGATAAATCGCCACGGCATAGAAACATTGGCCGCTGCGGCGCGTTATAGCCCAAGGCGCTGGGGGAATTTGAGTGAGGCGGCCCATGGAGGAGATCAAGAAATCCAGTCGCGGCTTCGCGTCTATGGATCCCGAAAAGCAGCGCGCGATTGCGCGCAAAGGCGGCCAGAGCGTTCCTGACGAAAAACGTAGTTTTTCGCAAAATCCTGATCTTGCGGCCCGCGCAGGGCGCAAGGGCGGTCAGAGCGTGAATCCGGCGAAACGAAGCTTCTCCCGCGACCATGCGCTCGCGTCGGAAGCCGGTCGAAAGGGCGGTCACGCCTCCCACGGGGGCGGAGCCCAGAAACGCAGCGCGCCGCTCTAAGGAGCGGCGTTCACTATGCCGCAAACGGCTTCGAGCGCTGTGCGATGAGCGAATAAAGCGCGTCGTCGTCGCGCGTCGCGCGCAGAGTCGCCACGAGGCCCTGATCCCTCAGCATCCGGGCGGCGCAAGCGAGCGCCTTGAGATGGTCGGCGCCCGACGTCTCCGGCGTCAAAATCATGAACACCAGATCGACCGGCGTGCCGTCGAGAGAGCCGAATTCGACCGCACGGTCCAGCCGGCCGAAAATCCCGTAAATGCCCTTCAGCTTTGAAAGCTTGCCGTGCGGAATCGCGATGCCTTCGCCGATTCCCGTCGAGCCGAGCCGTTCGCGATGAAGAAGCGCATCGAAAATTTCGCGCGCCGGGAGGCCGCAGATCTTCGCCGCCTTGTCGCTGAGCTCCTGGAGAAGATGCTTCTTCGTCGTCGCCTTCAGCGAGGCGCACACCGAATCCGGCGAAACCAAGTCCGTTGGCCGCATGCGACGATCATCCTGCTCTCATTGGAGGTCTAGGGCCGCCGAAGGCTTTGACCATCCTTGAAATTCCCGCCGTCTCGCCATTCCGCCAAAACTCGAAGCGATATGGGAATTTGGCAAGATATATGCCGAGGGGGCCCGCATTATGGCCGCCTACGACGTTTTTTCCGTCAACGCGCATCGCTTTCGGTTTCGGGCGTGTCGATCCAGCCGATATTCTCGTCGCCGCGCCGATAGACGACATTCACCCGCCCGGTGTTGGCGTGCCGGAACACAATGACAGGCGCGCCGGTGAGATCGAGATTGAGCACCGCCGCCGAGACCGACAGCCGCCGCAACTGGGTGGTCGATTCGGCGATGATCGCCGGGCTGAACTCCGCCGGCGCCTCTCGTTCCTGATCGGGCGCCTCCAGCACGTGATAGGCGACGACCTCGTCCTGGCCGCCGTCGCCATGACCATGCTCATGATGGCTCTTGAGCCGATCCTTGTAGCGGCGCAGGCGTTTCTCGATGCGTTCCGCCGCCTGATCGAAACAGGCGTACGGCTCCTGCGCGCGGCCGTCGGCCTGCAAAACGATTCCCGAGGCGAGATGCAGGCTGCAATCGGCGCGATAGCCCGAGCCTTCCGGCGAAATGGTGACATGCCCGGTGACCTGGCCATCAAAATATTTCGCCGCGGCCGCCTCGAGCTTCTCCGTCACATGGAGGCGAAGCGCGTCGCCGATGTTGAGGTTTTTGCCGGAGACCCTGAGAGACATTTTCCAACCCAAACTTTCGTTGCGAGCGAAGTTTCGGCCGCGGCAAGGAACGGCTGCGCCGCTTCGCGTCGCCGTCCAACCAACCGCACAATGCGCCCTGTCCGCCCTTGAACTCCGCCTGAGACGTCGGCGAATCGCCGACAGTCTCGCCAAAGTGCGGAAATCGCGCGCAGCGTTAAAAGCCCTAGCGCCCGAAGTCAATGGAGTCCTCAGGCGCGCAGGAACGCGTTTTCCGCAGCCAACCATAAGACAATTAATGGGTTGTCGCACGGGCCTGGGCAAGCTTGGCGCGACGGCGATCGACCGAAGACGGAATTCGCAAACTGTCCCGATATTTCGCGACCGTGCGCCGGGCGATGTCGATGTCGTTCGCCTTCAGCCGCTCCACGATGGCGTCGTCGGACAGAATATCGTCGGGCGTCTCCCGATCGATCATCTGCTTGATGCGAAAACGCACCGCCTCGGCGGAATGCGCGGCGCCGCCGCTCGTCGTCGCGATCGAGGCGGAGAAGAAATATTTGAGTTCGAAGACGCCGCGCGGCGTCATCATATATTTGTTCGACGTCACCCGCGACACCGTCGATTCATGCATGCCGATGGCGTCGGCGACCGTGCGCAGATTCAGCGGACGCAGATGTTCGACGCCATGCGTGAGAAAGGCGTCTTGGAGCCGCACGATTTCAGACGCCACGCGCAGAATGGTGCGGGCTCTCTGCTCGAGGCTCTTGGTCAGCCAGTTGGCGTTCTGCAGACAATTCGAAATGAAGCTCTTGTCCGCGGCGCCGACGGCGCCGGCGCTGACCTGCGCCGCATAGCTATGATTGACGAGCACGCGCGGCAGCGCGTCCGAATTGAGTTCGACGCGCCAGCCGCCGTCCGCCGCCGCCCGCACGATCACGTCGGCGACCAGCGGCTGGATCGGCGCGCCGCCGAACGCCCGACCCGGCTTGGGCTCGAGCCGGCGCAGCTCCGCTGCCATGTCGACGATGTCCTCATGGTCGACGCCGCAGATCTTGGCGAGCTGCGCGAAATCGCGGCGCGCGACGAGCGCGAGATTGGCCACGAACGCCTGCATCGCCGGATCGTATCGATCGCGCTCCTTGAGCTGGATGGCGAGGCATTCCGCGAGGTCGCGGGCGCCGACGCCGGAAGGGTCGAAGGTCTGGATCGTGGCCAGCACGCGTTCGGCCTCCGCGCTGTCGGCTTCGAGACGCGCGGCGATTTCGCCGAGATCCTCGCGCAGATAGCCGCTCTCGTCGATTCCGTCGATGATCGCCTGACCGATGATGCGATGACGCGGATCAGGGCAGGCGAGCGCCAGCTGTTCGGCGAGATGTTCGTGGAGGTTGCGCTGATCGGCGACATAGGCCTCGAGATTGGGCGCTTCGCCGTCGGTCGATCCGCCGCCCGCCGCGCCGGTCCAGGACGTCGCCGACAGGCCGGCGCCCTCCAGGGCCTCGTCCCGCGGCCGCTCGCCGATCGTCGGGCCCTCGGCCTCGAAGGCGTTGCTCATGTCGGCGCCGAGATCGGCGGAGAGCGTCGCCGAGTCGACGGCGAGATCCTGGCGCGCCCAATCGCCCTCCTGCGGCCCTTCCAAACCCTCTGCTGGGCCCGACTCGTCACGCGGCGACGCATCCGGCGCCTCGAGGCCGACGTCGCCCTCCTGCGCCTCGAGCAGCGGATTGCGCTCGAGTTCCTCATGCAAAAAGGCGGAAAGCTCCAAATTTGAGAACTGCAACAGCTTGATCGCCTGAAGCAGCTGCGGCGTCATCACCAGGGCCTGGCCCTGACGCATCATTAATTTGGTGGAAATCGCCATCTTCGCCCGGCCTACTCGAACGCCATTGACCGCCTGTGCGCGGCCCGGTTTTTGCTTATATCACTTTGGCCGAGCGCGCACAGGGCCAAAAAAACAGCGCGCCGGCGAGCAGAACGCCCAAGCATTAATCACAGGTTTTTGATCGAAAAGAATCGTCCGGCGCATGTTCCCGGGCGACCGCCTGACATTGGCCTGCCAGGACGGGCGCGGCCGCCCCTTCGGCATAACAAGGCTCGCCGGCGCTCGCGAACGCAACGCTTCGCGCGCTACATGCGGAAATCTTCGCCAAGATAGATGCGCCTGACGTCCGGATTGGCGACAATCTCCTCGGGCGACCCTTCGGTCAGCACATGGCCGTTGTAGATGATGTAGGCGCGGTCGGTGAGGCCCAAGGTCTCGCGGACGCTGTGATCGGTGATGAGCACGCCAATGCCGCGCGCCTTCAAATGCCGGACGAGGTCCTGGATGCCGCCGACGGCGATCGGGTCGATGCCCGCGAAAGGCTCGTCGAGCAGCATGAAGGAGGGATGGCCGGCGAGCGCGCGGGCGATCTCGCAGCGACGCCGTTCGCCGCCGGAAAGCGCCACGGCGGGCGTGTGGCGCATGCGGGTGAGACGGAATTCTTCGAGGAGCGCGTCGAGCTCCTCCTCCCGCTTCTTGACGTCGGGCTGGGTGATCTCGAGCACCGCGCGGATATTGTCCTCGACCGAGAGGCCGCGAAACACCGAGGCCTCCTGCGGCAGATAGCCGATCCCGAGCCGGGCGCGGCGATACATCGGCAACGGCGTCACGTCATAGCCGTCGAGCGAGATCACGCCCCGGTCGGGCTTCACCAATCCGGTGATCATGTAAAAAACGGTGGTCTTGCCCGCGCCATTCGGCCCCAGCAGGCCGACCGCCTCGCCGCGCGCGACATGCAGGCTCACGTCTTCCACCACCCGCCGCGCCTTGTAAGACTTCGCCAGATTGTGGACCGACAGCAGGCCCTGGCCGTCCATTCCGGCCGGCTCATGATAGGCGGCGCGCGGTTCGAAGGCGGCCTCTCCCTGTTCAGCGGCCGGCGCAGGTCCCCAGAAATCCCTGTCGCGCGCCGCTGCTTCGGCGTTGGCGCCTATATTTTGGGCGCCTGCGTCGAGCCATTGGCGTTCGGCGATTTCGTCAGGCTTGCGCGACCGCCCGACGCCCTGAGCGAGCCGCGCCAGCGACTGGCCGGCGGCGCGAAAACGCGTCGAAAGGGCGGAAAGATAGCTCAAGCGCGCCTTGTCCGTCGCTCTGGAGGTCCAGGGTTTCGAAGCGACGCTCCCTGCCGAGGAGCCTCTCGCCGCCGCGTCAGGGGTGCTCTATCCCATAAGCGTCGCTTCGGAAACATCGGCCTGTCGCCGCACTGCGGCGCCGCCCGACCTGCGGTCAAGCCCAAGGGCGCTTCGCCGCCGCCTGTTTCTCATATTCGTCGATCTTGGCCGCCTTTTGAAGGGTCAGACCGATGTCGTCGAGCCCGTTCAACAGACAGTGCTTGCGAAACGGGTCGATGTCGAACTTGATCACGCCGCCGTCAGGACCGCGGATCTCCTGCGCCGCGAGGTCGATGGTCAGCGTGGCGTTGGCCCCGCGCTTCGCGTCGTCCATCAATTTATCGAGTTCGGCCTCGCCGACCATGATCGGCAAAATGCCGTTCTTGAAGCAGTTGTTGTAGAAAATGTCGGCGAAACTCGTCGAAATGACGCAGCGGACGCCGAAATCGAGCAGCGCCCAGGGGGCGTGTTCGCGCGACGAGCCACAGCCGAAATTGTCGCCGGCGACGAGAATGCTGGCGGTGCGGTAGGCCGGCTGGTTCAGCACGAAATCGGGATTTTCGGAGCCGTCGTCCCGATAGCGCATCTCCGAAAACAGCCCCTTGCCGAGGCCGGTGCGCTGAATGGTTTTGAGATATTGCTTGGGGATGATCATGTCCGTGTCGACATTCAGGATCGGCAGCGGCGCGGCGACTCCGGTCAGCGTGGTGAATTTATCCATGATTCTTTCATGTGACGCGAGAAAGGCTAGCGCCATTTACCAAATCGGCGCAGGGAGGCAAAGCGCGGCGCGGGCGCCCGGCTGGACGCGGATCGCCGCCCGTGTCATGTCGGACGCCCGGTAAGGACTGTAGACGTCTGGAACGCCCGGCGCGAACGCGTTCCGCCCCTCGCATTTTCACGAAAGCTTCTGCTAAAGGTGTTTAAGCGAAGCTGAAGTCCGAACGATCCGGCCATGACGCTGCACGGTTTGCTCATCGAAGCGATCGGCTATCTCGCCGCGGCGGCGAGCGTGTTCGTCTATGTGTCGAACACCATGATCCCGCTGCGCATCGGGGCGATCCTGGCCAATGCGCTGTTCGCCCTATATTTCTTCCTCAAGGGCCTCTACCCGCTTTTCGCGCTCAACGCCTTTCTCGTCCCGGTCAACATGCTGCGGCTGCGGCAGATGCAGCGCCTCGTCCAGGACATTCGCGCCGCCGCCTCGGAGGATTTCGATTTCGAATGGCTGCGCCCCTATATGAAGCCGCTCAAACTGTCCGAAGGCTTCGTCCTGCACCGCAAGGGCGACCTGTCGGAGGAAGCCTATCTTCTGGTGCACGGCGACATCCATCTGCGCGAGCCGGACGTCACGCTGAAACCGGGCGCGCTGTTTGGCGAGATGGGCATGTTCACCAGTGAAAACCGCCGCACCGCCACCGCCGTCGCCGCGACCGACGTCGAACTTCTCTGCGTGCGCTACGACGATCTGCTGCAGCTTGCGGCGCAAAATCCGCAATTCGGCTTCTACCTGATGCGGCTCATGGTTCAGCGCATGCAGCACAATGTGGAGATCGCCCGCACGGGCAAGGGGTGACGCGGATCCCTGCGACATTCGACGGGCGTCATGCCCGCGCGTGTCGCGGGCGTCGACGCTCCGACGCGCGCCAACGTTCCTCAAAACGCTCGTAGATTTCTCCTCGGCTTCGCCATAAGGACGTGGACGGCCGGGACAAGCCCGGCCATGACGGTCCGGATTGCCGAAGGCGCAGACGGAGAAATGAATGTCGCACAAGATCTACCCCGTCCCGGACGACTGGAAAAAGACCGCGCGCATCGACGAAGAGAGCTATCGCCGCCAGTATGAGCGATCGGTCAGGGACCCGGACGGCTTCTGGGGCGAACAGGCGCAGCGCATCGACTGGATCACGCCCTTCACCAAAGTGAAGCGGACGAGTTTCGACACGCATAATGTTTCGATCCGCTGGTTCGAAGACGGCACGACCAATGTCGCGATGAACTGCATCGACCGGCATCTGCCGGAACGCGCCAACAAGACCGCAATCATCTGGGAAGGCGACGATCCTTCCGTCTCGCGCCATATCACCTACGCCGAGCTGCATGAGGAGGTCTGCCGCTTCGCCAATGTGCTCAAGAAGCACGGCGTCAAGAAAGGCGATCGCGTCACCATCTATCTGCCGATGATCCCCGAGGCGGCGTTCGCCATGCTCGCCTGCGCGCGCATCGGCGCGATTCATTCGGTGGTCTTCGGCGGCTTCTCGCCGGATTCGCTCGCCGGACGCATCGCCGACGCTGAATCAAGCGTCATCGTCACCGCCGACGAAGGCCTGCGCGGCGGCAAGAAAATTCCGCTGAAAGCCAATGTCGACGCGGCGCTCGACAAGGTCTCCGCGAAGGCGGTCATCGTCGTGACGCGCACCGGCGCCGATGTCGACATGCAGCCCGGCCGCGACTTTCGCTATGAGGAAGAGGCGGCGCGCGTGCACGCCGATTGTCCCTATGCCGAGATGGACGCGGAAGATCCGCTGTTCATCCTCTACACGTCGGGTTCGACCGGCAAGCCGAAGGGCGCGCTGCATACGACCGGCGGCTATCTCGTTTACACATCGCTCACGCATGAGCTCGTCTTCGA
Source organism: Methylocystis sp. (assembly GCF_050251305.1). Lineage (GTDB taxonomy): Bacteria > Pseudomonadota > Alphaproteobacteria > Rhizobiales > Beijerinckiaceae > Methylocystis. The sequence goes on along the minus strand of NZ_JBFWNB010000007.1, from coordinate 3,918 downwards.
TTATCGCGAAGGCGACGTCTATTGGTGCACCGCCGACGTCGGCTGGGTGACCGGCCACAGCTATATTCTCTATGGCCCGCTTGCGAACGGCGCGACGACGCTGATGTTCGAAGGCGTGCCGAACTATCCGAGCATGTCGCGCTTCTGGGAGATCGTCGACAAGCACAAGGTCGATATTTTCTACACGGCGCCGACCGCCATTCGCGCGCTGATGGCGGCGGGCGAAGCGCCGGTGAACAAGACCAGCCGCAAGTCGCTGCGCCTGCTCGGCTCGGTCGGCGAGCCGATCAATCCGGAAGCGTGGGAATGGTATCACCGCGTCGTCGGCGACGGCCGTTGCCCGATCGTCGACACCTGGTGGCAGACGGAGACGGGCGGCGTGCTGATCTCGCCGCTGCCCGGCGCGATCGATCTCAAGCCCGGCTCGGCGACGCGTCCCTTCTTCGGCGTCGCGCCGGAGATCGTCGATCAGGCCGGCAATGTTCTCGAAGGCCAATGCGAAGGCCTGCTGGTCATCGCCGATTCATGGCCCGGACAGATGCGCACCGTGTATGGCGATCACGAGCGTTTCGCGCAGACCTATTTCTCCGCATATCCCGGCAAATATTTCACCGGCGACGGCGCCAGGCGCGATTCCGACGGCTATTACTGGATCACCGGCCGCGTCGACGACGTCATCAATGTTTCGGGCCATCGCCTCGGCACGGCGGAAGTCGAGAGCGCGCTCGTCGCGCATGGGAAAGTGGCGGAGGCGGCGGTCGTCGGCTATCCGCACGACATCAAGGGCCAGGGCATCTACGCCTATGTCACGCTGAACCAGGGCGTGACGCCGAGCGAACATCTGCGCAAGGAGCTGGTGCATTGGGTGCGCCACGAAATCGGGCCGATCGCAACGCCCGACATCGTTCAGTTCGCGCCCGGCCTGCCGAAGACCCGCTCGGGCAAGATTATGCGGCGCATCTTGCGCAAGATCGCCGAAGGCGAATTCGGCGCGCTGGGCGACACCTCGACGCTCGCCGATCCGAGCGTGGTGGAGGAACTGGTGAAAGAGAGGCCAAAACCTATTCACTGACTCGTAGGTAGGATTTAGCGATGGGCGTTTTCTTGCACGGTTTAAAACTGCAGTTTTATCGAGGGATCGGAGATCAGATCCAGACGATGCATCCATTCAAGCGATTCAATTTTTTTATCGGATCGAATAATTCTGGGAAATCTACTGTTCTAAATTTTATCTCGAAACATTTATCTGAATATCCAGGAAGAGAAGGTACAAAAGCAACCCAGCTGGATTCGCTTGATAGACACTTGGGTTCCAGCCAGGGGGCATTGAGTGCCTGTCTTGCGGTTCCATCGGCGCAATTCCGGGACATCGTACTTGCAGGCTTGCCTCCTCATCTGGTCCATCGAGACAATCTATCAGACCTCATCAACAAATTAATCGCCTATTTCGATGAAGATGGCGCAATTTGGCTTAAAATCCCGATTCCCGCATCGACGGGGGCTTATGCGCCGCCGGCTTTTGATTTCGACAAATCAGTTGACGCTCAAATTGGACTGACTGTTATGTCCAAAGGGGAGTGGCAATCTCTCTGGTCTTCCCTGACGGCGAAAAGCGCCGGTGGGTATGAACAGCACTGGCTCCCCGAAGCTGTTCGAGCGCTAAACTCGCGAGCACAGGTCCGATTGCCTCAAGCAGGTCTAATTCCCGCGATTCGGCAAATAGGTCCAAAGGATCAAGACTATTCCGATCTTAGCGGACAGGGTCTGATAAATCGCTTAGCCACCCTTCAGAACCCTGATTACGATAGACCACAAGACAAGGCGGTCTTTGAAAAAATCAACCAAATGTTGGTGGATGTGAGCGGAGAGAAGTCCGCGCAGATCAATATCCCTCATAACCGTGAACATATCCTAGTGGAAATGAATGGAAAGAAATTGCCTCTTTCCGCGCTTGGAACGGGAATTCACGAGGTAATTGTCATTGCCGCCGCCTGCATCTCACATGAAAATATGATAATATGTATTGAAGAACCGGAGCTTCACCTTCATCCAATATTGCAGAGAAAGCTCATTTCCTATTTGCAGAATTATACTTCAAATCAGTATTTTATTGCAACCCACTCGGCCTGCTTTATCGATACTCCTGAGTCCGCGGTATTCCACGTCAGCAATGACGGAACGAACACCCAGATTATAGAAACAACTCTAAAGCGTGAACGCTTCGGAATATGCGTTGACTCGGATATAAGGCTTCAGATCTGCTTCAAGCAAACGCAGTAGTTTGGGTCGAAGGGCCATCTGACAGAATCTATCTTAAACATTGGATAGCGTCGCTCGATGAAGAACTCGTCGAAGGCATCCATTACTCAATTATGTTTTACGGTGGTAGACTGCTCAGCCATTTGTCGGGTGACGACATGGAATCTGATGAAGAGGTTGAGCAATTTGTAAATCTAATGGCCTTAAACCGAAATAGCGCCATTCTGATCGATAGCGACAAGAGCTCCGAATCTGACGCTTTGAATCAAACTAAGACGCGCATAATTGACGAATTCTCCAGATCGAAGGGACCCCCCTGGGTTACAGCAGGGCGGGAAATTGAAAATTATATTCCGTATCAAGCGCTGCAGAATGCGGTGAAGCAAGTTCATTCTGGAGTTTACGGTGGGCCCCATAAGGATGGTCCCTTCGAACATGCGTTGTACTTCAAGCGAACAGATAGCGACGGTCCCTCGAGTGAAGCGCTCGTGCAGAAAGTCGACAAAGTGCGGGTAGCGCAATGCGTATGTGAGACTTCTGCAGACCTTTCACCCCTCGATCTTCGAGTTCGCATTGTTGAACTGATTACCTTCATACGAAAGGCCAACGGTCTAGAGGTTCATCTAATTAGTTGAATTGGCCACACCCGTTATGGACGGCCTTAAGCAGTCCGATATGCGGACGCTCCAGCTGCTCTGCTTCGGCAAGAAATGGAAGCTATCTGGAAAGGCTGGCGACGGGGATTTCCATCGAAACCAGTAGGCCTTCGATCCGCCATGCGTAGGATAGCTCGCCTTCGAAGTGGCTGACGATCGTCGACTGCGACAATCGCTGCCGAAGCCGCTGCTCTCCGGCGTTCGCGCGATCGGCGGTCCGCCACGCTCCGGCTAGGACAGGACGAGCTGCTCCCCTTTAATGCGCCAAGAAAACTCAACAACGCCTCCGTCTGATTTGAGAGCGCCGTATTTCGCCGCATTGGTCGCGAGTTCATGAAGCACCAGCGCAAGGCCGTTCGTGGCGCACTCGCCTAACGAAATGGAAGAAGCTTTCGCGACGAAGTGACTTCTCGCGTCGGGCGCGCGGACATCGTCGCCTCCGTGCGGAACCGCACAGCCGCGCGGCGTTGCGCGCCATAAGTCAGTCACGTCTTGCAATCGCAAGATGAGCGTTTGCCGCGAACGTTCGCATTCGCAGCCGACGTTGTGGACCTCGTATCAGGAGAAACGTCATGAAGACTGCAGTGTTTCTTGCCGCCGCCATTGCGGCGGGTTCTCTGAGCGTCGGCGCCAACGCCGCGCCGATGGACGCTTCGCTGAAGGCGCCGGATGGGTCTGTCCAGAACGCCACCCTCTCCTGGCGCTGCGGCAAGAAGAACCCGGCGTCCTGGGGCACGTTCGGCAACGGCTGCCTCAAGCAAAAGAAAAATTGGGGCAAGGGCAGATCGTCGTCCAAGCCCGGCGCCGTCCGTCGCTCGTCCGACTATCGCTCTTAAGGCGCGAGGGCGTGTTCGCGACGTTTCGCAAGACGCCTAGCCTAGAGTATCCGTTATGCGCAAGGAGCGTCTTCGGCCCAGGGACGGTTTTTTCGTAAGAGGGCGTTGGCAAGGACGACGAGCTTGCGCATTACGGCGGTGATGGCGACTTTGGCGGGCTTTCCGGC
>NZ_JBFWNB010000006.1:0-102409 GCF_050251305.1 Methylocystis sp. | reverse complement strand
GTTACTCACCCGTCTGCCACTCCCTATTGCTAGGGCGTTCGACTTGCATGTGTTAGGCCTGCCGCCAGCGTTCGTTCTGAGCCAGGATCAAACTCTCAAGTTTGAGATTTGTCCTGACTGGTCACTTTCTCTTGACGAGTCCCAAGCACACTCGCCTTCTCGTCTCACGACGATGAAGACAATGGTGTACTTAGAAAACGTGACCGTCAGAGTGTCTCATTCGACCGCTCTCCGAGGAGAGGCGGTCCGCAAGGACCTCCGCCGTCCACGTTTCTCTTTCTTCCGATTCGATTGTCAAACAGCGCATTCACTGAGGCGAAAAGCTCGCGCTTTTCCAGCGAAGCGTCTTCGTCCCGAGCAACAGCCGGGCGGCTGGTTTCTGCCGAAGACGAAGAAGCGACACCGTTCGCTGCTCGTTGGCAGCGCCGCCGTCGATGGATTGGTATATATTCGGCTCCCATTTCGGTGTCAACACGGTTCTAAAAAAACTTTACATTTTTGTCGCGCCTCAGCCGGAGCCTATGAAATTCATAGTCTTAGGCGGTGGAAAACCCATTTCGGGCCCGGCCCCAAATGAGCCATAATGCGAAGGCTTCGTCCTATGCGTCGGCTTGAAGAGCCGAGCGCATGATTTGAGCATCCGGCGGCAAGAGTGAAGCGGGCCGGAGGAAACGACTGGACGACGCCAAGCGTCGACAGCAAGCGCGGGAGACGCCAGCCATTGGCCCTCCCCCAACGAATGACCGAAAACGTAACGGCTAGGTTGAATGGTGTTGCAGATGACCGGCCGCCTCGTCTCCGCGACGCAAGGCGGCGCTGACTGGCTGGGCGACGAGCCCGCGATAGAGGTTGATGGACGCCGGCATACGCCGGACGACAGGCGACGCGTCTCGGCGCGCTGGCTCACCGGCACGGTGCTGACCGGGCTGTCCGGCGCGCTGCTGATCAGCGCGGCCGCCTATACGGCGCTGGATCAGCAGACCCGCTTCGCCGAAGCGCCGACCCGGGCCCAGCCGATGCGCAGCGCCGACGCCGAGGAGCAGCAGACCGTCAATCCGAAGAAAGGCGACCGGCTGATGCGCGCGGTCGACGTGGTTGCGGCGAAGCAGACGTTTCGCGCCGCCACCACATCGCGCGCCGGCGACAAGGAGGTGGTGCGCAACCGCGCGTTCACGCGCGTCGCCGCCACGCTCACGCTCGCCCCGTCGAATTTCTCAGCCGAGGTCCCGGCCTATAATCCGCTCAAACTTCTTGCCGACGCCCGCGCGCCCGAAACCGCCGCTGAGGCCGAACTCGCGCCGGATCAGGCGGAAGTCTCATTCGAAACCCGCGACCTGGCCGCCATTTCCATCAACGCCCAGGGCGCCCAGCTGACGCTCGCCGAAGCGCAGGCGCAAGTCGTTGAGCAGGCGAAGTCCAGCCTGGCGGCGGGACCTCAATCGGCGGCGCTCCCCCTGCCCGGCCAGATGCTGCTGACGCGCACGAGCCGCGCAGCGATGGACCCGCTGGCGCTCGCCTATGCGACGCCCGGCGAGTCGCTCACCACGCCATTTTCAGGAATCGAAGTTCGGATGGTGGCGGAAAACGTCACCATCGCGCCGCGCGACACGCCGCAGCCGACGCAAATGGAAGAGAAGCTGATCATCGTGAAGCGCGGCCAGACGCTCGCCGATGTCCTCGACACCGGCGGCGTGCCCCGGGCGCGCGCCGACGCGGTCGCCGCCGCGTTCAAGAACAAGCGCGGCGAGCCGGTGCGAGAAGGTCAGCGCGTCAAGCTGCTCTTCGCCGATTTCGACGGATCGGGCAAGAACATGCAGCTTGCCCGCATGTCCGTCTACAACGACGAGACGATCGACTCGATCGTCGCGGCGACGGACAAGGGCACATTCGTGCAGACGCCGACCGCGCCGACGCCTCTCGCAAAAAATGGCCGCTCCAAGTCGCGCAACGAGGTCGAGGACGACTACGGCGCGATGCGGCTTTACGATTCTGTCTATGAAACCGCCCTCAAGCAGCAGATCCCGCGCCCGATCATCAACGAGCTCGTGCGCGTTTTCGCGAATGACGTGGATTTGCAGCGGGGCGTGACCGGCGGCGATACGCTCGACGTCTTCTACGACGAAGGCGAAGAGGGCGCGAACGTCGGGCGCGACGCCCTGCTCTACGCCTCACTGACGACCCGCAATGAGACGTATCGCTACTACCGCTTCTTCACGTCCGACGACGGGCTGCTCGACTACTATGACGAGAACGGCCGCTCCAGCCGCAAATTTCTCGTGCGCAAGCCGATCTCGATCGGCGAGACGCGCTCGGGCTTCGGCATGCGCCGGCATCCGATCCTCGGCTATTACAAGATGCACACCGGCGTCGACTGGGCGGCGCCGATCGGCACGCCGATTCTGGCCGCCGGCAATGGCACGGTGATCAAGGCGCAGTGGGATTCGGGTTACGGACGGCGGGTCGAGATCCAGCACGCCAACGGCTACATCACCACCTACAACCACATGTCCGGCTTCGCGCGCGGCGTCAAGGAAGGCTTGAGAGTCAAGCAGGGGCAGGTCATCGGCTTCCTCGGATCGACGGGCCTGTCCACCGGGCCGCACCTCCACTACGAGGTGATGGTCAACGGCCATTTCGTGGATCCGATGCGCGTCAAGCTGGCGCGCACGCGCGAAATCGAGGGCCGGCTGCTCGCCGAATTCAGGAAGGAGCGCGATCGCATCGACGGCTTGATGGCGAAAGCGCCGAACAACGGCGCCAAGGTGGCGACTCGACAGACCCGTTAGTCTCGCCCGTCAGCCTCGACCCGGTCATTGGCCGCCGCACATGGCGGCCGAACAATCTCAGGCCGCCTCGCGCCATTCGTAGGCGGGAACGAATTGGCTGGCGCGCACGCCGCGAACGATGTTCTCCAGCGTCGCCATCGTCTGGCGATTGAGCGACTCGCGGGGGAACTCGACCCGGAATTCGCGCTCGATCGCGAGCAGCAGACGGATCGCCGTATAAGGCGTCATTCCCAATTCATAGAGATTGGCGCGCGGCGTCAGATTGCCCGCCGGAATGCAGATTTGGGCTTCCTGGTCGATCAGGCGTTGGATCATCTCGAACATTTCGCTCTCCCGTGCCGCTTTGAACTCGATGATTCAAAACTATCGAACGCTCGGAGAAATGTTCGTGCGCAGACGCACACGTTTGGCGCGCGACGCGCCGGAACCAATCAGCCGACCTTGACGTTAGCGTCACGGCCGCGCGCCCTCGGCGAGGCGGCCATTGGCTCATCGCAATCGATTTGGGAGGACTAAAGCCTTGATTAGCATCGCCCATCATACTGAGCTCGATTACGCCAACCTTCCGCATATCGATGCGGATGGCGTCGGCCGTCTCGATCATTGCGACCTCGCCTGTCTCGACGAACTGGGAGAATTCCTGGTGGCCGTCGAAGCATCCGAACGCTTCGGCGTCTCCCTGCTGCACCAGCATTTTGCCGTGCGCGACGGCGAGATGATGGTGGAAACCGTCGATGGCGAGGCAGGCCTGATCCGCCTTCGACCGGAGCGCGCCGACGAGTCGGCGCAGCCGATCCTCGTCCGCTTTAGCGAAGCGGACGATCGCGGAAATGGATTGGTCGCTCTGGAATTCGCCTTAAATCTCGGCGGCGTCGCGCCGATAACGTCCAACGACGCGCAGGTCCTCGACGGCGTTAGAGCGATCTTGCAGCGACACGCGAAACTCGACAGGTTCGGGTTGCGCCTGATTCACGACCCGCTCTCGGCGGGCTTGTCGTCCATGCTTCTCGAAACATGCGATTCGCGCGCGCGGATCCTGACATGTCGCGCCGTCGATGCGACGGACGAAGCGTTGACCCAATCCGTTCCGACCTTTTTCCGTTGGCGAGACGCTCGGATCGCCCCCTCCGGCCAGCTTGTCGTGACGCAGACGATCGCGGCGGTCTGCAGCGTGGTGCGGGGCTGTCTGAGCCGACCCGACGGCGGCCACGAGACCCATTCGAGTCACGAGCCCGGCGCAGTCTGATCGACCAACGCGAGCTTCGCGCGAATATCTTCAGGCGACAGGCCCTGTGCGCGCAACGCGCGCAGGGCCGTCGACGCGACGCTCTTCGCGAGCTTTTCGCCACGCGCGTCCATGACCAGGCCATGATGCCGGTAATCCGGCGCGGGCAGATCGAGGAGGCGTTGCAGCAGACGGTGCAGGCTTGTCGCCTCGAACAGATCCCTGCCGCGCACGACGTCGGTCACGCCCTGGAGGGCGTCGTCGACGACGACGGCGATATGATAGCTCGCGGGCGTGTCCTTGCGCGCGAGGACGACGTCGCCCCATTGCGCCGGATCGGCGGCGATCGCCGTTCCCTGCCCCGCCTGGCCCTCTTGGCCCTCTTGCCCCTCTTGCCCGGCTGCGGGCGATGACCGCGAAACCGCGCCGAATTCCCGCCAGCTGAGCCCCTGCCCCGCGAGCGTCGACGCCATGCGCATATCGAGCCGCAGCGCGACGCCTCCTTTTGCAAGAACCTCGCGCGCCGGGCGGCGTGGCTTGACGCGGCATGTTCCCGGATAGAGCGGCGAACCGTCCGGGTCGCGCGGCCAGTCCGGCGGCGCCGCCCGTGCGATGTCGGACCGTTTGCAGTCGCAGGCGTAGATGAGCCCCATCGCGTCCAGCCGCTCGAGCGCATGCGCATAATCGCCGAAATGCTCGGACTGGCGCCGGACCGGCCGCTCCCAATCGAGGCCGAGCCACGCGAGATCGTCATAGATCGCCGCTTCGAACTCGGGCCGCGCGCGACCCGTATCGATGTCCTCGATCCGCAACAGAAAGCGCCCGTTGCGATGGCGCGCCAGATCGAAATTCAGCAGCGCCGAATAGGCGTGGCCAAGATGCAGATAGCCGTTGGGCGACGGCGCAAAGCGGAAGACGCGACGTTCCTCGAAAGCCATGAGCATCCTCGCCGGATCGTCCTCTCAGAGCGCCGCGAATCGATCTTGCAGCGTCGCGCGCCGGCGCTGTTTCAAAGCAACGAACTTTCCGGTTCAGACGGGCCTGTAGCGTTCAGCGCCGAGACTCGACGATCGACAGCGCGGCGGCGAAGGATTCTTCGATGTCGAAGTCTGTGGTGTCGAGCGTCACGGCGTCGGCGGCCGGTTTCAGCGGCGCGGCGCTACGGCCGCTGTCGCGCGCGTCGCGCTTCCTGACGTCTTCGAGAATGGCCGCGTAGTCGGCGTTTTCGCCGGCGCGCGCAAGCTCCAGCGCCCGCCGGGTGGCGCGCGTCTCCGGCGCGGCGGTGACGAAAATCTTCACCTTCGCGTCGGGGCAGATCACCGTGCCGATGTCGCGCCCGTCCAGCACCGCGCCCTCCGGCCGCGCCGCAAATCCGCGCTGCATGTCGACGAGCGCCGCGCGCACGGCCGGCATGGCGGCGACGACGGACGCCGCCTCGCCCATGTCGCGCGCGCGGAGCCGCGCTTCGTCGAAGTCGGTGAGCGACAGGCTGCGCGCGGCGGCCACCGCCGCCGCGACGTCGTCGAGCGGCAGGCCCTCTTCGAGCAGCGCGCAGGCCGTGGCGCGGTAGAGCAGCCCCGTGTCGAGATGAGGCAGGCCATAATGCGCCGCGAGCCGCCGCGCCAGCGTGCCTTTCCCCGACGCCGCGGGGCCGTCGATCGCGATGACGATGCTCACGAGAAGCGCGCTCCAAGCCGCTCCATCAGGCCGCGAAAGGCGGGAAAACTCGTCGCGATCATCGTCTCGTCATCGACCGTGACCTTCTTCTCCGCCGCGAGTCCCATGACCAGAAAGCTCATGGCGATGCGATGATCGAGATGCGTCTCGACCATGCCGCCGCCGGCGACCCGGCCGCCGCGCACGATGAGATCGTCGCCGACGATCTCGCAGTCGACGCCATTGGCTTTGAGCCCGGCGGCGACCGCCTCCAGCCGATCCGATTCCTTCACCCGCAACTCGGAAAGCCCACGCATGCGCGTCTCGCCCTTGGCGAAGGAGGCCGCGACCGCGAGGACCGGATATTCGTCGATCATCGAGGGCGCGCGCGCCGCCGGCACATCGACGCCGGCGAGATGCGAGAAGCGCGCGCGAACGTCGGCGACTTCTTCGCCGCCCTCGACGCGCCTGTTCTCCAACGCGATCTCCGCGCCCATCTCCTGCAGCGTCGTCAGCAGCCCGCTGCGCAGCGGATTGGTCATGACGCCGTCGATCACGATGTCGGAGCCCTCGACGATCAGCGCGGCGACGAGCGGAAAGGCGGCCGACGACGGATCGGCCGGAACCCGCACGTCGCGCGCGATGAGCTCCGGACGTCCTTCGAGCGTGATCTTGCGCCCATGAGGTCCGTACGCCTCGCTCTCAACCCTGGCGCCGAAATGCGCGAGCATTTTCTCGGTGTGGTCGCGCGAGGCTTCGGCCTCGATCACCGTCGTCTGGCCCGGCGAATTCAACCCGCAGAGCAGCACCGCGGACTTGATCTGCGCCGAGGCGACCGGCGTCTTGTATTCGACCGGCAAGGGCTCGCTCGATCCCAGCAGAACGAGCGGCAGACGCCCGCCCTCGGCCTGCTCCAGAACCTGCGCGCCCTGCAGCGCCAGGGGATCGAGAATGCGCTTCATCGGCCGCTTGCGAAGCGAGGCGTCGCCGTCGAAACGCGCGACGATCGGATGGCCGGCGACGACGCCCATCATCAGGCGCGAGCCGGTGCCGGCGTTGCCGAAATCGAGCGTCTCCGTGGGTTGCAGGAGCGAGCCGAGCCCCGCGCCCCAGACGCTCCAGCTCCCGTCGGCATGGCGCACAATCCTGGCGCCGAGCTGGCGGCAGGCCTGCGCCGTGCGCAGCACGTCCTCGCCCTCGAGCAGCCCTTCGATCTTGGTCTCGCCGATGGCGAGCAGGCCGAAGATCAGCGCGCGATGCGAAACGGATTTGTCGCCCGGCGGCCGCACGCGGCCCGAGAGCGGCCCGGAGGCAAGGGCGCTGAGCGGCGCGGCGGGAGCGTGAGCGTGGACGGCGGCGTGCGGCATAGGTCGCTTTCGGTCGAGCGCGATTCAATCGCCATCCGCTTCGCACTTTTGGCGAAGATGCTCAACAGCCGCCGCCGGCGGCGCGCGGGCGGCTTTCTCGCATCATGCTGGAAATTGGAGCGGGCGATGGGAATCGAACCCACGACATTCAGCTTGGGAAGCTGACGTTCTACCCCTGAACTACGCCCGCGCCCCTCCTGTGTAACGCGGCTGGCGGCCACTTTCAACGGAACGCCGATCCGGCGGCCTGGCGGCGGTTGTCGCCCTGCTCAGGAATGCCGGAGGCGCGCTGCGAGGACGAGGCGAAGCCTCAGGGCGACGCGCTCACTCCCAGAATTTCACCAGATTGAACGGCTCCGTCAGATCGGGGCCTTTGACGCCAAAGTCGATCGGTCCTCCGAAGGTGAGGCGCCAGGTCGGCGGCTCGATCGGATGACCGACGACGTCCATCACGCCGACTCCGCAATTGGCTGCGCTCACCGCCGCATTGAGAAGACCATTGCAGGCTCGATAGAGCGGGTCGGTGCCGATCATTGAGCCATATCCATAAGCGATCAACTGCGAACGCGAGTTGAACATGTTGAAGACGTCGAGTTGGAGTTTCCAACCCTCCTTCCAACGATAGCCGACCCGCGCATTCACGGTGCCGATCGCCGGGCTTTTGAAGAATCCGTCCGCGGTCAACGCTCTCGGGCCGATGTAACGATATTTGAGCGCGCCAAACCAGCCTGTCGACTCGCCGAGTTCCAACACCGCCGTCGCAATGATCGGCGCCGCATTGATCAGGTAATTCCCCGCCTTATTGCCGTAAAACGTGCCCCAGGGCAGCGCATCAGGCTGTAGCAGCTGGTAATAGAGGTCCGCCTGATCCTTATCGAAACCGAGGAAACGGGCGTTCACCATGGTCAAGTCGCCTTCGAAGCTCAACCATGAAAACGGCCGGTAATGATTGGTGAACTCGAATCCGATGCGGCGGCTCGGCGGGCCGAACACCGTATTTCCTTCATCGCCGGCAAAAACGTTTTCGGACTGCAGCTGTATCCAGAAGAGCGTCAGCGCCGACTCGAGCTTGTCAATCGCTCTGGTCTTCACGCCGACTTCGGCGCCGGTCGACGGCGAAAGCAGCGGCCGGCGTTGCGCGAACACATAGCCGAGGTCATCCGAGGCTTCCGTCGTCGAGAACGTCTGCGTCGTGCCGCGCGCGTCGGTCGAATGAAATCCGCGGCCGAAGTTCAAATAGAAATCCGTCTTGTCGTCGAACGGATTGATGATCACCGACGCCTTGGGGCTAAGCAATTGAGCGCTGCTCCCGCCGTTATTGAACGGCGCGGTCCAAAGCCGGACCGGTTGCGCAGGATTATCGTCGACGTAACCGACGATCGGCGACGCCCAGTAGCTCTGAAGGCTGCCCACGCTCGCCCAGTAATAGTCCCAGCGCGTGCCGACGACCGTCGTCAGCCAGGGCGCCCATTTCGTTTTGACGTCGCTGTAGAGGCTGAAATTTGCTTCGCCGACGTGGTCGTTGCGAATGGTGTCGTAAGGCCTGCGGACATAGGTGTCCTGCAGCCCGACGCGGATGTCGTCGTAACGCGTCTGATAGCCGAAGCGCAATTCAAACGGCGTTTCGGCCACGTTGAACTTGATTCCGTGAACGCCGTTCGACCCCAGTATCGTTCGCCGGTCGAACTGACGGAATTGATCGCCGATAACGGGATTATTCTGAAAATAGGTAAAGTCGTTAAAGAGATCCAAGGTGGAGTGAACGGCGTAACCTTCGATGCGAGAATAATTCGTCTCGCTGAGCTGAGCCCAATGGCCGGAGAGACTGAAGCGGGTCGTGTCGCCGCCGTCGGTTGGGTTGATAGCGCCCCAGCGCGACATCAATCCCTGCTGGACGGCGCGCAACGGGATCTGGTTCGTCGCGTTAAATCGGTTGGCGTAGGCCATGCCCGTTATGCCAAAACCGTCGGCCTCCGTTCCGCGATTCCAGCGCAACACGGCATTGATCTTGCGCACGCGATTGGGCGTCAGCCACGGGCCGTCATAAACCGACATCTCGCCTGCGCCGAGGATATCGCCGCCCATGTAATCCCATGACTTCATGCCGAACTGCCGGGCGTATCCGAATTCGCCGACGCTCGACGTAAAGACGCCGGTCGGCACCCGGCTCAGATACTGCATGCGGATGGTGCCGGCGTTCGAGAAGTCGCCGTCTTCGACGTTGTACGGACCCTTTCGCGCATCGATCGACGCGAGCAGTTCGGGCATCACGAAATTGGCGTCCGCATAGCCTTGGCCATGGCCGTGGGTGCGCATGTTGAGCGGCATGCCGTCGAGATAAAGCGCGAGATCGGTGCCGTGATCGAGATCGAAACCGCGCAAGTAATACTGGTTCGCCTTGCCTTCGCCGCTGTGCTGGGTCACGGCGAGGCCCGGCACGATTTCGAGCGCTTCGCCGGGCCGATAGAAGGGAATGGCGTTGACCTGTCCGCCGGTAAAAAACCGCTCGCTCGACGACGACATGTCCTTCGGACCCGTCGGATAGTCGATCTTCGGACCGAGAGCGGTGTCCTGCTCCGTGGACGGCCCCGAAGGCGCCGGCGCAACCTCGACCAGATGCGTCGCGCGCGCAGGACCACGCTCGCGCGCCGCATGTCTCGCCGTCGACCGCGTGGCATGCCTGCCGACTTCAATTGTGGGGAGGGCGGTCTGAGCCGACGCGTCGGACGTAGATATGGACGTCAATCCGGCCACGAGCGCAAAAACAGAGGCGAAGCTTGGATGACGTCGGACCATTCGGCGGCTCTTGTATGATAAAAGGACCAGGACAGCTTATTCTCAGCGGTTGTCCGCCAAAGTTGAAGAGTGTTTTTGGATGCTGCGACGCGATTGCAGGCGCCCTGTTGCAAACGGGTCACACATGTCCTTCAGATCGAACGAGGTTCGACGGACCGCTGCGCATGCCGCGCTTGCGTCCCGACGCGCTCCATGAGCCTGTTTCCTGACGACGAGAGAGCCGGGCTCTCGCTTACTTCACATTCGGATTCCTTACGTCCGCCCGTTCCTTCTCGATTTCCTTCAGCTTCGCGCGGATCGGGCCGTACGGTCCGTAGGTGTGCTGCTCTTGTGAAAAGCCGTCGGCGTAAGGGCCGTACGGCGCATCGATCGGCTTGTTCAAAAGGTCCGGAAAATCTTTGTCCAAACCGGCCCGATGCGGCCTCGGCTTCGAGATCATCAGCGCGGCGACGTCCCAAGCCTCCTCGGGCGAGAGCCGCGGATGCAGATAGTCGACGCCGTCCGGCATGTTGGAATGGATGAAATTCGCCGCCGTGATCAGCCGCGCCATGCCGGCGCCGTCGTTGAAACTGTCGGAGCCCCAGAGCGGCGGAAACGCGTAGCCGGCGCCAAGCCCCGGCAGGCTGTTCTGAACGCCGGCGCCGTCGACGTTATGGCAGCCGATGCAGCGCGCCTGATAGATGTCGCGTCCACGCGCCGGGTCGGCGGCGCGGTCGAGCTCCGGCATGGTCCCGGCGCCGAGGCCCGAGAGCTTCTCGCCCTTGCGCACGCCCTTCGACAGAAACTGAATATAGGCGACGATGGCGCGCATCGGTTCGGACGACGCCGGCAGAGGGCGGCCATTCATGCTGCGCGTCATGCAGGAGTTGATGCGCTCCTGCAGCGTGATCTCGGCGCCCGAGCGCGCGCTATAGGCGGGAAAATCCGCCGCGAGCCCGAAGATCGGCAGGCCGAATTTCTTCACGCCGGCGTCGAGATGGCAGTTTCCGCAGGCGAGATTGTTGCCGGAATAGCGCTGCGCGCGGTTCGGCATGTCGGGACCGATGTGGGAATAGGTCGCGGTGATGAGATCGCGCCCCCGACGAATCAGCCGGCTATGGGCGTCATACGGCAGAGCGTCGACTTGCGGAACCCACCAGAACTTCGCGGTTGACGGGTTACGCTCCGCGGCGAGGACGGAAACGATGAGAAAAACAAACGAGGCGACCGTCGCGCAGAAAAGTATGTAATTCGGAACACCCCTGCGAAAAATGTCTGCGGGCCCCACCGGATCGGCGGCGCCTCGCCGTCGGTCTTCAGCCAGATGAACGCGAGGAGCGAAGTCAGCGGCGGCGACGCGACAAAAGCCGCGAGCGCCGTCGAGCGCTTGGCGAAAGAGCGACGACGATGAGCGCTGGGATGATGAATTTGAGCGCATAGTAAAACATACGCGAGTTTAGCTGGCGCTCCACGCAGTTTTTTTAACTGACTCACTCGAAGCGCATGTTTCGAAACCTCCTGCGAACGGAGGCGCGCCGATACGGCACTGCGCCATAAAGCCGCAATTTAACAATGTTTTTTTGTATCACTGATGACACGTTGGCGTAGAGTAGCGCTCGTCGCTCTTATCGACAGCGCTTCCAGAATGCGCAGAGCACATAGAATTTTTCTCGAGAAGCCCAAGGATGGCGGAGCGGGAGGGCCAAATGCTGAGCGTCGGCTGCTGGTGGATCCGTGATGGCCTCAATGCCCGACGCCGAGAGGCGCGCCGGTTTTCAGAAAGATTGGAAGAGCGCCCCGACGTCAGGTGGGAACAGGACCATGGCGACGAAGAAGTCGTTCGCAGCCATTTCCTCAGCGCCGAAACGGCGGATGAAGTCGTTGATCGCGTCGACTTCATGTACATGTGCTCGCATGGCGACTTCGATCCGGACGATGAAAGCACATATGGTCGGGGCTTTCGTTGCTACGATGGCGGCGTCTATTACGACAACGACATCAATTGGGGCGACTACGATCTAGAGTTCTTTTCCTCGCACGCATGTCGCCTGCTCTACCACTCGTCAACAAATTCGGTCGGACGATGGGTCGGGGCATTCGGGCGCTTGCACTACATGTTCGGCTTCCACACCCGTTCGACGAGCGGCGGCGAGGCCGCCTATCGCGGAAAAAAAATTCGCGCGCTATTCGAGCCGCCACTTAGATGGATATGACGCATTTTCTCTGCGGCGGTCCTGGCGACGCGCCTGTGTTGAAACTGAGAGCAACAGCAAGGAATGGGCCTATCTGCGCGCCAATGGCGAAACGTCTGGCGGTGTATGGGTCGATACGTATGGCGAGGTTCTGTCAACCTCGGAACCGCGAGACCCGACACGAGCGCGCGAGTTCTGGACCGCTCATGGGGAGTGCTGAAGCGCGACGCCAAACAGGGAGAGTCGTCATGGCGATTCAGCTTAACGACATCGCAATTCGCGGGCCCTTACCTGAAGTCCCGACCGAACTGCCGGTTTTTCTAGTTCATACGCCGTCGTTAGAAGAACGGCGGCCCGCAATCGACCGTTTTCGGTCACTGCTAAAGCTCGACAAATTCAAGACGGTCGACGAGGACGGCTCGATCTTCTTTGAAAACGGATCGGCGGGTGTTCAGTTCTACCGCGCCTCCGGTTCGCTATGGGCGGAAAACGGCCGAGCGGATGCTGACTTCCCCGACGAACGCCGGCCGTGGCGAGTCGTAGACGAACCCGACAGAGACAATGCGAAAAACAAGAGGTTTGTTCTCCCGGACGAGGAACGCAAACGTCTTGCGCAGCAGGCGAAGAATTTGTTTGCGGAAGCGGGCCTTCTCTCGCCGGAAGCGCACTTTTCAGGCGTCGTGCTCGACCAGGTCGCGAAACTCGACGCAAAGGGCCGGGAAATCGAGCGCGGCGTCGGCGAAGCGAGTGCGCGTTTCCTCTATCGCCTTGAAACGATCGACGTCGCAGGTCCAGGCGCGAAAACTTATGCATATTTCAACCCCGGTGCAGACGCCCCAAAATTCGTCAGCGCCTATCACGCATGGCGCCCCGTGAAGGACAGCCGCGGTATTCGCGTCACGAGCGTCGAGGAAATCCTCGAGCGCACAGTCTTGCATGATCCGCAAATTCAGTTTGCCGATAAGCGCGGCGACCGGATCGAATTGCGGAAAATCGACCTCGCATATTGGGCTCTGCATCCCGATGCGGCGCAAAGTTATGTTTATCCGGTGCTGCTCGTCGAAGGCGTCATTTTTTTCCATGGCGCAACGCAGCGGCGCGAAGCGACCGAATTTTCGCGCGCCTACAACGCCGTCTCGCAGAAGGAGTGCGCCGCCGCGGGGATCTACGCGGATTATCTCGTCGACAGGATCGACTGAGGAGGCTTCTATCCTGCCCTGAAATGCTTGGAGAGCTTCAGGCCCTGCCCCTGATAGTTCGAGACGCCGCTTTCGCCGTAAAGCGCTTCGGGCTTCTCCGCCATTTGCTCATAGACGAGGCGGCCGATGAACTGGCCGTCCTCCAGGATGAACGGCACTTCGCGCGAGCGCACCTCAAGAACGGCGCGCGCCCCTGGCCGTCCATCCGGCCCGGCGCCGAAGCCTGGATCGAAGAAGCCGGCGTAATGCACGCGAAACTCGCCGATCGCGGCGTCCATCGGCGCCATTTCGGCGGCGAGATCGGGCGGAATCGCGAGCCGTTCATGCGAGGCGAGAATGTAGAAGTCGCCGGGATCGAGAATGAGCCTGCCGTCGCGCGCCGGCAGCCGGTCCCAGTAATCGTCGATGTGATAGGCGCCGATCCGATCGACGTCGATCACGTCGGTGTGCTTCTGCGCGCGATAGCCGATGATGCCGCCGAAGGCGCCCGCATCGAGCGCAACCCGCAAAACCACGCCGTCGCGCAGATTGAGCGGCCCGTCGACGAGCGGCGACTTGCAGTGCAATTCGGCAAGCGCCGAATCGCCGAGCGCGACGCCTGACGATCCGCCCCGCCCCTGCGCGCGAAACCGCAGCTGGTTCAGGCGCGTGCCCTTGCGGGCGCGCACCGAGAAGCTGCGCGGCGACACTTCGGCGTAAAGCGGCCCGCGGTAGCCGGCGGCGACCTCGTCGAAGCGATCGCCGCGATCGGTGATCAGCCGCGTGAAAATATCGAGACGCCCGGTCGAGCTTTTCGGATTGGCGGCGCCGACCACGGAATCGTCGAGCGCCAGACTTTCCAGAAGCGGCACGACATAGAAACACCCGCGCTCCAGAACCGCGCCGTCGCCTTCGAGCGACATCTCGTCATATTTGAGTGCCGAAAGAAGCTCGTCGACGCTGCGCCGCGTCCCCGGCAGAAAACTCGCGCGCACGCGATAGGCCTTGGCGCCGAGCCGCAGATCGAGACTCGCCGGCTGAATCTGTCCATGCGCCAGCGGCGTCGCGAGGCGGATCTGCCCGGCGTCGGCCATCGCCTGAATCTGCCGGCTGGAAAGCACGCCGCCCATTCGTGTCGTCCTGTCGCCCGCCATGAAGCGGCCCTTGCGCCGCATAAGCGCCAAATTGCGTCGCCTTTCAAGCCGCCGCTGTTGACAGCTTGCGTCCGACTGCACTCTATAGGCGCACGTGGTTATTTGAGCCGGCCGGCTTGCCGCCACGAAAAACAACGCGCTAAAAGGCCGGGTCTCCCGAAGGAAGCCCCGCTTTTTGCGCAGCAGAGCGCCGTTCGGCGCGCATCAGGAATGGCGCGACTGGCGCCGAGGGAGAACCAATGTCCGCCGACATCCCGCCGCGCAGGCCGCTCAAACCAGCGACGCAACTCGTGCATGGCGGGACGCAGCGCTCTTCCTTCGGAGAATTGTCGGAGGCGCTCTATCTGACGCAGAGCTTCGCCTATCCGACGATGGAGGCGGCGGAGGCGCGTTTCAAAGGCGACGAGCCGGGCTTCATCTATTCGCGCTTCTCGAACCCGACCGTGGCGATGTTCGAGCAGCGCATGATCCTTCTGGAAGGCGCCGAGGCGGCCCGCGCCACGGCGAGCGGCATGGCGGCGGTGACGGCGAGCCTGCTCGCGCAGCTCAAAGCGGGCGACCATGTCGTTTCGGCGCGCGCGCTGTTCGGCTCCTGCCTCTATGTCGTCGAGGATTTGCTGCCGCGACTGGGAATTGCCTCGACGCTCGTCGACGGCGCCGACCTCGAGCAGTGGAAGGCCGCCATCCGTCCCGAGACGAAGCTCTTCTTTCTCGAAAGTCCGACCAATCCCGGCCTCGACGTCTACGACCTCAAGGCGATCGCCGATCTCGCGCATGACGCCGGCGCGAAGCTCGTCGTCGATAACGTGTTCGCCACGCCCTTGCTGCAGAAGCCCTTCGACTTCGGCGCCGACGTCGTCGTCTATTCGGCGACGAAGCACATCGACGGCCAGGGCCGGTGTCTTGGCGGCGTGATCCTCGCCTCGCAGGCGCTGATCGAAGAGAACGTCCATAATTTTCTGCGGCAGACCGGGCCGGCGATGTCGCCGTTCAACGCCTGGGTGATGCTGAAGGGTCTGGAGACCCTGCCGCTGCGGGTCTCCCAGCAGACCGCGAGCGCGGCGAAGATCGCCGACTTCCTGGCTGCCAAGAAAGCCGTCGGCCGCGTCCTCTACCCGTTCCGCGCCGATCACCCGCAGGTCGATCTGGCGCGCCGTCAGATGTCGGGGGGCGGCACGCTGGTGAGCTTCGATATGGCGGGCGGCAAGGCGGCGGCGTTCCGTCTCGCCAATGCGCTCGAAGTGATCAAGATTTCCAACAATCTCGGCGACGCGAAAAGCCTCATCACCCATCCGGCGACGACGACCCATCAGCGGCTGACGCCGGACGCCCGCGCCGCGCTTGGGATCGGCGACGGGCTGCTGCGTCTCTCGGTCGGCCTTGAAGACGCCGACGACCTTGTCGACGATCTCGCGCGCGGACTGTGGGCGGCCGCGCGCGCCTGAGCCTTACCGCCGCGCGCTGTCCCGCCGTTCGCGCCGCAGGGGAATTTTCGCCTCCTGCATCGCGCATTCGGCGACGAAATAGGATGCGGCGAGTATTGCGCAAAGCGTCTCAAGCACGACGCCCGTGATCAGTTCGTTCATCATCATGTCCCCGGAAAGCATTCGATGCGGAGTGGACGACCATCTTCGTGCGGCGGCCCGCGGCGGCGGCGTGAGAAGAGAATCGACGCCGACGCAGGCCGTTTGCGACTGAGCCTCTAGACCGACGGCGGCGCGCGTGGGCGGTTGGCAGGGTCGGGACGGGGCGTCGGCGCGACGCGGTCCGCCACCGTCCACACGAGCTGAAAGCTCGGGACGGGCGTCGCGCCGATCAGGCCAGGCCGCGCCGCGAGAGGCGCAAGACCGCTACAAAACGCCTGGCAGAGGGAACAGGCGGAGCGATCGTTTTCGGAGCCTAGCCGCCCCGCAAGCGCGTCGGGTTGGGAGGCCCCCGACGCGAAACAGATAAAGAATTGAGCGACGAGACGTCCGCCGACGCCCGACTCGCCGACGCCGCGCGCGAGCGGCGCGACGGCCCAGAGCGACGCCGCCAAGAACAGCAGCGTCGCGCCGGCCCGCGCATTCGCGCGACGCAGCGAAGCGAGCCTGAACGCCGATGCGGACATCGAGTCAGGACGCGTCAGGCAAAGGCCGCGAGAATCGCGCGCGGCGTTCGAGGTCGATGAGGCGAATGACGCGCTGGTCGCTTCCACGCCACAGCGACGTCGTCGGCACGATGGCGGCGAGCGCCGCCATGCCAGGCGCGTGGCCCGGCTGCGTCGCTTCCCGCTTGGTCAAGGATTTGAGCGTCGCGCCGGCGACGACGCTTTCTCGACCGTTCTGCTTACGTTTACGGAACATGGGTTCACTCCCGATCCGCCGCTTGACGCGGCGTTGTCCTTAAGCTGCGCCCCGTCCTTGCGCGCCCGGAGTCCGGGCAGGAACGCAAAGCGGCGCGACAGCGTGCGAAGGATCAGGAGTTGGCGGGCGGCGCGCGCGCCTGTCGTGAATAGTCCTGCGGATGTGTCGGCAGGGCGCGGTCCGCCACCGTCCAATCAAGCGCAGTCCACTGGACGGGCGCCTTGCCAAGATGAATGACTCGCGCCGCAAGCGGCGCCACGCCATTGCAATAGGTTTGACAGAAAAGACAGGCGTCCCGGTGGCTCTTCACACGGGCCGGCCCCTGGTCGTCGTCGCTCGCGGCGACGTCGTTCAAGCAGAACGCCTTGATCACGTCGCCGGCGCCCAGCCGCGGCGCGACATGCGCCGCCGCAGGCGCAAGGGCCTGAACGGTCAGCGCGAGCGCAAACAGCAGAACTGTCAGCCAGTTACGACGCATAAAATCCTGAGCCTTGGATAGCGGCGCGCATGCCAATTCACATGCGCGCCGCGATGTTAAGCAAAAAGAGAAGGCCGCGACAAGTTAATCTTCGTGCAACCGCCACGCCGCGGCAAAGCGTCTCAGTGGAGCGACATCGCCGCGGATCAGAATTTGAACTTCACGCCTCCCTGGAACAGGCGCGGATTGCCGGCGTAGATCGAGCCCGTTCCGTTTTGGGCGAGCTGCGGATACCCGTTCACAACGACAACGCCGTTAACGAGCGCCGCCGAATTCGTAATGTTGTTGGCCGAGGCCACCCAATTGCGGTCGAAGATGTTCCGAACCTCGAAATAGACCGAGAAGTTCTTGACCGGCCACAACTCCAGGTCTCTGTCGAAATGGACGTTGGCATTGACGAGCCCGTAGCTCGGGATCGTCAGCACATTGGCGTTATCGAGGTAATATGAACTTTGATAGACATATTCCACGAAGGCGCCGAAGCCCCTGAAGTCGCCAAAAGGCTGGTCATAGCCAAGACGCGCGGTCGCGTTATGCGTGGGGACATTCGGTATCTTGTAGCCGGCGCGATTGAAATACGACGTGACTCCGCCTGCGGCCAGCTGCTCGTTAAAGTTGGTAAAGATCTGATTGTTATAGGTATAATTCGCCAGCACCTTCCATCCGTCGATCGGCCGCCAGTCGACGAGCGATTCAATTCCGCGATGCACTGAACCCGGCGCATTGAAGGTGAAGTTGAGCAGGCCGGCGCCGGGGCTCTGCGAAATCTGCTCGTTCTGATACCATTCGTGGAAGCCCGTAAGGCTGAAGAGCAGCGTTTCGTCGGGCCGCCAATCGAAGCCGATGTCGATGCCGGTGTTGCGCTGCGTTTTCAGGTCGGTATTCGCGCCTGGCCGACCTTGCTGATTGACGAACAACTGCCCTGGATTGGGCGTGCCATATCCGCTCGACGCGCGGAAATGCGTCAGCAGTTCGGGCATGACGCGCCAGGTCACCGACGCTTCGGGGCCGAAGTTCCAGTAGGTCTTGTTGACGGGAATGCCCTGCCAGGTCGCGATTTGACCGAATGCGGGATTCGCGGGCGCACTCACATATGTAAACTGTTCCTGAATGGCTGCGATTTTCGTCATTTCCGCGGAGAGGCCAAGGACCAGCGTCACATCCTTGGAAAGCGCGACCTCCTCCCTGCCGCGCGCGCCGAGATTTTGCATCATCGCGTTTTGCTTGGCCTGGATCGCGCCGGTCGCGCCGCTCCCGATCGGCAGCGTGTTGTTGGTGTAGCTCGTATAGCGGGCCCGGTTGAAATACAGGCCCGCGAAATGCCTTGCTTCAAAGCCTGCCAGCGAGCCGAGTTGCGTGATGTCGGTGCTCGCGTTTACGGCCGGCTCGTCCTGCAAGGCGGCGGTGTTGCCGGTCGGCTGAGAAATGTTCTTGTCGTCATAAATGACCTGCGTGCGCCAAAACGTGTTGGCGTCGAAATTATGCTCCCAGCGCAGGCCAAGCACGTCGCGACGATCGTTGCGGTTGAAGCCGGCCAGATAGCCCGTCGTTTGAAAGAATGGCCCGCCGGTCCCGTTGAGGCCGGTGAGCGGGACGCCCGAACTTCCGCACAAGGATCGATTGAAATATCCGAGCGGAGTCGTGGCTCCGAGTTGCGTCATCACATAACAGCCGCTCTGGTAGGGATTGAGGTAATATTGATTGAGCGACAGCCGCGACGACAGGTCGGCGTAAAGCTGATTATGGATGAATTTGAAGGTCAGAAGGTCGTCGGGCGTGACCTGCAACCGCATGGTGGCGTTCACGGTCTGCGTGTCATAGCGATTGTGCAGCGTCCAACCGTCGCCGCGCACGTCGCTGGCGAAAATCGCAATATCGACATTGTCGACTTTCTTGCCGATGGACGTGAAATTATTGAGATATCCATATGAGCCGAATTCGCTGCCGACCTGCACGCCGTCGATTTCGGCGCCGGTTCTGGTGCGGAAGTTGATCGCGCCGCCATTGGCGAAATTGCCGAACAGGGCCGAAGATGGGCCGCGATAGACGTCGACCCCGGCATAGGCGTGCGGGTCCGTCAGGTCGGTGCGCGACAGACCATCCGGCTGGGTGACGGAAAAGCCGTCTTCGAGAATCACGATGTTGCGCACGCCGAAGCCGTTGCGCGCGGAAGAGCCGCGGATCGAGATGACGATGTCGCGCGGGCCGTTGCCCTGTTTGAAGGAGACGCCCGGGCTGTATTGCAGCATCTCCCGAACGGAGAGCAGCGGCATATTGTCGAAATCCTTGCCCTGAATCGTCGTGAACGTCTGTCCGGTCGGATCGCGATAGACAGGCAACGCCAATTTGCGCGGGCTGAAGCCCGGAGGCGCCGGCTGGGAAGGATTTGGCGCGGCGGTCGTGACCCGCGCCGGTCCCGAGACGGGATGGCCGACGCGGCCAGGCCGCGCAGGGCCGCGTGCGCCGCCGATGCTGATGGTGGGCAGCGCCTGTTGCGCCTCGGCGGCGGATGTGACGATGAGACTGAGCACAGCGAGAGAGGCGCCTCCGAAGAGGCGGGAATGACGAAGCATGACGGTATTCCTTGGCGCCGACGCGAGCCGGGCATGATGGGGAGCGGCCGCGACGGCGTTGGACTCGACGCGCACGCGGACTGACGAGGATGCTGTTAAGGATGCTGCTGAAGCGGCGATCGAGAGCTGGAATGCGCGCGACGCGCGCCGATGGCCTCAGGCGCGCGTGACGGGCGGCGCCCGCGCGCTGTGCGCGCGTGACGGGCGGGCCGCAAGCGGCCGAACGGCGTAGGTCGGCGTGTCGACAACCGCATATCCGGCAAGCGCGACGACATAGTCCGTAAGCAGCGAAACCCAGGCTGCGGGCGGCTCGCAGCACATAAGGCAGGACTGGCAGTGGTGCTCGTGGCCGTCCCGGTCGTTGGGCGCAGACTGCTCCGCCGCGCTCAACTGATGACATCGGGTTGACAGCGCGTCCCCGGAAGGCATCAAAGCAGCGCGCGCAAGCCCGGCTCCGCCGGCGACGGTCTGGATGACCATGGCCAGCACGATCAACAGCGTGCGGAGCGTCTTCGGCCGCATATTGATTCCCGTCAAAACCGACGACGCACTATTTACAATTGACTGCGTCGCGGATAGTCGCGGCGCGATCCGATGCGCTGAAAAACAATCACTGTGTCTATTCCGACACAGTCAACCGCTGCTTGCGCGCCGATCATTGCCTAATCAAAGACGTTTCCCTTTGCCTGCGCGCGCTCTAATCTCGCGCCCATGTATATCGCCATCACCAGAGACATTCAGGTCACTGCGCTTCCGGACTTCCTGCCGGACCGCTCCGACCCGGATCAGGACCGTTACTTCTGGTCCTATACGATCGAAATCGCCAACCTCGGCCGCATGCGGGTGCAGCTCCTGTCGCGACACTGGGTCGTCATCGACGCCAACGGACGCCGCGAGGAAGTGCGCGGCCCCGGCGTCGTGGGCGAACAGCCCGTGCTGGAGCCCGGAGAGACGTTTCGCTATGCTTCCGGCTGTCCGCTCAGCACGCCCTCGGGGATGATGCAGGGCAGCTATCGCATGGTGACCGACTCCGGCGAGACGTTCGACGTCGAAGTTCCCGCCTTCTCGCTTGACAGTCCCCTGTCCCACCCGACGCTGAATTAGGCGGAGGCCATGGAACGCCTCGAAGACGCGATCGACATGCTCGCCAGGCTGGTCGCTTTCGACACGGTGAGCTCCAAATCCAATCTTCCGCTGATCGACTTCGTCGAATCCTATTTGCGCGAGCAGGATGTGCGTTTCGTGCGCGCGCCCAACGCCTCCGGGGAAAAGGCCGCGCTGTTCGTCTCGATTGGCCCCGACGTCGACGGCGGCGTGCTGCTCTCGGGCCATACCGACGTCGTGCCGGTCGTTGGGCAAGCCTGGAGCGCCGACCCTTTCACGCTGCGACGCGACGCGGCCCGCCTCTATGGGCGGGGCGCCGTCGACATGAAGGGATTCGACGCCGCCTGCCTCGCAATGATCCCGGAGTTCAAAGCGGCGCGGCTGTCGCGGCCGATCCACATCCTCCTGAGCTATGACGAGGAAACGACCTGTCTCGGTCCCCTCGACGTGATCGCCCGATTTGGCGCCGACCTGCCGCGCCCGTCGGCCGTGATCGTCGGCGAGCCGACGTCGATGGAGGTCGCCGACGCGCATAAAAGCGTCGCCACCTTTGTGACGCGGGTGCGCGGCTTCGAGATCCATTCGGCAAACCTGCATCGAGGCGTCAGCGCCGTGCATGTCGCCTGCAGGCTCGTATGCGAGCTCGACCATCTCGGCGAGGAGCTCCGCGTGACGGGCGATCTGACCGGGCGCTTCGATCCGCCCTTCTCGACCGTTCATGTCGGGGTCATTCACGGCGGAACGGCGCGCAATATCGTCGCCAAGGACTGCGAATTCCTTTGGGAGTTTCGCGGATTGCCCGGCGCGTCGCCGAACTTCGCCCGCGACCGGCTGGAAGCCTATTGCGACGAGCTGAGGCGGACGGTTTTTGTGGGCTTTCCCGACGCAGGCGTCGAAACCACGACGGAAAATGAGGTGCCTGGCCTCGCGCCGCAGCCGGGCTCGGAGGCGGAGACGCTGGCCCTGCGGCTCGCCAGGCGCAACGCCACGATCGCCGTTCCCTACGCGACCGAGGCGGGACAGTTTCAGCGTGCGGGAATGTCAGCGGTCGTCTGCGGCCCCGGCCGGATCGACCAGGCGCACCAGCCCGACGAATATATCGACATCGCCGAGCTGGCCGCCTGTCTCGCGTTCCTGCGCGGCCTGGCGCAACAGCTGCAGATCTAAAGATCCAGCCTTAGCCGCAGGACCACGTGCGGTCTGACCGCGTCAGCGCAGACATTCCTGTCCGGGCGCCGATCAACACACCCAGTGCCAGCGACCGTACCACCAGCGCCAGCAGCCGCCGCTGTGGCCGCCCCAACCGCCCCAGCCCCAGCCTCTGCGTCCCCAGCCGCCGCCGTGCCAGCCGCCGTGCCAGCCAGGGCCGTGCCCGCCATGCCAGCCGCCATGCCAGCCGCCATGCCCACCGCCATGCCAGCCGCCGCCGTGTCCATGACCGCCATGACCGCCATGACCGCCATGACCTCCGTGTCCGCCATGACCTCCGTGTCCAGCGGCCGCCGGCGATACGGCGAAGAGCGCTCCCGTAAGCAGCGCGGCGCATAAAACTTTCTTAGACATGACTTGTCTCCCAACAACAACGACGCCCCAAGGCGCCTCTCTCCTAACAACAAAGACGCCCCAAGGCGCCTCGGACTGCCTACGCCTCCCTGCGCTGCAGGGCCGTGCGCGGCCACACATTCATGGACTCGCGCATGGACGCGCGCCGAGCCGCGCGCATTGCGTGAAGTGGTCTGCGCGCCATTGCTTTCGTGAAGTGAGCGGCTATAGTCCGCGCCCGTTCCGGCGCTTTGAAAAACCTATCCGCGCCGGGCTCCGAGCCTTAAGAGATTTCGCGATGAAGCTGATCCCGGACGCTTTGGCGCAAGCCCAGACGCCCTCACCGCCCGCCGCCGAAACGCCTGCAATCCCGCCGGCTGAGCCGAATACGCCGGCTGCGTCGCCGCCGCCGGCTGCCCCGCATCCGCCGACCGCGACCCAGACCGGCCAGACGGTCGAGACCCAGCCGGAGGCTGCGCCGCCTCCGACCATGCCTGAGATGCTGGGGCAACTTATCCCCATCTTCGTGGTGATGGGCATCGTCTATATCTTGGTGATCCGCCCGCGCTCGCGCCGGGAGAAGGAAGCGATCACACAGCTGCGCAACGTCCGTCGCGGCGACACGCTCGTCACCACGAGCGGATTTGTGGCCAAAGTGACGAAATCGATCGACGACGCCGAAGTCGAGGTGGAGCTCGCGCCGAATGTGCGGGTCCGCATGCTGCGCACCGCCATCGCCGAAGTTCGCGCCAAGGGCGAGCCGGTCCGAGAAGAGCCGCCGCCAGCCAAGACTGGCGCGGCCAAAAGCGCGAGATCGGCGAAGTCCGGCGAGACCAAGACAAGCGAGGTCAAATCGGGCAACGGCAAGGCCGGCGACAGCAAGCCCGGCGACGCCAAATCGGGCTCACAGAGCTAACGCGATTTTTTCGATCACCTAGCCCATAGCAGGACGATGCTGCGATTCTCGACCTGGAAATTCTTCGCCATTGTGGCGATGACCTTGGCCGCTGTGCTGGTCGTCGTCCCGAGCATGCTGTCGCCGTCGCATTATGAGCAGCTGAAATCAAGCCTGCCGTCCTGGCTCGTTCCGCCGACCATCGTGCTCGGCCTCGATCTGCAGGGCGGCTCGCATGTGATGCTCGAAGTTGACCAGGCCGATCTGATCAGCACGCAGGTCAAAAATCTGCGCGACGACGTGCGCCGGATCCTGCGCGAGGAAAAGGTCGCGATCACCGGCGGCATCGGCGCGACCGCGCGCGGCGTCCAGGCGCGCGTCGCCGATCCGGCCGACCGCGAGAAGATCCTTCCGAAACTGCGGCAGTTGCGCAACGCCTTCAGCAACGCGCTCATGGGCGGCGGGGCCTCGCCGCTCGACGTCGAGGCGTCGCCGGACGGCCTGATCCGCGTGACCATCACCGACGCCGGCATCAGGGACAAGTCGCGCAAGGCCGTCGAGCAATCGATCGAGGTCATCCGGCGCCGCGTCGACGCGCTCGGCACCCGCGAGCCGAGCATCCAGCGCCAGGGCGACGACCGCGTTCTGGTGCAGGTGCCCGGCCTTCAGGACCCTGAAACGCTCAAGGAAATCCTTGGCAAGACGGCGAAGCTCGAATTCCGCCTCGTGGCCGATCCGGGCCAGAACCCCTCCGAGGTCGAAGAACTCGATCAGGTCGAGCAGGAAGGCAAGATCGCCGTCGAAAAGCAGGTGATGGTCAAAGGCGAGGATCTGACCGACGCGCAGCCTGGCTTCGACCAGCAAAGAAGCGGCGAGCCGGTGGTCAATTTTCGCTTCAACATTCGCGGCGCCCAGGCGTTCGGCGAAGTCACCTCCAAGAACGTCGGCCGCCTCTTCGCGATCGTCCTCGACAATAAGGTGATTTCGGCGCCGCGCATTCTGACGCCGATCACTGGCGGCTCAGGACAGATTTCGGGTCGGTTCACCGTCGAACAGGCCAACAACCTCGCGATCCTGCTGCGCGCCGGCGCGCTGCCCGCCAAGCTCAACATCGTCGAAGAGCGCACTGTCGGTCCGGGCCTCGGCCAGGATTCGATCGACGCCGGCAAGCGCGCCGCCTATGTCGGCGCCGGCCTCGTCGTGGTCTATATGCTCGTCACCTATGGCGTCTTTGGCGTCTTCGCCAATCTCGCGCTCTTCGTGCACATCGCCTTCATTTTCGCCGGTCTCGTGCTGCTCGGCTCCACGCTGACGCTGCCGGGCATCGCCGGCATCGTGCTGACGATCGGCATGGCGGTCGACTCCAACGTGCTGATCTACGAGCGCATCCGCGAGGAGAATCACGCCGGACGGTCAATCCTCGCGTCGCTCGATGCGGGCTTCACGCGCGCCTTCGCGACCATCGTCGACTCCAACGTCACAATGTTCGTCGCGGCGGCCATCCTGTATTTTCTCGGGTCGGGACCGGTGCGCGGCTTCGCCGTTTCGCTTGCGCTCGGCATTCTGACGACCATCGTCACGGCGGTGACCATGACGCGCATGATGATCGCCGTCTGGTATCATTACGCGCGTCCGACCAAGCTGCCGATCTGAAGGGGCGACATTTATGAAACTTCTGCGCCTCGCCCCGGAGAACACCAAATTCCCGTTCATGCGGTTCCGCCGCGTGAGCTACCCGTTCTCGGCCCTGATGTCGCTGATCGCGGTCGCCCTCTTCATCTTCAAGGGCATGAATTTCGGCATCGATTTCGCCGGCGGCACGGTCATCGAACTGCGGGCGAAATCCGGCGCCGCCGAGGTCGGCACGCTGCGGACGATCGGCGAAGGGCTCAATCTCGGCGACATCGAAGTGCAGGCTTTCGGCAATCCTGCCGACGCGACATTGCGCTTCGGTCTGCAGCCGGGCGGCGACGTCGCGCAGCAGGCGGCGGTCGAGCGGGTGCGCGACGCGGTCGGCGACTATTACAATTTGCGCCGCGTCGAAGTCGTCGGCCCGCGCGTCTCGAACGAATTGGTGCAATCGGGCACGCTCGGCGTCGTGCTGTCGATCATCGCGGTGCTGACCTACCTCTGGTTCCGCTTCGAATGGCAGTTCGCGGTCGGCGCGGTCATTGCGACGATGCACGATCTGCTGCTCACGGTCGGCTTTTTCTCGATTACGCAGCTCGAATTCAACACCACGTCGATCGCCGCGATTCTGACCATCGTCGGCTATTCGTTGAACGAAACCGTGGTGGTGCTCGACCGTATTCGCGAGAACATGCGCAAATACAAGAAATTGGCGACGGCGCAGATGGTCGACATGTCGATCAACGCCGTCCTGCCGCGCACGATCATGACGGCGACGACCGTCATGCTGGCGTTGTTCGCGCTCGTCGCCTTCGGCGGTCAGGTGATCCGCTCGTTCTCGCTCGCGATGATCTGGGGCATTTTCGTCGCGACCTATTCGTCGATCTTCATCTGCTCGCCGATGCTCATCTATCTCGGGCTACGCAACGAGGACGCCGACAAGGCGGCCCAGAAGCACGAGGCCGAGCGCAAGCCCGAGACGGCTGTCGCGGATGAGGAAAGCGTGGCCGAAACGCCGGCCGCAACGCCGTCGAGCCCGCCCAAAGACGGCGAAAGGAAGCCGCCGGCGCAGGCGCGCAAATCCTCCGCCAGGCGCGCCAAGTCGAGGCCGGCTTGACCGCTCGCGGCGGCGGCTATGTGCCCGGCCGCCACAGGATCGAGGAGTACGGCGGCGGCGGCTTCCGCTTCGCCGACATGTCCCACCGCGGCTCCATTCTCGCGCTGCCGTCCGGCGTGCGCGCCGTGCCTCTGACGAACGCCGCGGAAATCGACGAAGCCGTGATCGACGACGCGCTCGCAGAGAGCGGCGGCCTCGACCTGTTCGTCGTCGGCACCGGACAAGATTTGCTGCCGCTTGCCGGAGCCCTGCGCGCCAAGCTCCGCGCCGCCGGCGTCGGCTGCGAAACCATGGCGACGGGAGCCGCCGTGCGCACCTACAACATGCTCGTCGACGAGGATCGCCGAGTCGGCGCGCTGCTGATCGCCGTGTGACATGACCGCCCTGCAGGAACATTACGCGCAATGCGAGGAGCTTCTGCGCGCGCGCGACCGCGACCTGTGGCTCGCCTGCCTGTTCGCGCCGCGGGACGCTCGACCGCACATTCATACGCTCTACGCCTTCGCCCTCGAAGCCGCGGACGTCAGCGCCAAAGTCACGCAGCCGCTCCTGGGCGAGATGCGTCTGCAGTGGTGGATCGACGCGCTTGAGGGCGTCGCCGCGCAGGGCGAGGGCCCCCGCGCCAATCCCGCGGCCGACGCGCTGATCGACACGATCGAGCGCTTCGCCCTGCCCCGCGCCCAGTTCATCGATCTGGCCGAGGCGCATGTCTTCGATCTCTATGACGACAGGATGCCGAGCTGGGCGGCGCTCGAAGACTATTGCCGCGCGACGGCCTCCGCCCCGCTGCGCTGGGCGGCGCATATCCTCGGCGCCGATCTTCGGGCGCCCTCGGCGCGCGCTTTCGCGGAGGCGGGGCTCGCGCTCGGCCTGACGCGAATCATGCGCGCACTCGTTCAAAGCCCGCAACAGGAGAAATTCCTGCCCGACGAGGCGTTCGCGGACGCTCGCTCCGACGCTCGCGACGACGGCCTGCGGCGCGCTTTGAAGGAGATGCGGACGCGGGCGCTGGCGCATTATGACGAAGCCGGCCGTCTGGCGGCGGATCTCGGCGCCGCCCGCGCCGCCTTGCTCCCCTGCGCCATTGTTCCGCTTTATCTGGAGCGGCTGGCGGGAAGCGATTACGATCCGGCTTGCCTGCTTGGCGAGCCCTCGCCGCTGCGACGACAGTGGCGCATCTGGCGCGCGTCACGCGGCATCGGATTGTGACAGGCGCCCGAGCCGGCGCTCCCATGGACCAACTGAAATGACAACCATCGAATATGACTATGACTCCCGGCGCCTGCGCATGGAGACGCTGCTCATGCTGCGCTGGGTGGCGATCACCGGGCAGGCGGCGGCGTGCCTCGGCGTCTACTTCGTACTCGGATTCGATTTCCCCGTCGGCCTCTGTTTCGTTTTCATCACGGCGTCGGCGACGCTCAACATCGGCCTGCGCTACGGCACGCCGCGCAGCTTTCGTCTGGGCGACGTCGAGGCCGCCGTGCTGCTTGGCTACGACATCATCCAGCTTGGCTTCCTGCTCTATCTCACGGGCGGACTGACCAACAGTTTCGCGATGCTCTTCCTGACGCCGGTGATCATCTCGGCGGTGTCGCTGCCGAGCAATCTGACGCTGCTGCTTGGCATCGTCATGATTGCGATCGCAACGGTGCTGACGGTCGAGTATTATCCGTTGCCCTGGTATCCCGATGAAAAGCTGACGTTTCCGCTCCTGTATCGCACCGGGATCTGGGCGGCGCTCGCGCTCAGCGCCGTCTTCATCGGAATCTACGCCGCGCGGGTGTCCGACGAGGCGCGACTCCTGGCCGACGCGCTCGCCGCGACGGAACTGGTGCTCGAGCGGGAGCAGCATCTCTCGCAGCTCGACGGCCTCGCCGCCGCCGCCGCGCATGAACTCGGCACCCCGCTCGCGACCATCACCCTGATCATCAGAGAGTTGCAGAATACCGCACAGGACAATGCGCCGGGATTGCGAGACGATCTCACGCTCCTCGCCCAGGAGACGGCGCGCTGCCGGGAAATCCTCGGCAAGCTCGCCTCTCTCGGCGCGACGGATCAGAGCAGCGTCATGAATCTGCTCTCGATCGATACGTTGATTCAGGAAGTGGTCGAGCCGCAGCGGGAGATTGGCGTCGAGGTAGAGATCTCGAAACACGGACCGTCGGACGCGCCCGTGTTGACCCGCAACCCCGCCATTCTCTACGGCCTCGGCAATCTCGTTGAAAACGCCATGGATTTTGCGGAAACCCACGTAAAAATCGACGCTTGGTGGAGCCCGAGTTATGTCACCATCGCCATCCAGGACGATGGTCCAGGCTTCTCTCCCGACATTCTCGACCGTCTCGGCGATCCTTATCTAAGAGGCCGGCCGACGGAACGACGGAAAAAGAGCGACGCGGAGTCGGGTCTGGGTCTCGGCCTCTTCATCGCCAAGACGCTCCTGGAGCGATCGGGGGCGTTCGTCGAGACGACGAATGTTTCGCCGCCGCGAACCGGCGCAATCGTCAAAGTCACCTGGCCGCGGGCGGCGCTCGAGCCCGCCGCCGCCAGGCCAAGGGCGGCTCAGTAAGACAAATGGAATCGACGCGACGCAGCCGATAAGTTAGATTTGACAAAAATCACGGGTGGAAACGCACGATGTCGGCCGAAGAATTGAAGGCGGATCGGGAAAGCGGTCCGGATGAGCACCTTAACTCGCCGCAGGATCGTTCATTGCTGATCCTCGATGACGACAAGCCTTTTCTTAGCAGATTGACGCGGGCGATGGAGGCTCGGGGCTTCGTCGTGACGCCGTGCGAATCGGTCGCCGAGGGACTCGCCGCGCTCGAGACAAACCCTCCGGCTTTCGCCATCATCGACATGCGGCTCAACGACGGCAACGGCCTCGACGTCATCTCCAAGCTGAAGGCGACGCGGCCCGACGCGCGGGGAATCATTCTCACGGGCTACGGCAATATCGCTACGGCCGTCACCGCGGTTAAGCTCGGCGCCTTCGACTATCTGGCGAAACCGGCCGATGCCGACGAAATATACCACGCGCTGATGGCGACGCAGCTCGACAAGCCGGACGCGCAGGAAAATCCAATGTCCGCCGATCGCGTGCGCTGGGAGCATATTCAGCGGGTTTTTGAATCCTGCGACCGCAATGTGTCGGAGACGGCGCGCCGGCTCAACATGCATCGTCGAACCCTGCAGCGCATTCTCGCCAAACGCGCGCCGCGCTGACAGGCTCAAGTCGCAAGTTCATCGCCGAACGCCAGCATGCAGTAGCGGTCCGCCGCCATCTGCGCGAAGCGTAGCAGCATCGCGCGCCGACGGGCGGGCGCGAGACGAAACTCTGGAGCGTCCCGCGCGAGCAGCGCGCCATGGGCGTCGGCGACGATCAGGCCCGAATCCTGCGGAAAAATCGACGGATCGAGCGAGGCGGGCGCCGCGAAATAGAAGCGGTCGCAAAATGCGCGATACTGCGGCCATTTCAGATCGGCGCGAAAATCGGCGGCGCTCGACTTGACCTCGACGATGCGCAAGAGGCCGTCCGGCGCGAGCGCGATGAGATCGGCGCGCCGCCCATTCGGCAAAAGCGCCTCGCACACAACCGAAAAGCCGCACGACCGCAGGTAGCGCCGCGCGCCGCGCGCGACGCATCTCGTGGCGTCGGGACGCCCCTGCAAGGCCGTTGCGCCTTCCGGCGGAAAAGCGGTCATGGTCCTCTCCCGGCGGCGTGTTCCTGCGCGAGCTTGGCGCGTCGCCAAAGCGCGCGCAACCATGATAGGTTCGCCGGATCGTTCCGCTACATGGCTGATCGCATGAAACGGCTTCTTCTCGCATGTCTCCTCGCGCTCGTCGCCGCGACGACGCCGGTCCGCGGCGCCGAGCGCGTGATCAACATTTTCAATTGGAGCGATTACATCGATCCGACCGTGCTCGAGGACTTCACCCGAGAGACGGGAATCAAAGTCATCTACGACACTTATGATTCGAACGAGATGCTCGAGGCGCGGCTTCTGGCCGGCGACACCGGCTACGACATCGTCGTGCCTTCGGCGACGTTCCTTCAGCGTGAGATCGCGGCGGACGTGCTGCAACCGATCGACCGGAGCAGGCTCGTCAACGCCCGCAACATCTGGCCGGAGATCGACAACCGGCTTGCGCGTTTCGATCCCGGCAACCGGCACGCCATCAACTACATGTGGTACACGACGGGCATCGCCTACGACGCCGCAAAAGTTCAGGAGCGGCTGGGCAAGCCGATCACGAGCTGGGAGCAGGTCCTGCGGCCCGACGCGCTCAAAAAGCTCGCCGACTGCGGCGTCTATATGCTCGACAGCCCTGAGGATATGTTTGCGATCGCGCTCAACTATCTGAAGCTCGATCCGAATTCGAAAAACCCCAAGGATCTGCGGCGCGCCGCCGATCTCCTCGGAAGCCTACGCAGATATGTGAAGAAGTTTCACTCATCCGAATATATCAACGCGCTGGCGAATGGCGACATCTGCGTCGCCATCGGCTGGTCGGGCGATAGTCTGCAGGCGCGCAACCGCGCCCGCGAGGCGGGAACCGACGTCGATATCGCCTATGTCGTCCCGAGCGAAGGCTCGCTGCTTTCGCTCGACAATCTGGCGATTCCGAAAGATGCGCGCCATCTCGACGAAGCCTATCTCTTCATCGACTATCTGCTGCGGCCGGACATCGCCGCGCGCAATTCAATGGCCACGAACTTCGCCAATGGCGTCGCGCCGTCACGGCCGCTGATCGACAAAGCGGTGTCGAACGACCCGTCGGTCTATCCGAACGATCTCACCATGCGCCGCCTGTTTACGGTCACTGCGCCAGATCAGAACGCTCAGAAACTGATCACCCGAATGTGGACGACCGTGAAGACCGGACGATAAGCGACGGCGCGCCACTCAGTCGCTGAAGCGCGCCGCGCATTGCCCGCAACGCCGCCGAGCTGAAAGGGCGACGGTCTCTCGCGCGCGCTACTGTTCGCTCAAGATGCGCTTCAGCAGTTCGATGACTTCGGCCAGCCCCTTGTCCTTGGCGACGAGCTCCTCGATCTTGCGCACCGCATGCAGCACGGTCGTGTGATCGCGACCGCCGAATCGACGACCAATCTCCGGCAGCGAGCGCAACGTCAGCACCTTGGACAGATACATGGCGATCTGCCGGGGGCGCACCACATTGGCGGTGCGGCGGGACGACAGAATGTCGGCGCGCGAGATGTTGTAGTGGCTCGCCACCAGCTTTTGAATATCGTCGATCTTGACGCGCTTCGGATCCTGCGTGCGCACCAGATCGCGTATGGCCGCTTCCGCGGTGTCAACGGTGAGCGGCGCGCCGGTCAGAGTGGCGTGGGCGAGAAGCCTGTTCACTGCGCCTTCAAGATCGCGGCCGTTCGTCACGATGGTGCGCGCAACGTAGGCGATGACCTCCGGCGGCACGTGGAAATTGGGATGCGACTCCTTCGCCGTCGTGATGCGCGCGGTCAAAATCTTGATGCGCAACGCCTCGTCGAGCGGCCCGATGTCGACGCAGAGCCCGCCTTTGAACCGCGACAGCACCCGCTCGTCGAGCGTGTCGAGCTCCGAGGGCGGCCGGTCGGCGGCGACCACGACCTGACGGCCGGCGTCGATCAGCGCGTTCAGCGTGTGACAGAACTCCTGCTGGATCGATTTGCCCTGGAGAAACTGCACGTCGTCGATGATCAGCATGTCGATGCCGCGCAGCCTTTCCTTGAAGACCAGCGACGTCTGAGCGCTCAGCGAAGAGACAAAGCCGCTCATGAATCGTTCGGCCGTCAGGTAGATCGTATGGCGGCGATTGTCGTTCGTCGCATGCGCCAGCGCCTGCAGCAGATGTGTCTTGCCAAGCCCGACCGCCGCATGAGCGTACAGCGGATTGAACATGGGAAGATCGCCGGCGCGCGCCTCCGCGACGCGGCAGGCCGCGGCATAGGCGAGCTGATTGGACGGTCCGACGAGAAACGTCGAGAAGCACAACCTGCGATCGAGCGGCGAGCCGACGAATCCGTCGGCGTCGTGACGCAGCGTCGCTGGCCGGACGGGCCGCCGTCCATTCGCTTCATGCGCCGTTTCAAGCGATGGCGCGATCACGCGCTCGGCGAGCGCGTCGGTCTCGCCCTGATCTGCGCCCTCTTCACGCAAACGCGGCTTGCGCGCAGGCGAGCGAACGTCGATCACCACGCGCTCGATCTTCGTGAATTCGCTCGCCACGCGCGCCTTGATGCGCGGCGCATAATGCGACTGAACCCAGCTCTTGAGAAATTTGGTCGGCACCGTCAGATGCACCGCCCCGCCGTCGATGCGCTCGAGCTCCAACCGCGTGAACCAGGAATTGTAAACGGCGTCGCCGAGATCCGTCCTCAATCTGTGTCGCACTCGGTCCCATTTCGAGCGATCTTCAGCGGAAACGGCATCATTCGCCAATTGTTCTCTATGTTCTGACATAACTGACCTTTTCCGAAACGAGCGCCAAAAAGGAGACCCCCCGGCGGATGGCCGCCGCAGGCGCTGATCGAAAGGAACCTATTTGGATCGAGTAATCGTCGCCGCTAAGGGCGCTAAAACGGACGTCTTGAAGGTGGCCCTATCGCGAGCCGCACGCATCTGCCCAGGTTGGCCTCTCGCTGAAAATAACCGCCGCGGCGCGCGGCGAACGATCGCTCAATCTCGCGATCGTCGCTGCTGCACACTCCCTCGACTGTCTCGGCCAACCGCCCCTTCGCCATGACAAAGCCTCCCCTCGCCCGGGATCGACGAGAATCCCAGATCGATGTGCGTCGCAGGAAACGGACTACACTCTACGCCCTTGCGAACTGATCACTTGAATTTCAACCGAACGGCTGGAAGACAGCGTTACGTCTTGCTCTGGGCTTTTGCGCCGGAGAGCGCAGGTCGCTCCCCCCACTGTTTGCGCGCCTGCGAAAAACTGACGACGACTGTCTTTCGTTCGATCCTCCGAGGCTACACGCCAGAGCCATCGCGCGCAACGACGCTCGTGATTAAATCTGTCACGCTGAACCAAGTTTTCCGCCGTGGCGCCATGCGCAATTTTTGTGCTCGCCATAAACCGATGATTCGCCGCCCATAACGTACCCTTCGCGGCATGATGGCCGTCGACGCGTTCGGCATGCGGTCGCCCGTCAAACAATGGCCAAAAAAACTGTCAAGTCCCCCGCCATTTCCCGTTCGTGACAGCTTGATTGCAAGAGATTGAATCAGGAGAATTTTGAATGCTCACGAATTTTGGCCGCCAAAAAAATTCCGGATCGTGTCATCTGCGCTTCATGCGTCATCGGGATGTCGCGATGCGCGCGCAAAAAAACCCGGCGCTTTCGGGCCGGGTTCTCAATGTCGACAGCGCCTGCCGTGCGATGAAAGCGCGTTGCGCTACGCCTGCGTCGCCAGCGCCTTCACGCGCGCGGTCAGCCGCGACACTTTCCGCGAGGCGGTGTTCTTGTGAATGACGCCGCGCTGCGCCGCGCGCATGACGACCGGCACCGCGTTCTGCAGCGCGTCCGCCGCCAGCGTGGCGTCGCCCGAAGCGATCGCCTCCTCAACCTTGCGCATGAAGGTGCGCATGCGGCTGCGACGCGCCCGATTGACCGAGGTGCGGCGCGCGATCTTGCGAACGGCTTTTTTGGCCGAACTCGTATTGGCCATGCTTTGCTTGTCCTTGAAAGAGACGGCGTCGGGCCGCCCAAAAACCAAAGGGCCGCGAAATCGCGGCCAAGTGGCGGGTTTATAAGCGCGCCGCCCGCCTCTCGTCAATGGCGCCCCTACCGATTGGCGAAGATCGGCCGCCGCTTGTCCACGAAGGCGCCCATCCCTTCCTTTTGATCGGCCGTCGCGAAAAGCGAATAGAAAAGCCCACGCTCGTGCCGGATTCCCTCGGCGAGCGTCGACTCATAGGCGCGGTTGACCGCTTCCTTGGCCATCAGAACCGCTGGGAGCGACATGGACGCGATCGTCGCGGCGGTCTTGATCGCCTCGGTGACGAGATCGGCGGCCGGAACGATCCGGGCGACAAGGCCGGCGCGCTCCGCCTCCTCGACGCCCATCATCCGTCCGGTGAGGATAAGCTCCATCGCCTTCGCCTTGCCGACGGCGCGGGTCAGCCGCTGCGTGCCGCCTGCGCCCGGAATCACGCCGAGCTTGATTTCCGGCTGGCCAAAAACCGCCGTATCCGCCGCGAGAATGAAGTCGCACATCATCGCGATTTCACAGCCGCCGCCCAGGGCGAAGCCGGCGACGGCGGCGATGATCGGCTTTCGCGTCCGCGCCACGACGTCCCATCGTCCGATGAAATCGTCCAGAAACGCGTCGACAAATCCCTTGTCGCACATTTCCTTGATGTCGGCGCCTGCGGCGAAGGCCCTTTCGGAGCCGGTCAGCACCACGCAGCCGACGCCGTCGTTGGAGTCGAACGCGGAAAGCGCGTCGTCGAGTTCGGCGATGAGTTGAGCGTTGAGCGCATTGAGCGCTTCGGGACGATTGAGACGTATCAATCCGACGCGGCCCTGCGTCTCCACTTGAATCGTTTCATAGGTCATGCGCGCCTCCTCGCCGGCGGCTCCGCCGGCTCGCGCGCTTCATATCTCAAAATCTCCGCTCGCGTCCGGCCTTTCTCCAAAGCCAAGGGCGACAGCGCGGCCGTGCAGATCATCGAGCGTCACATCGTCCAGTCGGCGCAGGGCGCTCTCCTCCGCCTCGGCGAAGATCGGCTCCAGCACGGCGGAGAGCAACGGCGGCGCGCCGTCGGGCGCCTCCTCCTCCGCGCGCAAGGCGACGCGAACGATCTCGCCGACCGGAAGCCGGCGTCTCTCCCGCGCCAGCGCATAGCCTCCCGCCGGCCCTCTGACGCTTTTCAAAATCCCCGCGCGCACCAGGGCCTGCAAAATCGTCTCCAATCGTCGCGGCGGAAGATCGTGACGCGCGGCGAGCTGCTTGGACGACACCGGCCGCCCGCGCGCATGCAGCGCAACGTCGAGCGTCGCCATCAGCGCGAAGCGCGCGGAGCGCGGCAGCAGCTTCATTGCGCGCCATCTCCGCCGAGTCCCGTCGATCCGAAGCCGCCGGCGCCGCGTTCTGTGGCGTCGAGATCGTCGACTTCGACGAGCGTCACGCGCAGCGCCGGCGCGATGACGAGCTGCGCGATTCGCATGCCGCGGACGATCTCGAAGGCCTGCGCCCCGAGATTGATCAGGAGCGCCTTGATCTCTCCCCGATAGTCGCTGTCGATCGTGCCCGGCGCGTTGAGCACGGTGACGCCGTGGTCCGCCGCCAGGCCCGAGCGCGGTCGAACCTGTCCTTCATAGCCGTGAGGCAGCGCGATCGAGAGACCTGTCGGAATCAGATCGCGCGCGCCGGGCTCCAGCACCAGTTTCTGGCCCGGCGCCAGCGCGGCGTAGAGATCGACGCCGGCCGCCGCTTGGCTCGCATAATCGGGAGACGGCAGGCCGTCGGCGTTCGGCAGGCGACGGATGGCGACCTTCATGCCGCGGCTCCGTCGCCAATCATCTGCGCCAGACGCGCCACCAGCATCTCCGCGAGTTCCTCCTTGCGAACCCGCGGCCAGTCCTCGACGCCCGCGCGAGAAACGAGATGCGCCTCATTGGTCGGACCACCGAAAACGCCGGTCCCTTCGCTGACGTCATTGGCGACGATCAGGTCGCAGCCCTTCCGGGCGAGCTTTTCCTGCGCATGCCGAATAAGCTCGCGCGTTTCGGCGGCGAAGCCGACGACGATGCGAGGCCGTTTCGCGCCGCGCGAGACGCTCGCGAGAATATCGGGATTCTCAACCAGCGTTAGAGAAGGCGCGCCGCGCGCGCCTTTCTTGATCTTGTCGTCCGCCCGCTCCACGCGCCAATCGGCGACGGCCGCCGCCGCGATGAAAATGTCCGCCGGCAGCGCAGCCTCCGTCGCCGCCAACATATCTCGCGCACTCTCTATATGTACGACCTCGCAGCCGGGCGGATCGGAGAGAGCGACCGGCCCTGAAATCAACGTCACGCGGGCCCCGGCGCGCGCCGCCGCCGCCGCGATGGCGTGCCCCTGTCGCCCCGACGAGCGATTGGCGATGTAGCGAACCGGATCGATCGGCTCATGAGTTGGTCCGGACGTGACGAGAACATGAAGCCCGGCAAGCGCGCCGCCATGCGGCGACAGGCCTTCGGGCGTGGGCAGCCGCGTATTCTGCTTGAGCGCGGCTTCAATCGC
Organism: Methylocystis sp.; assembly: GCF_050251305.1. Taxonomy (GTDB): domain Bacteria; phylum Pseudomonadota; class Alphaproteobacteria; order Rhizobiales; family Beijerinckiaceae; genus Methylocystis. The sequence continues at coordinate 66,152 of NZ_JBFWNB010000006.1, read as the reverse complement.
CTCGACGATCTCCAGCGGCTCGCTCATGCGGCCGGGTCCATATTCGCCGCAGGCCATCTCGCCGACGCTCGGACCGACGAACCACGCGCCGTCGCCGTGCAGCGTGGAAATGTTGCGCTGCGTTGCGGGATGAAGCCACATCCGCACGTTCATCGCCGGCGCATACAGAACGCGCTTGTCGGTCGCGAGCAGCAGGGTCGTCGCAAGGTCGTCGCACAGACCGCGCGCGGCGCGCGCGAGGATGTGCGCCGTCGCCGGCGCGACGACGAGAAGATCGGCGTCGCGCGACAGCTGGATATGGCCCATCTCCTGCTCGTCGGTCGATGAGAAAAGGTCGTCGTAGACTTTCTCGCTCGTGAGGCTGACGAAGGCGAGCGGCGTCACAAACTCCTTTGCCGCCGCGGTCATGACAACGCGCGCCAGCGCGCCGCGCTCGCGCAGGCGGCGCACCAGGTCGAGCGATTTGTACGCCGCGATCCCCCCGCCGACGATCAGTAAGACGCGCTTACCCTCAAGGCTTCGCGCATGACCCACGCCCGCCACTGAAAAACTCCGATCGCCGCAGCCGGAGAATACAGATTTTACGCGCAATACCAAACGTCTTCGCTCATTGGCCGACGATAGTTTTTTCGCTCGCAGAGGGCTCTTGTGCGATCATTCGCCGCTCCGCGACAAGATCGCGCGCGACGCTTTCCGGCAGACCTACGCCGACGAGGACGGTCTCGCCCAATTGCAGCGCCGCCTCGCGGGCCTCGAGAATGACCGAAGTTGCGCCGGCCTTCAGCAGCGCGGCCGCATGCGCCTCGTCGCGCACGCGGGCGAAGATCGGCAGATCCGGCCAGTCGCGATGCGCCGCGTCAACGGTCTGGAGCGTCGTCTTCGCGTCGTCCATGGTGACGACCAGAGCGGCCGCCTGCTCGACGCCAAGTCGAGCCAGAATCTCATATTGTCGTGCATCGCCATGATAGATCGAGAAGCCCTGCGCACGGAGCTGCGCGACGCGCCGAGCGTCGACATCAATCGCAACATGGGTGATTTCCTGACTGTCGAGCAGATCGCCGATATCCTGCCCCACGCGTCCGTAACCGACCACGATGACGTGATCCGAAATCTGATCCGGAAAAAGATCAAATGACTCCGGCTCGCCGCGTGCGAAGCGCGACACGAGCCAGCGCGCGCCCAGCGCCATCAACGGGGCCATCGCCATGGTGAGACTGGCGACGATCAGCGCGAATTGCGCCGTGTCTTCGTAAATCACTCCCAGGGACTGGGCGAGTTCGGTCACCACGAAACTGAATTCGCCGATCGGCCCGAGCAGGGCGGCCGTCTCGAAGGCGACGCTCGGCGGCTGGCGCGCGAGGCGCGCGAGCGCGTAGACGCAAACAGCCTTGAGCGCCATCACGCCAAAGGCCCACGCCAGGATCACGCGCCAATCCGCAACGATTGCGGTGACGTCGATGCTCAAGCCGACGGCGACGAAGAACACCCCGAGCAGCAGGCCCTTGAACGGCTCGATGTCAACCGCGATCCGTGGGCGGTATTCGGTGTCCGCAAGCAGCAAGCCGGCAAGGAACGCGCCGAGCGCCGGCGAAAATTCGGCGGCGTCGGCCGCCGCCGCGGCGCCGATAATCGTCAGAAGAACCGTCGCAAGGAAAAGCTCGCGACTCTTTGCGCCGGCGACGATCCTGAGCAGCGGCCGCGCGACAAGTCGACCGACCGGTAAAATGACGATGATCACCAGAATCGCTTTGCCGAGCGCGAACGCGATCGCCGGACCGACGGCGTCGGCGTCGAGACGCAATGCGCTCACCATGAAAAGAATCGGCACAACGGCGAGATCTTGAAACAGTAGAACGCCGAAGCTCATTTGACCGACCGGCGTGCCCAATCGCCCCGTCTCGGTGAGGAGGTGCATGATGATGGCGGTCGAGGACATCGCGAAAGCGCTGCCGAGGACGACCGAGATATCCGGCAGGTAACCGGAAAAATGCGCAATGGCCGCTATGCCGGCGGCGCAAAGAACGACCTGCGCGCCGCCGACCAGAAAAGCGATCCGCCACATGGCGCGCAGACGCTCGAACGACAATTCGAGGCCGATCATGAACAACAGAAAGATCACGCCAAACTCGGCCGCGAATCTGACGGTGCGCTTGTCTTCGATGACGAGCGCTTCGACCCAGGGAACGGTCTCGGCAAGTCGACCCAGCCCAAACGGTCCGACAATCACGCCCACGGCGAGAAAGCCCAACGTCGGGCTTATGCGCAACCGATGTATGGCGGGCACGATGAGACCCGCTGCGCCCAGAAAAACCACGGCCTCGCGAATTTCATGGGTGGCGAATGACATTCGGTTCGACCTTTCGCGGCGCGGAGATAGTGTGCGCCGGCGCCGCAACATGTTTATTCGAAAGGAAAAGATGCCCGCAATGCCTCATAGACGCGCCGCGCGGACGCTTGCGCTCGCTCTGGTCTTGAGCGCCTTTGTCGCCGAATGCGCGGCTCGACCGCTGCCGTCAGCTCAGCCTGTCATCGTCAGTCCCGACGCGACGACGTCCGCGCCGGCGGAGAAACTCGCCATTCGGGGGCGCACGTTCATTCCGCTGCATTCGACGCTGATCGGGCAAGGCGGCGTGACGCGGCTGAACTTTTCCGGCGCGCTCTCGATTCACAACGCCTCTTCGACAAATGTTCTCGCGATCGAGAAGATCGAATATCGCAGCGGCTCGGGGAAATTGATTGAAAACTACTTGAGTGAGCCCATCTATCTGAAGCCTTACGCCTCATTGCAGGTCATCATTGCGCAAGACGACGTTCGCGGCGGAACCGGCGCCAGTTTCACCGTCGACTGGTCGAACGCGGAAGGTTCGGACGAACCTTTGATCGAAGCCGTCATGACGTCCTACACCGGACCCCACAGCTACGCCATTCTCTCCCCGGGCCGGCGCGTCTCCCGTCCGCAATGACCGCTCGCGCGCTGGCGCCGCGTCGCTTCGATGCGACGGCGCGACGACGATGACCGCTGCGACCAAGAGCGCGATCCGCGTGCGCCGTGTGACGCTCTGCGACTTCCGCTCCTATGCGACGCTCGACTGCCGGTTCGATTCAAGGATGGTTGCGCTTTTCGGGGAGAACGGCGCCGGCAAAACCAATCTGCTCGAGGCGCTCTCGCTCTATTCGCCCGGCAGGGGTCTGCGCCGGGCGGAACTCGCCGAATGCGCGCGACGCGGCGGCGCCGGCGGCTTCGCGGCATCGATCGAAGTCGAAGCCGAGGGCATGGCGACCCAGCTCGGCCACGGGCTGGCGCCGTCCGGCGAGCGGCTTTTTCGCGTCGACCGCGCAACGGCGGGTTCCGCGCGCGCCTTCGCCGACCATCTGCGCGTGCTCTGGCTCACGCCCGCGATGGACGGGCTGTTCTCCGGCCCGGCCGGCGAGCGACGACGCTTTCTGGATCGGCTGGCGCTCGGCGTGGACGCCGAGCATGGCGCGCGCGCCAACAGGCTGGAGCGGGCGCTGCGCAACCGAAACAGGCTCCTTGAGGAGAGCGTCCCCGACCGGCGCTGGCTCGACGCGACCGAGCAGGAGATCGCTGCGACGGGAGTGGCGGTGGCGGCCGCGCGACGCGAGACCGTTTCACGGCTTGTCGCGCTGATCGCCGCTGGCAGAGACGACGCGTCGCCCTTTCCTTGGGCGGAGGCGACGATTGAAGGAGAGCTGGAGCGGCGTTTGGAGATTGAGCCGGCGCTCGCCGTCGAGGAATGGTTCCGGCGCGAACTCTCCGCCGCGAGGCGGCGCGACGCGGCCGCCGGACGCGCGCTGATCGGTCCCCAGGCCAGCGACCTTTTGGTGCGTCACGGACCGAAGGGCGAGGCGGCGCGCGCCTGTTCGACCGGCGAGCAGAAGGCGTTGCTGATGGGCCTGACGCTGGCGCACGCCAAATTGGTGGCCGCGATGACCGGCCAGGCGCCGCTCCTTCTGCTCGACGAGGTCGCCGCGCATTTTGACGTCAGGCGCCGGGAGGCGCTGTATCGCGAGCTTCATGCGCTCAGCGGCCAGGTCTGGATGACGGGCGCGGACCTCGCCGTGTTCGAGCCGCTGCGCGGCGGCGCCGAACTCCTGCTTGTCGCGCCTGGACGCGCGACCCATGTCTGACCGACGCGCGCCAACAGCCAGATCTACAACCAAAAATAGCGTAATCTAAATTAGATACTCGTTTAGCGTGTATTTAGATCAATTCTAGGCCTAAGCTGAAACAATTTCGCGCCACAATTGAAAAGAATTGGGGTAAGCATCACGACGTGTAGAGCGTGGCGGCGACGGCGTTCATGTTTTTGCAAACACCAAACAACCACGGGCTGAATGAGCACCGCACTCGCGATCATAGGACTGGCGCTCGCTGCGGTCTGGTTGTCTTTGGGCGCTTTCGTGGGATTTTCGGCGTGGTTCATTGGCGCCACATTTTTGGTCGTCGCGCTGATCTTCGCGCTGCGGGTTGACGCCGTAACGCGCGACATTCTCCGCCGGCGCGGCGATGGGCGCGACCGCGATCCGGAAAACCCTGCAGACGATTAGCCGGACCCCAGGGCGAGACCGCGCTCGGCACAAGCGCGCCGGCCGCCCAAAAGGGCTCAATCGTCAACTATTTCCGTGCATTGAGATCGTTATTTGATGTAAGATCGTTCGTTCGAATCACGCCTCTTTCAGAGAGCAGAAACCCCGGAAATTATGAGCGATACCGACAATCTGAACGGCGACCCGGCGGAATATGGCGCGGGGTCTATCAGGGTGCTGCGCGGCCTCGACGCCGTGCGCAAGCGCCCGGGCATGTATATCGGCGACACCGACGACGGCACCGGCCTCCACCACATGGTCTATGAGGTGGTCGACAACGCCATCGACGAGGCGCTCGCCGGCCATGCGACCGACGTCACGGTGACGCTCAACGCCGACGGCTCCTGCACGGTCTGCGATAATGGCCGCGGCATCCCGACCGATATCCATCATGAGGAAGGCGTCTCGGCGGCCGAGGTCATCATGACCCAGCTGCACGCCGGCGGTAAGTTCGATCAGAACTCCTACAAGGTCTCCGGCGGTCTGCACGGCGTCGGCGTCTCCGTCGTCAACGCGCTGTCGGTATGGCTGAAGCTGCGCATCTGGCGCGGCGGCAAAGAACATTTCATGGAGTTCGCCAACGGCGACGCGGTTGCGCCGCTCTCGGTTGTCGGCGACGCGCCGATCGCTGGCGCCGCGCCGAAGCGCGGGACGGAAGTGACCTTCCTGCCCTCCCCTGCGACCTTCTCGATGACCGATTTCGACTATGCGACGATCGAGCATCGTTTGCGCGAACTCGCCTTCCTGAATTCCGGCGTGCGCATCGTTCTGACCGACGCGCGCCACGCCGAGGTCAAGCGCGAAGAGCTCTATTACGAAGGCGGGCTCGAAGCCTTCGTGCGCTGGCTCGATCGCGCCAAGGCGCCGCTCGTCTCGGCGCCGATTCTCATCCACGGCCAGCGCGACCATATCAGCGTCGAAGTCGCGCTGTGGTGGAACGACAGCTATCACGAGAATGTGTTGGCCTTCACCAACAACATCCCGCAGCGTGACGGCGGCACGCATCTCGCCGGATTTCGCGCCGCGCTGACGCGCCAGATCACCGGCTACGCCGAATCCTCGGGACTCGCCAAGCGCGAGAAGGTCGATCTTACCGGCGACGATTGCCGCGAGGGCTTGACCTGCGTTCTGTCGGTGAAAGTCCCGGACCCGAAATTTTCGTCGCAAACCAAAGACAAGCTCGTCTCCTCGGAAGTGCGGCCTGCGGTCGAGAACGTCGTCAACGAGATGCTCGGCCAATGGCTCGAGGAGCATCCGGCGGAAGCGAAGAACGTCGTCTCGAAAGTCGTCGAAGCGGCCGCCGCGCGCGAAGCGGCGCGCAAGGCGCGCGAACTGACGCGCCGCAAGGGCGCGCTCGACGTCGCCAATCTGCCCGGCAAGCTCGCCGATTGTCAGGAGCGCGATCCGGCGAAAGCCGAACTCTTCATCGTCGAGGGCGACTCGGCCGGCGGCACGGCCAAGCAGGGCCGCAATCGCGAATTCCAGGCGGTGCTGCCGCTGCGCGGCAAGATCCTCAACGTCGAACGCGCGCGTTTCGACAAAATGCTGTCGTCCGAGCAGATCGGCACGCTGATCACGGCGCTCGGCACGGGCGTCGGCCGCGACGAATTCAACGCCGACAAGCTGCGCTACCACAAGATCATCATCATGACCGACGCCGACGTCGACGGCGCGCATATCCGCACGCTGATCCTGACGTTCTTCTATCGGCAGATGCCGGAGCTGATCGAGCGCGGCCATGTGTTCATCGCGCAGGCGCCGCTTTACAAGGTGACGCGCGGCAAGTCGACGCAATATCTGAAAGACGAACGCGCGCTTGAGGATTATCTGATCGAAAGCCTGCTCGACGGCGCGGTGCTGCGCTCCGGCTCGGAGGATCGCGCGGGCGCCGATCTGCGCAAGACTCTCGAAGACGCGCGCGCCTTTCGCAATGTCATGCTGAACCTGCATTCGCGCTACGACCGCGCCGTCGTCGAACAGGCGGCGATGGCCGGCGATCTGACGCCGGAGATGGATGAGGCGGAAGCGAAGCGCTACGCCGAAGATATCGCGCGGCGCCTCGACGCGATTTCGGAAGAGACCGAGCGCGGCTGGACGGGCGAGGTTCGCGACGGCGGCTATGTCTTCAAACGCACGCTGCGCGGCGTCACCCACGCCGTGACGCTCGACGCCTCGCTCCTGAATTCGAGCGAGGCGCGCAAGCTCCATGAGCGCGCCGAAAGTCTGCGCGAGGTTTTCGCCGGCCCGGCGACTCTGATCCGGCGTGGCGACGAAGCCCCGCTCTCAGGCCCGCTGGCGCTTTACGAGGCCATGAGCACGATCGGCCGCAAGGGGCTGACGATCCAGCGCTACAAAGGTCTGGGCGAAATGAACGCCGAACAGCTCTGGGAGACGACTCTCGACCGCGAGGCGCGTTCGCTGCTGCAGGTGAAGGTGAAGGAAGATTCCGAGGCCGACGACATTTTCGTCAAGCTGATGGGCGACGTCGTCGAGCCGAGGCGCGAATTCATTCAGGAGAATGCGCTGAGCGTCGCCAATCTGGATGTTTAAAATGAATCATCCGGACTGACCCGAAACCGCGGCCGATTGCAAGGCGCGTCCGACCTTGAGCGCATCGGCGATTACATCGCCAAGGAAAATCCGGTTGCGGCCGTGGCTTTCGTGATCGGACTGCGCAAACGGTGCGAACGGCCCGCCGAATTCCCGAAGCGCTTCCCGCTCACGCCCCGTGACGCACACGCTGGCGCGCGTCGGTCGACGCACGGGAACCATCTCATTTTTCACCGTGTCCGCGCAGAGGCGGTCGAAATCTTGCATCTTTTGCATGGCGCCCAGGATTACGAGGCCATATTGTTTCCGCGAGACTGATGACGCCAAAACTCCATGTCGGCCATTTGAACCTCGGCCTCTCCTCGGACCCGCAACTCGCCTCGGCCATCGCCGGCGAGTTGCGGCGACAGCAGGACTGCATCGAACTCATCGCCTCGGAAAACATCGTCTCGCGTCTCGTGCTCGAGGCGCAGGGCTCGATCCTCACCAACAAGACTGTCGAAGGCCTGCCCTATGCGCGCTATTACGGCGGCGCCGAATATGCCGACGCCATCGAAGCGCTCGCCATTGAGCGCGCGAAGACGCTGTTCAACTGCCGCTTCGCCAATGTGCAGCCGCATTCCGGCTCCAACGCCAACGCCGGCGTCTTTCTCGGCCTTCTGAAACTCGGCAACGCGATTCTTTCCATGGATGTCGCCGCCGGCGGGCATATCAGCCACGGCCATCCGGCGACGCTGGCCGGACGCGACTATAGAATCGTCTCCTATGGCGTCAGCCGCGAGACGGAGCGCATCGATCTCGACGAGGTGCACGATCTCGCGCGACGCGAACGCCCGCGCATGATGATCGCCGGCGGCTCGGCCTATCCGCGCACGATCGATTTCGCTGCGCTGCGCGCCATCGCCGATGACGTCGGCGCCTATCTTCTCGTCGACATGGCGCATTTCGCCGGCCTTGTCGCGACAGGGCTTTATCCCGATCCCCTGCCCCATGCGCATGTCGTGACGACGACGACATACAAATCGCTGCGCGGCGCGCGCGGGGGCATGGTCCTGTGGAACGACGAAACTCTCAGCAATCGCATCAACGCCGGCATATTTCCTGGCGTGCAGGGCTCGGTGCTGATGCATGGCGTCGCGGGAAAGGCGGCCTGCCTCGGCGAAGCCTTGCGGCCTGAGTTTACAGCCTACAACAGAGCGGTGATCGACAATGCGCAAGCGCTTGCGCGCGCGCTCGAGAAGACGGGTCTGCGGATCGTCACGGGCGGCACGGACATGGGCCTGATGCTCGTCGACCTTGCCGCGCGCCGGCTCACCGGCGACGTCGCCGCCAAGGCGCTCGAGCGCGCCGGCCTCGCCGTCAACAAGAACATGATTCCGTTCGATGCGCGCCCGCCCCAAGCGCCCTCCGGCCTGCGCCTTTCCAGCAACGCCGGAACCACGCGCGGCTTTAGCGCCGCGGAATTCGAAACGATTGCAGGATGGATAGACCGCGTCTTGAAAAACCCGAACGATGACGCCTCGATCGAAGAGGTCCGTCGAGACGTGGCGGCGCTCTGCGAAAAACATCCGATCTATTGAGCGCGCGCGTGAACGCTTCTCCCGTTCGACTTCTCGTCTGCGTCGGACCGCGCTGCGACGCCGAGGGAAAAGGCCGCGCGCTTCTCGCGGCGGTCGAAACATCCTTCGCGGAAGCCTTTTCGCAGGAGCTCGCGTCCGGGAGCCTCGTCATCGCGACGCGCGATTGTCTGCGGCTCTGCACCCGTGATCCCGTCGCGCGTTTCGAGCCGTCGGGCGACGCCTTGTCCAACCCTTCGCTCGACGACCTCTTGCGACTGACGCGCCTCGCGCTTGCCGAGCGCGATCGCGCAGGCGCCGAAGTCATGATTAACAAAGAAGCATTGCTTCGAAGTTAAACGCCATTTGCTTTTCCAAGAAACGGCTCTACTCTAAGTTTTGCGCATTATCAGAACGATAGGTGTGAAAGGAACAACATGCGTAAACTCATTCCGTATTCGCTGCTCCTCGCGTTGGCCGCGACGTCCGCCTCGGCCCAGGGCACGGCTCAGGAGCGCTCCGACTGCATGGGCGACGCCATGAGATTCTGCAGCTCCGACATTCCTTTCGTCGAAGAGATCGAAGCCTGTCTGGAGCAGAACATGGCGCGGTTGAGCCCCGCCTGCCGCCGCGAGTTCGCGCCGACGCGGACCACGAAGCTGCGCGAAGAATATTTTCAGTGAGTCTGCGCCGAACGCGGCGTCTCGCCGCGCTCGGTCATTGCATCCTGCGCCGGATGACGTCGAACCATCGCTTGGCCTGTCTCTTGGCTTGACCGACGTCAATCTTCCTGGCTTCGTGCAAGCCAATATCATGCGCAAACGTTCCGCCTGACTCTCCCGCCACGGGCGTCGCGCCCCGGGCGCCAACCAACGGGAGATATTGCGCGAGAATCCGCACGACCACATAGAAGGTCGGCGTAAAGATCAGGCCGAACAGCGTCACGCCGAGCATGCCGAAAAACACGGCGGTGCCGATCGACTGGCGCATCTCGGCGCCCGCCCCTTCGGCGACGGCGAGCGGCAGCACGCCGAGAATAAAGGCGAGCGACGTCATCAGAATTGGCCGAAGACGCGTGCGGGCGGCGGTGACCGCGGCCGCGAATTTCGACTGCCCGGCGTCCTCCGCCTGCTTGGCGAATTCGACGATCAGGATCGCGTTCTTCGCCGCGAGGCCGATCAACACCACGAGCCCGATCTCGACCAATATGTTGCGATCGAGCCCTCTCGACACGACGCCAAGCATCGCCGCCAGAATACACATCGGCACGATGAGAATCACCGAAATCGGCAACAGCAGACTTTCGTAAAGCGCCGCAAGCAGCAGAAAGACGAAGACCACTGCGAGGCCGAAGGCGATGGCCGCGGTGTGGCCGGCGAGCTTTTCCTGCAGGGCGATCTCGGTCCATTCGAAGCCGAATCCCTGCGGCAACTTCTCCGCCGCGAGCTTCTCTGTCGCCGCGATGCCCTGGCCGGAGGAAACGCCGCGCGCCAGATTGAGCTGCACCTCGGCGGCCGGATACAGATTGTAGCGCGGCACGCGAAACGCGCCTGTCGTGTCGCGGAATGTGGCGACGGCGCCGATCGGGGCCATCTCGCCCGAAGCGCTGCGCGTCTTGAGATTGGCGATGTCGCGCAGCGTGAGACGGTAGGGATTGTCCGCCTGCGCCATCACCCGGTAGGTGCGTCCAAGCACGTTGAAGTCGTTGACGAAGGTCGAGCCAAGATAGATCGAGAGCGTCTCGAACACGCGCGAGATCGGCACGCCGATGAGCTCGGCCTTAGTACGGTCGACGTCGGCGAAGATTTGCGGCGTGCGCGTGTTGAACAGCGTGAACGCCTGGGTGAATTCGCCCGAATGCCCGGCGGCGCCGGCGAGCGCCCATGTCGCGCCCTCGAGCGCGGGCAAACCGCGCCCGGCGCGGTCCTGCACATAGCCCTTGAGGCCGCCGCCGGTGCCGATGCCCGGGACCGACGCCGGCGCCAATACGAAGACAAACGCGTCGGTCAGCTTTGACAGCTGGCCGTAAATGTCCGCCTGGATCTGATCGGACGTCAGCCCTTTCTTGGCGCGCGCCGCGAAATCCTCCAGCGTGACGAAGATCACGCCGGTATTCGGCGCATTGGTGAATGTCGCGCCGTCAAAGCCGGTGAAGACGACGGCGTCCTTGACGCCCGCACGTTTCAAGATGATGTCGGTCGCCGCGCGCATGACCTTGTCGGTTCGGTCGAGGGTCGCGCCGGGCGGCAATTGGAACGCCGCGATCACATAGCCGCGGTCGAGTTGCGGAATGAGGCCGGTCGGCGTCCGACGCAACAAATCGAAGGCGAAAAAGATCAGGATCGCGTAGACGACGAGCATCACGACGCCAAGCCGGACAAGACGGGCCGTCGCCGCGCCATATGCGTTTGACAATTTGTCGAACGCGGAATTGAACGCGTCGAAAAAGCGCCGCAACGGCGCATGCGCCCAGCTCAGCCGATGATTGGCGACGCTCTCCGCCGCGTCGTGCGGCTTCAGCAACACCGACGCCAGCGCCGGCGACAGCGTCAACGAGACAAAGGCCGAGATCATCGTGGCGCTCGCGATGGTGATCGCGAATTGCTTGTAGAAGGCGCCCTGCAGGCCGCTGATGAAGGCCGTAGGAATGAACACGCCGCAGAGCACCAGCGCGATCGCGATCAGCGCGCCGCCAACCTCATCCATCGTCTTGTGCGCGGCTTCCTTGGGCGAAAGCCCTTGCGCGAGATAGCGCTCGACATTTTCAACGACGACGATCGCGTCGTCGACGACAATGCCGATGGCGAGAACGAGGCCGAAGAGCGACAGGGTGTTGAAGCTGAGGCCCGCGGCCTTCATCACCGCGAAGCTGCCGATGAGCGATACGGGGATCGCCGCAACCGGAATGATCGCCGCGCGCCAGGTCTGCAGGAACAGGATGACGACGAGGACGACGAGAACGATCGCCTCGAGCAGCGTATGGACGACCTCGTCCACCGACTGCTGAATGAACTCGGTGGGATTGTAGACGACCGCGTAATCGACGCCGGCGGGAAAATCCTTCTTGAGCCGCTCCATCTCCTGCTTCACGGCTTCAGCCGTCTGCAAGGCGTTTGAGCCGGGCCGCTGAAAAATGCCAAGCGCCGTCGCGACATCATGATTGAGATAGGCGTTGAGCGTGTAGTCCTGTGCGCCGAATTCGATGCGGGCGACGTCGCGCAGATGAATCTGGCCGTCGGCGTCGGCGCGGATGACGATATCGCCGAATTGCTCCGGCGTGCTCAGCCGCCCGAGGGTTTGCACCGAGAGCTGGAAGGCGCCGGCCGAAGCGGCGGGCGGCTGATTGACCGCGCCGGCGGCGACTTGCAGATTTGCGGCGCGCAGGGCGGCGACGACGTCGCCCGGCGTGAGGTCGCGGGCCTCGACTTTCGCCGGATCGAGCCAGACCCGCATCGAATAGTCTCTCGCGCCGAACAGGCGGGCGTCGCCGACACCGTCGATTCGAGCGATGGCGTCCTTCACGTAGAGAGTCGCGTAGTTTGAAATATACTGCTGGTCGCGCGAGCCGTCCGGCGACAGCAGATGGACGACCATCATCAGATCCGGCGAGGCTTTCTTCACCACGACGCCGAAACGCGTCACCTCCTCCGGCAATCGCGGATTGGCGATCGCGACGCGGTTCTGAACCAGCACCTGCGCGAGATCAATATTGACGCCCGGCTTAAACACCACGTCGATCGACACATGCCCGTCGCCCGTCGATTGCGACGTAATATAGAGCATGTCGTCGACGCCATTGACCTCCTGCTCGATCGGCGAGGCGACGGTCTCGGCGATCACATCCGCCGAAGCGCCGGGATAGGTCGCGCTGATGTTGACCGTCGGCGGCGCGATTTCCGGATATTCCGAAACCGGAAGCGCGCCCTGCGCGATCGCGCCGGCAAGCATCAGGAGCACGGACAGCACCGTCGCGAAGATCGGCCGCTCGATGAAGAAATGCGAAATGCGCATGGCGTTCCCGATCTCGGAGTCTAACGGTCGCCGGCCGCGACGGGCGCTTCCTTGATCTCGCCGTCCTTCGGCTGCACGCTCGCGCCGGGCCGCACCATCGGGTTCGCAAGCCCCCCGATGACAATGCGATCTTTCGCGTCGAGGCCGGACTCAATCACCCGCAGGCCGCTGTGGATGGGGCCGAGAGTCACGGATTTGGCGGCGACCTTGTTGTCGTTTCCCACGACAAACACGGTCTTGCTGGTCTGGTCCGAGACGACGGCGGCGTCGGGAATGAGCAGCGCGGCGATGTCGCCGCCGAACAGGCGCAGGCGCCCGAAAGTGCCCGGCGTCAGGAAGTAGTCCTTGTTGTCAAAAACGGCTCGGCCGCGGATCGTGCCCGACCGCCGATTGATTTGATTGTCGAGGAAGTCCATGACGCCGTTGCGCGTCCATTCCGTCTCGTCGGCCAGCCGCACCGAAACAGGATTCTTGAACTCTCGCGCGAGTTTCTTCTGACTCTCCGAGGCGCGCGCATAGCGGATGTAATCCGCTTCCGAGGCGTCGAAAACGAAGTGGATCGGATCGAGCGTCACGATCGTCGTCAGCAGAGTCGCGTCGGCCTGTCCGCCCTGAACGAGATTGCCCGGATCGACGCGACGGTCCGACACGCGCCCCGAGATCGGCGCGCGGACTTGGGTCCATTCCAGGTTGAGCTCGGCGTTGCGAAGCGCGGCTTCGGCGCTCAGGACCTGAGCTTTCGCGATCTCATTGTTCGCTCTGCGCTGGTCGACGTCGCGCGCAGTGATCGTGCGTCCCTGGGTCATCTCCTGGGCGCGCGCGTAATCGCGGTTTGACACCGTGGCCTGCGCCTGCGCGCGGGTGAGTTCGGCCCGCGCGCTGTCGACCGCGATCTGATACGGCCGCTGATCGATCACGAAGAGAACGTCGCCGGCTTTGACGAACTGGCCGTCGGTGAAATTGATCTTCTCGAGAGCGCCGGAGACGCGGGCGCGCACCTCGACTTGCTTCAAGGCCTCGAAACGCCCGGTATATTCGTCCCATCGCGGAATCGTCTTGGCGAGCGGACGGGAGACCACCACTTCGGGCGCCGGACCCTGCGCGTGCGCATCAGCGACCTGCGCCAAAAAAAGCAACGCCGCGAATGTCTTGAACAGAGCGCTTACCTTCCCGTGACCTGCGCCGCCGCGCGCCGCCACACAAGCCAACAGCGTCATCTCTCCTCCGGTTTCGACATTCGCATCCGCCTGGCGTTCTTGACCGGCGCATCAACTGAGCACGACGTAAGGGCTGCGTCGTGAGAACGCAAATGACGCCTTGAAACGCCTAGGCCTGCCGCTTTTGCTTATTCCCCCGCGGCATGGGCGACATTCGTCGAAGCGCCACACGACCGCGCCGCAGCTTCTCAAGCGCGTCTGCGGCCGCCTTTATTCTATACGACGCGCTCCGGCCCGGAATATGACGGCTTTGCGTATTCGCAGCGCATGACGCCGCCACCGTGGCGCTCGAGCGCACGGCGCCCAGGAACGCGGCATTGTCTGCCGGATTCGCCTCATCGCCCACTTCGTGACAGTCGCTGCGCCAAAACAGTCAATAGGCGCTGAGCAAATCCACTTTGGCGTTCGCAAGCACCAGACGTTTCGCCAATAGCGTTGCAAGATTTCTCATGATGAGCTCTCCGCTTTCCGGATGGCTCGTGCGGAATGTCGCATAGGCGGCCAGCGGCAGTTCGAGGCATTGGACCGCCGTGTCGGCCCAGACATCTGCGCTGCGCTCGCGTTCGATGAGCGCCATCTCGCCGAACGCCATTCCGGGCGAGAAGGATGCAAGGCGCGCGCCGCTGCGCAGCTTGACGCTGACCATGCCGCTGAGCAGAAAGAACAACGAGGCGGCCGGATCGCCGGCGGCGATGATCCGCTCGCCCGTCTTAAACGACCGCGCGAACCCAATCGCCGCAATGTGGTCGACCTCATCCGGGCTCAGCCCCGCAAGCAACGCTTGCTCGCTGAGATGGGTCGTCTTGGCGAGGCCCTCGAAGCCGCCGAAACGATAGATCACCTGGTCTTCGGCCCATTCGATCGCATCGTCGAGCAGCGGGAAATGATGGAGCTTCGGCGACGCCACAGTCTCCGCCAGGATCGCCTCACCCAGCGGCGAGCCCTTTTCAAATCCGGCGACGATGATTTTCTTGCCGCTGTCGGCGAGGCCTGCGAACGCGTCGCGGAGGAGTCGCGCAGCAGCGGTGGTCATGCCTGGAACGCGTCGAAAATCCAAGATCAACAGTTCGGCCGGACGTCCTTCACCAGCCAACCTGCGCGAGACATAGTCCATCGCGGCGAATGAGAGCGCGCCGACGAGCTCAAGAATGCGAATGTCGCTCGCATGCTCTTGAAGAATTTTGAGCTCGAAGTTCCGTCGGTTACGCCGCGAAGAAACGCCGCCGGCGTTGTAGTCGCTGATGACGCAGCTGCGCACGTCGTCGCTGCGGTTCAGCACATGCAAACCGAAATGCGCCGACAGCGCCTCGCAGACCTTTAACCCGCGCACGCTGTTGCCGTGACTGTCGAGCCGGGGAGAAAAGGTGCCGAGTCCCAATTGCGCCGGCAGAGAGGCGATGATTCCGCCTCCGACTCCGCTCTTCGCCGGAATTCCAACGCGATAAATCCACTCGCCCGCATAGTCGTACATGCCCGAGCTCGTCATGACCGAAAGCGTGCGTGCGACGACATAAGGGGAAATGATCTGCTCGCCCGTGAGCGGATTGCGTCCGCTGTTGGCGAGCGTCGCCGACATCACGGCGAGATCGCGCGCCGTGACGAGAACGGCGCATTGTCGAAAATAGACGTCGAGAACCGCATCGACGTCGTCCCGAAGCACCGAATAATTGCGCAGCAGCCAGGCGATCGCGCGATTCCTGTCGCCCGTCGCGCGCTCCGAGGCGAAGACCGCCTCGTCGATATCCAGTTCGCGTCCGGCGAAGCGCCCCAGCATGCGATGAATAAGGTCGAAAGCGCCGTCGCCTGCGTGGTGGCGGATCAAGCCTGAACAGGCGATCGCGCCAGCGTTGACCATGGGATTGAACGGCTTGTTGTCGCCCGTCAATCGGATCGAATTGAACGCCTCGCCACTGGGCTCGACGCCAATGATCGACTCGACGCGCTCGTGGCCGAGCGTCTCCAGGGCGAGAGCGAATACAAACGCCTTGGAAATCGACTGGATCGTGAACGGCGCTCCGCTGTCGCCGACTTCATAGACATAGCCGTCGATCGTTGCGAGGCTGACGCCGAAAAATCTCGGGTCTACCCGGGTCAACTCCGGAATGTAATCGGCGACCGCGCCTGAATCGTCGCGAACGAACTCGTCATGGCAGCGGCGCAAAAAGTCGGTCAGCGGTGGGACGAACGTCGTCTCCAAATTCACGAACTCCGCGATCAAAGCCGCTCTTGGATTTTGATCAGTTGTCGCAGCAAAGTATATGCCTGTCTTTCTTCTTCTTTATTGCCCGTTTGTTCATGCGTGACCTCAATCGAACAAGTCCGCAGCGCAACAGAGTTTTTTGGCGACTATTTTTTTGACGGCGGGCGCACAGCGCTTCCGAATGCGCGCCTGCGACGAGGCCTAGCGTCGGCGCGTGGCGGACGCCACCGCGCATCCATGCCCAGGGATGGCGCTGTAACCTTGTTGGCCACCGCCGCGAATAGGGTCCGCAGGCTCTCCAGGAGCCCGGACCGCTCGGCATGCGAGCGGAATTGCAAGGAGATGAAAATGAATGTCAAAATCGTTTCGGGCGCTTCGATTGCCGCTGCGGCGATCGCCTTGGCGCTGAGCGGCGGGACGACGTCGCCGGCGCTCGCCAAGAAAATGAGCAAGTCGGTTCATTGCAGCGGAATCAATTCATGCAAGGGCACAAGCGCGTGCAAGACGGCGAACAACGCCTGTAAAGGCATGAACTCCTGCAAGGGTCAGGGGTGGACGCCCGCAAAATCGGCGAAGGCTTGCGAGGCGAAGGGCGGCACGGTCACGGACATGTGAGTCAAGCGGCGCGGGCGGACGCGTTGTCTCCGTCCGTCCGCGCCGCGCGTTCTCGTGAGCCACGACGTCAAGCGACGCTTAGCGACGATGGCCTTGAAAAGACGCGATCAATTCATCGCGGAGCGTCCAGTGCAGCAGGACCCGCCCGAAAAGCGATGCGAGTCCGGTCAGCAGGACGACCGAGCCGAACTGCCAGATACAGACGGAGACGGCCGCGTCCTGTCTGAAGGAGAGACGCAGCGCCGCGGCCGCCAGGGCCGTCGACGCGAGCGCCGCAAGACCGATGGTCACGAAAGGCGCGATGGGCGCGCCGCGCTTGACCATGGAAAGAATAAGGATCGCCGCTGGTATGCTCATGGCGAGGATCGTCGGCAGGCAGTAGACGTCCGAATGCGACAGCAGGCCGGACAGGCCAAAGGCGGCGATGTCGCGCCAACAGCCCACCACAAGCGCGCCCGCCCAGATCAAACAGAACAATCCGGCGGCGAAACGTTCCCAGATCGGGCGCGCCGGACACCCAGCGCTGAACGCGCCCGCCGCCGCCACCAAGCTCGTCAGAAACGCTGCGCCGACCTCAGTCGCAAATCGCGGGTCGGCGATCTTGGCGAGAATGTCGGGTCTGAGCCCCATCATCGCCACCACGGCCGCGACGTAGCACAGCGAAACCGCAAACCAGCCGAGCGCCCGCAACGCAGGATGCGCGAGCGGCCGTATCGGCGCGCAATTCTCGGTCAACGCCCGGATCAGATCTTCGTTCAACATTCGCCTAGCCATTCCGCTCCAGCGCCTGCCGCATCGCCTTTATGGCTCTATGAATTCCGACTTTGAGCGAACCGACGCTCTTCCCTGTGACCTGGGACGCTTCGTCCAGCGTAAGACCCTGGATCTTAATCAGTTCAATCGCCTGACGCTGACCATGCGGCAGGATCGCCATCGCTCTGCGAAGCGCCTCCTGATCATCCCTCGCCTCCTGTTCGGATTTCGCGCCGTCGCCGTCAAAAGTTTCAGGCAATACGTCGACCGTCGTTTCATTGGCGCCGCGCGCGTAACGACTCCGCTGCGCATCCGCGACTCGGCGCGCGGCGATGGTCATCAGCCAGGGCGTGAACGGACGCCGACGATCATAGGTCTGGCGCACGGTGTGAATCGACGCCAAGATTTCCTGAACCACGTCTTCCGTATCCTGCGCATTTGGCCATCTTCGCTGGACGAAGCGGCGCAGGACGGGAAAGAGATCGGTCAATAGCGCGCCATAGGCGGCGTGGTCGCCGTCCTGGGCCGACGCCATCAGCGCGCGCCAGCGGCCTTCCCGATCGTTCGACCTGTCGCTCAATTCGCCCATGTCCGCTGCGAATCCGCGTGGCTTGGCCGCGCCGCTCCCCGAGCTGAAGCCGACTCTTCGCCCAATCGGCGCAATCTCACTGCGCCAGTTCTAATCGATCGCGGGTCGGCGCGCCATCCGCCGAACGCGCCCCTCGGCCTCCGAACGCTTGGACTGTAACCTTTGACGCCGCCGCAACGAAATTGAACGTGAGACGGCGAGCCTCGACAGGCGCTCCCGTCCGGCATCCGCCCAATCGCAGATTTTTAAATCGGACCGAAGCAGAGGGAGACCAAAATGTCAGACAAGAAGCTTTGCGCCGCTTTCGCAATCGCCGGCGCTTTCGCGACGGCCATGACGCTGGCGGAAACCGCGAAAGCCGCAGCCGATCTGGAGAAATGCTTCGGCGTCTCCTTGAAAGGCAAGAATGATTGCGCGGCGGGACCGGGAACGAGCTGCGCGGGAACGTCGAAGGCGGACTATCAAGGCGACGCATGGAAATATGTTCCGAAGGGCACATGCACGTCCATCGTGACGCCCAAGGGCAAGGGCAGCCTCGAACCGATCTCCCACTGATCGCGACATGGGACCGGGCGCCTCCCTCCCGCAAAGCTGCGGACGCGCCGCGTCCTCGCTGCCTTCTCGCGCGGGGGTCGGGTTTAAGAGCGCGCATTTCGCCGACATCGAGACCTCGGCGCCCGACGTCGGCTTCTTTGAGATTCACGCTGAAAATTTCATGGTCGCGGGGGGCCCGCAACACGCGCAGCTCAGCCGGTTGCGCCGGGATTTTCCTCTGTCGATCCATGGCGTCGGGCTTTCGATCGGCGGCGCCGCGCCGCTCGATCGCGAGCATCTGCGCCGCGTGACGACGCTTGTCGAACGCTACGCCCCGGCGGCCTTCTCGGAGCATCTCGCCTGGTCGACGCAGGAGGGAAGATTTTTCAACGACCTGCTGCCCCTGCCCTACAATGCGACGACCTTGGCGCATGTCGTGGACCATGTGAACGAGGTCCAGGACGCGCTTGGCAGGCCAATCCTTCTTGAAAATCCCGCAGCCTATCTTCGATTCCGATCCTCGGATTATTCGGAGATCGCATTCTTGCGCGAGATCGTCCGCCGCACGGACTGCCGCCTGCTGCTCGACGTGACCAATGTGTTTGTCAGCGCGACGAACCTCGGCTTCTCCCCCAGCGATTACATTGACGCATTTCCGATGTCATATGTCGAAGAGATTCACCTCGCCGGATATGCCGAAGACGTCGACAAGGTCGGCGATCCACTGCTGATCGACGCGCATTGCGCGCCCGTCCAGGACTCGATCTGGCGCCTCTATGAACGCGCCCTGGCGCGGCGCGGGCCGGTCGCGACCCTGATCGAATGGGACAATGACGTTCCGCGCTGGCCGCAGCTTTTGGCGCAGGCCGCGCGCGCCGCGTCATTTCTCGCGGCGACTTCGCGCGCCCGTATAGAGAGGCCTACATCAGAGGCGCTTCATGCCGACCTCGGCTGACTTCGATTCAGGCGCGTTCGTCCGGGCGCTGCTCGATCCCGAGTCGCCGCCGCCGGACGATCTTGAAGGGCGTGACGGCGTTTCGCCGGCGCGACGCTTCGCCGTCTATCGCAACAATATCTGCGTCGGACTGGTCGATGCGCTGGCGGAACGCTTTCCAGTTTGCCGGCAATTGGTCGGAGACGAATTCTTCCGCGCCATGGCCAGACACTATGTGCGCAGATTCCTGCCGTGCTCGCCGATCCTTTTCGAATATGGCGACGAGTTTGCCACATTCGTCTCGACCTTTGAGCCCGCGCGCCAGCTTCCCTATCTTGGCGACGTCGCACGGCTCGAATATGCCGTCGGCCAGTCCTTTCACGCCGCTGACGCCGCGCCGCTGCCCATGGAAAAACTCCGGGCGCTTCAGCCTGAGCGACTCGCGCGCGCGACCGCGACGCTGCATCCGTCCGCCTATGTCCTTGCATCGCGATATCCGATCATTTCGATCTGGAAAGCGCATCTGTCGGACGACGAGAGGAACCCGCTGAATCTGGACGACGGCGAGGAGGCGCTCGTCGTCCGTCCCGCGCTGGAGATCAGAGTGACGATTCTGCCCGCCGGCGGATCGGCTTTCGTCAGTGCGCTTCAGGAAGGAAAGACGTTCGGCGCGGCGATGGCTGTGGCGACGGGAATCGCCGCGGATTTCGACCTGACCGGCTGCCTGCGCGAGCTTATTGTATCGGAAGCCTTCGTGACCGTCAGCGCCGCGCGTTAAACGCGCAGGAATATTTGCGCCGCGACAATCATTGGTGGAGCTTGAACCGTTATGAACATCGTAAGAATGATGACGGCCTGGGCAGAAGCGATCCCTTATTCTTTGATCGCGCTGTTTCTGCGGATCGTCGCGGCGCATCCGTTCTTCGTCTCCGGTCAGACCAAGATCGACGGGCCGACCATCGGCGGCGAATTCCTCGGCGTCGATCTGACGTTTCAAATTCCGACCGCGGTGCGCAGCGCGACATTCGCGCTGTTCGCCGATGAATATAAGGTTCCGCTCATTTCGCCGACGGTCGCCGCCTATGTGGCGAGCGCGCTCGAATTCGTACTGCCGGCGCTGCTGTTGATCGGGCTTTTCACACGCCTGTCGGCGTTTGGGCTTCTGATGATGACTCTCGTCATTCAGATCTTCGTCTATCCCGATGCATGGTGGACGGTTCACGCCTATTGGGCGGCGATTCTCATCGTGCTGATCGCCCGGGGGGCCGGCGCGATCTCCATCGACCGTCTGCTGTTCCGGCGTTGGTCGCCGGAGCGTGAGACCGCCGTCCGGTAAGCGGAAGACTTCGGCGCGCGCTTGCGCGCCAACGCCTGACGCGGCAGATCACGGCTCTTCGACATAGAAGACAGACTGCGTCTGTTGCGGCGTCGTATGGGCATGCGCCAAGCCGATGCCGACTCCGAAGAAAATGGCTGACCCGACGATCGCTCCGACGATGGCGCTGGTGAATTTCGACATGACGTCCTCCTGTGTTCGTTAAGGAGACGTTACCGCTGACGCCGACAGACGAATGTGCATTGGCGCACACGCCGACCGCGCCCGAGCGGCGCGGCCCGCATTCACGCAATGGCTCATCCCCGGGAGAGAAACGCACGGCGCCAATGTCCAAGGCCGAGGATCGCCTAGCGGCGATCCATCCACGCGCCCAACAGCGCGCCGCCGATAGCGCCTGCGAGGGCGCATGTGAAACCCACGGAAAGCCCCGCCGCGGCGACGCCCAGACCCGCCGTAAGCGCCGCGCCGACGCCGGCGAAGGCGATGGACGCCGTAGAGCGGACGAGTCCGTCAGACGTCCTGGCGTGAGTCCTGGCCGTTCTTCCTCTCCTGGCCATTTCCAGATCCTCGCTTGCGCTCAGGCTTTTCGCCTGATCGCGCCCTAAAAGGCCCCAGATAGGGCGTTCTCTGCGCAGGAGCGAGGCGCGCCGATCAGCGGATCACCGAAAATTTTGCCGTTTGACCGAATGGCGCGATCTGAACGCGGCGCAACCGCGCTGAATCGCCCCGCTGCAGTCAGTCGGATGCTTCAGCCTGTCCTTGACGCGCGACGGACGCGGCCTTGTTCGGACCTGCGTCGTAACGGGTAATCGGCGCTGTCATAGAGGGGACGAATCTCCCGGCCAAAAAAATGCTGCTCATCGACTTCCAGCGAGCAACTGGCCAGGGCTTTGGGGGAAAGCTCTTCGACCGCGTAGCGAATCGCCTGCGAGGCGTTCGGAAAGCGGCGAAAACTTAGCGACTTATATTTCGAATGCGTCGCCTTGCAGAAAAAGAGGACCGCTTCGGTTCTATAGTCCTTCGCGTTCATCGTCCTTCTCCCAGGGCTGTCGGGCGAACGTTCTGCGTGAATCGCGTCCGACGTCTGATGCCGCGCTGTCTTGCTCCTCCGGAGAGAGCGTCCCGCCCCTGACGCATCGATCGCAAACGCGGAGGATCGTCAGGGGCGAAAGGTTGATTCGTCGGCGACCCTTAGTCGGCGATTTGCAGCTTGTCGGCCGACGACTTGCCGCTGCGCCGATCGACCGCGATTTCGTAGGTCAGCCTCTGGCCTTCAGCGAGGCCGAGCAGCCCGGCGCGCTCAACCGCGCTGATGTGGACGAAGACGTCCGGGCCGCCGGACTCCGGCTGAATGAAGCCGAACCCTTTTTGGCCGTTGAACCATTTTACAGTGCCGGTCTGCATCACATGTCCTTTCGAGAACAAGCTGACTGCGCTGTGCACGATTGCAAAGCGCCTGTGGATCGAAGTTCTGGAGAGGAAGTCAGAAGCCGACGCGCCAAGGCAGCGCAAGCAAGATCGTTCGGCCGAAATTCGATAGGTATCAGTTAGCGCTTATGCCCGAAATTGCAAGCTTCGTGGCGTTGTCATCTTTGACCTGAGATTTCAAACAGACACGTCGAACTCAGGAGCTGTCATTAACTTCACTTCGATTTCTGAGCCGACGTGAATTTCGGCCATATTCGAAATCAGCGCAGTCGAATCGTGCAATGTTAGTGAGCCGACGATGACCGCCCAGAAGCGCGGTTCGAACAACCAATTCCAGACGGCATCCGCGCCGATTGCGCAATAATAAGAGACCGCGACGATATGAATCGGTTCGTCCGCGAACTGCCATTCCAAACTCGACAGCGTTAGAAGCGTCAATAAAACGAAAACGGCGACGAACGCGTAGAAGACGAAATAGATTCCCATGAACGACGATCGTTCAAGGCTCGACGTCACATAGGCGTCGCCAAACCGAACCCCCTCGAGCCGCCATTTCCAGGTGAGCGCTACGAATCTCGGATAGGCGAAGGCGACGACGGGGAGCAAGACAATAACAATGAGACTGTAAGCCATCATAGAACGCCCAGCAGAGTCGGCGGCGCTCCCTGTTGATTCGTCAGCAATCATGTTCTGCATGTTTTCATTCAAATATCTGTTGCACACCCAAATTCCCGGAATGCTAACAATCAACAGAATTCTGGACCAAAGCCACGCGGGCAACAATAGAATTCCACGGCCCACCAGGACGGTGCTGCTCCCATCGAAATCGAAACCCTGCGAACCGTAAAAAGTATGCCTCAGCATATATCGAGTGAGCGCGGCCTGCGCCGACGGCCAGCCGAGCCCAAGCGAGACAGCGCTCGCAGCTCCCCACGCAAGAGCGCGCAGGAAATACGCGACAACCGACCCGTCCGCGCTGAAGCGGCGGCCACGCCAGAGCGTGTGGTTCAAGCGATAGCGCCAATCGGCGAATTTCATCGCACGCCAATAGGCAAACGCGAATATTGCTGCCGTCAAAACGAAGTAGTCCGCGTATTCGCCCACAAAAGCCGACTCAAGTCGAGAAAATACGAAACCAATTCCCGCCAACGGGACGGCGCCGGCGGCGAATTGCAGTAGCGCCACCCGCGCGTCGCCGTCATAGACCAGCGGATCGCCGAGAATTTTGGTATTTGACCACAAATAGCGGCGCAGCTTCGACAGAAGCCAGAATCGGCCTACGCCGAGCGAAAGTTGGCTTACGGCGGCCGCCAAGCTGCCAATAAACGTGAAACCCGGATCTTGGTCAGCAAAGGAAACAGACTTTTGCGTTTGAGCACTCGGCAGCTCTTCAATTCTCGGCGGCACGAAAATTCTTCTTTCGAGATTCCAAGTCATTCCCAGCCACGAGCCCGACGGGCAGGCATCTCAGCAGGCGCTGAAGCGCATGCAAAGGGTCCCTCGTGGCTCGGCGCCGGCGAAAGCCAGTTTCGAGCGCTTGAAAGAAGCCTTTTGATCTTGCTGGCGCCAATGAGCTGCGAGGACGCGCAGCAATTTCTCGCCCAAACGGCGGGATTTTCGTGTTAGTGCGACATGGCGCGCCCGACATGATTCGAACATGTGACCTTTGCCTTCGGAGGGCAACGCTCTATCCAGCTGAGCTACGGGCGCAGGCGCGCAGCTTTTCTACAGGAAGGGCCGCCGCCCCGCAACGCTCCTCCTGCAACGCTGCTCCCGCCATGCGACGAATGTCGCGGCCGCGTGTTATGGCGAGGGCCGCACCCGTGAGGCCCCCTTGACCTTTCTCGACCGCTGGCGCGAGCGCTGGCGCAATGTGCGCGACAGGCTCGTCGCCGACCCCCGATTTCAGCGCTGGGCGCTGAACAACCCCGTCACGCGCCCCTTGGCGCGTCGCGGCGCGCGCGCCGGGCTCGATCTCGCCGCCGGCTTCGTCTATTCGCAGGTTCTCGTCGCCTGCGCGCAACTGAAGCTCTTCGACCTGTTGCGCGGGGGACCGCTACCCGTCGACGCGCTCGCGACGAAGCTCTCGCTGTCCGAACCCGCGACGCGGCGCCTGCTGGACGCGGCGTCTTCGCTCGACCTCGCCGAGCGGCGCAGCGGCGGCAGATACGGGCTGGGCCTGCTCGGCGCCGCCTTCGCCGGCAATCCTCAGGCGCTCAGGGTCGTCGAACATCAGCCGCTGCTTTACGCCGATCTCATCGATCCGGTCGCGCTGCTGCGCCAGGAAAAACGCGGCGCGCTCGCCGACTATTGGCCCTATTCGGACGGCGATTCGCCGAAAACGCTTTCGGCGCAACAGGTCGGCCCCTATAGCGCGTTCATGGCCGCGACTCAGCCGATGGTCGCGCAGCAGGCGCTCGACGCCTACGACCTGTCGCGCGGCCGCCGCCTCCTCGACGTCGGCGGCGGCGAAGGCGTGTTTCTCGCTGCCGCCGCAGACCGCGCGCCGCAGCTGCGGCTTGCCTTGTTCGATCTTCCCGCCGTGGCCGCGCGCGCAAGAGAACGGCTCGACGCGGCGGGCCTGCTTGCGCGAACCGACATTTACGGCGGCGACTTCCTCAATGATCCGCTTCCGGAAGGCGCGGACATCGCGACGCTGATCCGCATCGTGCATGACCATGACGACGCGTCCGCGCTCAAGCTGCTGCGCAATGTGCGCAAGGCGCTGGCGCCCGGCGCGACGCTGCTGATCATCGAAGGCATGTCCGGCGTCAAAGGCGCCGAACCGCTCGACGCCTATTACGGCTTCTACACGCTGGCGATGGGGCGCGGCGAGCCGCGCCGCGTTGAAGAGATCGAGGCGTTGCTGCGCGACGCGGGATTCGGCAAATTCCGACTCGCGCGCAATCCATTGCCCGCTCTTGCGAGCATTCTCGTCGCGCAGGCGGTCTGATGCCTGCGATCTGGATCCCCGATCGCGCGCGTCGCGCGCATTGGGAATGACACCCTCGCACGGTCAACGGCCGCGATCTCATTCTGGGTGGGCCGAAGGCCTGATCGGCAATTCAGAAAAGGGGCCCGAGCGAGTTGCCCCACATCGCGGAACGAAGCCTGCTTAGTGCGCCCGTCGCCACGCGATCAGGCCCGCGGTCGAGCCGTCCAGTCCCTGCGTCGATTCGTCCTTGTTCTCGACGATCGGCGCCAGCCGGTTCGCCAGCTCCTTGCCGAGCTCCACGCCCCATTGGTCGAAAGGATTGATGTCCCAGATCACCGACTGAACGAAGACCTTGTGCTCATAGAGCGCGACGAGGCGTCCGAGCGTGCGCGGATTGAGTTGGCGATAGAGCAGCACGCTCGACGGGCGATCGCCGGAAAAGGTCTTATGCGGCGCAAGCCGCTCCACCTCTGCTTCGCTCAGCCCCTGCCCGCGCAATTGCGCTTTCGCTTCTTCTAGCGTTCGACCGCGCATGAAGGCTTCGGCCTGCGCCAGGCAATTGGCGAACAACAACTCGTGATGACGTTCGTCGGCGGCGGTTGGCTCCGCCGCAACCAGGAAGTCGATCGGAACGACATCCGTTCCCTGATGCAGAAGCTGAAAGAACGCGTGCTGCCCGTTGGTGCCCGGCTCGCCGAAGATCACCGGACCGGTTTCGTAATCGACCGGCGCGCCGGCGCGCGTCACCGACTTGCCGTTCGACTCCATGTCGAGCTGCTGCAGATAGGCGGGAAACCGTGCGAGCCGTTGATCATAGGGGATGACCGCATGCGCGCCGCAGCCCATGACGTTCCGGTGCCAGACGCCGAGCAGTCCCATCAGCGCCGGGATGTTTCGTTCGAGCGGCGCGTCGCAGAAATGCCTGTCGACGTCGTGGCCGCCCTGCAGAAACCGCAGGAAATGCTCCGGCCCCACGGCGATGGCGAGCGCCAGGCCGATCGACGACCACAGCGAATAGCGGCCGCCGACCCAATCCCAGAACCCGAAGACGCGCGCGGGATCGACGCCGAATTCGGCGACCTTGTCGAGCCGCGTCGAGACGGCGGCGAAATGCGCCTTGACCGCCGTTTCGCCGAGGCTAGCGACGACGCGCGCGCGCGCGCTTCTTGCGTTCGCCATCGTCTCCTGCGTCGTGAACGTCTTCGACGAGATGATGAACAGCGTGCGCGCCAAGTCGAGATTGCGCAGCGTGTCCGCGAGATCGGCGCCGTCGACATTGGCGACGAAATGCATATGCGGCCCCTCGCCGCGATAGGGCGAGAGCGCGCGCGACGCCATCGCCGGACCGAGGTCGGAACCGCCGATCCCGATGTTGACGACGTCGCTGAAGGGCGCGCCGGTTGCGCCGCGCGCATCGCCTGAGCGAATGGCGCGCGCGAAGGCGAAAACCTTCTCGCGCTCAGCTTCGATCAGCGGCCGCATATTTTCGCCGCCGACAAGAAGCGGGCGACTGGAGAGATCGCGCAGCGCCATATGCATGGCCGCGCGCCTCTCGGTGTTGTTGACGGGGTCGCCGGAGAAGAGCGCCACGCGCCGCGCTTCGAGGTCGCGCGCCTGCGCCAGGGAAACGAGCAGCGCGATCGTCTCGCGCGTCACTTTATGCTTCGAAAAGTCGAAGAGAAGCTCGTCAAGCTTGACGCTGAAATTCTCGAAGCGCGCCGCATCCTCGGCAAAGAGATCGAGCGTTCGCGTTCGCGCCAAAGCGGCCGCGTGAAACTTCAATGCGCCAAAAGCGACGGCGACAGCGTCCGACATGCGTTTCCCGACCAGCAAGCAGTGTCCTCAGCGCGTTTTACCCGATTCGGCGGCGCGGCCGCCCGCCATCTTTACGATGCGGCGCGCGCCCCTAAATTTTTACTGTATTGTGACAGTCGGATGTGAAATCCATATCTGTTGCATGACGCTTTTCTGACAGCAGGACGACGATGAACGCGATTCCTTTCCTCGATGTGCGCGACGGCGGCCCGATCGCCCATGCGCAGGCGCGGATCGACGCCGCGGCCGCGCTGCGCAAGGCCTGCCTGGGCGTGGTCGCGCCAATGGGCCGCGTGTGCCTCCCGCCGATCGATCGGATCGCGTCAAACTGGCTCAAACGCTCAGCTTCCGCCTATCGGGCGGAGCTTGAGCGCATCGTCGCCATTCTCGGCTTTCCCGGGGCAATGACGCTGAACATGTCCTATCTCTTCGCCTGCACGACCCAGGCCTATGAGGACGAACATGGGATGCCGCGCCTGCGCCGGACGCTCGACTGGCCGTTTCAGGGCCTGGGCAAGGGCGTCGAAATCGCCTGGCAGTCCGGGCCTGCCGGGGAGTTCTACAACGCTACCTGGCCCGGCGCGGTCGGCGTGCTCAGCGCCATGGCGCCGGGGCGTTTCTGCGCCGCGATCAATCAGGCGCCGATGAAGCGGCGCACGCAGGGCGCGATCGGTTTCGCCTATGACGCCGCGCTCAATCTGCGCGACGCCTTCGCCACCGAAGGCGGCTGGCCGCCGGACCATCTGCTGCGTTACGCCTTTGAAAATTGCGCCGATTTCGAAGAGGCGGTCGATTGCATCGCCAGCGCGCCGCTGGCCCGACCGACGCTCTTCACCCTTGCCGGCGTCAGGCGCGGCGAGATGGCGCTGATCGAACGCACCGAGCGCGACGCGCGCGTGCTGCGCGGGCCGGTGATCGTCGTCAACGACTGGCAGGAGCCGCAGGCCGGCTGGCAGGCGCGCATGAGCTATGAGAACAACATCGCTCGCAAAGCGGCGATGCAGGCCGTCGCGCCCGATGCGCCGCGCTTTTCCTGGGTGCGCGAGCCGGTGCTGAACCGGCTGACGCGCCTCGCGGTGGAAATGTGCTCGGTCGGCGCGGGCGACTTCGCCGCGCGCGGCTACGAGTGTCCCTATGTCAAGGGTCAGCCGGCGCCGGTGACGCAGGACTTCTGCCTGCGGGCGGCGACGCCGACGGCGCTCGCGGCCTAATCGAACCTCGGCGCGCTGGCGCGCCGCAGCCGGTCGTTGATCGCCTCGCCCAACCCCCGCTCCGGCACATGCGCCACGGCGACATTGGCGATGCGGCGCGCGTCGAATTCCCGCAAATGCGCGAAAAGATTGGCCGCCGCCTCGACGAGATCGCCGGACGGCGAAAGGTCCAGCACGAAAGCGCCCGGCCTGGCGCGCGCGGCGAGCCGACCCCCGAAATCGAGCGCCGCTTCCCCTTCCTCGAGTTCATGCGCCTCCAGCCGCAGCCGCGCGGCGGGCGCGTAATGCGAGGGCGTCATGCCTGGCGCGAGAATCTCCGCCTGCGCAGGCGCGGCAAGCCTTGCGCCGAGAATGTTCTCGATCGCATCCCGCGCGACCGCGCCGGGGCGCAGCAGAACCGGCGCGGCGTCGCAGAAGGACACGATCGTCGACTCCAGTCCGGCAGGGGTGCGTCCGCCGTCCAAAATCATGTCGACCCTGCCCGAGAGGTCTTCGGCGACATGCGCGGCCGTCACCGGGCTCACATGGCCTGAACGATTGGCGGAGGGCGCGGCGATCGGCCGGCCGAGCGCCGCGAGCAGCGCCTGCGCGACAGGGTGCGCGGGCGCCCGAACGGCGACGCTCGGCAGGCCGGCGCGGGCGAGATCGCAGACCGATCCGCCCGACGCGGCGGGCGCGACGATCGTCAGCGGCCCGGGCCAGAACGCCACGGCAAGGCGCAGCGCGGCGTCGGGGAGCGCCGCCTCGCGGCGCGCGGCGTCGAGATCGGCGACATGCGCGATCAGCGGATTAAAGGACGGGCGGTCCTTGGCGTCGTAAATGCGGGCGACGGCCCATGCCTGCGTCGCGTCGGCGCCCAGCCCATAGACCGTCTCGGTCGGGAAAGCGACCAGCCCGCCCTCGCGCAGGATCGCCGCGGCGCTTGCGATCGCCGCGGCGTCGGCCGGCGCAACGGTCGTCACGCGTCGCGGCCGGTGTAGGGCGGCTTGGGGATCGCCATATGCGCCTCGCGCAGCGCCTGCGACCAGCTTTCCCGCAGGTCGTTGAAATAGTGGTCGTTCACGCCGATCCGCGTCGCGACTTCGATCTGCAACGCGTCGCGCCGCAGGAGCGCGATATCGATCGGCATGCCGACCGACAGATTCGAGCGGATGGTCGAATCCATCGAGATGAGCCCGATCTTCAGCGCGTCGTAGATGTCGGTGTCAAAGTTCACGGCGCGGTCGAGGATCGGCTTGCCGTATTTATGTTCGCCGATCTGCAGATAATTGGTGTCCGGCGTGCATTCGATGCTGTTGCCGGCGGTGTAGATCATGAAGAGACGGAGCGGCCCGCCGGCGATCTGGCCGCCGAGCAGCAGGGACACGTCGAAGTTGACGCCCTGCGCCGCGGGCTCGCCCTCGGCGCTGCCCACCTGCGCGCGCGAAATCCGCACCGCGCGCCCGACAAGCTGCGCCGCGTGCAGCATATTGGGCGCGTTCATGACGCTTTCGAAGACCCCGCTCTCGTGATCCTCGATCCCGTCGGTGACCAGATTGACGACGCTTTGGGTCACCGAAAGATTGCCCGAGGCGGCGAGCATCAGCACGCGCTCGCCCGGCCGCTCGTACAGATACAGCTTGCGGAAGGTCGAAATGTTGTCGAGCCCGGCGTTCGTGCGCGTGTCGGCGATCATCACCAGTCCATCGCGCACGAGAATGCCGCAACAATAGGTCATCTGATCCCGCAGCCGGTTCGCGCCAAACGGCTCTGGACTTACAAGTTTCAGGCCAGGGCACAAGTGCGGCGGAGACACAGGCGCGATAAATTCAGCCCCCCGGCTCGGTCTTGTAGGGCAGCTCCGCCGCATGTTCGGAGGCCCATTCCGCCACCGCCGCGCGTTCGCGCGTCAAAAAGTCCGAAACCGCCTGGCCGAGACGCGCGTCGGCGAAGTGGTGGGCCGAATGGGTGATCGTCGGCCGATAGCCGCGCGCGATCTTGTGCTCGCCCTGCGCCCCGGCCTCGACCCGCTTGTAGCCGCGGCGGATCGCAAATTCGATCGCCTGGTAGTAGCAGACTTCGAAATGGAGAAACGGCAGCGGCTCCAAAGCGCCCCAATTGCGTCCGTAGATCGCGTCGTCGCCGAGAAAATTGATCGCCCCGGCGATGTGCCGGGCGCCGCGGCGCGCCATCACCAGCAGGATGCGATCCGCCATCCGCGCGCCGACCTCGTCGAAGAAGGCGCGGGTCAGATAAGGATGGCCCCATTTGCGCGCGCCTGTGTCCATGTAGAACTCGAAGAACGAGTCCCAGTGCGCGGGACGAATGTCGCTTCCCGTGAGCAGATCGATCTTGAGATCATCGCCGAGCGCTTCGCGCCGCTCGCGCTTGATCGACTTGCGCTTGCGCGCCGTGAGTCGCGACAGAAAATCGTCGAAGTCGGCATAGCCCTCATTCACGAAGTGAAATTGTTCTCCGGCGCGAGAGATGAACCCCGCGTCGCTCAGCGCGACGCTTTCCTCCTCGGTGCAGAAGGTGACGTGAATGGAGGACGCGCCGCTCGCCTTGCGCAATCCCTGCAAGCCGAGGATCAGCGCGTCGCGCGCGCCTTCCGGCGCATCCTGCGCGACCAGCAGGCGACGGCCCGTCACCGGCGTGAAGGGCGCCGCGACCTGGATCTTCGGATAGTAGCGGCCGCCCGCCAGCTCATAGGCCTGCGCCCAGTTTTGATCGAACACATATTCGCCGAGACTATGCGTCTTGATATAGGCCGGCGCACAGGCGACGAGACGCCCGCGCGAATCCTCGACGAGCGTATGCGCCGGCGACCAGCCGGCGCGCGCGCCGACCGATTTCGACGCTTCAAGCGCGCGCAGGAAGGCGTGCGCCACGAACGGATTGTGTCGCTCGCCGACCGAGTCCGACGCGTCAGGCGGATTCGCGCAGGCGTCCCAGGCGTCAGCCTCGACGGATTCGAGCGATTCGGCGTATCGAACCGAAAAACTTTGCGCCATGTGTCCAGCGGAGTCGCCGCGTTTTCGAGCCTTCTAGCATGGCGTCGCGACGCCCTCTAACATGGCGCGAACCGCGACGTCATCCAAGCGCGACCTTTCTGCAAGCAAGAATCGAGCAACATGAAAATCAACGGCCGCAGTTATCGAACGATCTGGCGCGACTCCGATGGAAGGCGAGTCCATGTCATCGATCAGACCGGCCTGCCGCATCGCTTCGAGACGAAAACGCTCGCGCGTTGCGAAGACGCCGCTGCGGCGATCCGCGACATGACGGTGCGCGGCGCGCCGCTGATCGGCGTGACCGGCGCCTATGGCATGGCGCTCGCCGTTTGGCGCGATCCTGGCGACGCGGCGATCGAAAGCGCCTATGCCCTGCTCCTCGCGACGCGGCCGACGGCGGTCAATCTGCGCTGGGCGCTCGATCGGATGCGCATGCTGCTTCTCGCGACGCCGGTCGCGGAACGCGCCGACCGCGCCTATGCGGAGGCCGCGACGATCGCGGAAGAAGACGTCGCCGCATGCGAGGCGATCGGACGCTCCGGGGCCGAACTCATCCATCGCGCGCGGCGCGGCGACGGCCCGATCAACATTCTCACCCATTGCAACGCCGGCTGGCTCGCCACCGTCGATTGGGGCACGGCGCTGGCGCCGATCTACGCGGCGGCGCGCGAGGGCGCGCCGATTCATGTCTGGGTCGACGAGACGCGCCCGCGAAACCAGGGGGCGAGCCTCACGGCCTTCGAACTGCTCGGCGAAGAGATTCCGCATACGGTCGTCGCCGACAACGCCGGCGGCCATCTGATGCAGCATGGGCTCGTCGATCTCGTCATCGTCGGCAGCGATCGCACCACGCGCGCCGGCGACGTATGCAATAAGATCGGCACTTATCTCAAGGCGCTGGCCGCGCATGACAATGACGTGCCGTTCTATGTCGCGCTCCCCTCCTCCACCGTCGACTGGCGCATCGCGGACGGCGTTCGTGACATTCCGATTGAAGAGCGCAGCGCGCGCGAAGTGACTCATATCAACGGACGCAACGCTGACGGCGCGCCGATCGAAATTCAGCTGACGCCGAATGGTTCGCCGGCGCGCAATTTCGCCTTCGACGTAACGCCGGCGCGCTTCGTCACCGGTCTGATCACCGAGCGCGGCGTCTGCGCCGCCACGGAAGACGGGCTGAAGGGACTGTTCCCGGAGCTTGCTAGCTAAATGTCGTTACCGGCGAACTGAGCGCCGTCATTGCGAGGCGCGCAGCGACGAAGCAATCCAGATATCGCGTGTCGGAGTTTGGCTGCTTCGGCTTCGGCTCGGATGGCGAACTCACGCCGTCTCGCGCGTGCCGTAAGTCTTGAAGCGCTCCACCGTTCGCATGATCTCGTCGTCGGACAGCACGACAGGTTGGCCGGCGAGCGCGCCCAGATAGAAGACCTGCGCAAGCGCTTCGAGCTCGACGGCCCGCCACATGGTTCTGCGCATCGTTGCGCCAGTGACGATGGCGCCGTGATTGGCGAGGAGCACGCCGTCGCGATCTTTGAGGCCGGCGACGACGAGCCGCGACAATTCCGCCGTGCCATAGGGCGCATAATCGACGCAACGCACATTTGGGCCGCCGAACGCCGCGATCATGTAATGAACGGCCGGAATGTCGCGCCGCAGGGTGGCGAGCGTCGTCGCATAGGGCGAATGCATATGGGCGACGGCGTTCACATCCGGACGGGCGCGATAGATGTCGAGATGGAATCGCCATTCGCTCGAAGGCGGCAGCGGGCCGTCGAAGGCGCCATCGCCCGCAAGCGGCATCCGCGCGATCGCCTCAGGCGAGAGCTCGCGGCTTGGAACGCCGCTCGGCGTGACGAGCGCCTGGTCGCCGACCCGCGCCGACAGATTGCCCGCCGAGCCATGGTTGAGACCCAGCCGCTCCATCTCCTGCGCGGCCTCGACGATCGCCGCGCGCGCCTCATGCTCGTTCATGGAGAAGGCTTACAAGGGCGACGCGGCGCATGACAAGCGCATGGCGCAGCGCGCGATATTGCGCGTGCTCGGGTTGCGGTATAGGAGGGGCCTCCCCGTCTCGGGGCCGGTAGCTCAATGGTTAGAGCCGGCCGCTCATAACGGTCTGGTTGCAGGTTCGAGTCCTGCCCGGCCCACCAGCAAAGCCTCCTTTTATCGAGACTTACGGCGCAGATTTTTGGCGCCGCAAACGGATCCGATTGAAATAAAAAAGGCATTGGGTCATTGCCGTCCAGGCCAAGTGACGTAGGTACCCTTTTTCCACCCGACCGCGAACCAGCAGCGCGCTGCGCTGCGCTCACGATTCGAAAGGTAGGAAGATATGCTTCGAAAAGCAGCGATATTTCTTGCATTGCTCGGCGCCCTGGCGCTTCCATCGACTGTTCTCGCAGGACGCGGCGGCGGTGGACATGGCGGCGGTGGACATGGCGGCGGAGGCCACCACGGGGGCGGACATGGCGGAGGCGGAGGCGGCGGACGTCACGGCGGCGGCGGCGGCTGGCGTCATGGCGGCGGCGGATGGCATCATGGCGGCGGCGGCGGCTGGCATCGCGGCGGCGGCGGTTGGCATCGAGGCGGCGGCTGGGGACGTGGGCGCTACTGGGGCGGCCGCTGGTATCCCTACGGCGTAGGCCGGTGCTGGCGTTGGACGCCCGGCGGCTGGATCTGGGTCTGCTGACGACGAACTGATCCCGGCGTCGGTTTTCGCGATGATGAGCGCGCAACGCGCAGCGAAAAAACCGGAACGCAGAATACGGAGGCGAGGCGCCAATCCTTATTGCGCCCTCGCCTTTCGTGCGAAACGATCCCCCTCCCGACTCTCTTCGCCCGACAACCCCGCTTCGCGCTCGTCGATTTCGATTTGCGCCGATGCCGGCATCCCCGGCCGAAGATCGAAGCCGGAATTTTCGATCTCGATCACCACGTCGACGGACTCGCCCGCTTTCGCCGTCTCCGACCGACGCGTCTCGACCACTTTTCCAGAAAATCTTCGCTCAGGCAGGGCTTCGCTCGTCACCGCGGCGGCCGCGCCCGGCGCGATGGCGCGAGCCGCCTCGTCCGCCGTCTTGGCGCGAAGGCGGACGGTCTTGGCGTCGCCGACAATGAAGAGCGGCGCGCCGACGTCGACGCTGGAGCCGACGGCAGCCTTTCGCTCGAGAACGACGCCTGTGATCGGCGCGACGATCGTGGCGCGTTCGCGGTCCGTCTGCGCCCTGGCGACCGCCTCTTTGCGCTGCGCGACGTCGGCCTTGGCGCGTTCGACTCGCGCCTGCGCCCGGGCAAGGACGCGTTGCGCCGTTCTCAGCGCCTTGCGCCGTGCGGCGCGGCGTCCCGAACGCGCCTTTCGCCTTTCGAGATTCGCCTGCGCCCTCGCCTCGGCGCTTTGGCGCTGCGCCAATTGCTTCTCGGCGGCCGCCAGCGCGTCGTTCTCGCGCGCCAGCGCCGCGTCGAAGGGTTGCGGATCGAGCGTCGCGCAGGTCTCGCCCTTGTCCACTCTGGTGCCGACGTCGCAAGCCAGAGTCGCGATCACGCCTGCCGCAGGAGCTAAGACCTCGCTCTGCGACGCCGAAGCGATCACGCCGCTGACGACGACGGTCCGGGCGGCCGGCGCGCGCGCGATCGGCGTTTCCTCACGCGTTAGCGTAGCGCGCGTGTGAAGATAATACGCGCCGCTTGCGACGATCAGCAGCAATCCCAACAGACCCGCGAAGACAGGTCGAATCCAGTCGCCGGGCGCGACGACGGCCGCGGCGGCAGGCGCTTGCGGCGCGGGCGCGCCGCGCGGCGCAGGGGCTCTCGCCGGAGATCGGAATATGGCCTTTTCGACCTCGACGAGCAGAAACAGCACGACGCTCGCGCCCGCGATATGCCACCAGATCTCGGGATCGAGCGGCACGGTGTTGAACAGCGTCTGCATGAACGGCGCATATGTGAACATCGCCTGCAGCGCGATCACAATGGCGACGGATATCAGCACCGCGCGGCTGCCGAACAGCCCCTTCAGCGACAGCGACGATTCGGAAAGAAAACGCGCGTTGAAGAGATAGGCGATTTCGCAGGCCACGAGCGTGTTGACCGCGACCGTTCGCGCGCTGTCGAGCCCCATGCCGCGCGCCTTCTCCAACTCATAGAGGCCGAAGGTCGCGATCAGCATCAGCAACGACACAAAAACGATGCGCCAAATGAAGTAGCGCGACAGGATCGGCTCGCTCGACGAACGCGGCGGGCGCAGCATCACGCCCTTGGTCGGCGGCTCGAACGCGAGCGCAAGACCCAGAGTGACGGCGGTGATGAGATTGATCCACAGGATCTGCACCGGCGTCACCGGCAGGGTCTCGCCCATGGCGATGGCGGCGATGACCGTGAGGCCTTCGCCGCCGTTCGTCGGCAGAATGTAGAGAATCGTCTTCTTCAGATTCTCATAGACGACGCGGCCCTCATGCACCGCATGCACGATCGAAGCGAAATTATCGTCGGCGAGCACCATTTCCGCCGCCTCTTTGGCCGCTTCGGTGCCTTTGACGCCCATCGCGATGCCGATGTCGGCGCGCTTCAATGCGGGCGCGTCATTCACGCCGTCGCCGGTCATGGCGACGATCTCGCCGCGCTTCTGCAACGACTGGACGAGTCGCAGCTTATGCTCGGGACTCGTGCGCGCGAACACGGTCGTGGCGCTCACCGCATCGCCGAGATCCTCGTCGCCGATCTCGTCGAGATCGCGGCCGGTGAGCACTGATTCCGGCCGTTGCAGGCCGAGTTCGCGGGCGATCGCCGTCGCCGTCGCGGCGTGATCGCCCGTGATCATCTTCACCGACATGCCGGCGGTCGCACAGTTGCGGATGGCTTCGATCGCCTCGGGACGCGGCGGATCGATCAGACCGATGAGTCCGACAAAGACGAGGCCGCTTTCGACGTCGCCGAACGCCAGTTGCTGCTGCCCCTCCCCGGCTTTCTTGGAGGCGACCGCCAGAACGCGCTGACCGCGCGTGGCCATTTGGACGATGTGCTCGAGCCAGCACGCGCAATCGAGCGGGCGCTGCTCTCCTGTTGCGCCCTGCTCCCAGAAGCACATTTCGAGCAGCCGTTCGGGCGCGCCTTTGACGAAGATGTAGCCGACGCCGTCATGGTCGTGATGCAGCGTCGCCATGAAGCGGTGCTGCGATTCGAACGGAATTTCATCCGTGCGCGGCAGCTCAAGCGCCAACTCCTCCAGATTGACGCCGCCTTTCGCCGCGGCGGCGAGCAAAGCGCCTTCGGTGGGATCGCCCTCGATCCTCCAGACGCCTTCCTTCTCCCGGAGCACGGCGTCGTTGCAGAGCGCGACCGGGCGCAAAGCCGCAGCCAGGCGAACGTCGTCGCCGACGACGACGTCCTTGCCGTCGTGCAGGAAGCCGCCATGCGGATCATAGCCTGAGCCCGTCGTCTCATAGGCCCCGCCGGCGGTGACGATCGAGCGCACGATGAGTTCGTTGAGCGTCAGCGTGCCGGTTTTGTCGGAGCAGATCGTGCTGACCGCGCCGAGCGTCTCGACCGCCGGCAACTGCCGAATGATCGCCTTGCGCCGCGCCATGCGCTCGACGCCGATCGCCAGCGTGATGGTGATGATCGCCGGCAGGCCTTCGGGTATCGCCGAAACGGCGAGGCCGACGGCCGCCATGAACATCTCACCGGCGTCAAAATTCCAAACGAGCGCGCCAAACGCAAAGACGGCGGCGCATATGGCCAGGATCACGACCGTGAGCCAGCGCGCGAATTCGTCCATCCGCTGCAACAGCGGCGTCGAAAGCGTCTCCACCTCGGAGAGCATGGCGTTGATGCGCCCGATCTCGGTCGCCGCGCCCGTGGCGACGACGACGCCGGACGCCTGACCGTAGGTCACGACGGTTCCCGAATAGGCCATCGAGAGACGATCGCCGAGCGCCGCATCGGCCGCGACCGGCGCAGGGTCCTTGTCGACGGGCAGCGACTCGCCGGTCAGCGCCGATTCCTGCACTTTCAGGGACTTGACTCGGATCAAACGAATGTCGGCCGGAATTCTGTCGCCCGACTGGACGTAGACGACGTCGCCGGGCGCGACATCGGTCGCGTCAATGACGACGCGGCGACCGTCGCGTACGACGGTGGCTTGCGAAGAGAGCATGTTGCGGACGGCCTCCATGGCCCTTTCCGCCTTGCCTTCCTGAATGAAGCCGATGATGGCGTTGATGACGACGACCGCGACGATGACCGCGGTGTCGATCCAATGCCGCATGAGCGCGGTGACGACGGCGGACGCCAGCAGCACATAGATCAATACATTATGGAATTGCAGCGCGAAGCGCAGGAGCGCGCTGCGCCGTCTGCCGGCCGGAAGACGATTGGGGCCGTAAGTGGAAAGTCGTCTTTCGGCCTCAGCCTGGCTCAACCCCAGGCGGGTCGCACCCAGGCGGTCGAGCGCGACGTCTGCGTCAATCGCCCAATAGTGATTGGCCTCGGCCGTTGGCTGCATGGGCGTCCTTTGCTCCGCGGCTCTCCGAGCGCGACGGGCGGTCACGCCAATCGACGCGGGTCCGTCGCGGCCAAGCCGCCGTTATTCCTCATGATATGGTGATGATGACGAGATTTGCAGCGCCGGCGTTGCAGCAGCGGCGCTTCGTCAGTCAGGCTAGAAGGCGTCGTTGGCGATGGACCGCACGCACACGTCGCTGACGACCCCAGTGGTGCGCTTCAGCCCGATCCAGCGGTCGATGGTGTCCGTATCGAAACCCGCTTCGCAATGATCGCCGATGCGCATCAGCGGCCGCCGAATGAGCAGCGGATCGACGATCATCATCACCAGCGCCTGCTGCGGTGTGACCTTGTCGGGATCGATCTCCCCCGACTTGATGCGCGGCGACGAGACGTTGAACCATTCCCGCACCGGCTTGGCGCCGAAATAAGGCCGCAGACTCGACGAACTCCACGCCTCGGTCAGAATGTCCCTCACATCCACCTCATGTCCCGAGGCGCGCAAGAGGTCTTTCTGCAGCGCGTTGCCAGCGCAGCCCGGTTTTTCATAGAAGATGACATGAGCCATTCGCGACCTCTTCTGATCCCGACACGCCAGTCGCAGACCGTAGCTTAGCGCGCAATTGTGCATTGCGAAACAGACCAAACAGATCAAATTGCGAGCAGCGCCGGGACGTTTCGCCGCTTCGACGGGCAGATACGCCTAACGAGAGAGTCCCCAGACGATATTCACGCGCGCCGAGAGGCGCTCAAGGCCGGAGCGTAAGGGAATTTCCCCGACAGGGGGCGCTCCGGCGGCCGTCGCCGCATAGGCGCGCGGACGCATCCCGACATTCTCCAGGGGGCGCATTTCCAGCACGCGGGACAGCCTGAGCCCGGCGGCCTCGGCGTAGATTTTCGCCTGCCGCTCCGCATCCTTGACCGCCTCGCGCCGTAAAGCGTCGAGCTTTTGCTCGGGATGCGCCACTTCGAAATCGATTCCTTCGAAGCTGTTGACTCCCTGGTCGATCAAAGCGCCGGCGATTTCGCCGACCTTGTCGATCTGCGTCACGCGGGCGCGGAGGTCGTTTCGGGCGCGGAAAATCTTTTGCGATGTCTTGGACTTGCCGGTCTTCGGATCTCGTTGTTCGACCTCGACCGGCGCGAGCGTCATGCTTTGAGTCTGCACGTCGGCCTCGGGCACGCCCAATTTCTCGAGTTGCGCAAGAACAGCCTTCACCGCACGCGCGTTTTCGGCCGCGGCGTCGGCGGCCGACGGCCGTTCGGTGACGACGCCGAAGCGCAGAATCGCCACGTCAGGCGCGACATCCTCGTAAGCCTCGCCAATCACTGACAGATTTGGAACGCTGTCCTTCGCCGTCTCGGCGTGTCCAGCGGCCGCGAGCAGCGTCAGGCCGAGCGAAAATGCGAAGAGCGAACGAATCATGGCATATCCTAACAAAAGCTGCGCGCCAATGAGCTTATCAAAGCCGCAAATCCGCCGGCTAGCGGCGCTAACCTGAACAGCATACAGAAGCGCGGGGCGATCGTCGCTCCGCTGCTCTCGAAAAGGCCTCATGCCCACGCTTTACCATCACCCGCTCTGCCCTCATTCGCGCTTTATCCGGCTTATCCTGTCCGAATACGGAATCGACGCGACTCTCGTCGAGGAGCGCGTGAGCGACCGCAGACCCGAATTTCTCGCGCTTGATCCGGCCGGCCGCACGCCAGTGCTCGTCGACGACAATGGCGTCGTTGCGCCCGGCGCGAATCTGATCGCCGAATATATCGACGAGACCTATGGCGCCGATCGCGGCGCGCAACGACTGCTGCCGCAAGAAATGATGGCGCGCATAGAGACCCGTCGGCTCGTCGACTGGTTCAACCTCAAATTTTTCGATGAGGTCACGAACTGGCTGATGACGGAGAAGGTCTACAAGCGCTTCGCGCCGCCCGGCGGCGCGCCCGATATGGACGTGTTGCGCGTGGCGCGCGCCAATATTCGCCATCATATGCGCTACATCGGCTATCTTACCACCGAGCGCAACTGGCTCGCAGGCGACCGCTTGACCTATGCCGATTTCGCTGCGGCCGCACACATCTCCTGCGCCGATTATCTCGGCGACGCGCCTTGGGACGAGGATGAAGCGGCGAAACACTGGTATCAGCGCATCAAATCGCGTCCGGCGTTTCGTCCTCTGCTATCCTATCGAGCGCCAGGCCTGACGCCTGGGCGCTTTTATGCGGAGCTGGATTTCTAATCCTTCCCAGCTCCGCGCCGAAAACCGGAGCGCCGCCGTCCAGCTTCCGTCTGTGCGGCCCCGCTTGACAACAAATCGATGGAGTGCGGCAAGTAAACCCCACCGTGGGACCAGCGTATGAGCGGACCTGACGAGCGCAAAAGCGAGAACCTTCAGTCGACGCCCGCACA
The DNA here is from genome assembly GCF_050251305.1 of Methylocystis sp. Classification (GTDB taxonomy): domain Bacteria; phylum Pseudomonadota; class Alphaproteobacteria; order Rhizobiales; family Beijerinckiaceae; genus Methylocystis. The sequence continues at coordinate 25,959 of NZ_JBFWNB010000006.1, read as the reverse complement.
AGGCGACGATCCGGCGCAGGGATTGCGGCAGCGCATCCAGCAGCAGGAGATATTGGCCGCGCTCGGCGTTTCCGCTTTGCAGGGGGCTTCGTTCGATCAGCTGTTGGCGGACACGGTGCGACTGACCGCGCAAGGGCTGGATGCGGATTTCTGCAAAGTGCTGGAGTTGCTTCCTTCCGAGAGAAAGTTCCTTGTGCGCGCCGGCGTGGGATGGAGTCCCGGCGTCGTCGGCGTCGCCAAAATTGGCGCCGAACTCGACTCTCCCGCCGGATATGCGCTGCGCACCGGCAGACCCGTCATCTCCAACCATCTCGCAAAGGAGACGCGTTTCAACACGCCTGAGATCCTGCGTCAGCATGGCGTGCGCCGCGCAATGAACGTGATCCTGCAGGGCGACGGAAAACCCTATGGCGTGCTTGAAGTGGACAGCCGCTCGCCGTCCGACTTCAGGGAGCAGGACATCGCATTTCTGCAGGGCGCGGCGAATATTCTCGGCATGGCGATCGAACGGGAACGCGAAGAGCGCAAGCTCAAAGCGGCGATCGCGCGCAACGAAGCGCTGCTGAAAGAGATGAATCATCGCGTGAAGAATAGTCTCGCGATCGTCGGCGGCATGCTTCGGTTGCAGGCCGGCGACGTCGACGATGAACAGCTGTCCGGGCTTCTCAGCGAAGCGTCGCACCGCGTCGACGCGATCGCAAAGGCGCATGACCAGCTGTCTCGCGGCTCGGACATCGAGCGCATGGACATTGGAAAATACATTGAAGCGCTGTGTCAGGATCTGGATGAAAGCGTCGCGCAATGCGACGTGCGGACCGAGATCGAGGAAGGGATCGTCATCGCAACCGATCGGGCGGTTTCGACCGCGCTCATTGTGAACGAGCTCATCGCCAACGCCGCAAAATACGCTTACCATTGCCGGTCGGGAAAGATCTCGGTGAAGGTCGCGCGCGGCGGCGACAAAAACTTCGTCGTGTCGGTGCGCGACGAGGGCGCCGGAATGCCCGAAGATTTCGATCCGCGCGACCACAAAGGGCTCGGCATGCGGATCATCGCCTCGTTCACGCGCCAACTCGACGCGACGATCGAAATGAAAGGTCACAATCCAGGCACGGAGTTCATCGTCTCGATCCCACTGCAAGCCGCTGTCTGACATGCATGGGCCTTTCTCGAATGTATCGACGGCGCCCCCGCCGAGCCGCGACAACCGGCAGCGAGTCGCTGGCGCGACGCCAAAGCTCGAAGATGAGATCCGCGCGCGCGCGTTCGAGCTTGGCATCGACGTCTGCCGCTTCGCGCATGCGGATGTGACGCCTCTGCACGGCGAGCGGTTGCGCATGTGGCTTCAGCAGGGCGCTCACGGCGACATGAGCTGGATGCGCGAGACCGCCGCGCGCCGCGCCGCGCCGCGCGCGCTTTGGCCGGAAACGGCGACTCTCGTCATGCTCGGCCTGAACTATGGGCCGGATGGCGATCCCCTGGCCTCTCTCGCGAAGTCCGATTGCGCGACGATCTCCGTCTACGCGCGCAACCGCGATTATCACGACGTCATCAAGGGTCGGCTGAAGCAACTCGCCGGATTCATGCTGGCCCGCGCCGGCGCGGGCGACGCCAAGGTCTTCGTCGACACCGCGCCGGTCATGGAGAAGCCGCTTGCCCAGACGGCCGGAGTCGGCTGGCAGGGCAAACACACGAATCTTGTCTCGCGCGATTTCGGCTCGTGGCTCTTCCTGGGCGCGATCTTCACGGATCTTCGTCTCGATCCCGATCCGCCGGAATCCGACCATTGCGGCTCATGCCGCAAATGCCTCGACGTCTGTCCGACGGCAGCGTTCCCGGCGCCCTATCAACTGGATGCGCGCCGTTGCGTCTCCTACCTCACGATCGAGCACAAGGGCCCTATCCCGCTCGAATTTCGCGAGAAGATCGGCAATCGCATCTATGGCTGCGACGATTGTCTCGCCGTCTGCCCTTGGAACAAATATGCGCGCGCCGGGCGCGAGTCGAAGCTCGCCGCCCGCTCAGAATTCGAATCCGCGCCTCTCGCGCGACTGGCGCGGCTCGATGACGCGGGGTTTCGGGCGCGGTTCGCCGGCTCGCCGATCAAGCGCGTCGGACGCGACCGCTTTTTGCGCAATGTGCTGATCGCGATCGGCAATTCCGGGCGGGGCGAGCTTGCCGCCGACGCCGAGCGATTGGTCGGGGACGCCGCCGCCGTCGTGCGGGGCGCCGCAGTCTGGGCGCTCGGCAGGCTGGCGCCGCCGCGCCTGTCCGAGCTTCGTCGCGAGCAACTGGCGAATGAAACCGACGAGGCCGTCCGTCAAGAGTGGCGCCAAACAGCCTAGGCGCTGGGCAAAAGCGCAACAGTCGGCAAAAATCTGCGCGCTTTCCCGGCTTTACTGCGCTGCGGCAGGCCACGCGCCGGCGATTTCGGTCTAATCTCTCATCTTGATTGAGCCACGCCCGACCATGTCCGTCCTTTCGCGCCGCAACAACGAAGAACCCGCAGAGGAGGCCTCCCGTCTTCTGCTGCGGATCGGCGTGTTTCTGCTGTTCGTGGTCTCGCTCATCGCGCCGATATTGGCGCGTCAGACGGTCTATGTGCTGCTGCCGATCGGCGCGGCGCTGCTGCTCGCCGCCGCGACGCTGACCCCGGAAGAGGGGTCGGCGCGCTCGATGCGCGCGATCCTGCTGTCGCCCCCGTTTCTCGCCGCCCTGCTTCTCACCGCCTGGACAGCGCTTTCGCTGCTCTGGACGCCTTTCGAGGGACCGGCCGAGCGCTTCGCCAAGATTACGGCGACGCTCGCGCTCGTCGCGCTCGCCACCGGATTCCTGCCGCTGCGCACAAAGACGTCCAATCTCAACCTTTTGCCGATTGGCGTCGCTGCGGCGACGATCGCGCTCGCCGCCGTCACCTTGCTGCTGAAGCCGAAATATTCGCTCGACGACATTCTCGACGTCGGACCGCTCGGCCGCGCCGGACTCGGACTGGCGCTGCTGGTGTGGCCGGCGATGGGCGCCCTCGCGGTGCGCGGACGGTGGTATTCGGCCGGGGGGCTGGCCATTACGACGGCGCTCGCCTGCCACCTCTCCGGCGCGCCAAATGGCATGCCGGCGCTCGCGGCGGGCGCGGCTGTGTTCGCGGCCAGCTTCGGACGCGCCCGGCTGATGTCCATCGCCCTTGCGGCGCTGATGGCGGCGATCGTGCTGCTCGCGCCGCTGACCGCCTATGCGGCGCATCTGATCTGGCCTGAGCGCCCGCCCGGCTTCTTCAGACATCTCGCCTTCTGGGGCCAGATGATCGCCGCCGACGGTTGGCGCACGCTGATCGGACATGGATTCGGGGCCGCCACCTGGGGCGTGCTCGGCGGCTATCTGACGCCAGCCACGCCGCGCAGCCTGATCTTCAAGATCTGGTTCGATCTCGGCGCGCTCGGCGCCGCGGCGGCGGCGCTCGTCGCCGCCCGCGCCAGCCTGTTCGTCGGCCAGTCGCGACCGGCGCTCGCGCCCTTTCTTCTGGGCGGCCTCGGCGCGGGCTTCGCAATTTGTCTTTTCGGGCCGGCCGCCGAGCAGCTATGGTGGCTGACGCTCGCCGGACTCGACGCCATCGCCTTCGCTCTGGTCATGCGCGGGCAGTTCCGCAAACGTCGTCCGCGTCTGCCGATCGGCTGGGGCGCGCCTGCCGAGGATCGCGCATAGCCGTGGCGCTGTCTCCCACGCTCACCGACAATGTCGACACGATCGGGCTTGGAGAGCCCGTCGTCGCCGCGGCGTTCCTCGACGGCGCGCCGGTCTTCGCGCTCGCCGACGGAACGCTCCATTTCGGAGACGGCGCCAGCGGGCGCCGCGTCCCAGCGCATCAGGACGCCGCCATACTCGTCGCCGCGCGGGACGGCGACCGGCTCGTCACCGGCGGCGACGACGGCCGCGTCGTCGCGACCGACGCCAACGGATCCGTCGCAATCCTCGGCGACGAAAACGGCAAATGGATCGACGCCGTCGCCGCGCATGGCGGCGCGGTCGCCTGGACCGCGGGAAAAACGGCGCGCGCCCGCTCCGCCAAGGGCGAGACGAAGACGCTCGATCTGCCCTCGACCTCGCGCGGCCTCGCCTTCTTCCCGAAGGGCTACCGGCTGGCGATCGCCCATTACGGCGGGGCGATATTATGGTTTCCGAACGCCGGCAAGCCGGAGCCGCTCGCCTGGTCCGGCTCGCATCTCGACGCCACCATCTCTCCAGACGGGCGCTTCCTCGTCACCTCGATGCAGGAGAATGCGCTGCACGGCTGGCGGATCGCCGACGGCAAGCACATGCGCATGGCCGGATATCCGGGAAAAACGCGCAGCTTCTCGTGGTCGCATGACGGAAAATGGCTGGCCACCTCGGGCGCCGACGCCTGCATCGTCTGGTCGTTTTCCGGCAAGGACGGCCCCATGGGCCAGGCGCCGCGGGAATGCGGCGTTCATTCCGCGGTCGTGACGCGCGTCGCGTTCCATCCTGCGGCGCTCGTCCTGGCGATGGGCTATGACGACGGCCTCGTCATGCTGGCGCGCCTTTCTGACGGATCGGAAATTCTCGTCCGCCGGCCGGCGCAGGACGACGCGCGCGCGCGGATCAGCGCCCTCGCCTGGGACGAAAAGGGAGCGCGGCTCGCCTTCGGCGCGGAGAGCGGCGACGCGGGCGTGCTGATGCTGCCGAAGGGGTGAATGGCCAAAGGAGGCGGGTTTGCGTCGCATTTAGCCGGTATCAGACATCCGGCATAAAAAAGCATTGTGGTTTCGAGCGAACCGGGAGGGACCGATGGGTCTCCGACAAATCGGCGACTCGCTCTGGCTCGCCGAGGGCGACATTGTCGACTTCTTTAGCTTCCCCTATCCCACACGCATGCTGATCGCGCGGCTGGCCGATAACGCGCTCTGGATATGGTCGCCGGTGAAACTTTCGACCGACCTGCGCGCCGAGGTCGACGCGCTCGGCCGAGTGGCGCATCTCGTCAGTCCCAACAAGCTCCACCATCTCTATCTATGCGAGTGGAAGGAAGCCTATCCCGACGCGAAGCTTTGGGGGCCGCTTTCAACCATTAAACGCCGTCCCAAACTCGCCTTCGAACCGCCGCTTCAAGATATCTCGCCGCCCGAATGGGATGGCGACATCGATCAGGCTTGGTTTCGCGGCTCCTTCATGATGGATGAGATTGTCTTTTTTCATCGCCCGTCGGGCGTTGTGATTTTCGCTGATTTGATCGAAGCCTTCAGTGACGAATTCCTCTGCGCACATTGGAACTGGTGGCGGCGATGGCTCGCGCGGCTCGACGGGATCACCCTCGCTTCTCCGCATGCGCCGCTCGAATGGCGCCTTTCTTTCCTCGACCGCGGCCCTGCGCGCGCCGCCCGCGACAAGATCCTCGGCTGGCCGGTCAAACAGGCCGTGGTCGCGCATGGCGAGTGGCCGTGCGCCAACGCTAGAGAATTTGTGCGCGGCGCGCTGGCCTGGGTCGGCCCCGAGCGCGCGTGACGGAGACTGTCGCGCCGCGCTAATTTATCGGGATGACGCGTATCCCCCGCCTGCTGTCCATCGCCGGCTCCGATCCGTCCGGCGGCGCCGGCGTTCAGGCGGATCTGAAAACCTTTTCCGCCTTCGGCTGTTACGGCATGGCGGCGATCACGGCGCTGACCGCGCAGAACACGCGCGGCGTCACAGCCGCCTATCCCGTCGAGCCGGATATCGTCGCGGCGCAGATCGAGGCCGTGCTGTCAGACATTGCTCCCGACGCGATCAAGATCGGCATGCTGGCGACGCCCGATATCGCTCGAGCGGTCGCGGAGACTCTGGCGCGCTGCGAACCGCGTGATATCGTGCTCGATCCGGTTCTGGTTCCTACGCAGGGGGTCAGCCTCGCCGCGTCTGGGCTGGAGACGGCGGTCGTCACGACCCTGATGCCCATGGCGCGTCTCGTGACGCCGAACCTCCATGAGGCGAGCGCGCTGACGCAAACGCCCCTCGCGAGAGGCGCCGATGAGATGGCGGCGCAGGCGCGGCGTCTCTGCGAAGCCGGCGCGCACGCCGTCCTGGTCACGGGCGGCGATCTCGAGGGCGCGCCGATCGACATCCTCTTCGCAGATGGCGAGCGGCGCATGTTCAGCGGGCGGCGCATTCCGACGCGCCATACGCATGGAACGGGCTGCGCCCTGTCCACGGCCATCGCCTGCGAACTCGCCAAGGGCGCGCCGCTGATCGACGCGATCGCGGCGGCGAAAGTCTGGCTGGAAGGCGCGCTCGAAGCCGGCGACACGTTGCGCCTCGGCGAGGGCCGCGGCCCGCCGCATCATTTTTATGCGCTGTGGCGTTGAGCCCCCTCTCCAGTCCTCCCCCGCTTCGCGGGAGAGGGAGCAGATTGCGCGCTTTCTCTATACGCGTGATTATTCGGTTGGCCAGATAGAATTGGTGAAAGGCGCAGCGGCGCCGCTCCCCTTCTCCCGCTTCAGCGGGGGAAGGTGGCGCGAAGCGCCGGAAGGGGGCCAAGATGCGGCAGACACGCATCATGACGGAACGCGCCCGACATTTGCGACGCGAGCCGACCGACGCAGAACGCAAACTTTGGCAGGCGTTGCGGACGCATCGTTTGGCGGGCCTGTCTTTTCGCCGTCAGGCGCCCTGCGGACCCTTCATCGCCGACTTCTTCTGCGCCGAGGCGCGGCTCGTTGTGGAGGTCGACGGCGCGACCCATTCGAGCGATGAAGAAGTCACCCACGACAGGCGAAGGGACGCTTGGTTCGCCGCGAAAGGCTATCGTGTCCTTCGAGTGACGAACGAGGACGTGTATCGTCATCTCGATGGCGTGTACGAGACCATTCTTGCTTGGGCCGAAGGCGGAAAATAGCGAAGCGCCCCCTCCCCAGCCCTCCCCCGCTTCGCGGGAGAGGGGGCAGATTGCGCGCTTCCTCGAGTCCGCTACTTGCCGGACTTCTACCCCGACAGCGCCGCCTTCACCGCCGCGCTGGCTTTGCCGAAATCCATGCGGCCCGTGTATTTCGCCTTCAGCGCGGCGACGACTTTGCCCATGTCCTTGATCGAGGTGGCGCCGATCTCGGCGATCGCGGCTTTGACCGCCTCGGCGACTTCGGCTTCAGACAGCTGCTGCGGCAGATAGGCGGAAATGACAGCGATCTCGCCCTTTTCCTTGTCCGCGAGATCCGTGCGCCCGGCCTTTTCGTATATTTCCACGGACTCCTGCCGGCTTTTGATCATTTTCTGCAAAAGCGCGAGCACGTCGTCTTCGCCGAGCGTCTTGCCCGCGCCGCGCGCCTCGATGTCCTTGTCCTTCAGCGCGGCGTTGATGAGCCGCAGCGCGTCGACCTTGGCGCGCTCGCCCGCCTTCATCGCCGCCTTCAGGTCCGCCGCTATCTTCTCGCGCATGTTGTGTCCTTGGGGGTTTCCATTTCTGGCGCGGATGGATTACATCCACAGCCAGCCGCGCCCTGCCCGCGCTTATCGCGGACATTCACGCAGCCCCGCCGCCGTGGATGGCCGGATCGGATCCGGCCATGACGCGCGGCGAAAGCGCTGTCAAGCCAGCGGCGCGCCAGAGCGCTGAGATCCTTATGACCTTTAATCAAGATAACGGCTGGAAGAAACCCATCCACACCGGCGTGCTGATCCTCGCCAGCGGCGAGGCGATCGAGGGCTATGGACTGGGCGCCGTCGGCGAAGCGGTCGGCGAAGTCTGCTTCAACACCGCCATGACCGGCTATCAGGAAATCCTCACCGACCCGTCCTACGCCGCGCAGATCGTCACCTTCACCTTTCCGCACATCGGCAATGTCGGGACGAATGAAGAGGACGTCGAGACCGTCGATCTCGACAAGAGCGCCGGCGCGGTGGGCGCCATCTTCGGCGCGCCGGCCACCGACCCTTCGAATTTCCGGGCCCAGAAACCGCTCGCCGACTGGCTCGCCTCGCGCGGCGTCATCGGGCTCTGCGGCGTCGACACCCGCGCCCTCACGACGCTCATTCGCGAGCGCGGCATGCAGAACGCCGTGATCGCCCATGCGCCGGATGGCCGCTTCGATATTGCGGAGCTGAAGGCCAAGGCGGCCGCCTGGCCGGGCGTCGACGGCATGGACCTCGTGCCGAGCGTCGGCTCGAAGCAGCGCTACGACTGGCGCGAGACGACCTGGCGGCTTGGCGGCGGCTATGGCGCGCGCAACGGCGCCCCCAAATATCGCGTGGTGGCGATCGACTATGGCGTGAAGCGCAACATCCTGCGGCTTTTGGCGCAACAGGAATGCGAGGTGATGGTCGCGCCCGCCACCGCGACGAGCCAGGAGATCCTGGCGCTCAAACCCGACGGCGTCTTCCTCTCGAACGGGCCGGGCGATCCGGCCGAGACCGGCAAATACGCCGCGCCGGTGATCCGCGAGCTGCTCGACGCCAAGGTCCCCACCTTCGGCATATGCCTCGGCCATCAGATGATGGCGCTGGCGGTCGGCGCGAAGACCAAGAAAATGCCGCAGGGCCATCACGGCGCCAATCATCCGGTCAAGGATTTCACGACCGGCAAGGTCGAGATCGTGTCGATGAATCACGGTTTCGCGGTCGATCGCGACAGCCTGCCGGCAAATGCGGTCGAGACTCATCGGTCGCTGTTCGACGGCTCGAATTGCGGCATCGCGCTCACCGACCGCCCGGCGTTTTCGGTGCAGCACCATCCCGAGGCGTCGCCCGGCCCGCAGGACAGCCATTATCTGTTCAGGCGTTTCGTCGAGATGATGGAGAAGGCGAAGGCGGCGTGACGACGGCCGCCGCCACGGCGTTCTTCGTTGCGCTTGTTCTCGTCGCTCTGCTCATTCAAGATCTGCCTTGGTTTCGCGCGCCGATCCGCTCGGCGCTCGGCGAAGTGCGCGGTCACAAGGCTCAAGGCGGCGAAACCGGCGACACCTATCGCATGATCATCGAATTCGCCGATGAAACGGGTCACGATCACATCTTCATCGATGGGATGCATCACAACATGCCGTGGCTTCCCAAAGATGCGATCGTCGAAGTCTTCTATCCGGCGGGCAGACCCGACTTGGCGCGGTCGCAAACGCCAACTCAGCGCAGACGCCTCTATCTGTCTCTTGTGCTACTCCCATCGCTCTGGGCCCAGTTGCAGCCGGCTTTGCGCCCGCCTGGCTGAAATCTGTTTTCGATAGGTGACGCGCCTGGACCGCAAGGGTTCCGGCTCGCAGACACGGCGGTAAGCGCACGCTCCGATCACCGCGCGATCGACAGCGGTTCGGCTGTGTTCGCGAATTTCTCGCAGCGCGGCACGAGTTCATCGAGTGGCTTTTCCTTCGTCGCCGCCTCGCGCATGTCGAGATTTTTGACCACCGTGAGATAGGCGCCAGAAGGCTGCGTCCGCAAAAAGGTCGTCGTCAGCAGCGGACCTTCTGGGAAGTCGCCGCGCCGGCAGGCGTCGGCGCCGACGCCGAAGGAGCCATGCGTCGTACCGGGATTGCGGGCCTTCTCTTCGAGAAACTCCTTTTGACGCGCGCGGATCGCCGCATAATCGGCCGGATTGACGCGATAGGCGTAAATGCGCGTTCCTTCCTTCTTCTCGCCGGAAAGCGGCGCGACGTCTTCTGGCGCGGTGGTTTCCTTGAGCGCGAAGGTCATCTCATGCTTCGCCTTCTCCTCGCCATCGCGCCACCAGCCGATTTTCAACGTCACGCCGCCTCTCTGCGGTTCGAAACTTTCAGGCAGGCGCACCGCCGCGCGCAGGGCGGACGGATCGACCGTAGCGGCGTCGAAATTGCGCAACGCCCACATGGTCGAGACCGGCACATGGCTGCAGGCGGCGAACGCCATGACCGGCGCCAAGGCCGACAGACGATGAATAATGCGCGACATAGAACGCCTCATGTCTAACTAATAGTTTTTAATGTTTGACATTAAATATTTCTTGTGTCAACGTAAGCGACACAAGGAGACCGCCATGACCGACTTCCCTGCCCTTTCCTTTGACGACCGCCGCCTCGATTCGCTCCGCCGCCGTATCGGCTGGCTCTGCCAGACGCTGCGCTTCGCGCTCGTCGACTATTGCCTCTGGACGTTCGTCACCATCGCGACGTTCTGGAGCGACGAGACCCGGGTCGTCTCGCGATTTGCGTCGCTCAAGGTCGATGTCGAAAGCATGTCCGCTTTTCAACGCCTTGCCGCCTTCGGCCTCAGTTTCGTAATCTGGTCCCTTCTCGTCGCCGCCTGCTACGCTGGTTGGAGACTTTTTTCGGGCTATCTCGAGGGGCGTATCTTCACGCCCGACGCTGCGGGATGGCTACGTTCGCTCGCGCTAATGGGCCTCATCGCCTCCCTCGTCGATATCGCCGCACGACCGCTGACGTCGCTGATTCTCACCGCACATAAGGCGGCGGGCGCGCATATGATTTCGGTCTATTTGCGACCCGAGGATCTTTCGACGCTCATGCTTCTCGCGACGCTTCTCGCGCTCGCCCAGATCCAGAAGAAGGCGGCCGACATTGCCGACGAACATTCGCAGATCGTCTGATGCCGATCATCGTCAACCTCGACGTGATGCTGGCGAAGCGCAAAATGCGATCGCGCGATCTCGCGCAGCAGATCGGAATCGCCGAGCAGAATGTGAGCCTTTTGAAATCCGGCAAGGTGAAGGGCGTGCGCTTCGACACTCTCGAAAAGATCTGCGAAATTCTCCAATGTCAGCCGGGCGATATTCTCGAATATCGGCCGGACGATAAATCTGCATAACAAAGCGCGAGAGACCATGCCGCGCATTGTGGCCAACACCTGGGGTTTTGGGCTTGCGTTCATCGCTGCGGCCGCATTGACTCTGGCCCTGCGGCCAGAGCTTCGCCTCGCCGCCCGCGTCGCCTGGAACGATCCGCGCCTGCTTCCTGCTCTCGCGGATGATACGCGCATCCATTACGAACCCGAGGCGATCGCCTGCGCCGAAGCCGTGGCCGATCTGGCGCCGCGCGCCGTCGCGCGGATCGAGTCCGCGCACGGACGCCCCTTCGCCCAACCCCCAGTGGTCGGCGTCTACGCCTCCTTCGAGAATTACGCGCGCGCCAACGCCATGGGCGATCCCGGCATCGCCGCCGTAACGCGCGCCGGCGCGGCGCTCCTGTCTCCCACTCTCTGCGGGAAGGAGCGCGATCGTCTCGAAGGCGTCCTCACGCATGAATTGTCACATGTGCATCTCTCGGGCTGGCGACCGCTGGGCGCGCCGCGCCCGCCACAATGGTTCACGGAAGGGCTTGCGGTGATGGCCTCGAACGGCGGCGGCGCCGAAGGCGTCAGCGAAGACGAAGCGGCGCAGGCGATCCGCGACGGCTATCGCGTCGTGCTCGACGGGCGGCGATGGATCGACTTCGCGGCGCTTGGCTTCGAACGCGAACCGCCGCGCGATCCGAAAAAGGACGCCCTCACCCAGCGCCAGCGGCTCGCCTACCGGCAAGCCGGCATGTTCGTCGGCTGGCTGCGCAAGCGCGACCACGACGCGTTCATGAGCCTGCTGCGCGCGCTCGAAGCCGGCCAGGCCTTCAACATCTCATTCGAGGCCGCATTCGGCGCGGCCCCGCAGCAGCTCTGGCGACGCTTCGTCTCCGATCTGTCGCCGCAACCGCGCCCGGACGCGCGCGGCTAGCCAGCCGTCACTTCAGAAACACATAGATGTCGACGTCGACGGTCGAATCGTCGCCCTTAAAATCGGTGAGATATTCCTCGACGATGAGATCCTTGGCGTCGATGCCCTTCTCGTCGAGGTAGGCGGCGATCGCTTCATAGGTCGATTCGATCTCGTCATAGGCGTCGCGATGCTGGAATTTGAGCGCCTTGCCGGCGGGCGACGCGCCGATCACGACGCCCTCGGGCAGTTTGGGCTTGCCTTCCGGCGCCGCAGCGATCGGCGCCATCGCCTCGAAGAAGAAGCCTGTGTCGTCGGTCTTGGTGAAAACGGCGATCGGGCGGCCATTGGGCGTCAGTCCGGACGTTCGGACGGCGTCGTTCAGCTTGGCGAGCGCCTCGCTGATCGTCTTCGTCGCGTCCTCCCACTTGCCCTGTCCTTTGAGCACGGCGGCGGGTCGGGCCTCGACGGTGACGGTCTGGCTCATCACGGCCTGCGCCGCTTCGTCATGGACGGTTGGCGGGGTCGCCTCGCCCGGCTTGGCGGGGTCAGCGGGACTGGCGTCTGTGGGATTGGCCTCGGCGGGTGTCGCCTCGCTCGACTGGGCGTCGGCGGTCTCGCCGGGTTTGCTCTGGGGCGCGGCGTTCGGCGGCGCAGCCGTTTCCTGCGGAGCGGATTTTTCCGCGTCCTCGACGCCTCCGCCCGGAATCAGCGCGCGTTCGGAGTAAATCGCGGCGACCGCGACAAGAACAGTAACGATCGCCAGCGGGCGCCAATAGCGCCGCAGGCTTTCCAATAAGCCCGGTTCGTCTTCCATCGTCGAGCGTCCCTAAACGGCCATCCTGGCCTTTTCGCACGCAAATGCGACGCGCATCCGGCGGGAGCCCGCAGTGGCGCTTCGGCGCAGCCTTCTCTATATACGAGCGCGTCTCCCGGAGAACAGGCGAAAAGCTGCCCCATGGCGCATCCGCTCGACCATCTTCCCATTCTGCGCATGAATGGCGCGGGGAACGAGATTCTCATTCTCGATTTGCGCCGGAGCGCGCATGAGCTCGCGCCGCAGGAAGCGCGCGCCATCGCCAGCGCGCCGGGCCTGCGTTTCGACCAGCTGATGACTCTCTACAGGCCGCATCAGGCGGGCCATGACGCATTCATGCGCATCTATAATATCGATGGCTCGCTGTCCGCCGCCTGCGGCAATGGCACGCGCTGCGTGGCCTATGCGCTGGCGCGCGAGGGCAAGCACGCGCTGCAATTGGAGACCGACGCCGGCTGCATCGAGACCCGCCGCGAGGCGGATACGGTCTTCACCGTCGACATGGGCCGACCGCGTTTGGGCTGGCGCGACATTCCGCTCGCCCGCGCGGTTGAGGATACGCGCGAGGTTGCGCTCGATCCGCCCGTCGCCGGCGCGCCGGCGCGCTTTTCCGCGGTGAGCATGGGCAATCCGCATGCGGTGTTCTTCGTCGACGACGCGGCGCGGATCGAACTCGAGACTCTCGGCCCGCGCATCGAACGCCATCCGCTGTTTCCAGAACGCGCCAATGTCTCGTTCGCGCAAATGCTTTCGCGCGACGACATCCTGCTGCGCGTCTGGGAGCGCGGGACCGGCGCCACCAAGGCGTGCGGCTCAGCCGCATGCGCGACGCTCGTCGCCGCCGCGCGCGCCGGGATTGGCGCGCGCGCCGCGCGTCTGCGCCTGCCGGGCGGCGATCTCCAGATCGAATGGCGCGCCGATGATCACGTGCTGATGACCGGGCCGGTCGAATTCGAATTCGAAACCGCGCTCGATCCCCGGATCTTCCAGGGCGTCGCCGCGTGAACGCGCCGCTGCGCACCGCCGAGATCGTGAGTTTCGGCTGCCGGCTCAACGCGGTTGAATCGCAGGAGCTCGCCAAAGCGCACGCCAGCGCGCGCGAAACGATCGTCGTCAACACCTGCGCCGTCACCGGCGAGGCGACGCGGCAAGCGCGTCAGGCGATCCGCCGCCTGCATCGTGAGCGGCCCGAGGCCGAAATCGTCGTTGGCGGCTGCGCGGCGCGACTCGACCCGCAAGGCTTCGCGAAGATCGACGGCGTCACGCGCGTTCTCGCGGAACATGCGCCAAACCGCGCGCTGACGAGCGTCGAGGGCACGCGCGGACTGCTCGCCGTCCAGAACGGCTGCAATCATCGCTGCACCTTCTGCATCATTCCCTTCGGGCGCGGCGCCGCGCGCTCGGCGTCGCCGCACGAGGTTCTTGCGCAAGCCCGCGCGCTCGTCGCCAGCGGCAAGAAGGAGATCGTGCTGACCGGCGTCGATCTCACGAGCTATGGCGTCGATCTTGGCGACGCCTGGACGCTTGGACGTCTCGTGCGCCAGTTGCTGCGCCAACTTCCAGAGCTCGAACGCCTGCGTCTCTCATCCGTCGATTGCATCGAGATCGACGACGATCTGATCGCCGCTTGCGCGGAAGACTCGCGACTCTGTCCGCATCTTCATCTGTCGCTGCAGTCCGGCGACGATGTGATTCTGAAGCGGATGAAGCGTCGTCACGCGCGCGCGGACGCGATCAGGCTGTGCAGCGCGCTGCGCAACGCCCGGCCCGACATCGTCTTCGGCGCCGACTTCATCGTCGGCTTTCCGACCGAAACCGAAGAGATGTTCGCGGCGACGCTCGATCTCGTCGACGCCTGCGGACTCACGCATCTTCACGTCTTTCCGTTTTCGGCGCGTCCGGGAACGCCGGCGGCGCGCATGCCGCAGGTCGCGCCACAGATCGCGAAGGCGCGCGCGGCGCGATTGCGTGAAAAGGGCGACGAAGCTCTGCGACGTCATCTCGACGCGCAGACCGGCCGAACGCTGCGGCTGTTGACCGAGCGCGGGGACACCGCGCGCGCCGCCGATTTCACGCTGGCGCGCACGCCGGGCGTCGAGGCGGGTCTGATGATCGATGCGCTGTGCACAGGCCACGACGGCCGCGCGCTGACGACGCGCGTCACGGCTCCCGATAAGTGATCCGGTAGATCGCGCCATTCTTGTCGTCGGTGACGAGCAGCGAACCGTCGGCAAGCTCCGCAACGTCCGCCGGCCGCCCAAGATAGGCTTCGTCGCCAACGTTCCAGCCTTCGGCGAACGGCAGGCTCTCGGTCGTTCCGGCGGGCGTCATCATCACGCGCGCGCCAATCGGGACGCTGCGGTCCCATGATCCGTGCTGCGCGTAAAACAACGCCCCGCGATATTTGCTCGGGAACATGTCGCCGCGATAGAAGGCGACCCCGAGATCCGCGGCGTGGGGCGCGGTCTCGACGACAGGAAACACGACGTCCTTCGGCGGTTCGACTCCGTCGTACTCCCTGGTGCGCACATGGCCGCCGCCATACCAGGGAAAGCCGAAATTCAATCCGGCCTTGTCGGCGCGATTGATTTCTCCGGGCGGCCGATCGTCGCCCATCGAGTCGACCTGATTGTCCGTGAACCAGAGCGACCCGTCCGTGTCGAAGGTCATGCCGACCGAATTCCGAACGCCCGTCGCGAAGACCTCGCGTCCCGACCCGTCGAGATTCATGCGGATGATCCCGCCGATGCCGGTCTTCTCGTAAAGCGGAAGTTTGTCGCGCGGCGCGACATTGTGGGGCTGTCCAAGCGAAATGTAGAGCTTGTCATCAGGCCCGATGCGGCAGACGCGGGACGTATGGTCGCGGCTCTCCTCGTTGCGCGGAATGAGATCGCCCGCCTTTACGATGACTTTCGCGTTCGCGGCGGCGTCGCGCCAGGCGTTTTCAGCGTCGTCGAATCGCAAGACGCGGTTGCGTTCGACCAGAAAAAGCGCGCCGTCCTTCGAAAAGCAGAGGCCGTGCGGCATCCTGAACGTGATGCCCGTCGGCGCGAAGCGTTCGACCGCAGCCGCCTTCTCCTCGCCGGGCGTTACGACATAGACGCTTTTCTCCGACGTGCCGACGAAAATGGCTTTCCCCTCTCGGCCGACGGCGAGCGTGCGGGCGCCAGGGGCCATCGCATACAGCGAAATCGAGAAGCCTTTCGGCAATTTGATGCGTTTGAGTATGGAGTCGATTTCGGCCGAAGCGCGATTCTGATCGACGGATTGCGCCGCGGCGCCGAAGCTCAGCGCCCAGCATGCGATGAATGCGGCGACAGTCCTGCGCATCGAGTCCGAGCCCTCGATCATCTCGATATGGAGTTGCATTATAGCCTAACAAAAAGGGCGAAGCCGATGGCTCCGCCCTTTCATGGCGATCTCAGTAACGTCACCGCATCGCCGATGGGGTCGCATCATCCCAATAGGGGGCAGTCCCGTAGTTCTTGTTCAGCCGCGTTTCCCAGTCGCGATCCGACCAGTTTTCCTCGCCGGCGTATTCGGGCGCGTTCTGCAACTGCTCTTCCGTCACATCGGCGACATAGCCGCCGATATTGGTGTCGTAATGGAACGACTTCCAGGGAAGCGGATGTTCGCCTTCCCCGATGCCCAGAAAACCGCCAAACGTCATGATGGCGTATCGAACGACGCCGGATACGCGATCAATCATCAGATGGTCGATCTCGCCGATCTTGTCGCCGGACGAATTAAACACACCCGTGCCTTCGACCTTGTCGCTCGAGATAAGGTTGGCGTTTGGCTGCGCCATGCCCATAGTCGCCTCCTGCCGCGCGCGCCGGCCCGACCCGTTGTCGAACATGCCGCGCTGTGTGAAATGAACACCGAGTGAAGCCCGTTGTTCCTAAATCGATAAGAAAAAACGCTGCTCGCAAGCTTAAGGATGTCTTTCTTCTTCCGTGAAATGCCGCTAATCCGGCGCATGGCCGAATAGCGTCAGATGAAAAGCTTCAGATGAAAAGCTTCAGTCTTGGAGCCGCCACAGTCGCCCGCCTTATACGGAGCGGAAGACCGTGTCGGCGGGCTGACGCAACGGCTCCGCTCACCCGAGCACGCATCAATGGGCTTCGCCCGCCAGGTAAACGCGCATGTCATCGGAATTCGCCATCGGCTGGGAAGTCTTCGAGATCATCTGGATCAATCTGCTGCTCTCGGGCGACAATGCGATCCTGATCGCGCTGGCGTGCCGACAGCTGCCGGTGCATCAACGGCGCTGGGGCGTGTTTCTTGGCGCCCTCGGCGGCGTCATTCTGCGCATCGCCTTCACGCTCGTCATCGTTCAGCTCATGGCGATTCCGTTTCTCAAAGTTACGGGCGCCGCTCTGCTCCTGATCATCGCGATCAAACTGCTCATCGACGAGACCGAGCATTCCGACGTCAAGGCGAAGCCAAATCTATGGAGCGCGGTCGGCGCAATCATTATGGCGGACGCGGTGATGTCGCTCGACAATGTGATCGCCATCGCCGCGGCGGCGCGCGGTTCGACTGAGCTTATTGTCTTCGGCCTTCTTGTTTCGGTGCCGATCGTGATGTTCGGCGCTGGCGCGCTGTTGAAGGTGTTGGAGAGGTTTCCCGCGCTAGTGTGGGCGGGCGCAGGCCTTCTCGGATGGGTCGCGGGCGAGATGGCCGCGGCCGACCCTGCCCTGCCGACCTTTGTTCATGTCATGGATTACAGCGCGCTCGAATTTGGGCTTTCGATCGGCGGCGCCGGGCTCGTCCTCGCGGTGGCTCTGGCCATTGCGGTCTACCGACAGTGGCGCGAAGACCAGAGCGTCTAAACGCTAACCGCGTCCCATGCCCTGTTTGGCGATCGGCTGCTGCGGGTCGAGCGTGAGCGCGCGCTGGTAGGATTCCTGCGCCTTCGATCTGTTGCCGCTCTTGTCATAGGCGACTCCGAGCCAGGCCCAGGCGAGCGCGCTCTTGCTGTCGACGTTGAGAGCCGCGTTAAAGTCCTCGACGGCCTTGTCGTATTTGCCGAGCGCAACGAGGCTTTCGCCGCGCGCCAGATAAGGCGCCGCCGCAAAGGGATCGCGATCGATCGCATTATCGAAATCCGTCACCGCGCGCGCATTGTCGCCGCGTCGCTGGTGAATGAGTCCCCGCGCGTGGAACGCTTGCGCGCTCTCGGGATTGATGCGGATGGCCTGGTCGAGGTCCGAGAGCGCCTGGTCGAGATTGTCGTGCGCGCGCAGCAGATTGGCCCGGCCGAGATAGGCCGGCGCATGTTTGGGGTCGGCCTCGATGGCGCGGTCGAAGTCGGCGCGGGCGGCCTCGCTCTGGCCCATTTGACGGAGCGCAAGCGCCCGGTTGGTGTAGGCCGGCGCATTATTCGGCTCGAGTTTGACGGCCTGCGTAAAGTCGCCCACCGCCTCCTGAAACCGCCCGACACGCGCGTATGCGACGCCGCGCGTGTTGTAGGCGCCGGCGCTCGACGGATTGCGCCGAATCACTTCGCTGAGCGAATCAATATTCGCCGAAGCGGATCTGGGATCGGTGTCAGAGATCTCGGCGATGCCGCGCCCCGGCGGGCGGATGCCGCTCGCGGTTTCGCAGCCCGCCAAGGCGAGGATGGCGAGCGCAGCGACGCCGCGCTCCAGGGCCTCGCGCGATAGGGGTGAAGCTCGGCGCCCCGCACGGCAAAAGCCCATGCTTCATCTCCTCCCCAGCGGCAATATGTCGTTCCGGTGTATCTCTATGCGCAAATTCTAAAAAGCGCCCGCAATCCGGCGAGAATTCGACGTCTCAGCCGTTCAGCGCCCGGTCGACTTGGCCTTCACCGGGAGCAGGCCTTCGCGCTGGAGCTTCTTGCGCGCCAGCTTGCGGGCGCGACGGACCGCCTCGGCCTTTTCGCGCGCGCGCTTTTCGGAGGGCTTTTCATAGTGACCGCGCAGTTTCATTTCGCGGAAGATGCCTTCGCGCTGCATCTTCTTTTTCAGAGCCTTGAGCGCCTGATCGACATTGTTGTCGCGAACGAGAACTTGCACGTATCCATCCTGTGTTTGGGGCTCGCTGCGACGTCGCCGTCGGTCAGCAGCCGGAATCGGGAATAGGTCTTCGGGCGCTGACGGAGCGCCTGACCCGTGCGGCAGCAGATAACAGAGTCGCCCTTGACTGTCCACGGCCAATTGGCGCAACGCGCTTGAACTTTGCTGGAACTCTGCTTCGGCCCGGCACTGCGATGCGCCCGCCGGTCGGAGAGCCCCTCCACGGGCGACTTGTTCGGTCTCGCCGTTACAATATAACATTGGCCATGCTATTAGATTGGCGATGTCCGATATGATCACGCAGGAACGCGCCCTGCCCCGTCAGGCGCGCGCCGACGCCTCGAACGCCGACGCTCAAGAGCCGCGGCCCTCGGCGCTCGGCGCCTCGGCCGGCGCCCGGCTGAGCGTCGCGGCGCTGCTTCTCGTTACTCTATGGGCCGCCGCCTATTGGGCGCTGCATTGACGGCGGCCGTCCAGGCGCCGGCGATCCGGCTCGTCAATCTGACCCTCGGCTATGACCGTCGCCCCGCAGTTCATCACCTCGATGGCGAAATCGCGCCTGGCGACGGCCTCGCCGTCTGCGGTCCGAACGGCGCCGGCAAGTCCACGCTGCTCAAGGGACTGGCCGGACTGCTGGCGCCGCTGAGCGGCTGCGTCGATTTCGGCGGCCTGTCGCCGCGCGCGGCGGCCTATCTGCCGCAGGTCGTCGAAGTCGATCGCGCATTTCCGATCAATGTGCGCGACTTCGTCGGCATGGGCGCCCTGGCGCGCATCGGCCTCTTCGGGGCGCTGAACGCGATCGAGCGCGCCCGGGTCGCCGCTGCGATCGAAACGGTCGGGCTCGTCGGCTTCGAGTCGCGAACGCTCGACACGCTGTCCGGCGGACAGATGCAGCGGGCGCTGTTCGCGCGGCTCATTGTTCAGGATCAGCCGATCATTCTTCTCGACGAGCCGTTTGGCGCGATCGATCAGGCGACGATCGACGATCTGCTTGCGCTGATCGCGCGCTGGCGCGCCGAAGGGCGCACCGTCGTCGCCGTTCTGCACGAACTGGACATTGTCCGCCGCGCCTTCCCGCGCACGCTGCTGCTCGCCCGCGACTGCATATTTTGGGGTTACACGCACAGCGCTCTTTGCGAAAAGAATCTCGCCCGCGCCCGCGCCATGTCGGAAGCCTTCGACGAGCGCGCGCGGGATTGTCTCCGCGATGAGTTTGGCGCCGAAGATAAGCTCCATGTTCACTGACGTCTTTGTCACGCCGTTCGCCGAATATGAATTCATGCGACGTGCCCTCGTCGGCTCCCTGGCGCTCGCCCTGTCCGGCGCCCCGCTCGGCGTGTTCCTGATCCTTCGGCGCATGTCGCTCGCCGGCGACGCGCTGTCCCACGCCATCCTGCCCGGCGCCGCCGTCGGCTATCTGGTCGCCGGCCTCTCCTTGCCGGCGATGACCTTTGGCGGTCTTGTCGCCGGCCTCGTCGTCGCGCTCGCCGCTGGCGCGGCCTCGAGATTCACGACGCTGCGCGAGGACGCGTCGCTCGCGGCCTTCTATCTTGTCTCGCTGGCGCTGGGCGTGACGCTGGTGTCGCTGCGCGGCTCGAATGTCGATCTCCTCCACGTGCTGTTTGGCTCGGTCGTCGGCCTCGACGACGCTGCGCTGCTGATGCTGGTCGGCGTCTCGACGCTCACGCTTGTCTTGCTGGCGGTCTTCTACCGGGCGCTGGTGATGGACACGCTCGATCCGCTGTTTCTGCGCCAGACGAGCCCGTTCGGCGAATTCACGCCTTTCCTCTTCCTGGCGCTTGTGGTGCTCAATCTCGTCGCGGGATTCCACGCGCTCGGCACATTGATGGCCGTTGGCGTGATGATGCTCCCCGCCGCCGCGGCGCGGCTGTGGACGCGCGATCTCGCCATCGCCTTGCCGCTCGCCGCGGCGATCGGCGTTCTGTGCTGTTACGGCGGTCTCGTCTTTTCGAACGAGACCAGCGCTCCGACGGGACCCGCCATCATCCTCGCGGCGGGCGTCGTCTATTTCGGCTCGATGATTTTTGGCCGCGCCGGCGGCGTGTTGCGTCTGAAACGACCGCGCCGGCATCTCGAAGGATAGAGCATGCTCACACGCCGCAATGCGCTCGCGCTTTTCCTCGCCGCCGTCGTCACGCCGGCGACGGCTCAGGCAAAGAAAATGCCGGTCGTCGCCAGTTTTTCGATCATCGGCGATTTCGTGCGTCAGGTCGGGGGCGATCGGGTTTCGGTCACGACGATCGTCGGCCCGGACGGCGACGCCCATGTCTATCAGCCCAGTCCCGCCGACGGCCGCCGCATCGCGCAGGCGCGGCTCATCTTCGTCAACGGCCTCGGCTTCGAAGGCTGGCTCGACCGTCTGATCAGATCGGCCAAGAGCAAGGGCGAGGTCGTCACCTTGGGCAAGGGCGTCGCGGCCCGCAACGACGAAGAGGGGCAGGATCCTCACGCCTGGCAGGACGTCGCCAACGCCAAGATCTATGTCCGGGAGATCCGGGACGCGCTGACGGCCGCGGACCCGGAGGGCGCCGAGACCTACAAGGCGAACGCCGACGCCTATCTGGCAAAGCTCGACGCCCTCGACGCCGAGATCCAGCAGGCGATCGCCGCCGTTCCGAAAGAGCGTCGCCGCGTCGTGTCCACACATGACGCCTTCGGCTATTTCGCCGCCCGCTACGGCGTCGAATTCATCGCGCCGCAGGGCGTGTCGACCGAAGCTGAAGTCAGCGCGCGCGACGTCGCGAAAATCATCGATGCGGTAAGAGCGCATAAGGTCGGGGCGGTCTTTATCGAGAACATCGCCGATCCGCGCCTCGCCAGACGGATCGCCAGCGAGACCGGCGCCAAGATGGGCGGCGTGCTCTATTCCGACGCCCTGTCCGACGCAAAAGGCGATGGCGCAACCTATATCGACATGATGCGCCATAATGTAAGAGAATTGGCCAAAGCTTTAGCGCAATGAGAGCGGCGGCGGGTTTGGGCGGTCGCCGTTCGAGCTTCCGGACGTGGCCGCCGAAAGCCGCCTTCCCACTGCCGTTCGCCGCAGGAGTGGAACTTGACCGATAAAATCCCCGTAACCGTGATCACCGGCTATCTCGGCGCCGGCAAGACGACGCTTCTCAACCGCATACTCACCGAGCAGCATGGGCGACGCTACGCCGTCATCGTCAATGAATTCGGCGAAATCGGCATCGACAACGACCTCGTCGTCGGCGCCGACGAAGAAGTCTTCGAGATGAACAACGGCTGCATCTGCTGCACCGTGCGCGGCGATCTGATCCGCATTATCGAAGGGCTGATGCGCCGTCGGGGCAAGTTCGACGCGATCGTCGTCGAGACGACCGGCCTCGCCAATCCCGCGCCCGTCGCGCAGACCTTCTTCATGGACGCCGACGTCAAGGAGTCGGCGCGGCTTGATGCGGTGGTGACGGTCGCCGACGCCAAATGGCTGGGCGAACGGCTCAAGGACGCGCCCGAGGCGAAGAGTCAGATCGCCTTCGCCGACGTGATCGTTCTCAACAAGACCGATCTCGTTTCAGACGACGAACTCGCGGAGGTCGAAGGCCGCATCCGCGCGATCAATCCTTATGCTGCGCTGCATAGAACGGTGAGATCTGACGTGCCCCTGCAGGCGGTCCTGGAGCGCAACGCCTTCGACCTTGATCGGATTCTCGAAATCGAACCGGCGTTCCTCGAAGCCGAGGACGACGGCCACGATCACGACCATGAATGCGGGCCCAATTGCGGCCATGAACATCACGGCCACGAACATCACGGCCATGGCCATGATCACGGCCATGAACATCGCGGCCATGAGGAGCGTCATGCGCCTCACGGCGGGATCAAGCATTTCCACGACGATGAAATGCATTCCATCTCCATTCGCCACGAAGGCGCCGTCGATCCGGAGCGCTTCGTTCCCTGGCTGAACGACCTCATCCAGCGCGAAGGGCCGGACATCCTGCGCAGCAAGGGAATTATCGCCTTCACCAACGAGCCGCGCCGGTTCGTGTTTCAAGGCGTTCATCAGATCCTCGACGGCGACCTGCAGCGGGAATGGAAGGAAAACGAGAAGCGCGAGTCGCGCCTCGTCTTCATCGGCAGGAAGCTGAAGGAGCAGGACATCCGCGAGGGCTTCGAAAAGATCGTTCTCGGCGGGTCCGCATAGCCGGAGACGCGTCACTCATAGCAGACGATCTCCCGTTCTTCGGCGTAGACCATCTTCGTGCGGCTCGGCTCGCCGGCCTTGCGGCGAATGAGAAATCGGGGGCGGCGCTTGCGCACATTGGCGTCGGCGCGCCGGCGCGCAGGCGCGGCGTTGATCTCTTCCCCGCCTTCGAGGGCGCGCAATTCGCCGTCCTCTTCGGTGACGCGGGGCAGTCCAAGCCAAGTCGCCCAATGCCGCCAGTCGGACGCGACGGCGCCGCCGTCCTGGGTTTCGCCAAGGAGAATGTCGAGGTCGGGGTCGCTGTGCGCCAGCGAGAGGACGTAGCGCGGCGATCCATCGTCGGCGGGCTGCACGTCGAGGGCGACGCCACAATAGGCGCTGACGGGCACCGAAATCACCATGGCGACGCCGCTCATGCGACGGGCGATCAGCACATCTTCCCGGGTCATCCGGATGCGGCGGGCGCCGCCGTCGGCGCGCCGATCGCGTTGAACGTAGATGCTGTCCTCGATCCTGCGCGCAATATCGGCCTGAACCATCGATTCGCTCCTTAGGGCTTGAATTTCATCTCGACGCCCATCTTGCCGCAGGCTCCCCGCGAAGGCGCTAAAAAGCTCGGTGAACAGCTCGTAAATCGTTGCTTTTACGTATGGTTTCGGCAGCGAGGGTGAAATCCGCGAAAAGGGATTCGTTCAAATTGTTCCTATTCTGCGCAAAGCGCCGGCTTGCGGCCCGGCGACGGCTCACCTACTCCTCCTGATGATGGCCACACAGGCAGACCTCGCCGTTTTCCTCCCAGAACTCGAAAGCGTCACGCGCAGGGCCGGCGACATCGCCATGGCCTACTTCCGCGCCGGGCAGCGGACGACGGCCGCAGTGTCTTATAAGGGCGGCGGCTCGCCGGTCACCGAGGCGGATTTCGCCGTTGATCGCTTCCTGTTCACGGAGATGGCGCGGATCGCGCCGGGCGCGGCCTGGCTTTCCGAGGAAAGCGCCGACACCGCCGACCGGTTGACGCGCGACGCCCTGATCATCGTCGACCCGATCGATGGAACGCAGGCGTTCTCGCGTGGCGACGCACGTTGGTCGGTCTCCATCGCGCTCGTCGTTCGCGGCCGGCCGGTCGCCGGCGTCATCCACGCGCCGGCGCTGGGCGAGACCTATGTGGGCGCTCGCGGGCTCGGCGCCTTTCTGAACGGCTCCCCGCTTGTCGCGCCGCAGCGCGCCGGGATCGCCGGCGCCGCTCTCGTCGCGCCGCGCGCAATGCAGGACCGGCTGGCGGCCTGTCCGCAGGAATTCGTGATGGCGCCGCGGACGCCCTCTCTGGCGCTTCGCCTTGCCGACATTGCCTCGGGCCGGCATGATATTGTCGTCGCCGCGCCCAATTCACGCGACTGGGACATCGCCGCCGCGGACGTCCTCCTCGCCGAAGCGGGCGCCATGTTGAGCGAGCCAGAGGGGGTTGCGCTCACCTATAACCGCGCTTCGCTCGCCCGCGACATGCTCATCGCGGCTCCGCATTCGCTGTTCGACGAAAGCCTCGCGCTGGCGCGCGAGGTCCTGGAAGGGAAATTATGAACAAGACGACGCAGGCGCCTTCGGCGAAAAAGGAAAAACAGCTGTTGCATCTTGTCTTTGGCGGCGAGCTCGAGACGCTCGACGGCGTGTCGTTCCGGGATCCGAGCAAGCTCGACATCGTCGGCATCTATCCGGACAATGACAGCGCGCTTGCCGCCTGGAAGGCGAAGGCGCAGTCGACCGTGGACAATGCGCACATGCGTTATTTCGTCGTGCACCTGTATCGGCTGCTCGATCCGGACGTGGAGGAGCTATAGCCGCTTCCAAAATTTGCCGGTTTTACAAGGAAAGAATTTCTGTCCGGTCGAATCGACCGCGCGGAGAAGAGCGCAGTCAGATGGCCGCTTCGGACCGGACCCTTGATAGACGGGAACCATGTCGCTCTTGAAATTGTACCGGCTGGCGACGATTGCGGCGACGCCCTTCGCCGGCGCTCTGCTCGAATGGCGCGCACGACTTGGCAAGGAAGACCCCGTACGACTGGCTGAGCGTATGGGCGAATCGCATCGCCCACGCCCGCGCGGACGGCTGGTCTGGCTGCATGGCGCGAGCCTCGGGGAAAGCCTTTCCCTGCTGCCGCTCATCGACCGTTTCGTTCAGCGCGGCCTCAACGTGCTGGTGACGAGCGGCACGGTCTCTTCCGCGCATGTTCTCAGCGCGCGCTTGCCCGCAGGCGCGCTCCATCAATATGCGCCGCTCGACGCGCCCAGATTCGTCGAACGATTCCTCGATCATTGGCGGCCCGACATCGCGGTCTTCGCCGAGTCGGAGCTATGGCCAAACATCGTCGCCGCAGTGCGCGCGCGCGGCGCGCCGCTCGTTCTGGCCAACGCCCGCATTTCGCGCAGATCGGCCGAGCGCTGGCGCGCGATCCCCGGCGCGGCCAAATCCGTCTTCGGCGCCATCGATCTCTGCCTCGCGCAGGATTCGGACAACGCCGCCCGCTTCCTGGCGCTCGGCGCGCGATGCGTGCGCATCGCCGGCAATCTCAAATTTGACGTGCCGCCGCCGCCAGTCGATTCCGCGAAGCTCGCGGAGTTCAACGGCGCGATCGGCGCGCGGCCGGCGTGGGCGGCGGTCTCCACCCATCCCGGCGAAGAGGAGATCGTGCTCGACGCGCATCTCCAAATCGCCGCGCAATCGCCGACGCTGCTGACCATCATCGCGCCGCGCCATTGGGAGCGCGCCGTCGAGATCGTCGAAGCCGCGCGCGCCAGAGGACTGACCGCCGCCTTGCGTTCGCAGGAGAGCGAGCCGCGACGCGACGTCGACGTCTATGTCGTCGACAGCATCGGCGAACTCGGACTCGTTTTCAGAAGCGTGGGGGTGGTCCTGATGGGCAAATCGCTGCTGCCCGGCGGAGGCCAAAATCCCATCGAACCGGCGAAGCTCGGCTGCGCCATTCTCCACGGCCCGCATGTCGAGAACTTCACCGAAGTCTACGGCGAGCTTGCCGCTGCGAAAGCAGCCGCGCGCGTGACCGACGCCGCCTCTGTGGCGCGGGCCGCGCATTATCTGCTCACCGAACCCGCGCGCATGCGCAAGATGGGGCGCGCCGCGGCGGAAACCGTCGAGCGGTTGGGCGGCGCCTCGCGAGGCATCATGTCGGCGGTCGAGCCCTATCTCGCGCAGATGGCCGTCGCTCAGCAAGGAGCGCCGCGTCCGCCACCGACGCGCGCTAGATGCATGCACC
>NZ_JBFWNB010000005.1:0-109073 GCF_050251305.1 Methylocystis sp. | reverse complement strand
GGGCGCTCAACCCCGGCTTCGGCCTCAACAACGTGAACAACCGCACGCGCTTCCACACGATCCGCGCGGGCATCAACTACCACTTCAACTTCGGCTCTCCGGCGCCGGTGTTGGCCAAATACTGATCGATCGTTCGAGCCCGATCGATCTCAACGAAGCCCGGCCCTCGTGGCCGGGCTTTTTCGTTCGTGACGGCGGCGGCGTAGCTCTAACGGCGGCAAGGTCTGTTGGCGCCCGGAGCAACCGCGCACGTCTCCTGACGGCAAGACTATTTTTCCGGCAAGACTATTTTTTAGGTGGCGTCGAGAGCGATTGTTGTGCGCGCGCCACATGGGGCTGTGCACGCAGGCGCCAGAGAGGCCGACGCGGCGACCCAACGCCCGAAGACACGGATTTCTTCGACAAACAGCGGCGTCCACGCGTCCGCGTTCAATTCCCCGGCGCGGTCCCTCAGTGACTCTCTCAACTTTGCGCCCGCCTCTCGGCTGAATCATTTGCCGAAATACGCTATCGCGCGCCCGTTGGGCGCCGAGCCGAAGCCATCGCTGCTTTAGAGCAACTTATTGATTTTTTGGCGCTCCCTAGGGGACTCGAACCCCTGTTTTCGCCGTGAGAGGGCGACGTCCTAGACCGCTAGACGAAGGGAGCGGGAAGGAGCGTTCTATAGACCGCCGCGACCCGCCGGGCAAGCCGCCGCTTTAAGCGCCGGCGGAGGATTTGCGGCCGATGAGCGCGCGCGTCGTGACGCGCTTTTCCTCGCCGTCGGCGGCGAGATAGAGACCGCCTTTGCCGCCCTTGGCGCTGCGCACCGCCTCGTTGATGCGCTCGATCGACGACGGCTTCGGCAGCGCGCCCATGACCTCGACGCGTTCGGCGCTCGCTTTCGCCGCGGACGCCGGCTTCGCGGCGCCATATTCCTCGAGCGCGGTCAGATCCCCGACGATGACGGCGCCCTTCTCGAGCTCGATTTCGCCATAGGTCACCTTGCCCTCGACGCGTCCGGTGGCGCGGACCACGAGCAGTTCCTTGATCTCGACGTGATCGGAAATCCAGCCGCTGACGTCGGCTTCCGTCGCGGTGACGCTGCCGCGGATGACGCCCGCCTGCCCGACCTGAATGACGCGCGCCGAAACATCGCCCTCGATGGCGCCGTCGACGATGATGAGATCGGAGGCCGAGATTTCGCCCTTCAGCGTCACGCCGGCGCCGATATAGGCGACATTCTCTTCCTCGGGTCGAAAAACCATCGCATTCTTCGCCATCGCCAAACTCCCTCAATCACAAATAAGCGCCGAAAAGCTTACGTTGGGCGCGTCACAACATTCAACGGGAAAAAAGCGCATGCCGGCGGACGACTGAGCGCCGTTCAGTCGCCCTCGGACAGCGGATGCAGATCGCGCACCATCGCGCGCATGCGCTCGTCGAGCACATGCGTATAGATTTGCGTCGTGGATATGTCCGCGTGGCCGAGCAGCTCCTGCACGACGCGCAGATCGGCGCCGTTTTGCAGCAGATGGCTGGCGAATGCGTGGCGCAGCGCATGCGGATGCATGGCCGCCGCCGGCAGGCCCGCCGCGCCCGCGAGCGCCTTGAGGTCGCGCGCAAAGGCCTGGCGCGTGATGTGGCCGCTGTCGCTGTCGGCGGGAAAGAGGAAGCTCGCGCCGGCGCGCCCGGGCTCCGTCTCCTCGAGCAGCTTGCGATAGGCGAGAAGCGCGCGGCGCGCGCGATTGGTCAGCGGCGCCAGACGTTCGCGCCCGCCCTTGCCGCGAATGACGACGAAGGGGTCGCGCGAATGCGCGGCGCTTCTCGGCAGCGAGACCAGTTCGGAGACGCGCAGGCCGGTGGCGTAGAGCGTTTCGAGCAGCGCATAGAGGCGCATGGCGCGCAGCCGCTCGCGCGGGGGCCGGCTCTCGTCCTCCAATCCTTCGCTCGCAACGGCGAGCAGATGATCGACCTCGGCTGTGGTGAACACGCCCGGCGCGCTGCGCCGCATGCGCGGACCCTCGAGCGCCGCCGCGGGATCGTCGTCGCGATGCCGGTCCACATAGAGAAATTTGTGAAACTGGCGAATCGCCGAAATGCGCCGCGCGATGGTCGCCGCCGACATGCGGCGCGGCTCCAAAGATGCGAGATAGGCGCGAATGTCCGCGGTCGTCGCCACGCGCGGCGCGCAGCCGTTTGCACGAAGATGCGCAATGTAATCGGAAAGATCGCGCCGATAGGCGTCCTGCGTGTTGCGCGCCGCGTCGCGCTCGGAGGCCAGCATATCGAGAAACGCGTCGATCTGAGACGCTGCGTCGGATGTCATGCGTTCAATTTCGCATCAGTTCCGTGGACGTCGAATGACAGAAGCTCCGTGGACGTCAAATGACAGACGTCATTTATTCAGCCGTTGCGCCGGGACAGTATAGGTCATCTCGCGCGGCTGCGGCGTCACATAGGTGACGAGCGCGACCATGACGCCGTAGACAATTCCGACGATGACCCCAATGATGATCAAAAAGCGAATGAGACTGGGCAAGGATTCGACTCAGCCCCCCTGTAAAGCCTGCGACTCTATTCGCCCGAACGCGCCGCGATTGCAACCCGGACGGGGTTCGAGAGGCCGCACGCCCCGGGAATCCCGGACGCAGCGGCGCGCGCCATCATGACAGGAAATTCATGTTTAACCGCCTAACGGCGCGAGGAAATTTCCTGGTCGCCCCGCATGCGAACCCGCGCCACGCGCGACTTCAGAAATGCGCTTCCGGATCTTCGTCCTCGGGCCGGATTTCATGGCGCATGATGAGCGGCGCCTGAGACACGGCGAAAATGAGCGTCAGCGGCAATATGCCGAAGACCTTGAAATTCACCCAGTCGTCGGTCGTCAGCACGCGACGCAGAACTTCATTCAATCCCGCAAGAGCGAAGAAGAACAGGCCCCAGCGCCATGTCAGCTTGCGCCAGCCGGCGTCGTCGATGTGAATCGCCATGTCGAAGACGATCGGCAACAGCAGTTTGCCGAAATAGAGCGCGCCGATCAGCCCCGCGCCAAACAGCGCATAAAGGATCGTCACCTTCAGCTTGATGAAGGTCTCATCATGCAGAAAATATGTGAGCGAACCGAAGACCAGCACCAGCGCCGCGGTGACGACCGGCATCGCCGGCAGATGCCGCGTAATCGCCCAGGACACGGCGAGCGTCAGGACGACGCCGGCCATCAGCACGCCGGTCGCGGCGAAGATGCCGTATTTCGAATTGGCGACGAAGAACAGCAGGAGCGGTCCTAATTCAAGCGCGAGCTTCAGCCAGGGATTGAGCTTTTTCTTCGCCGCGACGGCCGTTTGCTGCGTCATGTCTCTCTAGCTTTCCGCCTCTGTCGTCTCTTCAAGTCCCGCAATCGCCCGCGCGAAGTCGCGCGCCGCAAAGGGCTCCAGATCCTCCGCGCCTTCCCCCACTCCGATGAAGTGGATCGGCAGCCCGTAGGCCTCGGCGATGGCGACGAGAATGCCGCCGCGCGCGGTGCCGTCGAGCTTGGTCATCACGAGGCCGGTGACGCCAGCGACGCGCTCGAAGACATCCACCTGCTGCAGCGCGTTCTGACCGACGGTCGCGTCGAGAACGAGCAGCACCGCATGCGGCGCATCGGCTTCCGCTTTTTTGATCACGCGCACGATTTTTTCAAGCTCGGCCATCAGTTCGGCGCGGTTTTGCAGCCGCCCCGCCGTATCCATGAGCAGAATGTCGGCGTTCTGCTCTTTCGCGCGCCGGATCGCATCGAAAGCGAGCGCCGCCGCGTCGGCGCCTTCGGCGCCCGACACGACCTCGGCGCCGAGCCGCGCGCCCCAGACCTTGAGCTGTTCGACCGCGGCGGCGCGGAACGTGTCGCCCGCCGCAAGCACGACGGTCCTGCCCTCGCCGGTCCATCTGGCGGCGAGCTTGGCGATGGTCGTCGTCTTACCCGAACCATTGACCCCGACGACCAGGATCACGAACGGCTTTTTGCTCTCGTCGACGACCAGCGGCGTGGCGACCGGCTCCAGCACCCGCTCGACTTCGCGCGCGAGGATTTCGCGCACTTCCTCCTGCTCGATGTCGCGTTCGACGCGCGCCTTGCCGACGGCGTCGGTGATGCGCGTCGCGGCGCCGACGCCGAGATCGGCGCGCAGCAGCACGTCTTCCAGCTCTTCGAGCGTCAGCGCGTCGAGCTTGCGCTTGGTGAAGACGTCGGCGACGCCCTGGGTGATCGCTTGCGAGGTGCGCGAGAGGCCGCCGGAAAGACGCGACCACCAGGACCGCTTTTTCTCCTCGGGCGCCGGCTCGGGCGCAGCGTCTTGCGCGGGTTCGCTCTGGCCGCCGCCGAACAGGCGGGAGAACATGCCGCGCTTCTTGCCGTCTTCATTGCTCATGCAGGCGGATGCCTACACCAGACCGGGAGAAAGGGCCAGAAGGCGCCCGGCGTCCCGCCGGCGCTTGAAGTTAGATAGCACTCCTATATATTCTGCCTCATGATGGAGCCGACCGCCCTCCCGCGCAGACTGCACGACGGACTCGAACGTCTCGGAGCGGCGCTGCGCGCCGATCAGTGGGAGGCGTTGTCGAAGACGCCGCTCAATCCGACCCAGGCGCAGATTTTGAGTTTCCTGTCGCGACGCGGCGGCGCGCGCGTCGGCGCGGTGGCGGCCGAGCTTCGCGTCTCGCAGCCGACGGCGACGGATTCTATCGCCGCCCTGGAGCGCAAGGGGCTCGCCGAGCGGCGCGCGGAGCCGCAGGACGCCCGCGCCACCACGGCCTCGGCGACGGCGCGCGGACGCGCCCTGGCGAAGAGCCTCGAGTCGCGCGTCGGCGCGACCGAACGCGCGCTGGCGGCGCTCGACGTCGGCGAGCAGACGCAGCTGCTGGCGCTGGTCGTCAAGCTTATTCGCCATCTGCAGCGCGAAGGCGCCATCGCGCCCCAGCGCATGTGCGTCGCCTGCCGGCACTTCCGTCCCTATGCGCATGCGGACGCCGCGGCGCCGCATCACTGCGCCTTCGTCGACGCCGCCTTCGGCGACGGGTCATTGCGGCTGGACTGCGCCGATCACGAAGCGGCGCAGGATCCGGAAGAGCTTTGGCGACAGTTTTCTTGCGGCCCGCCGCCCGGCGCGGCCGCGAGAGAGACGCGGCCCAGCGCGGCCGCAGAGCCGGCGCCCTCGGGCGTCAAATGAGGCGGTCCGCCGAGTTGGCGACAGCGAACCGCCCCGATCCCGCTTCGCAGCACGAAGGAGGAATCCCACTATGTCAGAGAAAGCGATTTTCTACCACGCCGGATGCCCGGTCTGCGTCGACGCCGAGCGCAAGCTCGCCGACAGTCTCGATCCGTCGAAATATGAGGTCGAGCACGTCCATCTCGGCGTCGCCAAAAGCCGCATCGCCGAAGCCGAGAAGGCCGGCGTGAAGTCGGTGCCGGCGCTGGTCATCGCCGGACAGCCCTATCACATCAATTTCGGCGCCGATCTCGCGGCGCTGAAGTAACGGAAATCATGCGGGCCGGCCCCGCCGGCCCGCTGTCCGCTTCCGTCAGGCCGTCGCGTCGGCGCAGCCCTTCGCCATCGCCTCGCGCCCCGCCGCCTGGATCTCGTCCGGCGTCATGTCGCGCACATGCGTGGCGATCGACCAATGATGGCCGAAGGGGTCGATCACCTGCCCGTAGCGATCGCCCCAGAACATGTCGGCGACCGGCATCTTGACCGCAGCGCCGGCGGCGACCGCCTGCGCGAAGACGGCGTCGACGTCGTCGACCATGAGATGGATCGTGACCGGCGAGCCCTTGAGCGCCTTCGGCCCGAGTGCGCCCCATTCGGGCATTTCGTCGACCAGCATCACCATCGAGTCGCCGATCTTCACCGACGCATGCATCAGTTTTCCGTCCGCGCCCGGCAGGCGGAACATCTCCTCAGCGCCGAACGCCTTCTTGTAAAATTCGATCGCGTCGGACGCGCCGGCGCAGATGAGATGCGGCGTGATCGAGCGCAGGCATGGCGGAGTGTTCTCGGCTTTGGCGTTCATGGCGTCGCGTCCTTTCCTTTAGGTGTTTCAGCCCCCAATGTGCGCAGCGCTTTGCGCAGTCTTTGGCCGTCGCTTTGCGAAAAGCCGGCGTCGATCGCGGCATGTTCGCGCCGCCAGATCGGCAGCGCGGCGGCGAGCAGATCGCCGCCCGCATCCGTCAGATAGAGCCGGCGCGCGCGGCGATCCTTCTCGTCGGGCCGCGTGACCACCAGCCCGCGCCGCTCCAGCGATTTCAGCGCGGCGGTCAAGGTCGTGCGATCCATGGCGAGCGCCTCCGCGAGACGTCCGAGAGTCGGCGCCTGCGGCGCATTCAGCGACATCATCAGCGAGAACTGCCCATTGGTGAGTCCGAGCGGCGCGAAGGCGCGGTCGAAGCGGCGCGCGAGCCGGCGCGCGGCGCGCTGCGCGGCAAGGCAGAGACAGCAGTCGCGGACTTCATGAACGACCTCGATCGGCAGCTTCTTTGACATGGCGTTATTATATTGATATCAACGTTTATAGGAATTGTCCAGCTTTTCGTTCGAAGCGCAATACAATCGCAACGTGTCATTCCCGACAGGCCGCAGGCCTGATCGGGAATCCAGACTCACACCAAGCACGTCGGGTGAAGTCCTGGATTCCCGATCGCGCGCAAGCGCGCGTCGGGAATGACAGCGCCAAGGAGCAACCATGAATCCGAACGTCAGAACCTGCATCGCCTTCAAGGATCAGGCGGAGGAAGCGGCGCGCTTCTACGTCTCGGTCATTCCCGACTCGGTCTTCGAAGGCGCCTTCCGCCGCGAACCGGACGGGCCCGCGCTGCTCGTCTCCTTCACCCTCGCCGGGACGCCCTATCAGGCGCTGAACATGGGCCGCGAGACGATCCACAACGAGGCCTTCTCGATCTCGGTGATGACCAGGGACCAGCGCGAGACCGACGAGATCTGGGAGAAGCTGCTCGCCGGCGGCGGCTCCCCGATCCAATGCAGCTGGCTGAAGGACCGCTACGGACTCTGCTGGCAGATCGTGCCGGAGGCGCTGCCGCGCATGTTCATGGATGAGGATCGCGCCGCGGCCGAGCGCGCCTTTCAGGCGATGCTCGGCATGGTGAAGATCGACCTCGCCGCCGTCGAAGCGGCGTTTCGCGGCGAGTCCCCTTAGAGCGCTTCCCGATCACATGGAATCATGTGATCGATAAGGAATCGCTCAAAATAAAAACGTTGGAGCAGGTTCTCATCGAAAAAGTCTGTCAACTTTTTCGGAGCCTGCTCTAGGCCGAACGCGACATCTGCGCGGCGGCCTCGCTCTTCGCGGCGACGGCGTTCCACTCGCGCTCCCAGAAGTCGGCGACGCCGAATCGCGCGACGAACGCGCCGTTTTCGTCGAGGATGATCACCTCGTCGAAATCGACGACGTCGAGCGCCTTGGGACTGGAGAGCTCCAACTCGAAGAAGCGGCTGACCTCGGCGATGACGCTCGCCGCATCGGACGCTTCGCGCTCATATTCGCGCAGCGGCTTCAGCTTCACATGGCCGCCTTCGGTCTCGATGAATTTGACTTCGCGAACACGATAATTGTGCATTGAACCACCCTCGCTGAGCGCTGGGGCATATGCGTGTGACATTGGCTGCTTGAGCCGCAGGTCAAGAGGATAGCGAAAGCCTCGCTGTCGTTTGGAAACATGCGAGCAAGGCTGTCATTTCCCAAGCGCGGCGATGTAGCGTCATTCCCGACGCGCGCCTTTGGTGATAGGCCGTGGTGTCATTCCCGACGCGCGCGCAAGCAGCCCTGTCATTCCCGACGCGCGCAAGCGCGCGATCGGGAATCCAGAAAAGCCGATCATTCGCGATCTCTCTATTGCCGATCGCGCGTGACAGCCATCGGGGTCGTCATTGCGAGCCGGAGGCGAAGCAATCCAGAATCCGCCTGCGACTTTTGGATTGCTTCGTCACTGCGCTCCTCGCAATGACGACCCCGACGCGCACGCTTGAAATTGACCCCAGTGTCATTCCCGACGCGCGCGCAGCGCGCGATCGGGAATCCAGAAAAGCTGATCCTTCGCGAACCTGCTCTGGATTCCCGATCAGGCCTTCGGCCTGTCGGGAATGACACTGGACCCCTTTATCTGGGCCCCAAGCGCTGCATCGCTCAGTTCTGTCATTCCCGGCGCACAGCGCGACGAGAATCCACGGCTCTCGTGAAGCGCGGCGCGAAGGAAAACTCCTTTTTGGACACGAAATCGGCAAGTCGGTCCGTCTTGACCGTTTCGGGCAGTGACAGCTGGTCACCCGCCATGAGACGCTCCTGTCGCTAGGTCCGGGGCATAGTGTTTGGGTTTGCATCTTGTTAGAGAACAAACCTCATTGAGCACCGCGGATCTGCTTTCTGCCGGGAACCACCGTTCAAAACCAATGATCGGAACGCATTTCCCCTCAGAGGTTGTCTTCCCCTTTCCTTCGTCGAACGTGTGAAAAACGATGTCGTTTAAGCCCATCGCATCACGCAGGAAAAGACAAGCTGAAAGGTGAATCGCGTCAGCTGCGCCAACTTTTCGTTTCAGATCGTCGGCGATATTTGGGTCGGCTGGGTTTATCGGATCAACGTCACGGATACGGCCGGCCTCAATAAGTATGTTTGCGTTAGGGTCGATTGGGACAAACGCGCTCCCCCAGTGGTCAAAAAACTCCTCAATAGAGCCATAAGCGCTCTCCTTGAAATACCTCGGCCTGATTTCAGCGAACGCAATCGTGCAAAAATGGATTGCAATGCTGCCTTCACGCGCCTCCTTAATGTACTGCTCCATATCGGCAAGAAGTTCTGGATATCTTGTGATGAAACGAATGAAGCAACAGGAATCCCAGAAAACATTTTTCGGACGAATCATTCATCGTCCTCCGGCCAAGTCTCGACTTCAAATGGCTCAAATGCGCCAGACCATTTTGTGAAGTCCCCGTGGTCGCGAACAAGCTTGATCTGCGAAACCACTATGCGGAGCGGCAGGGGCTGAGACTCGTCATAGATTGCCTTTCCAGAAACAGTGACACGACTATCGGCCGAAACGGCTGCGCCAATTTGCTGGCGCAGTTTATCAGTGCAGATGCAGTTAATCTCAGCGCCTCCAGCTGTAAGGCAGAGCGTAATTTCTGGCAGAGAGCCACGAAGTTCGACCGCGCGGATTTTCCCATCGAATGTCCCGAAGACACTGCCGTGGAACCAACGTTTTGATGGCCCGACGATCGACTGGAGGGGAGAAGGCTCTAATACTCTGGCTGCTCTCGATTTAAGGAAATCATCTACGCGCAGGCCATCGGCGCTAGCTATTTTTACCTCGGCGTAACTAAAAGCCTTGGTCGCGGCGCCGGCGGCGAGTTTTGCGATCCGGTTCACCGTCGCCCCGAATTCCCTCGCTCTATCGAAGTCGCCTTCAATGATGGCTTCTGCGCACGACTTAAAAGCTGAAATTCCAGAATTTGCCCCGTAAATGCGTTGAGGTTTTTCTGTTTCTTCGGAAAGGATTGCAGTGGGCGTATCGGAGTGCTCTGTTGTGACGAAGTAGTCATGTATGCGCCTGCCATTTACAGCTGCGTCAGCCGCTTTCAGCGCGGAAACGAGAGCGTGCAGTTTAAGCGCGAAAATAGTACCGGAGATCCGTTCAATCTCCGACGCAGGCCCATGGAGGCAAAAGCTTATCTGGTTCCCCGCGAGGGCAGTCATACTCATTACCAAAAAATCGGGCTGTTTAGCCTCGGAGTGTCTCACAAACCCGTCGGCTTGTGAATCGGGCGCTGTAACTTGTCTCAGCGATGAATTCTCAAGTGGACGGCTATGAGGCTGCGAAACGGCTAAAGCGCCGCCTTCGAACTTCTCTGACGAGACCTCAGAATCGTGACTAAGTCTAACTGGCTCTCTTGACATCCTATGAATAAATTCCTATCATCCGCTCGCCTTCGTCAAGCGAGGGCGCGGCTCAGGGTCGAGCGGCGCCGGCGAAGGACGGATCCGGCGGGACGAACGACCCACGTTCCCTGATCCGGCGGCGCGTCGCCGGTCTGGGCTTCTCTCCTTCGCGCGGAGACGCATGAGCCCCTTCGAAGCGCCGCAAGGCGCGACGAAACTCATGTGCAGGCTTTGAAGGCCCGGACCATAATATCCGAGGTTGGCGCGGGCGTTGGTTACCCGAACGATGGGGAGCGGCTCCCTCGGCCCGGAGGCGGCGAGACGACGCGATCCGTGTCCGGGAGAAACCGGATGTCGAAGACAGTTCTCTGCGCTGCGGCCAGCGACGGCCGGGGCGTCCCGGACCGCTCGCACCCCGCGCCGCACGGCGGCGGGACATCTTCGCGCGCCCGCATTCGGGCGCGCCGGCGTCACCGCACTTCCGCGACCACCATGGCGACGTCGTCGGTCGCCGGCGCCTCGCCGCGGAAGGCGCGCACGTCGGCCAGCACCGCCTTGATGAGATCGCCCGGCGAAAGCCCGCGATGCTGCATGAAGGAGCCGGACAGGCGTTCGAGCCCGAAGAAATCGCCCTGGCGGTTTTGCGCCTCGGTGATTCCATCCGTGTAGAACAGCAGCCTGTCGCCGGCGGCGAGTTCGACGCTCCCCTCCTTGAAATCGACCGCGCGCAGGACGCCGAGCACGAGGCCATCCGCGTCGAGCTGCGCGCACGCCGCGCCCTCCGCGCGCAACAGCAGCGGCGGATTATGTCCGGCGTTGGCGTATTGCAGCATGCGCGTCTGCGGCAGGAAGCGCACGTAAAACATGGTGATGAACAGGTCGGCGGCGAACAGATCCTCGTGCAGCAGCTCGTTGAGGTCGCGCAAAAGTTCGGCCGGCCCGCTCAACGTCGCCTTGCGCGTCTCGGCGCGCAGCGTGCTGCGCACTTCGGTCATGATCAGCGCCGCGCCGACGCTGTGGCCGGACACGTCGGCGATGACGATGTCGACGACGCCGGAGTTTTCGAAATAGTCGAAATAGTCGCCTCCGACATGCGTCGCCGGCACGCAGATCCCGGCGATCTCCATATGCGGCGTGCGCAATGGCGCGTTCGGCAGCAGCGACAGCTGAATGTGCTTGGCGATCTCGAGTTCGTGACGGCTCTCCTCGACCCGGCGCCGGTCGGAAATATCGGCGTGGACGCTGACGAAATGGGTGATGCGCCCCGCCTCATTGGCGACCGGCGAAATCAGCAGCTCGTCCCAGAACGCCGTTCCGTCCTTGCGGTAGAATTTCACCGTCACCTGGCAGCTTCCGCGCTGGTGGATGGCGGCGCGAACGGCCTCGAGCGCCGCGGGATCCGTCTCCGGCCCCTCCAGCAGATGCAGGCTGTGCCCGAGCAGCTCCTCGCGCGTAAAGCCGGTGATCCGGCTGAGCGCCGGATTGACGTAGACGTTGGGCACGCCGGGGGCCTGCGCGTCCCACACCGCAATGCCGATCGGAACGGCCTCGATCGCGCGGTTGCGCACGCGCAGCAGGTCCTCGAATTTTTTGCGGGAGGTGATGTTGTGGTCGACCCCCCGCCATTTGATCAGGCGTCCGGCGTCGTCGAAGATCGGCGCGCCGGTCGACTCGGTGAAGACGTCGCCGCCGTTTTTGTCCCGGTAGTGATTGACGACGCGGTGGAAGGGCCGGCGCAGCGCGATCGGGCCCTGCGCGTCGCCGGCGTCCTGCGGCGCCCGCCTCGCGAAAAGATCGACATAGGATTTGCCGACCACCTCTTCGGGCGTCATGCCGAGCACGTCCTCGACGGCGCTGCTGCTGTAGGTGTAGCGGCCGTCCTGATCCTGCTCCCACAGCCAGTCGCCGGCCATGTCGGCGATTTGCCGGAAGCGCTGTTCGCTCTCGAGCAGCGCCTCCTTGTCGCGCTTCTGCTCCGTGATGTCCTGCTGAATGGCGAGATAATGGGTGATCTCGCCCTTGGGGTCGCGCAGCGGCGCGATGATTTCCGACGCCCAATAGAGCTTGCCGTCCTTGCGTCGGTCCTGGATCTGCCCGCGCCATTCGACGCCGGCGCTGATGCTTTCCCAGAGCCGGCGATACTGCTCGTTCTCGGTCCGCTGCGATTGCAGGATGCGCGGGTTCTGGCCGATGAGCTCATGCGCCGGATAGCCGGTCAGCGTCGCGAAGCGGCTGTTCACATATTCGATTTCGCCGTTTCGGTTGGCGATCATCAGCCCGATCGGACTTTGCTCGACGGCGGCGGAAAGCGTCAGCAATCTGTCCTCGGCCCGTTTCAGTCGGGTAAGATCATGCGTGACGCCGACGAAATAGCGCTGGCCCTGCAGCCGGATTTCGCCGATCGACAGATACATCGGAAAGGTCGAGCCGTTCTTTCGCCGGCCGACCACCTCGCGGCCGACGCCGATGATCTTCTTGACGCCGGTCTTCCGATAGGCGGCGAGATAGCCGTCATGCGCCTCGTGATAGGGCGACGGCATCAGCAGCTTGACGTTTCTTCCGAGCGCGTCTTCGGCGCGATAGCCGAACAGTTTCTCCGCGCCCCGGCTGAACAGCAAAATGTCGCCGACCTCATTGATCACCACGAGGCCGTCGGCCATGCCGTCGAAGATCGTCGCAAGCATCTGCTTGGCGTCGTCGAGCGCATCCGTCGCGCCTGACCCGTCGACCGGACGAAGCTTGAGAAGCGAGCCGCCATTGCCGTCGCCGGAAAGCGGGTCCACTTCGCAGCGAATGTCGAGCGTCGTCTGGTCCTTGCGCCGGACGCGCAAGGAGAGCCGCGCGCGCTCCCGCTGCGAGGGCGACACAGGCTCGCAATCATCCGCCGCCGCCGCGGCAATGCGCGCAAGGAACGGCTGGCCGCGAAGCTCGCATTCAGCATAGCCAGTGAGACGTTCGGCGGCGCGGTTCATCGACCGCAAGGCCCCCGACGACTCCAGAATGCAAAGAGCCTCATCGAAAGCGTCAAGGATGGCGCGATCGGCCGTGAGCGTTTCCATCCGGCTAGGGCGCTCCTGCTTCGGCTGACGCGCCCCGGCGCCCTCTCGGTTCATCGCCGCGCCCGGTCCAGCTCTTGCGATAAGCGGCGTCGCATGCGTCGACGAGCGCGTTCAGCTCGGCGACGAAAGCCGCAAAGGGCGTGAAGGTCGCAAACAGCGACGATTCGAGTTTGAACGCCAGCCGCTCCAGGCCCGCAAGACGAAATTCGAGGCCGACGTTGCGGAACAGCGCTCTCGCGTCGCCGACGCCGTTCAGCAGCTGCATCGACGCGATGCGCGCGCAGGCGTCTCGCATCCTTGCGTCGAGCGCCGCCTGCAGCTGCTGCTCCCAGCGGTCTCTCGGCTTCACATCCGCCAGGAAGCCGGTCAGCTTCTGCAAGCCGAACAGATTGGCCGCCTGATCGAAATACGCCCCGGCGACGCGCATATCCTCGCCCGATTCGCGGGTGAGCGCGACGAGGAAGGGGAAGTTCCCCAGCCGATCGAAATAGGGCGCGCCCAGCGCGCGTCCGTCAGCCGGTTCGGCGGCGTCGACGCGTTCGCGATAGGCTTTGAGATCGGACCGCCACTGCTGAATCTCGGCGCCATCCGGGCTCAGCCGATGTCCGCGCCGCATCGACCAGCGGCACATATAGCTCAGCGCGTCTTCGAGCTGCAGAAACAAGCCGTATTGGCGCGCCATGTCGGTGTCGCCGCGCGCGCCGAAACTCGTGCGCCACCTGTCGCCTTCGAAGATCCGATCGAAGGAGAAATAGAGCTTCACGGCGTAGCTGAGCAGAGTCGGCACCAGCCCCTCGCCCAGCAGCAGGAAACAGGCGCCGGCCTGATCGATCGCCTTGTTGCAGATCGTCGTCACGGCGATTTCGCGCGCCAGCGAATGCGTTCTGATGCGCTCCGGAAATTGAGACCGCAGACGTTCCGGGAAATAGCTCGCGAGCATGTCATAGGCCCATGCGCCCTGAAAAAACGTCTCGTCTTCAAGCAGTCTCTGCTTCAACGCCAGCTTCGAACTCGCCATGAGCAGCGCGAGTTCAGGCCGCGTCAATTCCTTCGTCTCGCGCGCAGACACGTCCTTGCGCGTCGGGAAGGCGTCCGCCGCGGGATTGACGTATCCGGCGTTTTCGAGCTGCTCGGCGACATCCATAAAGGCGTCGAGATTGGCGCGGCAGCGGGCCTGATCCAACGACAGGCAGAGACTTTGTCGATCATTGTCCTGCAGCACCGAGGCGCAAACCTCCTCGGTTAGCGATTCGAGCAGGCGATCGACGTCGCCATGTTCGGCGGCGTCCTGATCGGCGGCGTCCTGATCGGCGGCGTCCTGATCGGATTGCCTGCGGAGCAGAGTCTTCAGATTGACTTCATGGTCCGAGAGATCGACGCCGGCCGAATTGTCGACCGCGTCGGTGTCGATGCGGCCGCCGCGCAGCGCATATTCGATGCGCGCGCGCTGCGTAAACGCGAGATTGGCGCCCTCGCCCACGACTCTGGCGCGAAGCTGGAGCGCATCGACGCGCGCGCCGTCATTGGCGCGATCGCCGACGCTTTCATTCGTTTCGGAGCTCGCCTTGACATAGGCGCCGACGCCGCCCATCCACAACAGGTCGACAGGCGCGGTCAACAGCAGGCGCACCAGCGATTCGCCGTCGATCGCGCTGTGGCGCACGCCGAGCCACTGTCGTATCTCCGGACTGAGCGGCACATCCTTGGCGTCGCGCCGATAGACGCCGCCGCCCCCAGAGAGCAATTCGGGATTATAATCGCGCCAGGAGGAGCGCGGCAGTTCAAACAGTCGGCGGCGCTCGGCGAACGACACGAGCGGATCCGGATTGGGGTCGAGGAAGATATATTGGCCGTCGAATGCGCCCATCAGCCGAATGTTCGGCGTGTGCAGCATGCCATTGCCAAAAACGTCGCCGTCCATCGAGCCGACGCCGACGACGCTAAACGGCTCAGCGTCCACGTCGTGGCCGAGTTCGCAAAAGTGCCGCCTGACGCACACCCACGCGCCCCGCGCCGTGATGCCCAGACGCTTGTGGTGATAGCCATGCGCGCCGCCGCTGGCGAATGCGTCGCCAAGCCAAAAATTGTAGGCGCGAGAAATCTCGTTGGCGACGTCAGCCCAGGTGGCGGTGCCCTTGTCGGCCGCGACGACGAGATACGGATCGGCGTCGTCGTAGACAACAAGCTCCTCAGGCCGCACGACTTTGCCATCCTTGAGATTGTCCGTCAGATCGAGAAGGCCGCGCAGGAACTGCTCGTAGGCCGCTTTCCCGAGCTGCCGCCGCTCTGCCCCCTCAGCGAGAGTATGCTTTAAAATAAAGCCGCCCTTGGCGCCTTGCGGCACGATGAGCGCGTTCTTGATCATCTGCGTCTGCATCAGCGCGAGGATCTCGCTGCGGAAGTCCTCCGGCCGATCGGACCAGCGTATGCCGCCGCGCGCGACCTTGGCGCCCCGCAGATGCACGCCTTCCATCGAACGGGAATGAACGTAGATTTCGGCCATCGGCTTTGGCGAGGGCATGTTGAACACGCCGAGACTGCTGATCTTCACGGCGATGAAGTCGCGCGATCGATCGCCGGAAAAGTAGAAATTGGTCCGCACGGTCGCGTCGATGAGATTGAAAAGGTCGCGCAGGATACGATCGTCGCCGCCGTCGGCGACCTTGTCCAGAGCATCCGCCAGCTGCGCCCTGATCGGAGTGAGCGATTCAAGCTCAATCTGAAAAGCGTCGCGTCCGCTGTGATCCGGTTTGAACCGCGCCTCGAAATATCGATAGAGCAATTCGACCGCCGCCGGACTGCGCAAAAGCGCCTGGTAGATGCGGTCGCGGCCAAGGCGGACGCCAAGCTGCCGATAGTAATTGCAATAAGCGCGAAAGAGATCGATCTGTCGCCAGTCAAGCCCCGTGGCCAGGATCAGGCCGTTGAGCGCGTCGCTCTCGACGTCCCCCGAGAGAGCCATTCTCAGCGCCTGCAGCAAGCGCGCGCGCGATCGCGCCACGCTCGCCCCGTTCGACGCCGCAGGCTCGACGACAAAACTTCGAATGAAACGCGAGCCGACGCTGATGTCGAGTTTGAATCGGATCTGATCCGTGACGCGCAGTCCGAGGTTCTGCAATATCGGCAGAAGTTCGTCGAGCGCGCGATCCTTCGCTCCAATCAGGCGAACTTCGTAGGCCGCGTCGCCGGCCGAGGCGCCGTACAACGGCCGCAAGTCGACGATCTCGCGCGTGTCGTCTTCGTTGGCCGCAATCAATGCAAGATCGCGCGCGGCGCGCCGCGCCGGCACAAGGCGACGATAGGACTCCGGGAGCTCCTCGATCCCGTCGATCGATCGTTTGAGCCCCAGACGGCGGTCGGCGCGACGGAGGAACGCCCGCGCCGCGCCTTCCCAGCCGCCGTCGGGCGTCAATGTCTCTGAAGAGCGCAGCACGGGAGCCACAAGGCTAGGCGATCTTCTTGCGCATCTCGAGCACATTGCCCGAATCCGTCTTATGATATTGGACAGAGTCCATCACCGAACGGATGAAGAATATGCCGCGGCCGCGTTCGCGAAGCTCGTCGAAATCCGGCGTCGGCACAGCGGCCAGATCAAAGCCTTCGCCGTGATCGAAAACGCGGACGGAAAGATAGGCGTCTTCAACCGAAAGACAGATTCGAATGGAGTCGTCCGCATGCGCTGCGACGCTGTACTGGATGGCGTTGGCGACGGCCTCGGTCAGCGCAAGGTTCAGATGAAAAGCGAGAGTGTCTCGCTTATCCTCCTCAACTTCCAATTCTCTCGCAAGCTCTTCCGCAATCGCGCCCACGAGACGCAGATATCGCGTTTGATTGGGAACGACGATGTCCAAATTGACGATTGTCTCGCACATAGCGCACCGCCCGCCACTCCCGCCTCAAGCGCTCAGCGCCAATTGCAGGCTTGGATAGATGTCGAAAACCCGATGCAGCCGCGTCAGTTCGAACATCGACCTCACACGCGGCTGCAGACCCGCCAGCGCGAACCCGCGCGAGCGCAGGCTGGCGTTTTTATAGCCCGAAAGCAGCGCCCCCAGGCCGGAACTGTCGATGAATTGAACTCGCGCCAAATCAATCACCACGTTTTGAGCGCCGCCTTCGAGCGTCTTCAAAACCAAGTCCTTGAGCTCTCCAGAATTATGCGCGTCGATGCGATCCTCCTGGACGCTCAGAACCGTTCGGTCGTCCCGAACTTCCTTCGCTACTCTCATTGGCCAGTCTCAGCTCGATTTCGGATCTGAAAGACCCTTTATAGATATGTCCGCGACGCGCGATTAACAGGGCCCAGCGCGCAGCTTCCGGTTACGTCCAATTGTAGGCGCCCCCGCCGCCTTTTCAACCAAACGCCTGGATGAGATCGGCGACAAGATCATCCGGATGTTCGATGCCGATCGATACGCGAATCAGCGCCGGCGTGATGCCGATTTCCCGGCGGGCCTCTTCGCTGAGCCCCGAATGCACGGTCGTCGCCGGATGGCAGATCAGGGATTCGGTGCCGCCGAGACTGACCGCGAGCTTGAAGATCTGCAGCCGGTTGAGGAAGGCGAAGGCTTCCGCCTGTCTCCCCACGACCTCGAAGGAGAAGGTCGAGCCGGCGGAACTGGACTGACGCTCCATCAGCAGTCGCTGCGGATGGTCGGCCGGGAGCAGCGGCGGATAGTGCACCCGCGCCACCTTGGGATGAGCCGCGAGACATCCGGCGACAATCGCCGCATTTTCGGCCGCGCGGTTCATGCGCAACGACAATGTCTCGAGCGAGCGGCCGAGCATCCAGCAGGAATGCGCATCGAGCTGCGTGCCGATAGCGCTGCGCATCGCGCGAATGGCTTTGAGATGCGCACAGGCGCCGACGACGGCGCCGCCGATGAGATCGCTGTGTCCGCCGACATATTTGGTCAGCGAATAGAGCGACAGATCCGCCCCGTGCCGCAGCGGCGACTGAAAGACCGGCCCCAAGAGCGTGTTGTCGCAGCAGATGACCGGCGTCGAGCCCTGTTTTTCCGCGATATCGTCGGCGACGCGCCTGACCAGGGCGATGTCCACCAGCGTGTTCATCGGATTGGAGGGCGTCTCGATGAAGATCATGGCGACGCGGCCCGTCTGCATGGCGCGCTCGGCTGCGGCGCGGATATTTGCTTCGTCGAGACCATCCATAAAGCCGACGCCGGTCAATCCGAACGGCGCCAATGTCTTGTCGATGAGAACCTCGGTCCCGCCATAGAGCGGGCGGCTGCGCAGAATCGCTTCGCCG
Organism: Methylocystis sp.; assembly: GCF_050251305.1. Taxonomy (GTDB): domain Bacteria; phylum Pseudomonadota; class Alphaproteobacteria; order Rhizobiales; family Beijerinckiaceae; genus Methylocystis. Next base: position 90,842 of record NZ_JBFWNB010000005.1, on the reverse strand, counting down.
GGGCGCGCGAATGCGAGAATCGTCGTGACGATGGCCGACATGCCGGAGGAGAAGACGAGACCGCATTCGGCGTGCTCATAGATCGCCAGACGGTCCTCGACGATTTCGAGATTGGGATGGTTGAAGCGCGAATAGACGAGACCTGTCTCTTCGCCCTCCGCCGGCGCGCGACGGCCGGCCATGTAGTCGAAGAAGTCGCGTCCGTCCTCGGCCGTTCGGAACACGAAGGTCGAGGTCAGAAACACCGGCGGCTTGACCGAGCCTTCGGACAGCGCCGGATCATAGCCATAGCCGAGCATCAGCGTTTCCGGCTGAAGCAAACGGTCGCCGATGCTCGCCTTGTGGTAACGCGCGCTATCCATGGCCCTGTCCTCGACTCGCACGCACGCTGCAGACGGCGCCGCCACCGTAGAAATAGGGCGCTAAGGCTCCGCCCGCGCCGGGGCGTTCGATGTCGCCATCTCGGCCAGCGCCGCCAGGGCCGCGTCGATGTCCGCGGCGGTGTGGTCCGCGCTGATCTGGAATCGGATTTCCTCGTCGCCTCTCGGCACGACGGGATAGGTCAGGCCGGTGGCCAGCACGCCCCAACGCCGCAGATGCGCGACAAGCGCCAGGGCGCCGGCGCTGTCGCGCGTGATAAGCGGAACGACAGGATGCTCTCCGGGCAAGGTCTCGAACCCCAGCCTGACAAGTCCCGCCTTGAAGCGCCGGGTCATGGCGCGCAGATGATCGAGCAAGGACACGCCTTCGGGGCTGTCGAGAACATCGATCGCTCGATGCGCGGCGGCGGCTTCCGCCGGGGTGATCGGATTGGAGTAGACATAGGTCGGCGCGCGTTCGCGCAAGTAGCGAATGAGAATCTCGTCGCCGACAACATAGCCGCCGTTAACGCCGAACGCCTTTCCGAGCGTCGCCACCAGAATATCGACCGGGACTGATCGCGTGTATTCCTCGGCGCCGCGTCCCGTCGCGCCCAAGGCGCCGACGCCATGCGAATCGTCGACGACGACGATCGCCCCTTCGGCGAAGGCGCTGTCGCGACTATGCGCCAGCGTCATGATGCGATCGAGCGGCGCATGATCGCCACGCATGCTGAACACGCCGTCAGTGACGATGACGGCGCGATCGCATGATTTCGCCGATTCATCGAGACAGCGCTCGAGTTCGCCCAGATCGAGATGCTTATAGATTCGCTTTTCGGCAGGCGCCGCAAGCGAGATCGCGTTGATGATGCAATTGTGATTGAGTTCGTCGCTGATGACGGCGGTCTTCCTGCTGACGATCTGCGGAATCACGCCCAGCACCGCCGCATAGGCCGACGAAAAGATGATCGCCGCCGGACGCGAATGAAAGGCGGCGATCCGATGCTCCAGCGCAAGATGCGGCGACCAGGAGCCGCTGATGAAGCGCACAGCGCCGGGGCCAGCGCCATATGTCGCAGCCGTCTCTTCCTCGGCGGCGATCACCTCCCTGCGCAACGACATGCCGAGATAATTATTGGCGTTCATGCGCAGAAAGGGCGTGTCGCCCTCGCCTTCGACGAGAAAGCGAGGGCCGTGCCCCTCATGAGGCGGAACGACGCCGCAGAGGACGCTTTCCCTGCCCTTGAGGAGACCCGCGCGCGACAGCTCGTCGAGCTGCGACGCGAGCGCCTCAGCCAATCCCTGCGTCGGCATTTGGAGCCTCACTTGAAACGGGATCGTCAAACCGGCCTGTCGCCGCGCCAAGACGCGCGAGCATGTCCCGGGTCATGTCGGCGAGGCCGAAACGTGGGCTGAAGCCCCAATCTTCCCGCGCCGCCTCGGCGTCGAGCGATTCCGGCCAGGAATCGGCGATCGCCTGACGCTTCGGATCGACGCAATAGTCGACCGCGAATAACGACGTATGCCGGCGAATTTCGGCGGCGATCTCGCGCGGCGTGACGCTCATGGCGGTGACGTTATACGCATTGGCGTAGCGCAGGCGCTTCGGATCGGCCTCCATGAGATCGATCATGGCGCGTATCGCGTCCGGCATATACATCATGTCGAGACGCGTCTCTGGGCGCAGAAAGCAGAAATAGCGCCTGCGTCGAGCGGCGGAGTGAAACATTTCGACGGCGTAGTCGGTGGTGCCGCCGCCCGGAGGCGCCGCCCAGGACACGAGGCCGGGCAGGCGCAACCCGCGCACATCCACGCCGAAGCGCGTCGCGTAATAGTCGCACAGCAATTCGCCGGCGACCTTTGTGACGCCGTAGATCGTCGTCGGCCTCTGAATGGTCGTCTGCGGCGTATGACGGCGCGGCGTCGAGGGGCCGAACGCCGCAATCGAACTTGGGAAGAACACTTTGCACCCAAAGCGGCGCGCGGCCTCCAGCACATTGTAGAGACCATCCATATTGACGCGCCAGGCGTCCTGCGGCCGGTCCTCGGCGATCGCCGAGAGGATCGCCGCGAGGTGGTAGACGGCGCCGACGTCTTGTCGTCCGATCAGATCCGCGACCGCCTCCGCTTGCGTGCAGTCAAGTCGCTCGTAGGCTCCATCCGCAGACTGCGCCTCAGGGAGATCCGAGGCGATGACGCGCGCCGCGCCAAACGCCTTGCGCAACGCCGGCGTCAGCTCGGCGCCGATCTGGCCAAGCGCGCCGGTGACGAGAATCGGTCGCATGCGCCTTCCACTCTCGCGACGCCTCCTCAGCGGAGTTGAGCGCCATGCTCCTCAGTTATGGCTGAACCTGCCCACGCCAATAGCCGGTCAACCCGATTTTGCCGGCTCCGGAGCGGCAAGGTTTTCGATGCCGAGCGCCTGCAGGCTCGGGGCCAAGGACCGCGTCTCAGCCTCCTCATACAGCGCGAGTTCATTGAGAACCGGCGCGCCGAGCGCCGCCTCAAAGGCGCGTTGGTCGGCGCGCTCCACGCGCTCTTCCGCGCCGCGCTCCCCGAGATTCGAGCGAAAGATGCCGGCGGCGCTGACCGGCAGGAAATCCTCGTAAACGATCGGTTCGGCGCGCAGCGCCCCGGCGCCGAGGAGATCGTCCAGTGAGGCACGGGCCGTCCACTCCCTTGGCCTTGCGCGCGGATCGGCCGAATAGCGAAAGAAGGCGAGCTTGTCGCGGCCCAGCGCCGTCCACTCGTCCGGGAAGGCGGCAAAGCGCCGCGACAGCTCGTCGTGGAACGTCCGCGCATTGGCGCCGTCCGCCGCAAGCGGCGCCGCGGCCTGAGCTTCGGCGAGGAGCCTGTCGTACGCCGCCCGCCCCCGCGCGGTCAGCGCCGCGCCCCTTTGCTCGATCTCGCCGAAGCGCGCCGCATGCGCGCCGCTGACGCGCCGGCCGTCTTCCTCGATGAATGCGACGGGTTCGGGATTCGCCTTGAAGCTGGTCTGGCGCAGCAGGATCGGGCAGTGGCGACGCGGCGGCCCTTCGATGATCGCCTTGGGATTCATATCGCGCGCCGCCATGGCGCGGTGTGCGGCGTCGATGTCGAGCGCGTGCAGGGTGAGATGATTAATGTGCGGACCCTTGAAGCAGACGATGTCGGCGAGCAGCGGATGCGTCGCATGGAGCCTTTGATAGACCGCCGAGGAGACGGTCGCCCGCCCATCCCAGCGTAGGGTTTTCTTCGCTTCAACAACGAACGCGCGCGCCTCATCGTCGTCGAATCCGCGCGTTTCGAAGATTTCGATCAACGCCCGGCAGCGCGGCGTGAAGATATCTCGCTGCGCGAGAATCTTTGTCGCCATCTCGCGCGCTTCGGCGTCAGGGATGAGATCCAGTCTGAGAAGCGAGGTGAAGATGCGAAAGGGACTGGCCCGCAACGCGCTGTCGCTGATCGGCCGGAACGCCGTCGAATGTACCGGAATTCCGGCGACCGACAGGTCGTAATAGCCCACCGGCGCCATGCCCATGACGGCGAAGAGCCGGCGCAGCGTCGACAGTTCCTCGGCCGTCCCGACGCGGATGGCGCCATGGCGCTCGACGTCGAGTCGCTGGAGGTCGCCGTTCTCCGCAAGCCGCCGCGCAAGTTCTCGATCGGCGGCGAGCGTCTGCCGATTCACGTCGGCGACGAGCGTTTTCATCGCGCGATACCGCGGCGCTTCGGCCTGATACATGTCCGAAACCGCCGCGGCGAACATCGCCCGAACGGCGTCGGGAAGCGTGTCGCCCATCATGGCTTTGACCGATCGATGGTTGCGTCCTCTGTGATGACCGCCTCCCGAATCTAGTGGTCAGCGCCTGGAAACCATGCGCGCAGCGACGTTGGCGCTAGGCCTCCAGATCGAACTTGACGCCCTGCGCCAGCGGCAGTTCGCCCGAATAATTGATCGTGTTGGTGGCGCGGCGCATGTAGAACTTCCAGCAGTCGGATCCCGCTTCGCGACCGCCGCCGGTATCCTTCTCGCCGCCGAAGGCCCCGCCGATTTCGGCGCCGGAAGGGCCGATGTTCACATTCACGATGCCGCAGTCCGATCCGTCGGCGGCCATGAACCGTTCAGCTTCATCCAGACGCGAGGTGAATATCGACGAGGCGAGGCCATGCGCGACATCGTTGTTCAACTGAATGGCTTCGTCGAGGCTGCGGAATTTCACCACGTAGAGAATGGGCGCAAAGGTTTCCCGTCGCATGACGCCCGTCTGCTCCGGCATCTCCACAAGCGCCGGACGCACGTAGAACGCGTCGGGGAATTGATCGGCCAGCACGCGTTCCCCGCCGTGGACGACGCCTCCGGCGGCGCGCGCTTCATCGAGCGCCGCGCGCATCGCCGCATGGGCGCTTTCGTCGATCAGCGGGCCGACGAGCGAGGCGCCGTCGCGGGGATCGCCGACCGGAACTGAAGCGTAAGCGCGCCGCAAGCGGCCGAGAAGCGCGTCATAGACATCTTCATGCACGATCAGCCGCCGCAGCGTCGTGCACCGCTGGCCCGCCGTGCCCATGGCCGCGAAGGCGATCGCCCGGACGGCGAGATCGAGCGAGGCGGACGCGCAAATGACGGCGGCGTTGTTGCCGCCAAGCTCCAGAATCGATTTTGCAAAGCGGCGCGCGAGGCGCGGCGCGACGGCGCGCCCCATCGCCGTCGAACCGGTCGCCGAAACCAGCTGCACCCGCGCATCCTCGACGAGCGCTTCGCCTACCTCGCGGTCGCCGATGAGCAGACCTGACAGCCCTTCCGGCGCCTCGCCGAAACGCGCGGCGGCGCGCGCGACCAGCGCTTGCGTCGCCAGCGCGACAAGCGGAGTCTTTTCCGATGGCTTCCAGATGACGGCGTTGCCGCAGACAAGCGCAAGCGCCGCATTCCACGCCCAGACGGCCACCGGAAAGTTGAAGCTGGTGATGATTCCGACGACGCCGAGCGGTCGCCAGGTCTCCATCAAGCGGTGGCCGCGGCGTTCGGTGGCGATGGTCAGGCCATGAAGCTGACGGGAGAGGCCCACGGCGAAGTCGCAGATGTCGATCATCTCCTGAACTTCGCCGAGACCTTCCGTCACGATCTTGCCGGCCTCGATCGTGACGAGCCGCGCCAGCGCGTCCTTGGCCGATCTGAGCTCCTCGCCCAGCAAACGCACGAATTCGCCCCGGCGCGGCGCCGGAACGTTGCGCCAGATGCGAAACGCCTCCTCGGCGCGGGCGACAGCGTCATGCGCAGCCGTCGCATCCACGCTTTCGACGCGCGCGACGATCTCCCCGGTGATCGGCGTCCGGATCGCCAGCGAGCCGCGCGTGAGGAGCTGAGAATTGACTCCCAGTTGATTGAAAAGAGCCGCAGTTTCAGCGGCTATGTCGCCCTGCGGAACGCGCGCCTCCATTTCGACTCCCGCTGTTCGCTCGGACATTGCGGCTGGCGCCGCCCGCCGCATCTCCTATGTAATAGACACGCGCCTGTGCGCACGCATCTATCTAATGCGGGCGCGCGCAAAAGCTTCCGGATATGCACAACTCGGAGTTCAGCAACCCGCACGTCGCCCGTAACTACGCTCCGCTGCCTGTCATGCTCACGCGCGGCGAGGGCGCGTATCTGTGGGACGTCGCAGGCCGGCGCTACATCGATATGATGAGCGCCTATTCGGCCGTGAGCCTCGGCCATGCGCATCCAAGAATTCTCGCAAAGCTTGCCGAACAGGCGCAGCGGCTCGCCGTCCCCTCCCGCGCCTTTTTCGATGACAGGCTTGGCCCTTTCCTCGAAGAGCTCTGCAAAGTGACGGGGCTCGACGTCGCTCTGCCGATGAACTCCGGGGCGGAGGCGGTGGAGACGGCGATCAAAGCGGCGCGCCGCTGGGGCAATCACGTCAAAGGAATCGACAGTCCGGACATCGTCGTCGCCGACAATAATTTCCACGGCCGCACGACGACGATCATCAGCTTCTCGTCGCAAAGCCAATATCGTGACGGGTTCGGGCCGTTCACGCCGGGCTTTCGCTCTGCGCCGTTTGGCGATCTTGCGGCGTTTGAAGCCGCCGTCACGCCAAATACGGCCGCCATTCTCGTCGAGCCGATCCAGGGCGAGGCGGGCGTCATCGTGCCGCCCGACGGCTGGCTCGCGGGGCTGCGCCGCCTATGCGACAAGCGCGGGATTTTGCTGCTGCTGGATGAAGTGCAATCTGGATTGGGGCGCAGCGGAACGTGGTTCGCCTTTCAGCATGAGAATGTCGTTCCCGACGGCGTCATGCTCGGCAAGGCGCTCGGCGGCGGGGTGCTGCCCGTCTCCGCCTTCGTGGCGAAACGCGACGTGATGAACGTGTTCACGCCGGGCTCGCATGGGTCGACTTTCGGCGGCAACACGCTCGCCGCCGCTGTCGGACTCGAAGCGCTGCGCGTCATTCGCGATGAGCGGCTGGTCGAGCGCAGCCAGGCGCTCGGCGCGAGAATGCTGCAAAGGCTGCACGGCATGCGCGCCCCGGGGCTCGCCGACGTTCGCGGACGCGGCCTCTGGGCCGGCGTCGAATTGGACCCGCGCTACGCAAGCGCGCGCGACATATGCGAGGGCCTGATCGACAGGGGCGTGCTGACGACCGCCACGCATGACACGGTCGTTCGCCTTGCGCCGCCTTTCGTCATCTCCCAAGACGACCTCGATCTCGCGCTCGACGCGGTGGCGGAAACGATCTCGTCCTTTGACGCGCCGCGTAATGTCAGAGACGCGGCCGCAGGCGCAGACCGACGACTCAAGACATAGTCTCGGGACTACGAGCGAATGCGTTCGCCCTTGGGATCGTAGAACGGCGAGAGCGAAACGCTGGCCGGATGGCGCTCGCCAGCGATTTCGAGTTGATAGTCGCCCGAGAGGACGAAAGACGGATCGACGCCTTCGTCGCGACGCACATAGCCGTAGCCGATTGGCTTGCCGATCGAATAGCCATATCCGCCGCTCGACAGCCATCCCACGCGCTGGCCGTTGCGATAGATCGTTTCGCGCCCCAGAAGCACAGTGTCGGGATCGTCGAGCGTGAAACCGGCTAGAAGACGCGGCAGGGGCGCGGCGGCGGCCGCAACAAGCGCGTCTTTCCCCTGAAATGGGACGCCGGACTTCATCTTGACGGCGAAGCCCAGGCCAGCCATCGGCGGCGTGTGATCCGGACCGATATCGGAGCCCCAGGCGCGATACCCCTTCTCCAGACGGAGAGATTCGATGGCCCTGTAGCCGGCGTCGACGAGCCCGAGCGACGCGCCCGCCTCGCACAGCGCATCATAGACCGTCGCGGCGAAATCGACCGGCGTGTGAAGCTCCCAACCGAGTTCGCCAACATAAGTGACGCGGATCGCCAACACCGGCGCGCCCGCCAAATGGATTTCGCGGGCGGTCATGAACGGGAAGCCGGCGTTCGACACGTCGTCATCGCAGCATGACTGCAGGATTTCGCGGGCGCGCGGTCCCATGAGCGCCAGCACGGAATTTGCCGGGGTGACGTCGATCAAGGCCGCGTCCAGCCCCTCGGGAATCGACCGCCTGATCCAATCGAAATCATGCGTTCCGAAGGCCGTTCCCGTCACGACATAGAAGCGGTCCTTGGCGAGTCGCGTGATCGTCAGATCGCACTCAATGCCCCCCTTGTGATTCAATAGTTGCGTATAAGCGACGGCGCCCGGCGGTTTGGCGACATTGTTCGCGGCGATCCAGGAAAGCGCCGCTTCGGCGTCCCTGCCGACAATGACCGCCTTGGCGAAGCTCGTCTGATCGAAAAGCGCCGCTGCTTCGCGGCACGCGCGATGCTCGCGCCCGACCGCCTCGAACCAGCCCGGCCTGCCGAAAGAATAGCGATCGCGAGGCTCCTCGCCGGCTTTGAGATCCGCAAACCAGTTGGGCCGCTCAAAGCCCATTTTCTCGCCAAAGCAGGCGCCCTTCGCTTTCAGCCGGTCGTAGAGCGGCGAGCGCCGCAACGGCCGGCCCGACGTAAATTCCTCGAAAGGCCAGGCGATGCTGTAATGGCGCGCATAGGCTTCGAGCGTCCGCACGCGCACCCAGTTTGGATCCCTGTGCGGCGCGCCAAAGCGGCGAATGTCCACCGGCCAGAGATCGAAGGGCTGTTCGCCGTCGGCCGCCCATTCGGCAAGCGCCATGCCGGCGCCGCCCGCCGACGCGATGCCGAAGGCGTTGAAGCCGGCGCCGACGAAGAAATTGCGCACTTCCGGCGCTTCGCCGATCATCCAATTGCCGTCGGGCGTGAAGCTTTCGAGGCCATTGATCATCTGCTTGATCCCCGCCTCGGCAAGCGCGGGAACGCGGCCGAGCGCGAGATCCATGATCGGCTCGAAATGATCCCAATCGTCCTCGAGCAGCCGGAAGGCGAAATCCTCCGGCACGGCGCCCGACGCCCAGGGCACGGGATTGGGTTCATAGCCGCCCATGACGAGGCCGCCGACCTCTTCCTTGTAATAGGTGAGCCGATCGGGATCGCGCAGAGTCGGCAGGCCGCTCGTCACGCCGTCGATTTTTTCCGTCACCAGATATTGGTGATGCACCGCCGACAGCGGGACGGGCACGCCGGCGCGCGCGGCGAGCGGCGCGGTCCACAGACCGGCGCAGAGCACGAGCTTTTCGCAGGCGATCACGCCGCGATCGGTGACAACCCCGCGCACGCGCGCGTCTTCGACGACAAAATCGGTGACCGCGACGCCTTCGATGAGTTTCGCGCCCGCAAGCCGCGCCCCTTTTGCAAGCGCCTGGGTGATGTCGGACGGATTCGCCTGTCCGTCCGTCGGCAGGAACGCCGCGCCGACGACGTCATCGACATTCATCAGCGGCCACAGCGCCTGCGCCTCCTTGGCGTCGAGGAGCTGCATGTCGAGGCCGAAGCTTCTCGCCGAAGTGGCCTGCCGCTTCACCTCGATCCACCGATCGGCGTTGCAGGCGAGACGCAGCCCGCCATTGCGCCGCCAGCCCGTCGCATAGCCGGTCTCTGCTTCGAGCCGGTCGTAGAGCTCCACCGAATAGCCGAGCAGCCTGGTGATGTTGGCGTTGGTGCGCAGCTGTCCGATCAGCCCGGCGGCGTGCCATGTCGACCCGGACGTCAGTTGATGGCGTTCGATGAGCAGCGTCTCGACGCCGCGCTTGGCGAGATGATATGCGACGGAGCAGCCGACGATCCCGCCGCCGACGACGACGATCTGGGCGCTTCCTGGAAGGTCGCTCATGGTCTTTCCATCTGCTGGAACGCCGCCCAGGCGTCATCGAAGCGCAACATGTTCTGATCAGAATAGGCGACATAGTCGAAATCGATCGTCGATCGACGTTCGGAGACGAAACTCCACAGCGCCTCGCGCAACAGCGAAGCGCAGAGCATCGCCTTGAACCGCCGGCGCAGCGCCGCCGTCGGCGCCGCCTCGAAATAAGTCTCGAGCATCGCCTCATCGTCTGCGGCGTCGAAACCATTGTTTGACGACAGGCCGCCGAGATCGAACAGCGGCGTATTCCAGCCCGCATAGTCCCAGTCGACCAGCCACAGGCGTCGCCCGTCGTCGATGAAATTGGCGGCGAGAAGATCGTTATGGCCGAAAACGAGATCGATCGGACCCGTCGCCCGTTCCAGACTCTCGCTCGCGGCGAGCAGGCGCGGCAATTTCGCCGATATCCGGCTTTGATCCTCGATCAGCGTATGCGCGTAATCGCGGATGATATGAAAGACGTTGAACGCCAGCGTCGGCCCGCGCAGATGCAGCGCGACCTCGCGATGCACGCGCCTGACGAGATCGACGCAGCGTTTGCGATTCGCGCGCACGTCCTGCGGCTCATAGGTCCGGCCGACGATATATTCGAGCGCCAGCGCCATGGGCGCGGCATAAAGAACCTTCGGCGATATGCCGGCGGCTCCCGCAGCCCGGCTCGCCGCGAGTTCGTTGAATCGCATGACGCCGTGAACCGGAATGTCGCCGCCAAGGCGGATGACGACGCGGCGATCGCCGTCGGTTACGATATAATTCTTATTGGTGATGCCGCCGAGCAAGGGCGCAATGTCGATGGGCCCGCGCCAGAGCGGAAGCGCACGTATCAGAGTTTCGGAATCTGCGTTATGGGCTGACATCGGCTCCGGCGGCGCGAAAACAAACTCTGACTGGACTAATATATCCGGCCCGCGCGCAAAGGCCATGGGCTGCGAAGCGGCTGGGGAAAACCTTTCAGCGGAAAGATGACAGGTCCGCAGGGGCGCCCTAGCCTGAATGAGTCGTACGAGGTCGGCTATGTATGCGACGACGATTCGCGGAACGCGCTATGCGTTTCCGGACCTCAAAACGCTGATGGCGAAGGCGACCCCGTTGCGGTCAGGCGATTGCCTCGCCGGAATCGCGGCGACGAGCGCCGCCGAGCGGGTCGCCGCGCAGATGGCTCTCGCCGATCTGCCGCTCAGCGCTTTCCTGAATGAAGCGCTCGTTCCCTATGAAGAGGACGAGGTCACGCGACTGATCCTCGACGGTCATGACCGCGAGGCATTTGCGCCGGTCGCGTCGCTGACCGTCGGCGCATTTCGCGACTGGCTTCTCTCCGACGCCGCCGACGAGGAAGCGCTCTCGGCTCTGACCTACGGGCTGACGCCTGAAATGGCGGCGGCGGTCTCGAAAATCTGCCGCAATCAAGACCTGATCCTGATCGCCGCCAAGCGGCGCGTCGTCACGAGATTCCGCAACACGCTCGGCCTGCGCGGGCGTCTGTCGTCGCGCATCCAGCCGAACCATCCGACCGACGACGCGCGCGGCGTTCTCGCCAGCGCCATCGACGGGCTTCTCCTGGGCAACGGCGATGCGGTGATCGGCGTCAATCCGGCGTCGGACAGTCCCGAGCAATGTTACGAACTCCTGAACCTGCTCGACGAATTGCGTCAGACGCTCAAGATCCCCACCCAGTCCTGCGTGCTTGCTCATGTCACGACCACGCTGCAGCTGATGGAGCGCCGCGCGCCTGTCGATCTGGTGTTTCAATCGATCGGCGGAACGCAAGCCGCCAATGCGAGCTTCGGAATCGATCTGGCGATGTTGCGCGAGTCGCGCGAAGCCGCGCTCGCCCTGAAGCGCGGGACGATCGGCGCCAATGTTATGTATTTCGAAACCGGCCAGGGCAGCGCGCTTTCGGCTGACGCCCACTGGGGGTGCGACCAGCAAACGATCGAAGCGCGCGCCTATGGCGTCGCGCGGATGTTCGAGCCTCTGCTGATCAATACGGTCGTCGGCTTCATCGGCCCGGAATATCTTTTCGACGGCAAGCAGATCACGCGGGCGGCGCTCGAAGATCACTTTTGCGGCAAGCTGCTCGGACTGCCGATGGGCTGCGACGTCTGTTACACGAACCATGCCGAAGCCGATCAGAACGACATGGACGATCTGTTGACGCTGCTCGCTGTCGCCGGCGTCAATTACGTCATGGGCGTTCCCGGCGCGGACGACGTGATGCTGAATTATCAAAGCACCTCCTATCATGACGTGCTCGCCGTCCGGCGCATGCTGAATCTGGCGCCGGCGCCCGAATTTGCGCAATGGCTGGCGGAGACGGGACTGACGAACGGGCGCGGCGACCTGCAGCCGCAAGATCTGCCCGCACAATTCCTGCCGCTGCTCGAAGGAGCCTGATCGATGGCCGACAATCGCCTGTCGCCTCTCGACATGATTTCGAAGCTGCGTTCGGCGACGTCGGCGAGAATTTTTCTCCCGCGCGCCGGGGCGGCGCTGACGACGCGCACCACCCTGGATTTCCAGCTCGCGCACGCCGAAGCGCGGGACGCCGTCGGAGAGCGGCTGGACGCCGAGTCTCTCGTCGACGACCTGACGTCGCGCGGGCTGACGGCGGTGCGCGTGAAGAGCGCCGCGCGCGATCGGCGCAGCTTTTTGCTGCGTCCTGATCTCGGGAGAAGACTTGATGACGACTCCCGCGAGCGGCTGAAGTCCTTCGCAGGCGACTATGACCTCGCCTTCGTGATCGCCGAGGGGCTATCCGCCCGGGCGATCGCTCGCCACGCCCTACCAGTCCTCGAACAGACGCTGCAGTCGCTCGATCGGTCTTCGTGGAACATCGCGCCGATCATTCTCGCCGAACAGGGACGCGTCGCGCTCGGCGACGACATCGGCGAAACGCTTGGCGCAAAGCTCGTCGCGGTGTTCATCGGCGAGCGGCCGGGGCTCTCCTCTCCCGACAGTCTGGGCGTCTATCTGACATTCGCGCCGCGCGTCGGGCGCACCGACGCCGAACGCAATTGCCTCTCGAACATCCGGCCGCAAGGCCTCTCCTATCCGGAAGCGGCGCGGAAACTGCTCTATCTTTGCAACGAGGCGCGACGGCGCCGATTGACCGGCGTGGATCTCAAAGACGAAGCCGAGACGCTGGCGTCGGCAGAGTTGCGTGAGATCGACGCCAAGAAATAGGCTCCGCCTGACGACGCGGCGCTTCACGCTCCGCGCATCGCGTTGATGACGAGCAGCTGGTCGTCAACGATCGCGCAAACTTTGGCGTCGCGTCCGCGCACCAATGCGCCGCCGGTAAATGCGCCGAAGGCCGGCAAGATGATTTGCCTCTCCTGCAGCACGAAACAGGGCAGACGGACGCTGTCGCGCGCCGCGCCGTTCAGGCGGACGCTCGGGTGCAGATGTCCGGCAAGAACGGTTGCGCGCTCCCGCCGGCATTCGTCGGGCGCAAGCGGATGGTGGCGCGCGACGACGCCTGCCGACTCATGAGGTTCGTCGACGAGCGCAATTCCAAGTTCAGGCGGCGGATCGCCCGCGCGCAGATCATGATTGCCGCGAACGAGCCTCAGCTCCAGAGCGGCGCGCCGCCGCCGCCAGTCGAGAAAGGCGGCCGCCACGCCCGGCGCATGCGCCTGACGCGCGTGAAACAGATCGCCAAGGAAGACAATCTGCGCAGGATCGAAGCGCGCGACCAGCGCGTCGAGCCGGTCGAGATTGTCGCGCGTCGTCCCTTTCGGCGACGGCTGGCCCAGCGCGCGAAAGGCCGCCGCCTTGCCAAAATGCGCGTCGGCGATGAATAGCGTGCGGGTCTCGGCGCGCCAGACGGCGCGCTGCGGCAGCAGCGAGAGGCCGCGATGCTCATGATGGGAAACGAGCCGGGCGTCGGCCCGCTGCGCCGAAAGCTCTAACATGTGTCCGCAGCGCGCTCGAGTTGCGATGTCATGCGTTCGATGCGGGCGGCGAGCGTTTCATTGCTGAGGCGTTCGCGCATTCTTTCGACCATCAGAGGAAAAGCGAGCGGCGAACAGCGCTTCAGCGCGACATGAACGAGGTCTCTATTGTGCAGCCGCTCGAAGCTTTCGGCAAGTCGCGCAATATCGAGCGCGTCTTCCAAGACTTCGCGCTCAGCCTGGCGCAACAGGCCATTGTCGGGGTCGAATTTACGAAACACGTCGTAGAACAAGCTGGACGAGGCCTGGAGCTGGCGCAGGCTCTTATGTCGACCGGGATAGGCCGTGACGACCAGACCGGCGATCTGCGCAATGTCGCGAAAGCGACGGCGCGCCAGCTCCGCCGCATTGAGGCTGGCGAGCGTTTCGATCGTCAAGTCAGGCGCTGCGCGCGGCGCAATCAGTTCGGGCAGCATCGCCGCCCAGTCGCGCGCATCGGCGCTCAGCAGTTCGAACCCGTAATCATTCACCGCAATCGAAAAGGTGCCCGCGTTCTTCTGTGCGGCGCGCCATGCGATGAGGCTCGCCATGCCGACATGGGCGTTGCGTCCGGCGAATGGATAAAGAAACAGATGCCAGCCGTCGCGGCTTTTCAGAGTCTCGGCAAGCAGAGTGGCCGGCGTCGGCAGCTGGGACCACCGCGCCTGCAGTTTGAGCATCTTCTCGGCGGCGCGCAGTTCCGGCGTGTCGAAACGGCCTTCGGCCGCGCGCTGCAATTGCTCGACCATGGCGTCGGCGAGCGTGGTCGACAGCGGCATGCGTCCGCCGTCCCAGCGCGGCACGGCGCCGCTGCGCGCCTTTGCCGGCCGCACATAGGCGACGAGGTCGCGCAGCCGCACGAATTCGAGCAGTCGTCCTGCAAACCAGAAACTGTCGCCGGGCTTCAGTCGCGCGATGAAGCTTTCCTCGACGACGCCGAGCTTCTGGCCCCGGGGCGCGGGTCCGTATTGCACGAGCACGCTCGCATCCGCGGCAATCGTCCCGATGTTGAGACGATGACGCAACGCGACCTGCTTGTTCGTCACACGCCAAACACGGTCCGCGTCAGGGCCGCAGCGCCGATATTCGGGATAGGCCGCAAGGCTCGGTCCGCCGCCGCTGACGAAATCGAGACACCAGCGCCAGCTTTCGTCGGAAAGAGTTTCATAGGCCGCCGTCGAAGCGATTTCGTCGCGCAGTTCTTCCGGCGTGAAGCCGCCGCCAAGTCCGATGGTGACGAGATGTTGCGCCAATACGTCAAGCGGCGCGTTTGGACTATGGCGGCTTTCGATGCGACGCTCCCGCACCGCCTGCTGAACAGCTGACGATTCGACGAGCTCCAGCGCATGGCTCGGCACGAGCGTGATGCGCGAGGCGCGCCCCGGGGCATGGCCGCTGCGGCCGGCGCGTTGCAGAAGCCGTGCGACGCCCTTCGGCGAACCGACCTGCAATACGCGTTCGACCGGAAGAAAGTCGACGCCGAGATCGAGACTCGAAGTGCACACCACCGCTTTGAGCTTGCCGGCTTTAAGTCCGTCTTCAATCCAGTCGCGCGAGTCTTGCGCGAGCGATCCATGATGAACCGCAATCAGTCCGGCCCAGTCCGGCCGGGCGAGCAGCAGATTGTGATACCAGATTTCAGCCTGCGAACGCGTATTGGTGAAGACGAGCGCGGTTGCGGATTTGTCGATTTCTTCGACGACCTGAGCCGCCATTTTGATCCCGAGATGCCCGGCCCAGGGAAAGCGCGCGGAATCTTGCGGCAGCAGCGTGTCGACGATCAATTCTTTTCGCAGACGTCCCGCGACGATCACGCCGCGCGGCGCGTCGTTCGGACCAAGCAGCGCGCGCTTCGCTTCATCGAGATTGCCGAGCGTCGCCGACATTCCCCAGATGAGCAGATCCGGGCGCCAGCGTTTCAATCGCGCCAGCGCCAGCTGAGTCTGCACGCCGCGCTTATTGCCGATGAGCTCATGCCATTCATCGACCACGACGCATCTGACCGCGCCGAGAAAATCACGCGCGTCCGCGCGTGACAGCATGAGCGACAGACTCTCCGGCGTCGTGATCAACACGCTTGGCGGACGGCGCGCCTGGCGCGCGCGCTCGGCCGAAGGCGTGTCGCCGCTGCGCACCCCGACGGCCCATCTTTGTCCCTTGGCGGAAAGCACGTCGAACGCCTCGCCCAGCGCGCGCGCCGTGTCGGCGGCAAGCGCCCGCATCGGCGTAATCCAAAGCATGCAGAGCTGCGGCGGTTCTTGCCCTTCGTCGGCGAACGCCTGCCATGCGCCAAGCGCGACCGCCAGAGTTTTGCCGGCGCCGGTTGTGGCGTGCAGCAGGCCGCTGCGCCCCTCCGCCATTTCGCGCCACACCTCGCGCTGGAAGGCGAAGGGCTTCCAGCCGCGTTCTGCGAACAAGGCTTTGACCGCGGACTGTCTCCGGCGCTGGCCCGTCATGCGCGAACGCCGGGCAGCAGCGCGCGCAACGCGTCGATCGTGTCAGCGTCCTCGACCGGCTTGTCCTGCCGCCAGCGCAACATGCGGGGAAATCGGACGGCGACGCCGCTCTTGTGGCGATTGCTCGGACTGATCCCTTCGAAGCCGAGCTCGAAAACCATCGTCGGGCGCACGCTGCGCACAGGGCCGAAGTTTTCGATCGTCGTCTTTCTGATGGTCGCGTCGACCCTGCGCATCTCCTCGTCCGAAAGCCCGGAATAGGCCTTGGCGAAGGGCAACAGAATGCGGTCGGTCTGCTCCGGCGGCCCGCTCCACACAGCAAAAGTATAATCGCTGTAGACGCCGGAGCGTCGTCCATGGCCGCGCGCCGCATAGATCAGCACGGCGTCGACACTCATCGGATCGAGTTTCCACTTCCACCATAGATTGGCGCCGCTCTTCTGGCGGCCGACGCCATAAGGCGCGGCCATCGCCTTCAGCATCATGCCTTCCACGCCGCGCGCCCGCGCCTCCTCGCGCCGCCGCGCGAAGCGTTCCCAGTCGGGCTGGGTCAGCGCTGGGCTGAGCCGTAACGGCAGATCGGCGCCGACCTGCGTCGCGGAATAATGCGCGCGCGATACGACGTCTTCCAGCAGCGCGCGCCGCTCGCGCTGCGACTTCTCGCGCAGATCGTGGCCGTCTTTCTCGAGCAGGTCATAAGCGATCAGCGCCACCGGCCGCTCGCGCAGCATTTTTGCGGTGAGAAGCTTGCGTCCCAAACGCTGCTGCAACTCCGAAAAAGGCCGCAGGTCGTTGAGATCGTCCGGCGCGCAACGCGGGGCGGAGTCGGACGCGACCACGACGAGTTCGCCGTCGAACACGATATCGTCCGGCAGAAAATCGACGAGCGCGGCAAGCTCCGGAAAACTGTCGCTGACAAGCTCTTCGCCGCGCGACCACAGCCACCACGCGCCGGCGCGATGGATGAACTGCGCGCGTATGCCGTCGAATTTCCATTCGACGAGCCAATCGTCGACAGGGCCGAGCAGGTCCGGAAAGGCGGACAATGGCGCCTGCAGCGGATGCGCGAGAAAGAACGGGTAGGGCTGGCCGCGCAGAGGCCGTCCGTCTTCCGCCGTCTCGGCCGGCGCAACGAGCGCGACGAAATCTTGCGCCTGTGGCGTGCGGTTCGCCTGCGTATAGCCCATCATCCGCTGCGCGACATGCTTGGCGTCAAGCTGCGTGGCCTCGGCGATCGCCTGCGTCATTTGCAGTTTCGACACGCCGATGCGCAACCCGCCGGTGACCAGCTTGAAGAACGGCAAGCGGTCCCCGGACGGCATGGCGTAGATCCAGTCGCGCAGCGCCGACAGCCGCGCCGCTTCATCAATCTCGCGCAACGGCAAAAGCCGCGCGTTCATCCACACGTCGAGCGGAACGTCTTCGCCGCGGGTCGGCGGCGGCAGCAGAAGCGCCAGCGTCTCGGCGAGATCGCCGACGCTGTGGTAGCACTCGTCAACGAGCCACTCGGGCAGGCCGGTCGCCTCCAGCGTGAACTGGCGCAGGAGCTTGGTCGAGATCATCTGGCGCGGCTTGCCGCCGGCGAGGAAATAGACGATCCAGGCGGCGCTGGCGTATTGCGCCGGATCGCCGACCGCGACGCGCAGATAGTCGACCAGCGCCTGTCTCTTATGCTGCGTCGAGGTCGCGGCGTCGATGCGCCGGTAGAGCGTGGCGAAGGTCCTCATGCGCGGTCAGCGTCGGCCTCGCCGGTCGGGTCAGCCTCACCTTCCTCGTCGCCATATTCGGTGGCCAGCGGCCGCGCGTCATATCCCTTCTCGCGCAGATAGCGCGAGAGCGCTTCCCCGCTTCCGTGCGTGACAAGAACCCGCTCGGCGCCAGTCGCGGCGATCGCCTGCAGCAGCCCCGGCCAGTCGGCGTGATCCGAAAGCGCGAAGCCCTGATCCACTCCGCGACGTCGACGATTGCCGCGCAGCTGCATCCAGCCGCTGGCGAAGGCGTCGGCATGCGCGCCGAACCGCTTGATCCATGGACTCTCGATCGCCGAAGGCGGCGCAAGCGCGAAGCATCGCGCCACCGACGATTTGTCGAGCGCCGCAACATTCACGGTCGGCGGCAGCGCGACGCCGAGATCGCGATGGATCTGATTGAGCGGTTCGATCGCCCCGTGGCAGACGATCGGCCCGACGCTGGCGTCGAGATGTCTGAGCAAGCGCTGCGCCTTGCCGAGCCCATAGGCCTGCATGACGCTCGCCCGCCCCGCGCGCGCATTTTCCGCCCACCATGCGTTGACGTCGGCCATGACTTCGGCCTGCGGGCGCCAACGATAGATCGGAAGGCCGAAGGTCGATTCGGTGATGAAAACGTCGCATTGAACAGGTTCAAAAGGCGTGGAAACCCCATCCGCCTCGAGCTTGTAGTCGCCGGAAGCGACCCATGTTTCGCCGCGATGTTCGATGCGCGCCTGCGCCGAGCCAAGGACATGGCCCGCCGGATGCAACGAAAGCCGCACGCCGCCGATGTCGCGGATTTCGCCGTAGCGCAGCGTCTCGATGCGCACGTCGCCAAGCCGCTTGCGCAGGATCGGCGCGCAATCCTCGTGACAGAGATAGGCGCCACTGCCCCATCGCGCGTGATCGGCATGGCCATGCGTTATCACCGCCAGGGCGGCCGGGCGCCAGGGATCGATGTGGAAGTGTCCTGCGGGACAGTAGAGTCCCTCTGCGGCGGGAACGATCAGATCCTGATTCATTTCGTTGAAGGCATGATAACCTCGCCGGGCGGCGGTCAATCCCCGACAGCATAGATAGGGATTCGATCGGATCTCTTCACCTCAGTCCTCGATCGCCGGGGATTGCGCTTCGAACGCTCAGCGTCGCAAGGGAAATCCTTGATTGATTGCAAAGCTTGCGCTCCCCTATATGATTCCCGCCGATAAGATCGTCCGCCCGTCGCCGGGCTCACTCACGCTGAAGTGGAGCGTCGAATGCCTCTAGGGGTCGATTTCATCCTCGAAGCGCTGGCGTGCGAAGGACTCGACCATCTGTTCATGGTCCCCGGCGGGCTCGTCGATCCTTTTCTGCCGGCGTTCGGACGGCAGACGGCGCTCACCCCGATCGTCGCCGCGCAAGAAGGCGGCGCCGCCTATATGGCCGACGGCTATGCGCGGGCGAGCGGAAATTTCGGGGCCGCGCTCTGCATCGGCGGACCGGGCCTCGCCAATACCGTCACAGCGGTCGCGACCGCGCAGTCCGACGGTTCGCCGCTTCTGTTGATGAGCGGCGAAGTGGCGACGGTCCTCGAAGGCTTGGGCGTCTTTCAGGATGCGAGCCCGCAGACGCTGGACGACGTCGCGATCATGAAACCGCTGACGCGCTATTCCTCTTCGATCGACAATCCGAAGAATATGCCGCATCTCATTCAGCATGCGCTGCTGCAGCTTCGCACACGGCCCGCTGCGCCGGTGCATCTCTCATTGCCGGGCGACTGCCTGGCCGCAGAGCTTTCCGTCAGCCATTCTCCGATCGATCGCGCGCTGGTCGACTACAATGCTCTGTCGATCGCCTCAGCCGAATCGTCGCTTCGACATTTTTCGGGCGACTCCACGGGCCAACCGCCGGTGAAAGTGGCGATTCTCGCCGGCGCCGGCGTCGAGCATGCGAACGCCGCCAGCGCGCTGAAAGAGTTCGCCGAGCTCTGGCAGATTCCCGTCGCGACGACGCTGCGCGGCAAAGGGGTCTTTCCGGAGGACCATCCGCTTTCGCTCGGCGTCTTTGGCTATGCCGGGACGCACCATGCCCGCGCCGCGCTGATCGACCCGTCCCTCGATTTGCTGATCATACTGGGATCGGGACTGAACGAGCGCGACACGATGCATTGGGCGCTGCAGGTGAAGCCCAATGCGGCGATCTGCGTGAATTTGCTGCCCTCGGCGATCGGCACGCACGTCCAGGACGGCGGCATCGTCGGAAGCTGCGGCGCCTATCTTCGCTATCTGCTCGATCACAGCGATCGGCTGCTCGGCGCGCTGGAACCGACAATCGTCCAGCGTGTGAACTGGGTCTCGGAGATTCGCGCCATGCCGCGACTGCAAGACCCCGAAAATTGCGAGAGCGACGCCGTTCCAATTCATCCGGCGCGCGTCGTCAGCGAGCTGCGAAAGGCGTTCCCGCGCGATGGCGTTCTGGTGGTGGATTCCGGCGCGCATCGCGCGTTCGCCGGGCATTATTGGGAGGCGTTCGAACCGAGAACCTATGTTTCCGCCACCAATCTCGGCCCGATGGGCTGGGCGATCGGCGCCGCGATCGGCGTGCAATGCGCGCAACCGAGCCGGCGCGTGGCGGTCATCACCGGCGACGGCTGCATGCGCATGGGCGGCATGGAGATCGCGACCGCTGCGCGCTATCAACTGCCAGTGATCTATGTCGTCATCAACAATGCGGCGCTCGGCAATGTCTGGTTGCGCGCGCATGGACTCGGCCCCATGCCCGACGAACTGACCAGATTGCCGGATCACGACTGGGCCGGTTTCGCGCGCGCTTTGGGCTCTCGCGCCGAAAGCGTTCATGCGCCTGGCGATCTTGCCGGCGCCTTCGAGAGCGCCTTGCAGGGGAAAGGCCCCTGCCTCATCGACGTCAAAGCCGACAAGGCCTTCACGACGCCGGTGAAGGATTGGGCGGAGGCGATTGCCGCCTACTCCTACCACGAGTGAGAGAACGCCAATGGCTCAGCTGCCTTTCGATCCTTCAACGTTGTCGCCGGCCGATCGCGCGCGCTACGATCGCATGGTCGACCGGCGAAAAGCGCAAGGCGCAGGTTTCGGCGGGCCCTACGCCGCTCTGATGAACCATCCGCAGCTTTGCGAAAAAATCGAAGATCTCGGCTATTATCTGAAGTTTCAGGGTCACCTGCCGCGGGACGTCTATCAATTTGTCGTGTTGTTCGTGTCGCGTCGGACCGGCGCAGCCTTCGAATGGGTCGACCACATTCATCACGCCGAAGCGGCTGGAGTTCCGTCCTCACTCATCGGCGCGCTGCAAAGAGGCGAGGACCTGGGCCCCGTCGCAGCGCCGCCCTATGATTTCGTCGTCCAAGCGCTCGAGTCGACGCTGTCATGGAAAAACATTCCGCAGCCCGTTCAGGATAAAGCCATCAAGGCGTTCGGCGTCGAAGGCTTCGTCGAACTCGTCGTCTTGTCCGGCTTTTATCAAATGTTTTCGTCGATCAACGAAGGCTTCGACGTCGCTTTGCCGCCGGGCGTGGAGACGCCGTTCAAGTGACAGGCCGACGTTCCGCCGTTCAGGGAACATTGGCCGTTCCCGTTGAGTTTACCTCTCCGGCGAACCGCCGCGCTTACCGGTGCTCAACTTGCAGACGCAGACCCTCCAGGATCAGCCGCCGCTCGAACCCTCGCTCGATCTCCAGAGACTGACGTCCTGGGCGATCGTCGGCATCTTCGTGCTGATGCTCGCCGTGTCGCTGAACCTCGCCCGAACCCTGTTGGTGCCGATCGTTTCAGCGGGCGTGCTCGCCTTCATGCTCGGTCCCTGGGCAAGCGCGATGCGACGCTGGGGCGTCCCGCCCGGCGTCTTCGCGGCGGCGATCGTCTTCGCCGCATTGTTGATCATTCACGCAGCGCTTGCTCAGGGTTCGGCAATAGCCCTCGATTGGATTGGCCGCGCGCCTGAACTGCTCGACTCGTTCAGCGACAAGCTGCGATCCGCCTTCGGTCCGGCGTTTTCGCTGGACCGGCTGCAAAACACATTCGCGCGAAGCGAGGGCGGGCCCTTTGACCCCGCCGCGGTGCTGGAATCGGCGATGAATTTTCTCACGCCCACCATTGGCGAGTTGATCGTATTCCTCGCGGCCTTGTTCTTTTCCTTCTCGGGACGAGAGCAGTTTCGGCGCTCTCTCGTTTTTTTCTTCGAGGAAAAGGAGATGCGGCTACGTACGCTGCGGCTCCTGAACGACATCGAGCGAGATCTCAAGAGCTATATCGCCGTAGTCGCGGGCATCAATCTGACGCTGGCGCTGATCGTGGCGGCGACCGCTTTTGCCGTTGGTCTGCCCAATCCCCTGCTCTGGGGAATCGTCGCCTTCGCGCTCGAATTCATCCCTTACGTCGGGCCGATCACAATCTATGCCGGGCTGTTTCTGGTCGGCTTCGCCACCTTCGGTTCAATCGCGCAGGCGCTCGTCGCGCCGCTGATTCTCCTCGTGGCCGATACGTTGGACTCCTACGTCGTGACGCCGAGCGTCGTCGGCAGGCGGCTGACGTTGAATCCCGGAGTGGTGTTCCTCGCGCTCGTGTTCTGGACATGGCTCTGGGGGCCGGTCGGCGCGGTCCTCGCGACGCCGCTGCTGATCGCCGGCACAGTCACGCTCAGCCATGTGTTCCCTCAACACGAAATTAACCTTCCCGAGTAGGCGTTTGCCCGAGCCTGCGAGGATCCGGCGAGGAACAATCAACCAATCTGGACGTTCAATATCCGTAGAGCGGGGCAATAACAGCGGAGAAGAGGACATGAGCGTAACATCGCAGGTCACGAACAAGGTTCACGAGGCGCAGGACGCCATCAGCAAAGCGTCGGCGAACGCCGCGGCGAGAGCGGCCGCCATTGCCGAGGATGTGAACGCCAGGGTTGACGAAACGATGGACAAGGCTGGCGCGGCGTTGACCACCGTGAGCGAGCAATCCCGGCAGGCCGCGGAGAAGGCCAAGTCAGCGGGCGAGGACGCCAAGACGACGGTCGAAGACGTCGTGCGTCAGCAGCCGATCGCAGCGCTTCTGTTGGCGGTGGCAGGCGGATTCCTGGTCGGCGCCATGTGGAAGGGCCGCAGCTAATCTCAAACGCAGCTCGTCAGGTCGCATCATGATACTGGATCCGGTGTTTCGAAAGGTTGACGAAAGCGTCGAGAACGCGACGCGCGGCGCGTCGCGGCTCGCCATCGTTTGGATCCTCTCGCTGCTTGCGCTCGGCTTTGCGACGGCCGCCGGGCACGGCTACGCAACCCGCATGTGGGGCGAGATTACTGGCAATCTCGTGATCGCCGGAGCCTTTCTGTTCGCGGCCTTCGTCGTTTACTTCGCGACGGCGAATAGACAAACGGGGCTTGGCGAGACCCAAGCTTCAACAACAGCCGAGCTGGAACACGGCGGCCTGTCGGCTCTGCCCTTCGCCGAACAGCTCTTGAACCCGGACGGAGATCTGATGCGTTCGCTCGGCGCTTCGATCACCGCAATGGCGCCGGCGGCCGCGAAAGCTGTCGCGCAACGCGTGACGCCGAACCTTCATCTGATCGCCGGCGCCGCCGTAGGGCTGATGGTCGCGTCAAAACTCGCGGAAAAGCTTGACAGCACGAAGACTCCGGAAACGTAATCAGAGTGCGGGCGCCCCGCCCGCAAGCGTAAGAGGTGTGCGTTGGCGCCGAGAGCGAACTGGAAGGGCTCTCTCAGGATTGCGGAGCTCGCCTGTCCGGTGGCGCTCTATTCCGCGACCTCGACATCCGACAGGATCGCGTTCCACACGATCAACCGAGCGACCGGCCATCGCGTCCGCCGGACCTTTGTCGACAGCGAGACGGGCGCGCCCGTCGAATCCGCCGATCAGGTCAAGGGCTACGAAGTCGACAAGAACGAATATGTCGTTCTCGAGCCGGAGGAGATCGCGCAGGCAAAGCCACAAAGCGATAAAGTCCTTACGATCGAATCTTTTTTGGACGGCGACGACATCGACGACGTTTATTTCGACAAGCCGTACTATCTGGCTCCCGCGCAGAGCGACGCGAACGAGCTGTTCGTTCTGATCCGCGACGGCATGCGCAAGAACAACGTCGCCGCCGTCGCCAAAGCCGTGTTGTTTCGACGCGCGCGCACAGTGCTGGTCAGCGCTTATGGCGACGGGCTTCTCGCAACCACGCTGAACTTCGACTACGAGGTGCGCTCGGCGCAGCAGGCGTTCGACGAGACGCCCGAAGTCAAAATTCAGGGCGAGATGCTTCAGCTCGCCAAACACATCATCGACACCAAGCGCGGCGTCTTTGATCCATCGACATTCGAAGATCGCTATGAGAAAGCCCTCGCCGAATTCGTGAAGGCGAAACTCGAAGGCAAACCGATTGCGACCCCGCGCAAGGCGCGGGAGGCCAAAGTCGTCAATCTGCTAGAGGCGCTGCGCGAAAGCGCCGCGCTCTCCGAGAAGAGCCGCGAATCTGCTTCCAGGAAGCGCGCGACGCCGCCGCGCAAGGGCAAAACCGCCGCAACGCGCCGGAAAGCGAGCTGACCTCGCATGTCGCTGGCCGACTATCGCAAGAAGCGCGACTTTTCGGCGACGCGAGAACCGCAAGGGCGAGGCGCTCGAAAGACCTGCAGCAGCTTCGTCATCCAGAAACATGCGGCGCGGCGGCTGCATTATGATCTTCGCCTGGAGATGGACGGCGTTCTGAAAAGCTGGGCCGTCACCAGAGGCCCGAGCCTCGTGCCGGGCGAAAAGCGGCTTGCCGTGCACGTCGAGGACCATCCTCTCGACTATCGCAATTTCGAAGGCGTCATTCCGAAGGGGCAGTATGGCGCGGGCGAAGTGATCGTTTGGGACAAGGGCGTCTGGATTCCGGAAGGCGACCCGCACAAAGCCTATGCGAAAGGCCATCTCGATTTCGAGCTGCGCGGCGAGAAGCTCCGTGGCCGTTGGCATCTCGTGCGCATGGCGCGAAAGCCGCGCGAGAAGCATGACAACTGGCTTCTGATCAAGAGCGACGACGCCTTCGCGCGGTCGCCAGAAGACGAAGACATTCTTGAAGAATCGCCGCAGTCGGTGAAGACGGGGCGAACGATCGGCGATGTCGTGGCCGATCCCGCGCCGCCCTCCCCGAACAAGGGCGCGAGGCCGAAACGCGCCGCCGCATCGCGGTCGGTCAAGACAAGCGCGCCAACGGAGCCGCCCGCGCGCGACATCGATCCGTCGCGCGTGAAGGGCGCAAGAAAGGCGCGGTTGCCGAACTTCGTTGCGCCGATGCAGGCCCGTCCCGGCGCCGCGCCGACGAGCAAGGCATGGGTTCACGAAATCAAATTTGACGGCTATCGCGTCCAGGCGCGGATCGAAGCGGGGCGCGTTCGGCTGCTCTCGCGCAGCGGCCTCGATTGGACGAAGAAATTTGGCGACGAGATCGTCGCGGCGCTGCGCGCTCTGCCTCTGGGCGCCGCGCTCATCGACGGCGAAATCGTTGTCGAGACGGGTTCAGGCGCTTCGGATTTCTCCGCGCTCCAGGCTGATCTGAGCGCGGGGCGCACCGATCGCTTCGTCTATTGGGCCTTCGATCTGCTTTACCTCGACGGCTATGATCTGCGCGCGGCGACATTGCTCGAACGCAAAGACGTTCTGGAACAACTTGTCAGCGATGTCGGCGACAAAATCCGCCTGAGCGGTCATTTCGAAGACAGCGGCGCGGTCGTGCTGTCGCATGCCTGTCGGCTCGGGCTCGAAGGGGTTGTGTCGAAGCTGCGGGATTCGCCTTACCGCTCCGGCAGGGTAAAGAGCTGGATCAAGGCGAAATGTTTCGCGCGTCAGGAATTCGTCATCGGCGGCTATACGCCTTCGACGGTGTCGCGACGCGCGATCGGCGCCCTGGCGCTTGGCGTCTACCAGAATGGCGTGCTCCGCCATGTCGGCCGCGTCGGCACGGGATTCACCGACGAAATGGCGCATGATCTTTTCAACCGGCTCGATCCCATGCGCATCGCCTCGAGTCCTTTCGGCGCCCGCCTGAGCGCCGAGGCCGCGCGCCATCTGCGCTATGTGCGTCCTGAGCTCGTGGCGGAGGTCGAATTTCGCGGCTGGACGGCCGATCACGTTCTTCGGCACGCCTCCTTTCGCGGTCTGCGCGAAGACAAGGACGCGCGCGACGTCGTTCGCGAAAAAGCGCCGCGCGCCGAGCGCACCGCCGCGGCGCGAGCAGAGGGAAGCACGGTGAAGCTCACCCATCCCGATCGGCTCTATTGGCCCGATCAAGGCGTGACGAAGCAGGGCCTCGCCGATTACTACGCCGAGATCTGGCGCCATATCGCGCCCTTCATCGTCGATCGCCCGCTGGCGCTGCTGCGCTGTCCAAATGGCGTCGAGGGCGAGAAGTTCTTCCAGAAACACGCCTGGAAAGGCATCGATCCCAGCATCTTCCTCATCGACGACCCCAGGGAGACGGAAGAAGAGTCGTTGCTCAGCATCAGGGATCTCGATGGACTGATTGCGCTGGTTCAATCCGCGGCTCTGGAAATTCACCCCTGGGGCTCGACGGCGTCGGACTGGGAACGTCCCGACGTCATCGTCATGGATCTCGATCCCGGCGAACAGGTCGCATGGGAGTCCGTCATTGCGGCGGCGCAAGAAACGCGGGATCGTCTCCAGGAGTTCGGACTCGCGGCATTCGTCAAGACATCCGGCGGAAAGGGGCTCCATGTCATGGCGCCCCTGACGCCCAAGGCGGAATGGCCGCAGGTGAAGGCGTTCACGAAAAGCGTCGCCGACGCCATGGCCAAGGACAGTCCGGGCAAATTCGTCGCGACGATCGCGAAGTCCAAGCGCCACGGCAAGATACTCGTCGACTATCTGCGCAATCAGCGCGGCGCGACGGCTGTCGCGCCATATTCGACGCGCGCCCGTCCCGGCGCGGCGGTGTCAGTCCCGCTCGCCTGGGACGAGCTCAGTCCGGCGATTGGGCCCGACTATTTCACGATCGTGAAAACCCTGGCGCGTCTCGACTCGCTAAAGAGCGATCCCTGGGCGGATTTTCGTCAAGCGGGGGCGCCGATCGAAACGCCGAAACCGCGCAGGACGAAAAAGGCCTAACGGCGCTTCGGGCTGCGCTTGTCCGCATCGATGCTCTTGCGCAGCGCATCCATGATGTTGACGACATTGCTCAGCGTCGCGGGCGATTGTTTTTTGCCGCGCGCCGGCCTGTGCTCTTTCTTCTTTTCGGAAATGATGTCGAGCAATTGCTCCTGAACCGGATCGCGAGTCATCACGGGGTCCCAATGGCTCTTGCGTTCCTCGATCAATTTCGAAATCAGGCCGAGGGCTTTCGCGCTCGGCGGCGCGGCAAGCGCTTCGTCGAAATACGCCTTGGCGTCACGCACTTCATCGGCGAAACGCAGCGTCCAGAGCACGAGTCCCTTGTCGCGCGGCTCGATCATCACGGCGCGCTCGCGCCGATACATCACCAGTCGCGACAGGCCGACCGTGCAGGTCGCTTTCATGGCGTCGCGAATGACCGAAAAGGCCTCGACTCCGATCGGATCGTCGGGAACGAGATAATGCGGCTTATCGAACCAGATCCAATCGACGCTCGCCGCCGGCGCGAATGTGTCGATATCGATCGTTCGCGTGCTGTCCAGACTCAAGGCGTCGAGCTCTTCGTCTTCGAGCAGCACATATTCATCCTCGCTGCGCGGATAGCCCTTCGCCGCGTCGTCTTCGCCAATCGGCGCGCCGCTGACCGAGTCTACATATTGGCTGACGACCCGATTGCCGGTGTTTCGATTCAGGATATGGAAACGCAGTTTTTCGCCTTCTGTGACAGCCGGCGTCATCGCGACCGGACAGGTCACGAGCGAGAGTTTCAAATAGCCTTTCCAGAAGGACCGCGGCGCCATTCCCCATTCCTCTCAGTAGGGGAAACTCTCACATAACGCTTGAGGAAGCGCATCGTTCCGCTTGCGCCTCAGCGCGACTTCAGCGTCTCGGTTCTGAAAACGAAAGACAGATGGCGTCAAAAAAAGATTGCCTGTCGTAGCGACAGGCAATCACCGGTGAGTCAATGTCGGTTGCGCAGCCAATCTTCGATTTCCGCGCGCCTGGGTTCGCGCACATAGATGCGCCGCTGGCGAAGTTCGTCATGATCTTGAATAAAAAACAGCATCCTGGCGAACGCGCCGCAGACTTCATGAATAAACTGTCGCCAGTTCACTCCAACTTTGGGTTTCGAACTCATTTCGCTCTCCTATCATCGGAGACGGGTAAGAAGAAAACTCTCGCTTCTAGAGAATGTTCCAAAGTCGATGGCCAGGCGCTGACGCAAGTTCTGTTGGATGCGTGGGGCGAATGACGAGCGTGGCGTGCCTGACCCGAGGGGCCGCGCAACAAAAAAGCCCGAACCTAAAGGTTCGGGCTGAGGCGCCAAGGAGAACGCGTCGCTCGAGAACTGCGACGCGCCAAAACTCGATCTAGTTCAGGGTCTTCAGCCAGCTGTCGACCTCTTCGCGAATCCGATCCCGGCCTTCGCCGTAGCGCTCCTGGAGAATGCCCTCGAACTGCTCGCGCTTGCCGTCCATGCGCGCGAGATCATCGTCGGTCAGCTTGCCCCATTGCTCGCGCACCTTGCCCGAGAACTGTTTCCAGTTGCCTTCGATGCGATTCCAATCCATCACGATTCTCCCAAGGTTAAGAAGCGCTCCATGCCCACAAAACGCGGGCGGAGCCGTCCTGTTCCAGACCTTGGCGTTTAAGAATCGTGATGGCTCGCACGGCGCCGTCAGACCAAGTCGATCGTCAGGCTGCGGCGCCGCAGCACTTCTTGAACTTTTTTCCCGAACCGCAGGGACAGGGATCATTGCGGCCGGCCTGCTTGCCCTTCACGATCGGCGCATTCTTGCGATTGGCTTCTTCAAGGAAATACCAGCGGCCATCCTCCGCGTCGTGGCGGAACAAGGATCGCTCGCGATGCGCATAGCGCTCGCCTTCGCTGGTGAAATGCGCAACGAATTCGACATAGCCCGTCGCGTCGCCGGGCAGTCCCTGCTCCACGGACATGATCTCAAGTCCGTGCCATTGCGAATTGCGCGACCAATGCGTGATCGCCTTGCGATCGAAATCGTACCGCGATTCCGGCGCGAGCGAATCGACGAGATAGTCGATGTCGCCGACGACGAAGGCGGTGTACCGCGAGCGCATCAGCGCTTCGGCGCTCGGCGCCGGCGACCGTTGTTCGATATAGGGGGCGCAGCACGCCGCGTAGGAAAGCTGTTGCGCGTCCATGGCGCGGCAGGGGCAGGTCTGATCGGTCATCGCTCGGTCGGCGTAAGAAGTATCGCGCGGTCGCTGCGCCTAGGCTTTCAGACCTAGGCGACGAAAGCGGCGGCGTCCAATGTTTTTGCGGCTTCGCTTTTCGCGCCGCGGTTCGGCGCAAGCCCCGAACATGCGTCAGCCGTCGGCGCCGCCCTCGCCCGGACGCAATCCGGAAGCGGCCGCGCCGGCCCGATGTCTCAGGCGCCGCACCGCCTCGATCGCGATCGGATCAAGTCCGGCGCCGCCGTGATCGACATGCGAGATGATCGCCTCGCGCATGCGAGGGTCCCAGAACTTCTTCAAATGATCCGTCATGCTCGCGACGCCTTCGGGATGCTTCTGCGCCACGAAGAACTTGCCGATCTGGTTAGCCATTTTGACGAGCTTATCGACCGAATCATGCGACATGTGCGGAAACCTGTTCGAGAATGCGTCCTGGATGGGTGAAGATTTCAAAGTCTCGGCCGCGCATGATCGCCACGAGAGTCATGCCGCAGTGCTGCGCGCTGCGCACGGCGAGCGCGGTCGGCGCCGAGACGGCGGCGATGATCGGCGCGCCCATGCGCGCAGCCTTTTGCACGAGTTCGACGGAGACGCGGCTCGTCATCAGCACCACGCCTTGCGTCGCTGCGATCGCCTGACGCGTCAGCGCGCCGGCAAGCTTGTCGAGGGCGTTGTGGCGGCCGACGTCTTCACGCGCGATCAGCGCGCCCGAGGCCGGATTCCAGAAGGCGGCCGCGTGGATCGCGCGCGTCTCCTGATTATACGTTTGTATCGCCGGCAGCCGCTCCATTGCCTCGATCAACGCCTCGGCGCGCACCGAGAGCGTCGTGTCCAGCATCGGCAGCGCGCGCGTCGCCGCCTCCAGACTCTCGATGCCGCAGAGTCCGCAGCCGGTCGGACCCGCCATCGAACGGCGGCGTTCCGCGTAGGCTTCCTGGCGCCCGCCCTTGAGCCAGGCGCGCAGCTCGATCCCCGCTTCGGAGACGACGATCTCGACGTCGCCGGCCTGTTCCGGCGAATCGATGAGCCCTTCGGTCAGCGCAAAGCCGATCGCAAAATCTTCGAGGTCCGCCGGCGTCGCCATCATCACCGCATGCGTGGAGCCGCCATAGGTGAAGGCGATCGGCGTCTCTTCAGGGATCACGCGAGAAGAACGCGCCGTCACATCGTGACGGCGCGCCAGGCATTCCACCCGAAGAGTCGGCGACGGCGTTCCTGTCATTCCGCCGCGTCGATTGCGCTCGCGATGCGGCGGCTCTGCGCCGTCAGCTCGCGATACTGATGCTGCCATTCGGTCGGCCCGTTCGACGTCGAGACCTGCACCGCCGTGACCTTGTATTCCGGACAATTCGTCGCCCAGTCCGAATTGTCGGTGGTGACGACATTGGCCTGAGTGGCCGGGTGGTGGAACGTCGTATAGACGACGCCCGGCGCCACGCGATCGGTGATCTTGGCGCGCAGCGTCGTTTCGCCGGCGCGGCTCGCCACCTTCACCCAGTCGCCGTCGCGCACGCCGCGATCCTCGGCGTCATGCGGATGGATCTCGAGGATGTCCTCAGGATGCCACTGGCTGTTCTCGGTGCGTCGCGTCTGCGCGCCGACATTGTATTGCGACAGGATGCGGCCGGTGGTGAGCAGCAACGGGAAACGCGGCCCCACCTTCTCGTCGGTCGGGACATATTCGGTGATGACGAATTTGCCCTTGCCGCGCGCAAAGCCGTTGATGTGCATGATCGGCATGCCGTCCGGCGAATCGGCGTTGACCGGCCATTGCAGCGAACCGGCTTCGTCGAGGCGCTTGAACGACACGCCGGCGAAGGACGGCGTCAGCCGCGCGATTTCGTCCATGATCTGGCTGGCGTCGGTGTAATTCCAATCCAGCCCGAGCTTGTTGGCGAGCAGCTGGGTGACTTCCCAGTCAGCGTAGCCGTTCTTGGGCGACATCACCTTGGTGACGCGCTGGATACGCCGCTCGGCGTTGGTGAAGGTGCCGTCCTTCTCGAGGAAGGTCGCGCCGGGCAGGAAGACATGCGCATAATTCGCCGTCTCGACCAGGAAGAGGTCCTGAACGATGACGATGTCCATATTCGAAAGCGCGCGCGACACATGGCGCGTATCGGGGTCGGACTGCAGAATGTCTTCGCCCTGGACGTAGAGCCCCTTGAAGGTTCCCTCGATCGCCGCGTCGAACATATTCGGGATGCGCAGACCCGGCTCCGGATCGAGGGACACGCCCCAATCCTTCTCGAAAGTCTCGCGCGCCGCTTCGTTGGAGATGTGGCGATAGCCGGGCAGTTCATGCGGGAACGAGCCCATGTCGCAGGAGCCCTGCACATTGTTCTGCCCGCGCAGCGGATTGACGCCGACGCCGCGGCGGCCGAGGTTGCCGGTCGCCATGGCGAGGTTGGCGATGCCCATGACCGTCGTCGAGCCCTGCGCATGCTCGGTGACGCCGAGGCCGTAATAGATCGCCGCGTTGCCGCCCGTGGCGTATAGCCGCGCAGCGCCGCGAACGTCGGCGGCCGGGACGCCCAGCACGCTTTCCAGCGCCTCGGGACTGTTCTTCGGCAGCGAAACGAATTCCGCCCAATCCTGATATTCGTCCCAGTCGCAGCGCGACTTCACGAAATCGAGGTTGACGAGATTTTCCGTCACGATGACATGCGCGAGCGCCGTGATCATCGCGACATTGGTGCCGGGCTTGAGCGGCAGATGAAAATCCGCCTCAATGTGCGGCGACTTCACGAGGTCGATGCGGCGCGGATCGATGACGATCAGCTTCGCGCCCTCGCGCAGACGCTTCTTCATGCGCGAACCGAACACCGGATGCGCGTCGGTCGGATTGGCTCCCATGACGAGAATGACGTCGGCGTCGTCGACCGAGTCGAAATCCTGCGTGCCGGCCGACGTGCCGAAGGCCTGCGCCAGGCCATAGCCCGTCGGCGAATGACAGACGCGCGCGCAGGTGTCGGTGTTGTTGTTGCGGAAGCCCTGGCGGGCGAGCTTCTGAACGAGGAAGCTTTCCTCATTCGTGCAGCGCGATGAGGTGATCACGCCAACGGAGTTCTTGCCGTATTTCTCCTGCGCGGCCCTCAGCCGGTCGGCGGCGAAGCCGATCGCTTCGTCCCAGGAGACGACGCGCCAGGGCTGATCAATCGACTCGCGGATCATCGGATCGAGAATACGGTCGCCGTGATGCGCGTAGCCGTAGGCGAAGCGGCCCTTGATGCAGCTGTGGCCGTGGTTGGCCTTGCCGTCCTTCCAGGGCACCATGCGGACGACTTCCTCGCCGCGCATCTCCGCCTTGAAGGTGCAGCCGACGCCGCAATAGGCGCAGGTCGTCACTTCGGAATGTTCGGGCTGGCCCACGGCGATGACCGACTTCTCGATCAGCGTCGCGGTCGGGCAGGCCTGAACGCAGGCGCCGCAGGACACGCATTCCGATTCCATGAAGGCTTCGTCCATGCCGGGCGAAACCCGCGAGTCGAAGCCGCGGCCGGAAATCGTCAGGGCGAAGGTGCCCTGCACTTCCTCGCAGGCCCGCACGCAGCGGTTGCAGACGATGCACTTCGACGGGTCGTAGCTGAAATAGGGGTTCGACTCGTCTTTCGGCTTCCAGTTGAAATTCGCGTCGCCGCTGTTGCGGGCGAAGACGTGATTGGCGCCGTCATAGCCGTAGCGCACGTCGCGCAGGCCCACCGCGCCGGCCATGTCCTGCAGTTCGCAGTCGCCGTTGGCGGCGCAGGTCAGACAGTCGAGCGGATGGTCCGAAATATAGAGCTCCATCACGCCGCGGCGGATGGCGGCGAGGCGCGGCGTCTGGGTCTTGACCGAGATGCCCGGCGCGACCGGCGTGGTGCAGGAGGCCGGCGTGCCGTTACGGCCCTCGATCTCGATGACGCACAGTCGGCAGGAGCCGAAGGATTTGATGCTGTCGGTGGCGCAGAGCTTGGGGATTTCGGTGTCGACCTCCATCGCCGCGCGCATGATGGACGTGCCCTCGGGCACGGTGACGCTCTTCCCGTCGATGGTCAGCGTAACCAGTTTCTCGGATTTTGATTCGGGCGTGCCGTAATCGATTTCCTTGATAAGCGTCATGGCTGCTACCTCACTCAGCGGCTTCAAGGGCCGGCTTGTGGAAGTCCTCGGGAAAATGTCGAAGCGCGCTCTCGACCGGATAGGGCGCAAAACCGCCCAATGCACAGAGCGAGCCAAACTTCATGGTGTGGCAGAGATCCTTCAGGAGCTCGATATTCGCCTCGACGTTCTGGCCGTCGCGAATTTTGTCGATCGTCTCGACGCCGCGCGTCGATCCGATCCTACAGGGCGTGCATTTGCCGCAGCTTTCGATCGCGCAGAACTCCATGCCGAAGCGCGCCATCCAGGCCATGTCGACGGTGTCGTCGAATACGACGATGCCGCCATGGCCGATGAGGCTGTCCTTCGCGGCGAAGGCCTCATAGTCGATCGGAAGGTCGAAAAGCGACACAGGCACATAGGCCCCGAGCGGGCCGCCGACCTGAACCGCCCGGATGGGCCGACCCGAGCGGGTGCCGCCGGCGATCTCGATGACGACCGTGCCGAGCGGAATGCCGAAATCCGTCTCGAAGAGGCCGCCATATTTGACGTTGCCGGCGATCTGCAGCGGCATGGTGCCGCGAGAGCGGCCGACGCCGAGATCCGCGTAATGCTGGGCGCCTTTCTCCATGATCATCGGCACCGTCGCCATGGACAGCACGTTGTTGATGACCGTGGGCTTGCCGAAGAGGCCGACATGGGCCGGAAGCGGCGGCTTGGCGCGAACGATGCCGCGCTTGCCCTCGAGAGATTCGAGCAGCGAGGTCTCCTCGCCGCACACATAGGCCCCGGCGCCGATGCGCTGTTCGATGTCGAAGTCGAACCCCGAGCCCTTGATGTTCTTGCCGAGCCAGCCGGCCTCATGCGCCTTCTCGATCGCGGCCTGGAAGACCTTGGCGACAATTGGATATTCGGAGCGCAGATAGATATAGCCCTTGGAGGCGCCGACCGCGTATCCGCAAATGAGCATGCCTTCGATCAGCGAAAGCGGATCGCCCTCCATGATCATGCGGTCGGCGAAGGTGCCGGAATCGCCCTCGTCGGCGTTGACGACCACATATTTCTGGCCGGGCGGACAGTCCGCCACCGTCTTCCATTTGATGCCGGTCGGAAAGCCGGCGCCGCCGCGGCCGCGCAGGCCCGACTTGGTGACTTCCTCAACGACCGCCGCAGGCCCGATCTCAAAGGCGCGCTTAAGGCCCTTGAATCCGTCATGCGCCTCATATTCGGCGACCGACAGCGGATCGATCACGCCGCAGCGCACGAAGGTGACGCGATTCTGCTTCTTCATCCAGGGATGTTCGTCGACGATCCCGACGCAGAGCGCATGCGCGCCGCCGGCGAGGAAGCCGGCGTCGAACAGCGACGCGACGTCGCTGACCTTGGCCGGGCCGTAACCGACACGGCCCGCGGGAGTCTCCACCTCGATCAGGGGCTCGAGCCAGAGCATTCCACGCGAGCCGTTTCTCACGATCTCGATATTTTCGCCGCGCGCCGCAGCCTCCTGCGCGACGGCGGCGGCCAATTTGTCGGCGCCCATCGCGACGGCGGCCATGTCCAGCGGAATATAAACCTTCGCCATCAGTCGCGCGCCTCCGCGGCGAGTTCATCAAGTTTTTCGGCGTCCACGCAGCCGATCGGCGCGTCGTCGTAAAGCGCCGAAGGGCTGTGGGCGCACAGGCCCAGACAATAGACCGGCTCGACGGTCAGGCCGCCGTCCGGCGTCGTTCCGCCCCAGTCGAGCTTCAGCTTGTCGAGAAAGGCCCGCGCCTGTCGCTCCGCGCCCATCGACTGGCAGGATTCCGCGCGGCAGATCTTCAGGATATGGCGCCCGTGCGGGGCGCGATGGAAGTCGTGGTAAAAGGTCACGACGCCATGCATTTCGGCGCGCGAAATATTGAGCGCCTCGGCCAATTCTTTAACGGCGGCGTCCGGCACATAGCCGAATTCTTTCTGAAACGCGTGCAGAATGGGCATCGCGGGTCCCTCGAGACCCATGTGGGCGGCGATGATTTCCCGCGCGCGCTCGTCGCTATACTGAGCAGCGCCAGCCATTTCTTCCCTTTCAGTCTGGGCGTTGCGCACAGGCGGCCGCCCTTTTTAGATTAATTCCGAGGACACTGCCGGAAATCCAGGGCGCGATCAATAGCGACCATTCGTTACCCGATAGGGCGAACCTATCAAGCGACGAGCGCTTGGCTTTCGGCCAGCTTCTTCGCCTCGGCGACCAGCGCCGCCACCAGCGGGATCACCGGCTCGCGCTGCGGCGCGACAAGGCCGATTTCATGGACGGCCTCAGGCTCGACGATCGGGATCGACCGCAACGGCGCCGTCACGTTCAGCGTCTTGACGAGCTTTTCCGGCAGCACGGTCGCCCAATGGCCGAATTTCACATGGTCGAAGAGCAGGATGACGCTGTTCGATTCGAGAATCGGCGACGGCTCCGCCCCGCCCTTGCGAATGAGCCGTTCGATGATGCGGCGGTTTTGCATGTCCGGCGTCAGCAGGCAGAGATCGATGCGCCCGATCTCCGCCCAGGTCACCCGCTCGCGGTCGCCAAGCGGATTGTCGGCGAAGGTCAGGAGCCGGTAGCGTTCGGTGCACAGCGGCACCGCGCGCACGCGGCCGAGCGGCTCATTGTCGAGATAGGTGATGCCGGCGTCGATCTCGAGATTGTCGAGCATCGTCAGCACCTCGCTCGACGAGGCGGAAATCACCGAAAAACGGACGCCGGGATGCTTCTCGCGATAGGGCGTGGTGAGCGCCGAGACGATGCCGAGCGCGGTGGGTATGACCGCGATCTTCAACTGGCCGACAAGGCCTTCCTTGAGCGTGCGGACTTCCTGGCGCATGGCCCGCGCGTCGCCGACGATCCGCTTCGCCCATTCGAGCACGCGCTCGCCTTCCGCCGTCAGCCCGTGGAAGCGCGACGAACGGTTGATGAGCAGCACGCCGAGGGAATCTTCGAGCTGCTTGACGCCGGCGGAAAGCGTCGGCTGGGTGACGCCGCAAATCTCAGCCGCGCGCGAAAAGCTTTTCTCTTTTGCGACGGCGATCAGGAATTCAAGCTTTTCGATCACGACCGGAGTCCACAGGCGCGGGACGCGCCAAGATGCGCAGATCCCCTCGCCGGCCAATTTGAGCGACCCGCCGCATCTCGGCCGGTCCAGGGCGTCGCTGGCGCTTTCTTTGACCGCGCAGGCTTCACAATAGCATATCCGCTCCGGCAGCGCCGAAATTTTCCAAGGAATACAAATCCGCTACGGACGATCGGGCATTTTGCCCGATATAGGCCCGCAAGCCGTCGCGCGCATTGGACCGCATTGCGATTCCTGCTCTACTGAGCGGCGGATCCTCAACGGGGAATACGCCCATGCGACTGATCATCGGGCTCGTCCTGCAGCTTGTCGGCATCGCCCTCCTGTGTTTCACGCTCACGGCGGGCTGGGTGATGTTCGACGCGCATCGCGCGGTCGAAGCGGAAGCGACGACCTCGGCGGATCGCGTCGCGCATCAGCTCGAAAATCTCTACTGGCACGCGATTCTGTGGCGCGGCAGCATGCGCCGCGACAACATTCTGCCGATTCCCGAATGGCAATCCCTGACCACTTTGAAGCTCGTCTCGCCGGGCGTCTGCATCAGCTATGCGCCGGGAGCGCAGGAGCCGGACACGCTGTGTAGTCAGCTCGAAGGCGTCGGCGCGGCGGCGCCCGCATGGTTTTCGAACGCCTATGAGCGCATCTTCGGCGCACATGCGCCGATCGTTCGGCCGCTGACCGTGCGGCAACCGGAGACCGGGGCGATCGTCGTCAGGGCGGATCCCGACGCGGCCATCCGGCAAGCCTGGCGACAGATCTCAATCATCGTGAGCGTCGCGGCGTCGATGGCGTTCTGCATCTGCGCGCTCGCCGCCATCGCCATCGTGCATGCGCTGGCGCCGACGCGCGCCATCGTCGACGGGCTGCGCCAATTGGAGCAGGGCAACTACGGGAGCCGGCTCAACGCCGTGACCAAGGGCGAATTCGGCCTGATCGCCCGCGCGGTCAATGACCTCGCCGAACGCCTGGCGCAGACGACGGCGGAGCGCGCAGCGCTCACCAAGCGGCTGTTCGAGGTCCAGGAAGAGGAACGCCGCGCCCTCGCCCGCGACCTCCACGACGAATTCGGCCAGTGCCTGACCGCGACCCTGGCGTTCGCAGGCTCGATCGAGGCGGCGGCCGCCAAGACTGACCCGGGCGTCACTGAAGACGCGCGTTCGATCGCGCGCGTCGCCAAGCGCATGATGACCAGCCTGCGCGACGCGCTGGCGCGACTGCGCTCGCAGGACCTCGAAGAGCTCGGGCTCGAAACCTGTCTGCTCCAGCTCGCCGCGACCTGGAACGCCAAGGCCGGACGGAAGGCCGTCGTCCACGTCAGACTCTTCGGCGAGCTTGGCGACGTGCCGCAGACCATTTCGACGAGCCTCTACCGCATCGCGCAGGAATGTCTCACCAATGCGATGCGGCATGGCGATTCGAAAAACGTCTATCTGCGCGTCGAGCGCGGGACGGCAAACGACGGACTCGTCGCGCTGACGGTCGAAGACGACGGCGGCGGCGACGCCTCGCGCCTCGCCGCCGCCTCGGGCCATGGCATTCTCGGAATCCGAGAACGGATCGCGGCCTTTGGCGGAAGCCTCTCGATCAGCGACGCCGCGCATGGCGTGCGCGTCGTCGCGCGCATTCCGTTCGCCGGCGGCGGCGTGGCGGCGATGAACGGTCTCGCGCCGGCATGAGCACGATTCTTCTCGTCGACGACCACCCGATCGTTCGAGAAGGGTATCGGCGGCTCCTGGAGCGACAGCCGGGGCACAAGATCGTCGCCGAGGCCGACAACGCCGCGGAGGGCTATCAGGCCTATCGCCGTTTCTCGCCCGACGTCGTCATCATGGACCTTTCTCTGCCGGGCGCGAGCGGCGTCGAAGCGGTCCGTCATATCCGGCAATGGGATAAGGGCGCGCGCATTCTGATCTTCACCATGCACAGCGGCGCGGCTTTTGCGCTGAAGGCCTTTGAAGCCGGCGCGTCCGGATATGTCACGAAAAGCAGCGACGCCGCCGAGCTTCTACGCGCGGTCGCGATCGTCGCCAAGGGCGGCCGGGCGCTGAGCGACGACGTCGCGCGCGAAATCGCCGCGGAACGGCTGAGCGAGGGATGCGCGTTCGTCGACGAGCTGGGCCCGCGGGAGACGGAGATCCTGCGGCTTGTCGCGTCCGGGCGCACCACGGAGGACATCGCGGCCCTCCTGAATCTCAGCCCGAAAACCGTTCAGAACTACCATTATCAGATCAAATCCAAGATCGGCGCGCGCACCGACGCCCATCTCGTCTGGCTCGCGATCGGCGCCGGACTCGTCGACGACGCGTCGGCGCCCTGATCCGCCCCGGAAGGGAAAATTGCCCAAGCCGCCATGGGCGAAAGGCCGAAGCCGGAACGGCGGCGCGCGGCTACGCCTGTCCCGGCAGGGAGAGCGGAGCTTGGCCATGAGAACCACGGGAAAAAAGACGCGCTTGCGAATCGTCATGTCGGCGCTGATCGCGATCATGATCGCCGGAGCCGCACAGGCCCAGTCTTCTCCGCTCCTCAAACTCGCGGTCTTCGGCATTGAACTCGACGATTTCACCGCCGGAGGGCCGATCGCCGGCGAAAGCCCCGAAGAAACCGCGCGCCTTGAACGGATGACCGCGCTCGCCCGGGAGCTTCTGGCGCAATCCGGACTGTTCGAGATCGTCGACGGAAGCGTTTCGACGGACCAGAACGTCAAGGACCATTGGCTGCGCAAGTGCAACGGCTGCGACGCGGACATCGCGCGCGATCTCGGCGCAGACCTGTCCTTCGTCGGCTTCTTTCGAAAAGTCAGCGTGATGGAGCAATATCTCGAACTGCGCATCCGCGACGCGCGCACAGGCGGCCTCGTGCATGTGTCGCAAACCGATCTGCGCGGGGAAACCGACCAGTCGTGGAGTCGCGCGCTGAAGTTCCTGATCCGATACCAGCTTGTCGAGCCGGAGCTTGCGCGCCACAATCGTCCTGCTCAGCCGTGAAGACCGCGCCGCGCCTTGCGAAAATGAGGTGAAGATCAGGGTTAAGACTTCGCTAATTGCCCCCGAATCGCCCTATTCGCCGCCTATTTCGGCTGTGCGCCTCCGGCGCTATTATGAATGCGGCGTTTTCAAGCGAGCCTGCGCGTTTCGGCGTCTGGTGATGGGGCTATGCGGATGATCTTCTCGAAGTCCACATTGATTGCGGCGACGAGCGCGGCATTGATTGCTTTCGGCCTCGTCGCGCCCGCCCGCGCCACGCCGTCGATCGTCGTCGACGTCACGTCGGGCGCCGTGCTCTCGCATGATCAAGCGACCGCCTCCTGGTATCCCGCCTCTGTGACGAAACTGATGACCGTCTATGTGGCGCTCGAGGCGGTGCGCCAGGGCCGGATCTCGCTCGACACGCCGGTGATGATGTCGCCGCGCGCCTGCCGCGAGGCGCCTTCCAAGATGGGCTTCAGACCCGGCTCGGAAGTCACCCTGCACAATGCGCTCGTCATGCTGATGGTGAAGTCCGCGAACGACATCGCCGTCGCGATCGCCGAAGGCGTGTCCGGCTCGGTTGAAGCCTTCGCCGACGAGATGAACCGCGCTTCCGCCGCGCTTGGCATGACGCAGTCGGTGTGGGTCAACCCCAACGGCCTGCCCGACGCGCGGCAGGTCACGTCCGCCCGCGACCTCGCCATTCTCGGCCGAGCGCTGTACCTGCAGTTTCCCGAGCACGCCAATCTGTTCAACATCGGCGCGATGCAGCTCGGCAAGCAGATCATTCCCACGCATAACCACCTTCTCGGCCGCTATCCCGGCGCGGATGGCATGAAGACCGGCTTCACCTGCTCGGCCGGCTTCAATCTTGTCGCGTCCGCCAGCCGCGGCGGCCGGCGTTTGATCGCCGTCGTCCTCGGCGCGCCCAACCCCATCTTGCGCACCGCGAAGACGGCGGCGCTGCTCGATCGGGGATTCCAGAGCGGCGCCGTCGCTTCGCTCGCCACGCTGGCGAGTTCCGGCCCGACGGCGGCGCCTGACTTGCGCGAGTCGGTCTGTCACCACCGCGGGCCGGCGGCGGCGGAATTCATGGCGGAGATCGAGGACGCGTCCGTCCCGGTCGGCTCAGGCGTTCCGCTGCTCGATACGCTTGGCGGCGTTCAGCAACAACGCATGACCGCCAAGGAGATTGCGCACCTGCCCCGCCCGCGCTTCGATCCCGTGACCGTCTATGTGGGACGCGCGCCCGGCTATGTCGGACCGGTGGCGCGGACGCGCGCGCCGGGAGCGCCCGTGGGCGAGCAGACTGACCTTGCGGCTTACGCGTCGCAGTCCGAGCCCAGCGGCGCGGGCGCTTCGCCAATCAGCAAGCCGGCGCCGGACGCCGTTTCGCTGCGCCGAGGCGCGAAGCGCGCCAAGGCCGGGAAAGCGGCGCGCGCCGCAAAGGCGGCCAAGGCTGCCAAAGCGGCCAAGTCGGAAGCCCCGAATGTAGAGATCATTAGCGACGAGCCGCGCCCGAAGCCCAAGGCGCAGAAAAGCGCGACGAAGCCGAAGCCGGCGGCGCCGCGCGCCGAAGCTCAAAAGCCGGCCGCGCCGAAGACGCGCTCCGCCGCCGAACAGGGCAAGAGCTGACGTCGTCGAAGCGTTCGTTCTGGAAGCGCGCGTCGTTTTCGGCGAAGATGCGCGTCTTCGGCAAGCGGAAAATCTCTTCCGCTCCGACGCGAGTTCCGCCTGAATGAATGACCTGACCAAGCCCGCCGCCGATCCGGCGACGCGTTCCGCGCCGCCGCCAATTCCGCTGACCGTCGTCACCGGATTTCTTGGGGCCGGCAAGACGACGCTGCTCAATCGGCTGCTCGCCTCGCCGGCGCTCGCGGACACGCTCGTCCTCATCAATGAATTCGGCGAGATCGGCCTCGATCATCTCTTCATCGAGAAGATCGACGGCGACATGGTGCTGATGAGTTCGGGCTGCGTCTGCTGCACGATCCGCGGCGATCTGGTGAATACGCTCGAAGATCTGCTGAAGCGCCTCGACAATGGCCGGATCAAGCCGTTCCGGCGCGTGGTTCTGGAGACCACCGGCCTCGCCGATCCCGCGCCGATCCTACACGCGATCATGTATCATCCCTATCTGATGATGCGCTATCGGCTAGACGGCGTCGTGACGCTCGTCGATGCGGTCAATGGCGAGGCGACGCTCGACGCGCATGAGGAAGCCGTCAAACAGGCCGCCATCGCCGACCGGCTCGTCCTCACCAAGGCCGATCTGCCGGAGGGCGCGAAGCGCCTCGACGCGCTGAAGGCGCGGCTCGCGCACCTCAATCCGGGCGCGCTGCAGCTTGACGCCGCCAAGGGCGAAGCGACGCCCGAGGCGCTCATCGACTGCGGCCTGTACGACGCCGAAACCAAGACGCCGCGCGTGAAGCAATGGCTGAACGCGGAAGCGGTCGAAGCGGCGCAATCGCATGATCATGCCGACCACGATCATAGTCACGGCCACGATGATGATCATGATCACGACCATCATCACGGCCGCCATCGACATGACGTGAATCGCCATGACGCGCATATCCGCGCGTTCTGCTTCTCGGCGGATACGCCGCTGACGCCGGCCTCCTTCGACATTTTCATCGATCTTCTGCGTCACACGCATGGGCCGCGCATGTTGCGCGTAAAGGGAATCGTCGCGCTCGCCGACGATCCGTCGCGTCCCGTGGCGATCCACGGCGTGCAGCATGTCTTCCACCCGCCGCACCGCCTCGACGCCTGGCCGGACGACGACAGGCGCACGCGCATTGTCTTCATCGTCAAGGATCTCGACGAAGCCTTCGTCCACGGGCTCTACGGCGCGCTCGTCAATCACCCCGCGCCGGACCGTCCCGACGCCCAGGCGCTCGCCGATAATCCGCTGGCGCCGAAAGCCGGCGGCCTGCTCGGCTGACGCGCGCGACCCCTATTTTGCCGGACCGCTGAACAGGTTTCGAACGCGCTGCTCGAATCCCTGCAACTCGTCGCGCCATTGCGGGGAGAGCCTGGCCAGTCCGCTGGACGCCTGCGTCGAGAACCAGTCGGCGACGGCGTGGGCGACCAGCGAGACGCCGCTCTCGAAACGGGATTTTTCGTGCGGTCCGCGAAGCCAAAAGGCCACGGTCGGAAACGCCGTGACGGTCACCATCGCGGCGCCGACAAGCGCCGAGGCGGTCTCCGGCGTCAATTGACCTCTCGCGACGCCAAGATAGGTCAGCGCGACGACCAGCGGCAGCGTGGTCGACGACAACAGCGCCAACG
Source organism: Methylocystis sp. (assembly GCF_050251305.1). GTDB lineage: Bacteria > Pseudomonadota > Alphaproteobacteria > Rhizobiales > Beijerinckiaceae > Methylocystis. Next base: position 48,329 of record NZ_JBFWNB010000005.1, on the reverse strand, counting down.
CCGGCATATCCTGATCGGGCAGCGTCCCGCGATACAGATTGAGCGGCGCCAGGCGGATGACCAGGAACGCCGCGCAAAAGACGATGAATTGCACGACGCTGGCCGGACTCGAGACCAGCGCCGGCAGATCGAAGGACGCGCCGCTCTCGATGAAAAACAGCGGGATGAGGAAACCGGAGCCGATGGCGGTCAACCGTTCTTCGAGAATCTCGGCCTTGGTGCCATGCACCAGGACGGCGACGGCCATGCCCGCCATGTAGGAGCCGACCACAAGCTCCATGCCCAGCCGGTCGGCGAATGAGATGAAGCCGAGCAGGATGACCAGCGAGATTCGAATGGGAAGCAGCTCGCTGTCGCCAAGCCAGCTGACGACGCTATCCGCAAGACGATCGGAACGCGCGCGCTTGAGAAACACGATCGTCGCCAGTCCGATCGCCATGAACAGCGCGCTCAACAGCGTCTGGTGGAGATGATGATCGTGTCGCGCGAGAGCGATCGATGCGAGAATCAGCGGCCCGATTTCGCTGACGGCCGCGACGCCAAGGACATAATGTCCGAATTCATTGTCGAGCTCGCCGGACTGCCGCAGCATCAGGATCAATATGCCGAACGCCGTGGTCGGCAGGATCAGCGCGACAAGAAGCGGCGACTCCACGAGGCCGACGACGTAAAGCAGTCCGGAAATGACGATCGAAAGGCCGAGGGACACAAGCCAGGCGTAAAGACCGAGCCGAAGCGGCTTTCCGGTTATCTCCATCTGGTTGAATTCGAAACCCGCCTGAAAAAACAGATAGGCGAGCCCGAATTCCCTGAGAAAGTCCAAGGCGCTGTCGGCGCTGACCAATCCCACGCCGCTTGGGCCGACCAGCATGCCGAGCAGAAGTTCGATGGCGACGATCGGCGCGCGCGCAAAAATCGGAATTCGATTGAGCAGCGGCGCCAGCACCGCGATGCAGGAGATGACGAAGATCGCGTGGAACTCTTTCATATGCGTCTGTCTCCTCCTGGGCCGACGTCGCACGGCGCCCGTGCATCGCCAAGGGCGCGACGCGGACAAGCGATTCTTTTCCGGGTCGGCACAATGCGTTAGAGTTCCGTCCGCGCTCAACCCCTGATTTCGCAAGCGCGGCAAACATTCATTTGGAAGGATGGATTGACCGGGTTTCGACCCTTGACGCGGGGCGCCGCGACCGGCCTCTCTCGACGCCTTGCATCGGCGGGACAGGCGCTACTCGATCTCGTCTATCCGCCCTCCTGTCTTGTCTGCCGGAAGGCCGTCGCCGCGCATGGCGCGATCTGCGCCGAATGCTGGCGCGACATCGCCTTCATCGAGCGCCCCTATTGCGAGCGGCTCGGCACGCCGTTCGAGCGCGATTTGTCGCAGCCGGGCCTGATCTCGCTGGAAGCGGCGGCCAATCCGCCGGCTTTCGGCCGCGCCCGAGCGGTCGCCCGCTACGACAGCGACAAGGCGCGCGCGCTGGCGCACCGGCTGAAATATTACGACCGGCTGGAGCTCGCCGAGCCGATGGGCCGCTGGATGGCCCGCGCCGGCGCCGAACTCCTCGCCGACGCCGACGTCATCGCGCCCATCCCGCTGCATCGGCTGCGGATTCTCGCCCGGCGGTTCAACCAGTCGGCGGCGCTTGCCCAGGCGGTCTCGCGCGCCAGCGCCGTGCCGGTGGAGACCATGGCGCTCGAGCGCGTCAAGCCGACCGCGCCGCAGGTCGGGCTGACGCGGGCGCAGCGCGCCGCCAACCTCTCCGGCGCCTTCCGCGTCGCGCCGGAGCGCGCCGACGCCGTCCACGGCCGCAATGTCGTCCTCGTCGACGACGTGCTGACCACCGGCGCGACCGCCAACGCCGCGACGCGCGCTCTGCTCAAGGCGGGCGCGGCGCGCGTCGACCTCCTCGTCTTCGCACGGGCCGTGACAAGCGCATGAAGGCCGGCGTATAAGCGCGCCATGGCCCCGCGCATCGAAATCTACACAACGCCGACCTGCCCCTATTGCATCGCCGCCAAGCGGCTGCTGACGCAAAAGGGCGCCGAGTTCGAAGAAATCTCGGTGGCGTGGGATCCGCTCGGGCGCCGCCGCATGAGCCAGCGCGCCAACGGCCGCTCGACCGTGCCGCAGATCTTCATCGACGACCGGCACATCGGCGGCTGCGACGATCTCTACGACCTCGAACGCGGGGGCGAACTCGACGCGCTTCTCGCCGGCGGAGCGGCGGCATGATCCGCTATTCGCTCATCTGCGACGCCGGCCACAGCTTCGAGAGCTGGTTTCGCGACAGCGCCAGCTACGAAAAGCAGGCGGCTGAGGGACGGATCGCCTGCCCTTTTTGCGAGTCGACGAAGATCGCGCGCGACGTGATGGCGCCGAACGTCGCCAAGCAGCGCGACGAGGCGGCGCGCGATCTGCGCGTGAAGCTGCGCGAGCTGCACGACACCCTGGTCGCGAACTCGGAAGACGTCGGCGACCGCTTCCCCGAGGAGGCGCGCGCCATGGAGGACGGCGAAACTGAACGGCGCGCGATCCGCGGCCGCGCCACCTTCGAGGAAGCGAAGGCGCTGCTCGAAGAGGGCATCGAAATTCTGCCGATCCCGGGACCGCCCAGCGACGGCAACTGAATTTGTCCACGCCGGTCGTCATTGTCGGCGCCAGTTTTTCTGGGCTCGCCTGCGCTCAGGCGCTCGCCGAACGCGGCGTCGCCACCACCATCATCGAACGCAAATCCGAACCGGGCGAAAAGCCGCATACGACCGGCATTCTCGTGCGCGAGGCGGCGCACGCCATCGATTGGCTCGGGCCGCTGCCGGAACATGTCGCGCGGCGCGTCGACGGCGTGCGGCTCTATGCGCCCGATATGCGCTGCATCGATCTTTCAGCGCCGGGCTATTACTTCCTCGCGACCGACACGCCAGAATTGATGCGCCTGCTCGCGCGGCGTTGCGAGGCGGCCGGCGTGCGCATTCAATATGGCGCGCCGTTCACCAAAGCGGCAGCGCATGCGAATGGCTATGCGCTGCCGGATGGAACGGTCGCCTGCTATCTCGTCGGCGCCGACGGCCCGAAGTCGCATGTCGCGAAAACGCTCGCGCTCGGCGAGAACCGTCACTTCATCTTCGGCGTCGAACATGAATATGAAGGCGCCGATTTCGACGCGAGCGACCGGCTGCATTGCTTCATCGATAAGCGGCTGGCGCCGGGCTACATCGGCTGGATCATCGCCGGCGTCGGCGTCACGCAAGTGGGACTGGCCCGCAGGCTTGGCGCGACTTCGGCCGCGGAGGCGAAGAGCGCCATGGCGGCGTTCCTGGAAAAAATCGCGCCCGTCGCCGATTTTCGCGATCGCGCGCCGACCAATGTGCGCGCCGGACTTATTCCGTGCGGCGGCCTCGTTTCGCCGCTCGCGGCGCCGCGCGCGCTGCTTGTCGGCGACGCCGCCGGCATGGTCTCGCCGGTCACCGCCGGCGGCATTCACACGGCGCTGCGCCATGGGCGCGCCGCGGGCGTCGCCATCGCGGATTTTCTCGACGGCCGCGCGCAGGACCCAGCGCTTTGGCTGCCAAAGTCTTATCCGCGTTTTCGCTTAAAGCGGACTCTACGCTGGAGCTACGACAACTTCCAAAACGACGCGGCGTTCAATCTGCTGCTGCGCTCGTCCGCCATGCGCGCGGCCGCCAGCGTCGTGTTCTTCCACAGAATGCGCGCGCGATGAGGCGCACATCCCGCGCCGTCCTTACAATTGTCCTTCATTTAGTTCGCCAATTTCGAACGTGTCCAAAAGCTGTTCCAGCTTGCGCTTGATCTCCGGCCACATCGGCATGAATATTCGTGGAAAGTCGGCTTTAATCACCGCGTCCAGGCGCGCATAGCGGAAAAACATCTGGCATTCGGGGCGACGATCCCATCCCGAATCTTCCGTGTGATCCTTGATTTCCTCCGCCTGACACTCAAAAAATAGATCGATCGGCTTTCTGTCGACATAGTAGAAATCGACGGCCTCACCCCCACCCAGCTCGGTCTTGTAGCGGGACATATCTCCGATGACGCCGATGCGCTTCAAATTGAACTTGTCCGGCTTCGGACCAACCGTCAGGTTTCTGGATTTCAAAGAAACATTGTCAGGGTCGAGAGAAATCCGTTGTCTGCCATAGAACATTTTCTGAATCACTCGAACCTTTTCAGCCTCCCCACCCTGCACTTTTACTTCGGAATCCACGCTTACAATCATCTTTGTCCTGTCGAGGCCTCGACGTCGGATGTGTCGATCTGTCGGTTGCAGGACCGTGAAATCCGGCAGATCCACGCCGATGCTGAACCCATGCGCATAAACGTCCCGATAGTTCGGATCTGGATAGCCGGGCATTGTCGCGGACTCGCACCCGACATCCGCCCATGTCACATATTCGGCGGGCACGCGCAGGCGGACGCGCCAGCCCGGCGGGTCCATCAGCCAGCGCAGTTCGAGAAAACGACGCCCGTCCGGATCATTGACGAAGCGTTCGTTCGGGACGCAGTCGGTCTTCTCGGTTTTTCCCGCGAAGACAGTGCGGCCGATATGGTTCGCCACCCAAAAAAGCGCGGCGACGATTGCGAGAGGGCCAACAACCCAGCCCACAAACCGATGAACGGAAACGCCGGTAAGCGCCGATGTGAACGCAGCGAAGCGGATGCGGCTCCAGGCGAATAGGCTGGTCAACATGTGAAGCCCGCGCGGCCGAACGACGCCGCTCATGTTTTTCTCCGGCGAAAGGGTTCAGCCACATTCCGACGCGACGCTTTCACTGGAATTTACGGCAACAGCAACATAATGATCGACCACATAAAAATAGCTGACCCAATGAAAGGACCAACAAGCTTTTGTTTGGCGTCTACGATATCAAAATCTCGACTATTGCGCGGGTTAACCATCACCCTGACGCGCTCGCCCTTTTTTCTCTTGGTCAAGCCACTCGTGACGCTAACAATTTCAACTTGCTCTCCATCCTTCAACTCTATCAGACATTCATAGACGATGTTGTTGTCTCCTTTAAGAGAGCCCTCACAATCGACTACGGCGCCGTCTAACTTTTTCCAATTTTTAAGCCGCAAGTAATACGCAAATCCGCTGTACGTCATGAACGCGACCGCAAATCCTGCGGGAACAATCCATATATATTTATCATTGCCAGGCATTAAGTGGATATAAACGTTGTGAAAGCGTCGACCAACTGAAACCGGCGCGCATTCCAAATCACTTGCACATCTCCTCAAGAGCCGCTGTCGCGTCAGCTCTATTCAAGCCAATCTTAATTTTATCGCTATAAAGCAGCGCCACCGATTTGCTTAAAAAGAAAGATCTTTTCTCATCTGTGACAGTCTCGTTTGACGCATTCATCAGATACGCAAAGGATGGCGCATTCCACGCTCCGATCGCCTCCGAAACGGCTACCTGCGCGCACAACATAGATTGATTGATATTTATCAAAGAGTACGAACGAAAAATTAAAGATCTGCCAGCAATGTAAAGACTTCCACATCCACCAGATCTTTTAATATGATCCGCGACAACCACAGGATCTAGAACTTTAGCCTGTTCGACTTCCGGGAGACTGTCTAAGGTTTCTTTAACTGCGGGCGAACTTATAAGGAATTCCGTTAGATAACCGATTCGTTTGCCGATATAGCCTTCGACGTCAGTTGTCATAACTATTACATAGTCGACTTCTCCATGGTCAAGAAAACGAACGCCCAGGTTGGCTATTTGAAACCAACTTGCGATTTGTGATTTTATTTGTTCGATTTTTCCAATTTCATGGTCTTGCGTCATCCTCTCGTCGAGGACAATCCTTACCTTTATGATGGCGTCTTTTGGCCATCTTTGAACCTCTGCAATCCCATCTGACGAATCAAGCGCGGGCAACCACGCCTTTGCAATAAACTTGAATGATAGACATTTCCTACTCTCCGCATGCGCATCAGACAAAGGAAGCGCTAATGACAAAAGAGCGAACAAAACGGCGCCCGCCGCCTTCTTCGTCCCGCTCGACGCGTCAATTCGACGTAATTTCCTTGCAGTCCTCATCCAACTCGCCTGCCTTCTCGGGCTAATCTAGTCCAGCTGGGATCGCGTTGACCGCGCATAATCAGTCACTGACATGGCTTGGTCGGGGGAGATCCGCATGCCTGCAGACGCTCTCATTCTGAACCTGCAATATTGAGGCGCTTTGGGTTTTCGTCCGCGCATGCACCGATTCTCCGCCGCACCTTCAACCGCCGACTGCGTCATGCGCCGCCTTTCCCCCTGAAAACGACAGACCGGCTCTCCGGCCAAAAAACGGACGTCTCATGCCGCGCGACGATCTTTGTCGCCGCGTCCGATCGAAATCACTTGCACATCTCCTCAAGAGCCGCTGTCGCGTCAGCTCTATTCAAGCCAATCTTAATTTTATCGCTATAAAGCAGCGCCACCGTTTTGCTTAAAAAGAAAGATCTTTGCTCGTCTGTAATAATCTCGTTTGGAAAATTCATTAGATACGCAAAGGATGGGGCGTTCAAAACTCCCATCGCCTCCGAAATGGCCACCTGCGCGCACAGCACCGGTTTACCAACATCGATTAATGAATATGAACGAACAATCACAGCGTTATTAGCAATATAAAAACTTCCACATCCACCAGCTTTCTTAATACGGGCCACGATTACCGCAGGATCTGAAAATCTAGCCCGCTCTACTTCAGTGAGACTAGCTAAACCTTCTTTGATCGCAGGCGAACTTAACAGGAAACCCCCTACGTAGTCGAGCTTTTTACCAATATAACCTTCGACGTCAGTTGTTAAAACTAAGACATAATCGGTATCGGCATCGCCTTGGTCAAAAAAACGAACGCCTAGGTTAGCTAATTGAAACCAACTTGTTATTTGCGATCTTATTTGTTCGATTTTTTCAATTTCATTGTTTTGCATCGTCATATCGTCGAGGGTAACTCTTACCTTGATGATAGCTGCATTTGGCCATTTTTGAATTACTGTAATTCCATCTTCCGAATCATTTTTGGGCAACCACGCCTTTGCAGCAAACTTGAATGATAGACATTTCCTACTCTCCGCATGCGCATCAGACAAAGGAAGCGCTAATGACAAAAGAGCGAACAAAACGGCGCGCGCCGCCTTCTTCATCCCGCTCGACGCGTCAATTCGCCGTAATTTTTTCGCCGTCCTCATCGAACTCGCCTGCCTTCTCGGGCTAATCTAGTCAAGCTGGGATCGCGTTGACCGCGCATGCGTCTGTCGAGTTTTCGGGTGATGAACTCAAGCGCGGAGCAGCAATTTCCTGCTGGAAGTCGGGCGGTCGGAGCGAGCGCTGATTTTTGTTCAAGATCAGTGCGCCGAGTGTGCAGAGCGCGACCGCTCACGCGATGAGGTTCATCGCCGATGAAGGCGCCTTATCCCTGCGGCAGATCGAAACGCTGGCAGCTGATCGCGCTTAGGCGGCCGCGCGCGCGCTCCTGATCGGAGGCGCGCTTCGCCAGAGAGCGGATCAAGATGAAGCCGCGCTTGGTCGGCGCCGTGAGCCGCACTTCCTGCGGCGGCGGGGCGTCGCCCTCATCCGCGCTCGCCATGGCGTCGATCTGGCGCGCGTCGCCGACGACGATGTCGATCTTGCCCTTGATCGCCGAGCGGTCGGTCATCGCATGATAGATTCGGCCGGCGTTGGCGTGAAAGGACAGGCCGAGAAAATCCTCGCCGTCGACGCTGGTCTTGACCCGCAGCGGACCCTTGGCGAGATCGTAGACGCAGACCGCCTCGGCGAAGGCCGGATCCTCGAAGGGCAGCGTCTCGGCGCCCGGCGCCATCGGCGGCAGCATCACCAGCCCCTCGGCCGGCGCGGCGCTCTTCACATAGGTCGCCAGTCGCGCCAGCGCGTCATTGGGCGCCACGGTCGGCATCAGCAGCACCGATATGATGTGCACGATGCCGGCGACGAGCAGCGTGGCCACCACCCAGGGCAGGAATTCGAGAATGCGATCGGGAATGTTCAGGCGCATCCGACTTTCACGATTTTCGGGAAGGAATTCGAATCCGCAGCCGCTTCGGTGTCGAGCGGCGTATCATAGAGCCGCAGCATGACGACGAAGCCCTGCGCCCCGCCCGGCGAGAGCCAGTTGCCGGGCCGCGCGTCGCGCGCGACGTCGATGTCAAACGCGCCGCCCTCCTTGCGCAGAATGTCGATCGAAGAATAGCCGTAGCGCTCCGCCGGATTGGCGAGCAGACGGCCGTCGGGGCTTGCGAGCGCGATGGTCCAGAAGCGCGCGGTGGGCAGCGGATCGATAATCCGATATTCGCAGTCGGCCTTGAGCGGCGCGCCGTTCGAATCGGTCCGCGCGATGAAGGCCAGCCCCTGATCGCGGCCGAGCGGCGCCTCTCCCGAACGCGACACCACCGCCCGCGCATAAGGATCGATCGTCGCGCCGCCGATGTCCGGCCAGGCGGTCCACGGCCCGGCGCGGAAGGCGTTGAACCCGTAGCCGGCGTTGAGCGACAGAACGGTCGCCCCCAGGCCGATGACGAGGCCGGCGATCATCGCCGAGGCGGCGCGCAGATAATTGGCGTAAGGCTTGAGGTCCAAGACGCGCTCCCGCTATCGAATCACGCCATCGGCGGCGCCGCTCGCGCGCTGCGCCTCGCGCCGCACGGCGTCCGACCCGGCGGGTTCGGGCGCCTCGAGCGCGCTCTGCTTGTCGCCCGCGACCGCCTTGATCTTCGACTGAATCGATTCGAGCGCCTGCATCGCGCCCTTGGACAGGGTGGCGGGACGCTGCGGCGCGCCGAGCTCGAGCGGCTTGACCGTGTTGGCGTTGGCGGCGGCCGTCGCACCCTTGGGATCCGGCCGCAATCCGACGATCGGCTTCAGGATCGCGCCTTGATGCGCATAGGCCATGATGTCGTGCCAGGTGCCCGCCGGCAGCGAGCCGCCGGTCATGTTGTTCATCGACGTGTTGTCGTCATTGCCGTACCAGACGCAACCGCCCATCGTGCCGGAAAAGCCGCAGAACCAGGCGTCGCGATAGCCGTTGGTGGTGCCGGTCTTGCCGATGACGTCGATCCCCTGCCCGAGCTGCGCGCGCCTGCCGGTGCCTGCCTCGACGACCTTCTTCATCATGCCGGCGAGTTCGACCACCTTGCTGAACGGCACGGCCTGCGTCTGCGGCGGCGCATCGCGATCGTGGCGATACAGCAGATCGCCCTGGCGGTTGCGGATTTCGACGGCGGCGTAGGGCGTGACTCTCTTGCCGCCGTTCACGAAGGATCCATAGGCCGCGGAATGTTCGAGCAGGATCACGTCGCTCTGTCCGACCGGAAGCGACGGCGTGTCTTCGAGCGGCGTGCTGATGCCGAGCCGCCGGCAGGTCTCGATGATCTTGGCGCGGCCTTTCCGCGAATCGCCGCCGCCGATCGCCTGCGAGAGCTGGATGGCGATCGTGTTCAAGGATTTCGCCAGCGCCATGGCGAGCGGCATGGAGCCGGCGTAGCCGCCGCTGTAATTGTGCACGCAATAATTGCCGATGCAGGTCGGCCGGTCGGTGACGATGGTCGTGGGCTTGAATTTGCCGGTCATCAGCGCCGTCAGATAGACGTACGGCTTGAACGAGGAGCCGGGCTGGCGCGCGGCGTCGGTCGCGCGGTTGAATTGGCTCGCACCGTAATCGCGCCCGCCGACGACGGCGCGCACGGCCCCGTCAGGCTCGATCACGACCGCCGCGCTCTGCTTGACCCGGAAGCTGCGGCCCTGCTCGCGCAGATTGGTCTCGATGACCTCCTCGGCGCGCTTCTGAACATTGGAGTCGAGCGTGGTGCGCACGCTGAGCACGCGATTGTCGCCGAGCTTGCCCTCCTGAGCGAACTTGCGGATCTCGCTGTAGGCGTAGTCGAGATACCAGTCGGGGCTCGTCTCGCGCGCGCGATCGATCGGCGTCGCCGGACTGCGCAAGGCGGGGATGACCTGGCTTTCGGTCATGAAGCCGGCGTCGACGAGATTGTTGAGCACGTCGTTGGCGCGGGCGCGCGCCGCCGGCAGGTTGACGTGCGGGGCGTATTTCGTCGGGGCCTTGAAGAGGCCGGCGAGCATCGCCGCTTCGGACAGGGTGACGTCCTTGACCGACTTGCCGAAATAGAATTCGGCCGCGGCCTGAATGCCGAAGGCGCCGCCGCCCATATAGACGCGATCGAGATAGAGCTTGAGGATCTCGCGCTTGGTCAGATGATGTTCGAGCCACAGCGCGAGGAAGGCCTCATTGATCTTGCGGGTGATCGTGCGCTCGTTCGAAAGGAAAAGATTCTTGGCGAGCTGCTGGGTGATCGAGGAGCCGCCCTGCACCACGCCGGACGAGCGCGCATTGACGGTCAGCGCCCGCAGCGTGCCGATCGCGTCGATGCCGAAATGCTCGTAGAAGCGGCGGTCTTCCGTCGCCAGCACCGCCTTGATGAGATGATCGGGATATTGTTCGAGCGGCACGGCGTCGTCATGCTTGATGCCGCGCTGGCCGACTTCGGCGCCGTAGCGATCGAGGAATGTGACGGCGAGATCGGTCTGCTTGAGCCAATTCTCGTCGCTCGTCATCTGAAAGGCCGAGGACGCGAGCGCCATGGCGACGATGCCGGCGCCGAGCCCGAGAGTCAGCGCCTCGCAGGACAGCTCCACGCCGACCCGCGCGAGGCCGGAGACGTGAAACCGCTCCATGAAGGTCGAGAAATCTTCATAGAGCTCGCGGGCCCGCCGCCCGCTCTGAAACATCGCGGAATCGATCAGCGCGTCGAACGCGAGCAGGATGCGCTTGACGCGCTTGGTGAAAGCAGAAGCCTGGAAACGCTTCAACACAGCGCAGATGCTCCCTGCGTCCGATAAACCTACCGGCGCTTCATGGACTTTAACACTTTTTAAACCATCTTGACGACCGTCCGCGCGGCCCACATTGCGTTATGGTTTCTGTCACGCAAAGCGCAAGTCGAAAGCGAAGGATGGCGTTAAAAAAAGGCGAAAAAGCTTCCGATCGCGCCGCATCTGAGCGGAATCGCCCAAATGCGGACAATGCGATCAGTTCCGCGAAAGCAGCGCACGCGTCGCGCGAAAATCCGGGTGTGGCGCTTTCGCAGCGCGCGGGCGCGGCCGCGCAAACCGAGACGCCGTTCTGGGCCAAGCCGCTCGCGGAGCTGACCCGCGCCGAGTGGGAAAAGCTTTGCGACGGCTGCGGACGCTGCTGCCTTGTGAAGCTCGAGGACGACGACACCGGCGCGATCTACCACACGAGCGTCGCCTGCAAATTGCTGGATCAGGAGAGCTGCCGCTGCGGCGATTATCCGCGCCGGCGCCGCTACGTGCCCGACTGCGTGCGGCTAACGCTTGAGAAACTCAAGGATATTCGCTGGCTGCCGCCGACCTGCGCCTATGTCCTGCGCTTTCAGGGCAAGCCGCTGCCGCCCTGGCATCCGCTGATCTCCGGCGATCCGGAAAGCGTCCATCGCGCCGGCGTGTCGGCGCAGGGGCGGATCGAAGCGGGCGAGGACGACGTCGAGACCGAGGATCTGCCGGACTACATCCGTCTCTGGCCGAAGCGCTGGCCGAAGAAGGCGCGATACTAGGGGAACGCCGGAGGGCACTTCTCAGCAATGAGGCGCCGATAGAAATTCTCCTCAAACAGCAGCATTTCCGGCGCTGAGTCCTGGCGCGCAGCGCCGAACGGGCTCTGGCGCATCAACATTCCTCGACACCTCAGGCCTGCCGAGCGGGCTTTGGCCAGCGCGCCGACATGGGAGCGATAGGCGCCGCAGCGGCTGGCCCCGGGTCGCTCGGAGAGCGTCAAGACATTGGCGCGGCTTTGGTCCATGGCCTCGACAGTCGCTGCATATTCCCGGCAGTCGCTTTGGTCCGCCGTCCCCGGCAGATAGGCCATGTAACCCAAGCCTCCCAACAGGGTTGCGAAGATCGCCAGGCAGCCGAGACAGTCCAGCGGAATCAGACGCTGCGCGCGCCTCAGGAATTCGATCCTTGCGCGTCGCACGGGTTCGACCGCGCGCCGACGGATTGCGAAATTCAGGTCTGCGCCCACGACGACTCCGATGCGCAAAAGGCAAGGAAAGAGCCCGGCGCATTCAATCCCGCTCGCGCGTCGTCATCCGTGCCCTATCGCACAGGCCGATGGCGGCCCGCCCCAACAGGCGCGGGCGCATCCAAAAAAATCGGCAAAAGTTTCGGCAAAAAACTTGGCGTTCCTGAATATATTCCTTGACAGCGGGACGGTGGTCCTATAGAAAACCGCCATGCTCCAAAATTGCGCTTGAGCGGCGCACCCCCGGTTCCCACGGCGCGGCGTCCTCTCCTCCCGTTCCCCGCGCCCGCCTAGATCCCCTCGCGCCTTGAGACGCATTCGCGTCTTGCGGCCGAGGGGATCTTTTTTGGCCCGTCCAATATTGAAAGCGCCGCAGCGCTGTCATGCCCGACGCGCGCAGCGCGATCGGGAATCCAGCGGCGACATCAAAGACCTTCCAGCCACTCTGGATTCCCGATCAGGCCTTCGGCCTGTCGGGAATGACAGACCTGATGCCTAGTTATTCAGATCAAAATAGAGGTCTTTCCATGTGGGATTGAGCTTCTCGATCAATTCGAGCTTACAGCGGCGCTCCCACTTCTTGAGCTGCTTTTCTCGCGCGATGGCTTCGTTCACATCGCCATAGGTTTCATACCAGACGAGCACGTGGACGTTGTATCGTGATGAAAAACCGCGGACTCGTTTCGTCTTATGCTCGTGAATGCGCCGGGCCAGATCATTGGTCACGCCGATATAGAGCGTGCCGTTTCGCGCACTCGCGAGAATATAGACAAAATAGGTCTTCTCCATCTTCGATGCTTCCACGGCTGTCATTCCCGACGCGCGAAGCGCGATCGGGAATCCAGGGGCAAGATCAGACATGGTTGTTGCGACTCTGGATTCCCGATCAGGCCTTCGGCCTGTCTAGAATGACACGCTAATCGCCTGAGCAAACACAACTTCGACGTTACAAACAAATTTTCGGAGACCGCTGATGGCGGCCAAATCCGTCCCGCCGTGCGACGAAAAGATCGCGCAGGCAAAACTTCTCTATGACTCGGGCGTGGCGCCGATCGGCGAAATTCTCGAACTGCTCGGCATGAGCGTCGGGCAGTTCCGACGCTTTCGCGAGGCGCACGGCTGGCCGCTGCGCGCTTCCGCCTGCGCGCCGCGCAAGAAAGCGGCGAACGCCGCCGCGAAGAAGCCGCGCGACGCGAACCGGCTCATCGCGCGGCTCGAAGACGCGGTCGAACAGGAATTCGCCCGCGCCGAAGCGGCGCTCGCCAAACATGCGCCAAAGACCATCGAGGCGAGCGCCCGCACCCTCGCAAGCCTCGTCAAGACGCTCGGCGAATTGAAGCGCATGCGGCGCGAGAACGAGGCTCACGAGAACGACGCAGACGATGACAGCGACCACGCCGCGAGCGAGCGAGACGGCGACGAGCCGCCGCGCGAATTGGCCGAACTCCGCGCGGAGCTTGCTCGACGGCTTGAGCGGCTGCGCGGCGCAGGGCCGGCTGAATGACGCGCTCGACGGTTTGAGCGCGCGAGAACTCCAACGGCTTCTCGACGATTGGGAATTCGTCGCGCGGCGCGATCAATGGCCGCCGTCATTGGCGGCCAATGGCGCGCCGTGGCGCAGCTGGCTCATTCTCGGCGGACGCGGCGCAGGCAAGACGCGCGCCGGCGCCGAATGGGTGAAGGCGCTGGCGCTTGGCCGCGCGCAATTTTCGATGCGCCCGCTCGGCCGCATCGCGCTCGTCGGCGAAACGGCCGCCGACGTTCGCGAGGTGATGGTCGAAGGCGTCTCCGGGCTTCTCGCCGTGCGCGGAAGACGCGAGCGGCCGCGCTGGGAGACGACGCGGAGACGACTTGTTTGGGATTCCGGCGCCGTGGCGCAGGCCTTCTCGGCGGAAGATCCGGAGAGCCTGAGAGGCCCTCAATTTCACGCCGCCTGGTGCGACGAACTCGCAAAATGGCGCTACGCCAGGGAGACATGGGACATGCTGCAATTCGGCCTGCGTCTCGGCGACTGGCCGCGTCAGCTCGTGACGACGACGCCACGGCCGCTGCCACTCTTAAAGGAGCTTATCGCCAATCCGACGAGCGTCGTGACGCGCGCGCTGACGCGTGAGAACGCCGCCAATCTTGCGCCGTCCTTTCTCGAAAGCGTCGTCGCGCAATATGCCGGCACGCGATTGGGCCGCCAGGAGCTCGATGGCGAAATCCTTGACGAGCGCAAGGACGCGCTGTGGACGCGCGACATGCTGGAGCGCGCCCGCGTCCAAGAGGCGCCGCCCTTGAAGCGCATCGTCGTCGCGGTCGATCCGCCGGCGAGCTCCGGCAAACGCGCCGACAATTGCGGCCTCGTCGCCGCGGGGATTGAAGAGAGCGGGACGCTTTACGTTCTCGCCGACGCAACTTTGTCAGCGGCGCGGCCGGCGCAATGGGCGCGCGCGGCGATCGCGCTCTATCACAAGCTCTCGGCCGACGCGCTTGTCGCGGAAGTCAATCAGGGCGGCGAAATGGTGCGCGCCGTATTGAACGAAGCCGATACTTCCGTGCCGGTGACGATGACGCGGGCGACGCGCGGCAAATATTTGCGCGCCGCGCCGGCTGCGCAGCTTTATGAACAGGGACGCGTCAAACCTGTCGGCGCCTTTCCGGCGCTCGAAGACGAGATGTGCGACTTCGGCGCCGACGGACTTTCATCCGGCCGCAGCCCCGACCGGCTCGACGCGCTGGTCTGGGCGATCACCGCGCTGGCGCTGACGCCGAAAGCGCCGGAGCCGCGCATGCGGCGGGTGTGAACGCGGAATTCGCTCTCCCTTGGGGAGAGAGTTAGCGCGAAACTCTTTGCGCGGGCCAGACGCTTTCCTTTCAAAGGATCTTTCATGCTCTCTCTGCTCTCGCGCCTCATCGGCGCGGCGCCCGCGCGCGAAACCAAATATTCGCGCGCGGCGAAGCTCCTCGCCATGCATGCGCTCGGACAGCCGCATTGGAGCGCGCGCAATTCGACGACGCTGACGCGCGAAGGTTATGAGCGCAACGCCGTCTGCCATCGCTGCGTGCGCATGGTGGCGGAAGCCGCCGCATCCGTTCCCTGGCTCGTCTATGAGGGCCGCGAGGAGGCGATCGACCATCCGCTGATCTCTCTTATCGAGCGGCCTAATCCGTTCGACACCAGCGCCTCCTTCATCGAGACGATCTGCGCCAATCTGCTGCTTTACGGAAACGCCTATGTCGAATCCGTTTTGATCGACGACGAGCTGCGCGAGCTTTACGCGCTGCGGCCCGACCGCATGAGCATCGAGGCGGGGCGCAACGGCTGGCCCGCCGCCTTCATCTATCGCGCGCTCGGACAGGAAGCGCGCTACGAAATGCGCGGCGAAGGGATCGAGCCGATCCTGCACATCAAATTCTTCAACCCGCTCGACGATTATTACGGCTTTCCGCCGCTCGCCGCCGCGCAGGTGGCGCTCGACACGCATAACGCCGCGAGCTTCTGGAACAAGGCGCTCTTGGACAATTCCGCGCGGCCTTCGGGCGCGCTCGTCTATGCGGGGCCTGAAGGCGCGCATCTCACCGACGCGCAATTCTCGCGCTTGAAAGAAGAGCTGGAGGAAAATTTCTCCGGCGCGACCAACGCCGGCCGGCCGCTGCTGCTCGAAGGCGGGCTCGACTGGAAGGCGCTGTCGCTTTCGCCAAAGGACATGGACTTCACCGAGTCGAAGGCGGGCGCCGCGCGCGAGATCGCGCTCGCCTTCGGCGTGCCGCCGCTGCTCTTGGGTCTTCCGGGCGACAACACCTTCAGCAATTACACTGAAGCCAATCGCGCCTTCTGGCGCCAGACCGTACTGCCGCTCGTCGCGCGCGTGCAGAAGAGCTTCCAGGCCTGGCTGCAACCGGGCTTCGGAACCTTTCGTCTCGACTATAACGCCGATCGTCTCGAGGCGCTGGCGAGCGAACGCGCAAGCGAATGGGAGCGCGTCGGCAAGGCGGCGTTCCTCACGCGCGACGAACAGCGCGAAGCGCTGGGCTATGGACCGGGGCCGAAAGAAGTGCTCTTCGCCAAACGCGATGTCGCGCTGGAGCGCCGCTATAGCGCGGATCAGCCGCGCGTGCCGGCGGGAAATTCCGATGGCGGTCGATGGACAAGCGGCGGCGGCGGGTCTGGCAGCGTGCGAGATGTGGGGGGCCGCGTCCAGACTGCGCAGAACACAGATCCGAGAGTGGCGAGCGACGTGGATGGGTCCATCACGTTGGCCCAGGCGCGTGGCGGCCGCGGCAGAGGCGGACGCTTCAGCGGACCCGGCGAAGCGACTCCCTCGCAACTCGATCGACTGGAAGATACGGCGCGCCTGGCGAGAGAAGCCGAGACCCGCGTGCGCGAAATCGATCCAAGCTGGAAACCCGAACCTGCGCTCATCGATCCAAACAACATTGAAGCGCGCATCGCCCGCAACGAAAGCGCAACGCGACAGGCGAATGCGCGCTATTCGGAACACTTGCGAGAGCTCTATGGAGACCTCGCGTTGCCTGACCAGCGGGACAGCGCACCGAGAGGCGATCTGACTGGGCCGCGCGCGCTCGTGCGAAGACAAGACGATCCTGAAACGAGGCGCGGCGCCGAACAGGAAAATAAGTCAGCCCACATCCTCTGGCTAAATGGCCACAACGTGGAGCAAAAGCCGAACGTTCCTGGACCGAAACGACCCGATTATCGGATCGACGGCGAGGTGTTTGACAATTACGCCCCGAGGACTGGAAACGCGAGGAACATATGGGATTCTGTAGCCATAAAGGTTAGTGAGAAGCAGGCGCCAAACATAATTTTCAACCTGAGCGACAGTTCCATTTCGACCGCGGAAGTGGAAGCGCAATTTGGAAGGCATCCGATAGACGGCTTACACCGGCTCTGGGTTATCGATCGCAATGGTAAACTGATTTACCTAAAGGGGGGATTGTGATGTCAATTTTTGTAATATGTTCGAGCGCTTACTCCCCTGAAGAAACTCGTCGAAAAATCGGAGAGGCTGACGAACGTTATCATGACGTTCTAAAGCACTTTTGGATTTCGGGCGTCGGTGCGGCTCAGAAGCACGACGGAGCGCGTGCAGCCGAGCACGGCCTCATCGCCCATAGCACTTTCCTCATTCAGTGGAACAAGGAGGGCGGATCGGAGTATATTCCGGAAATCCCTCGCATCATTTACGAGGTCTTCGGCCGGGACAAGGTATTGGTGTTCGACCTAGACTACGAACTCATTCCACCTTCCTGAAGGCGCCCACGATGGTGGGCTGAGGTGAATTATGTCATCGCTCGTCACGTTCAATGCAATCCAGAAGAACTGGTTGCCGATTTCTCGGGGCCAGTTCGAAGCGGTCTTGGGGGGCGCTTATGAGCTTTATCTCGATCGCCGAGTAGCGCCTCTCGTCGCGAGAGAGCTGGCGCCAATTTCTACCGAGTTTCAGCATGACTACTGGCCGGATAAGTACCCTGAACCCGATGGAGCCGACATGGACTTCTTCAAATTCAGCGACTATCCGCGCGAGGAGCGGATAGAATTGTTGCGTGCGATTGAGGCCTATTACGCTGATTTTCAGCGCGACCAACTCGACCCTGGGGTGACCTGGATGCGCGAGCGCAAGGAGATTTTCACCCCTGCTTTCGAGGAGGTGATCACGCTCATGCGCGAGGAGCTCGCGGCGACATCATAGGCGACGCCCGCGCCTAAGCGAGCGTCGCGCGCGAGATTGCGCTCGCCTTCGGCGTGCCGCCGCTGCTCCTGGGTCTTCCCGGCGGCGGCGCCCGTCGCTTCTCGATAACGAAGCGAGTGGGAACCAGAGCAGAAAACGAGACTCCTGATTGCCGTCCTGGATTCCCGTTCGCGCGTCGGGAATGACGCCCAAACACGTCGCCAGCCCAAAGCCGACCGCCCATGTCCGACATTCTGAACGCCATCTTGGACCGCGGCGATCTCGCGCATCTCGCGCTGTTTCTCTGGGCCTGCGCGGCGACCGCGCAAGCCTATCTCGCCATGCGCGAACTCGGCGACGCGACCCGACGCCTCGACGCCTTCGTGCGCGAACTCGCGCGCTTCAACCGACGCTGCAGGAGCGATCCATGAGTGGGAAAAACTGGCTGCCGTCTCTCGTCAGGCGTCCGCGCGCGCGCCATACGCGCCTGCGCGAGGACCCTTCCGCCGTCTTCAAGACCTTTGTCGAATTGCTGGCGCAACTGCGCGCCGACGCGCGCGCGGCAAGCCATGCGCCGATCAACGCCCAGGCGGAGAAGAGCTGATGGCGGCGCTGCGCTTAAAGGACGCGCCGGAAGTGAAGCGCGTCGAACTGCCGCTGCTGCGGACGAACGAGGCCGGAGTGTTCTCCGGCTACGCCAGCCTGTTCGGCGTCGTCGACTCCGGGGGCGACATGGTGATGGCCGGCGCCTTCGCGCGTTCGCTGATCAAACGCGGCGCCGCGGGCGTCAAAATGCTGTGGCAGCATCAGGCGGCGGAGCCGATCGGGACGTGGGTCTCGATCGTCGAAGATTCGCATGGACTGAACGTCGAAGGCCGGCTCGATCTCTCCGTGGCGCGCGCGCGCGAAGCGCTATCACTGATGCGCAAGGGCGCGATTGACGGACTCTCGATCGGCTTTCGCACGCTGCGCGCCACGACGGAAAAGTCGAGCGGCGTGCGCCGCCTGCATGAGATCGACCTTTGGGAGATCTCCGTCGTCACTTTTCCGATGCTGTCGCAGGCGCGCATTGGGGCGGTGAAACAAAATTGCGGCGCCGCGCCGAGCATCGAGGCGCTTGGCGCGAAGCTCTCGCGTCTGAGAGCGCAACGCGCCGCGCTTGAATTCGCCCATGCGCTGTGGCGCATGTCCGAAACTTCCTGAACGCTCGCATTGATCCGCGCTCCCGCCGTCGGGCGCAAATACATTTCAAGACGGTCTTCCCAAACGCGGACGCAGCCGCCGGCGCGAGCCGCGCGGCTTTTTTGTCGCCCGCATCAGCACGAGGCGCTTCCCCATGTCAGCACTTGAAACGAAATCCGCCGGCGACGACATTCTCGCCGATCTCAATCGCGCCTTCAGTGCCTTCAAGGAGACGAACGACGAACGCCTGACGCAGCTCGAAAGCCGTCTCGGCGTCGATGTCGTGACCGAAGAAAAGCTCTCGCGCATCGACCAGGCGCTCGACGACACCAAAAGCCGGCTCGATCGCCTGGCGCTCGAAATGTCGCGGCCGCGCATCGGCGGCAAGCTCGTCGACGACGTGAGCGGCCGCGAGCACAAGAGCGCCTTTAATCACTACATGCGCTCGGGCGAAGCCAGCGGCCTGAAGGCGCTCGAAGCCAAGGCGCTGTCGCGCGGCTCCGGTCCCGACGGCGGCTATCTCGTGCCGCTGCCGACCGAACGCGAAGTATTGCGCAGGCTCGCGAAATTCTCGCCGATCCGCGCCATCTCCAGCGTGCGCGAAATCTCCGGCGCCTCGCTGCGCCGCGCCTTTTCGACGACGGGACCCGCGGCCGGATGGGTCGCGGAAGCCGACCCGCGTCCGCAGACCAATAATCAGCAGCTCGCCGACATGACCTTCCCGGCGATGGAGCTCTACGCCATGCCGGCGGCGACTCAGGCGCTGCTCGACGACTCCGTCGTCGACATCGAACAATGGATCGCCGAAGAAGTGCAGACCGCCTTCGCCGAACAGGAGGGCGCGGCTTTCGTCAATGGCGACGGCGTCAACAAGCCGAAGGGCTTTCTTTCCTATGCGACGATTGACGACGCGAGCTGGAGCTGGGGCAATGTCGGCTATGTGCCGACAGGCGCGGCCGGCGCCTTCGCCGCTTCGAATCCGTCCGACGCGCTCGTCAATCTCGTCTATGCGCTGCGCGCCGGCTTCCGCCAGAACGGCAAATTCGTGATGGGCCGGCGCGCGCAATCGCTCGTGCGGCAGTTCAAGACGACGACGGGCGATTATATCTGGGCGCCGCCGGCAACCGCCGACGGCGCCGCCGCGCTGATGAATTTCCCCGTCGTCGAGGCGGAGGATATGCCCGACCCCGCCGCCGACTCGTTCTCCATCGCCTTCGGCGATTTCGAGCGCGGCTATGTCGTGGTCGATCGCGTCGGCATTCGCGTGTTGCGCGATCCCTATTCCGCCAAGCCCTATGTGCTCTTCTATACGACGAAGCGCGTCGGCGGCGGCGTGCAGAATTTCGAAGCGATCAAGCTGTTGAAATTCGCGGCGTCGTAAACGCCCTGCGACGTCGGCCGCGATGATGCGATCGCGGCCTTTCAATTCTCACAAAAACAGGATGCGCAATGCGACCGATGCTCTTCGGCGCGCCGGCGATCGAGCCCGTCTCGCTCGCCGACGCCAAGTCATGGCTGCGCGAAGACGGCGCCGAAGAAGATCAGCTGATCCAGGCGCTGATCGTCGCCGCGCGCATGACGCTCGAGGCCTATACGCGGCGCTTCTTCATCACGCAGAGCTGGCGTCTGATTTTCGACGGCTGGCCGTCCTCGGTGGCGGCGCATGCGACGCTTTACATCCCCTTCGCGCCTTTTCAGGCCGTGACGGCGGCGCGCGTGTTCGACGCCGACGATGTGGCGCAGACGCTCGCCGCGCCGCCTATCGCGCGCCGTCCTCGATCGAGGGCGGCCGCATCAGCTTCACATCGGCGCCGCCGGCGCCGGGACGCGCCACGGACGGCATTGAAATCGATTTCGACGTCGGCTTTGGCCCGCTCGCGAGCGACGTTCCGCAACCGCTGCATCAGGCGATACTGACCCTCGTCGCCCATTGGCGCGACCATCGCGGCGATGACGCCGAAGACGCCGTGCCGAAGGCCGTCGCGCAGCTCGCTGCGCCATTTCGCCGGGAGCGTTTGCGGTGAGCCTGCTGCGCATCGCCGCATTGCGCTATCGCGTGACTTTGGAGGCGCCGATCGATACGCCCGACGACGCCGGCGGATATGCGCGCAGCTTCACGCCGGTCGCGAGCCTTTGGGCGCGCATCGCGCCGTCGGGCGCGCGCGAGGATTTCGTCGAACAGCGCGCGGAACAGGCCACGACCCATATCGTGACGATCCGCTGGCGCAGCGACGTTGCCAAGGACATGCGTTTCGTCCATCGCGGCCGCGAGCTGCGCATTCAATCGGCGTTCGATCCCGATGAGCGGCGACGCTTCTTGATCTGCCAGTGCGAAGAGATTTCTTGAAGGACTCGCCATGAGCGCTTCACCTGTCGTCGCGCTGCGCAAAGCGATCCGCGTCCATCTGCTCGCAGACGCCGGCTTCGCCGCCGCGCTTGGCGAGAAGCTTTACGACGAAGCGCCGCGCGGAGCCGACCCGCCCTATGCGCTCTTCGCCGAAGCGCAGCTGCGCGACTGGTCCGCCGATCTCTCGCGCGGCGCCGAGCAATTGTTCGCCATCGGCGTCACGTCGACGATGCGGGGATTGTCCGAGGCGCTCGAACTCGCGCAGCGCGTCGCCGATCTCCTCGATGAAGCGCCGCTCGCTCTGCAGGATCACAGGCTGATCGACCTGCGCTTCCTCTCCATGGAGACGCGGCGGGATCAGAACGGGCGCATCGCGCGCGTCAATCTGCGCTTTCGCGCCACAACCGAATATCTCTAGAACATTCTCGTTCTGAGCATGTTCCACAGTCTTCCGGTTTACGCATTTTCTGCGCCGATCCGGCATTCCCTTTATCAGAAAATGCTTTCGAACGGAGCCCACCGATGGCCGCCCAAAAAGGCAAGGATCTGCTCTTGAAAATCCATGACGGCGCAAGCTTCGTTACGGTCGCCGGATTGCGCACGCGACGCCTGGCGCTCAACGCCGACACGGTCGATGTGACCGACGCCGAGTCGAGCGGCCGCTGGCGCGAACTGCTCGACGGCGCCGGTCTGAAACGCGCAAGCGTTTCCGGAACAGGCGTGTTCAAGGATCAATCGTCCGACGCGCTGTTGCCGCAGACGTTTTTCGACGGTCTGTTGCGCGAATGGCAGATCGTCATTCCGGATTTCGGCGTCCTCTCCGGCCTGTTTCAGATCGCCAATCTCGACTATCGCGGAGAATATGCCGCGGAGGTCACCTTCGACCTTTCGCTCGAATCGGCGGGCGCGCTCGCCTTCGAGGCGCTTTGATGTCCTGCCGGCGCATCCGGATGGACTGATGTCTCCCCATTGAGGATCTCATGGCCAACGCAAAACGCGGCGAAATCGACGCGACGCTCGACGGCAAGACATTTCGGCTTTGCCTGACGCTCGGCGCCCTTGCCGAACTCGAAAGCGGCTTCGGCGCCAGCGACCTTGTCGCGCTCGCCGGTCGCTTCGAGGAACGACGGCTCGCCGCGCGCGACATTCTGCGCATCATCGGTTGCGGATTGCGCGGCGCAGGGCACGACATCAGCGACGAAGAGGTCGCGAGAATGAAAGTTTCGGGGGGGCTTGCGGACTATGTGCGCATCGCGGCGAACCTCCTCGCCGCGACCTTCGGCGATCCGCCGGAGCAAGGCGCGCCGGCAAACCCTCCGACGCCGCAGGACGCCTGACGCAAACGACTGAAACGGTGCGCGACGCCTCTCCTCGCGCGCCCTTTCCCTTTGCGCGCGCCATGGCCTTCGGGCTCGGCGTCCTGCGGCTGTCGTCACGCGACTTCTGGTCGATGACGCCGCGCGAACTCTTTCGCGCCGTGGAGGGCGTCTATGGCGTCGCGCCGGGCGCGCCGCCGCGCGCCGCGCTTGAGGAACTCATGCGCCGCTTCCCTGACTCGACAGGATCGACATGACGACGCGTTTCAACCCATTTCCGGACCCGTTCAATGCGGCCGGCGCGAATGAGCCTTTCGCCGCCGCCGATCTGCAGGCGACGAAACTGCTGCTCGATCAGATCAACGTCTCCGCCGGCAATGTCACGAAAACGCTTCAACTGGGCTTTGGCTCCGCGGCCGCAAGCGGCCGGAGCTTCAACGACGTGCTCTCGACGATCGCGCAGTCGCTCGCGCGGATGGCTCTGCGCGCGGGAACCAAGGCGCTCGCGGAAGGGCTGGTCAGCGGATTGAGCGGCATGTTCTCCAGCGGCTTCGGCGGCGCCGGAACGGTTGCGCCCTTCGCCGAAGGCGGCGTGGTCGCCAGTCCGACCTTTTTCGCTAATGGCGGCGCGATGGGGCTGATGGGCGAGCGCGGCGCTGAAGCGATCATGCCGCTGGCGCGCGGCGCGGACGGCCGACTCGGCGTCGTCGCGCAAGGGTCCGGCGCACGTCCGGTTGCGGTCACCGTCAATATCGCCGCCCAGGACATCGAGAGTTTCCGTCGCTCCGAAGCGCAGATTACCAGCGCGCTGGCGCGGGCCGTGGCGCGCGGCCAGCGCAATCTTTAATGGGGTCAAGTCGGCATGAGCGATTTTCACGAGGTTCGCTTCCCGCTCGACGTCTCGTTAGGAGGGCGCGGCGGTCCGGAGCGGCGCACCGAGATCGTGGCGCTTGGCTCCAATCGCGAGTCGCGCAACGCCCGCTGGGCGCATTCGCGTCGCCGCTATGAGGCGGGCTATGGCGTCAAGAGCCTCGCGCAGCTTTCGCAGATCATCGCATTTTTCGAGGAGCGACGCGGCCGGCTCTATGGCTTTCGCTGGCGAGATCGCGCGGACTTTGCCTCCTGCGCCGCCGGCGCGACGCCAGGCCCGACGGACCAAACGCTCGGCGCTGGCGACGGCGCACGGGCCGCATTTCATCTCGTCAAGACTTACGGCGGCGCGTTTGCGCCCTATACGCGCGACATCGCAAAGCCTGTCGCCGGAACGGTGCGCGTCGCAATCGACGGCGTCGAGAAATCTGCGCCGGATGTGAGCGTCGACGTCACGACCGGAGTCGTAACCTTTGCGCCCGGCGCCATTCCCTCGGAAGGCGCCGTCGTCGCCGCGGGATTTCTGTTCGACGTGCCGGCGCGCTTCGATTCCGATTATCTCGAGATCGACATGCAGGCGTTCGAGGCCGGCTCGATCCCCAATATTCCGATCATCGAAATCGTCCCATAGCCGGCGCGCCACGACATCGGCGAACATGTCCGTCAGGAAGGCCCTTCATGCTGTCGCTCTCTCCTTCCATGCAGGCGAAGCTCGATCACCGCGCCACGACCTTCTGCCATTGCTGGCGAATCTCACGCCATGACGCCGCGGTGATGGGCTTCACCGATCATGATCGCGATCTGACCTTCAATGGCGTGACCTTTCGCGCCAATACGGGTCTCTCCGCTTCGCAAGTCGAATCGAGCGTCGGCTTCGCGCCGGGCGCAGGCGACGCCGCCGGCGCGCTGAGCGACGAAAGCCTGACCGAGGTCGATCTGCTGAACGGCCTTTACGACGGGGCGTCGGTCGAAACATGGCTCGTCGATTGGAGCGAGGTCGCTGACCGGGTCTTGCTGGATGTCGCCACGATCGGCGAAGTCCGTCGCGGCGAGACAGCCTTCTCCGCGGAGCTGCGCTCCAGCGCGCATCTCTTCGATCAGCAGCAGGGCCGCGCCTTTCAACGCAGCTGCTCGGCCGATCTCGGCGACGCCCGCTGCGGCTTCGACCTCATGACGCCCGGCTTTCACGCGACTGGCGTCGTCGTCGCCTTTGCTGGAGGCGTTCTGGACGTCGATCTTTCGGAAAGCTTCGACGGCGGATTCTTCGCAGGCGGCGCGCTGACATTCGCGAGCGGCGCAAATGAAGGCGCCCGCTGCACGCTCAAATCGCATCTGCAGGATGATCTTCGCGCGCGCGTCACGCTCTGGACGCCGCCGGGCGGCGCGGTCCTCGCCGGCGACGCCGTTCTGGTGACGGCGGGATGCGACAAGTCGCCGACAAGCTGTCGTTTGAAATTCGCCAATATCGTCAACTTCCGCGGCTTCCCCCATATGCCGGGCAATGATCGAGTCATCGCCTATCCAAGCACGCTCGCGCCGGCGATGGACGGCGGGAGCTTTTTTCGTTGACCCGCGCCGACATTGTCGCGGCGGCGCGCCGCTGGGTCGGAACGCCTTATGCGCATCAGGCCTCGCTCATTTATGTCGGCTGCGACTGTCTCGGACTCGTGCGCGGCGTCTGGCGCGAGATGATCGGCGAAGAGCCGGAAGCGGCGCCGGCGTATACGCCCGACTGGGCGGAGGCGTTGGGCGCAGAAACCTTGCTGGACGCCGCGCATCGGCATTTCCGCTCGATCGCTTCGCGCGATTTTCGTGAAGGCGATGTTCTTCTGTTCCGCTTTCGGGAGCATCTGCCGGCGAAGCACATCGGCGTCGCGACATCGCCGACGCATATGATTCACGCGCATGCCGGCGCGTGCGTCGCCGAGGTCGCGATCGGCGCGCATTGGCGCAAACGGATCGTCGCCGCCTTCGCTTTTCCCGGCGTCGCGGATTGAAGGCTTCCGGTTTGTCGGTCCCGGCAGCTCGGAAATCCAGAGTCGCGACGCGCGCCATTCAAACGCGTTCCGAATTCCCGATCGCGTGCAAAGCGCGTGTCGGGCGCGCTTCGGGAATGACATCGCAAGACTCGATAAGAGGCCTTCATGGCGACGCTCGTATTGCAGACGATCGGCTCCGTGGCCGGAGGCGCCATCGGCGGGCCCGTCGGCTCCTCGATCGGCCGGGCGCTCGGCGGGTTCGGCGGCTCCTATGTCGACGCCGCGCTGCAGCCGCACGCATCGCCGCGCTATTCGATCGGCCCGCGGCTGAAATCCATGGATGGGATCACCTCGACGGAAGGCGCCGGCGTGCCGCGCATCTACGGTCGCGCGCGCATCGGCGGCCAGATGATCTGGTCGACGCGTTTCATCGAACGCGTCAATGTTTCCTTCGAGCAGAGCCAAAGCCAGGGCAAAGGCGGCGGCGGCGGCGTCCAGACCATTCGCTTCACCTATTCCTATTCGGCGAATTTCGCGATCGGCCTCGGCGAAGGGCCTGTCGCGTTCGTGCGGCGCATCTGGGCCGACGGCGCCGAGCTCGACATGACGACGCTGCCGATTCGCATTTACCCGGGAACGGAAGATCAGGAGCCCGATCCGCTGATCGTCGCCAAGGAAGGAGCTGAAAACGCGCCCGCCTATCGCGGCCTCGCCTATATCGTTTTCGAGGATCTGGCGCTCGCGCCCTTCGGCAATCGCATTCCGCAATTCACCTTCGAAGTCGTCAAACCTGTCGAAGGCCTTGGCGCGATGATCCGCGCCGTCGATCTCATTCCCGGCGCCACGGAGGCGGGCTACCACCCCGCCCTCAAGCTCAATTTCTATTCGCCGGGCGCCACCGCTGCGGAAAATCGCCATCAGCTGACCGCCGCGACTGATTGGGCCGCGTCGATCGACGCGCTGCAAGCGCTCTGCCCCAATCTCGAGAGCGTCGCGCTGGTCGTCGCCTGGTTCGGCGACGATCTTCGCGCCCAACATTGCACGATCGCGCCGCGCGTCGACGCGACGTTCAAGACGATCGGACAGTTCAATTTCATTGTCGGCGGTTTCTGGCCGCCCGACTGGTCGGTCGCGGGGCTGACGCGTTCGACCGCGCGGCTCGTGTCGCAAATCGACGGACGTTCGGCCTATGGCGGCACGCCGAGCGACGCGTCGGTCGTCGCCGCGATCGCCGACCTCAAGGCGCGCGGCCTCGCAGTGACCTTCTATCCTTTCGTGATGATGGACGTGCCGCCGGAAAACGCCTTGCCCAATCCTTACGCCGGAGAGGTTGGACAACCGGCGTTTCCCTGGCGCGGCCGCATCACCTGCGACCCTGCGCCGGGCCAGCCGGACTCGCCCGACGCGACCGCGACGGCGGGGACGCAGGTCGACGCCTTCTTTGCGCGATATCGCGATTTCATTCTGCATTACGCCAATCTTTGCGACGGGGCGGGCGGCGTCGACGCTTTCCTCGTCGGCTCCGAGCTGATCGGCTTGACGCGCGTGCGTTCGGGCCCGGGCGACTATCCCGCGGTCACGGCGCTGACGAGTCTCGCGGCGGACGCAAAGGCGATCCTCGGCGCGCAGACAAAAGTCTCCTACGCCGCCGACTGGACGGAATATGGCGCGCATGCGCCTGCGGCCGGCGAAGCGCGTTTTCCGCTCGATCCGCTCTGGGCGTCGAGCGCCGTCGATTTCATCGGCGTCGACGTCTATTGGCCGCTCTCCGACTGGCGCGACGGCGACTCGCATCTCGACGCGCAGGACGCGGCGAGCATCTATGATCTCGCCTATCTCACATCTCGCGTCGCCTCGGGCGAGGCTTACGACTGGCATTACGCCGACGGGGCGGCGCGACAGGCGCAGGATCGCGCGCCGATCAGCGACGGACTCGGCAAGCCCTGGATCTTCCGCCAGAAAGACATTCGTTCATGGTGGTCGCAACCGCATTACGAGCGCGTCGGCGGCGTCGAACTGGCCGAGCCTACGGCATGGGTTCCGCAGTCCAAGCCGATCTGGATTGTCGAAACGGGATGCCCGGCGGTCGATCGCGGCGCCAATGCGCCGAACGTCTTTCCAGACCCGCGCTCGAGCGAGGGCGGGCTGCCTTATTTCTCGCGCAACGGCCGCGACGATCTCATGCAGGCGCGATTCATCGAGGCGATGATCGCGCATTTCGATCCGACGTCTCCCGACGGCGCCGCGCGCAATCCGACGTCGGCGCTCTACGGCGGGCCGATGGTCGATCCGGCGCGGCTTCACATCTGGTGCTGGGACGCGCGCCCCTTTCCCGCCTTTCCGACGCAGGCGGACGCTTGGAGCGACGCCGCCAATTGGGAGACCGGCCATTGGCTGAACGGCCGCCTCGAAGGCGCGCCGCTCGACCGTCTGCTCCCGGCGCTCGCCGGCGCGGTTTTCGCGCCAGAACTCCTTGCGCAGCGGCCCAACGTCGCCGGCTTTCTCGACGGCTATGTGCTGGAGCGGCCGATGTCGCCGCGCGAGGCGATCGATCCGCTCGCCGCGCTCTTTTGCTTTGACGTCGTCGCCGGCGCGGGCGCGTTGCGCTTCGTCGATCGGCGCGGGAAACCCGTGCGCGACATCGACGAAGACGATCTGGTCGCCGGCAAATCCGCATCGCTGGCGACGCTGACGCGGGCGCAGGAAAGCGAGCTGCCGCAGGAAATCGCCCTCTCCTTCTCCGATTCCGAAAATGATTTCCAGATGGCGCGCGTGACGTCGCGGCGGCTTGAAGGCCGCTCGTCGCGCCAAAGCGAAGCGCAGGCGGCGGCGATGACGCATCGCGCCAATGCGCAAGCGCTCGCGGAAATTTGGCTGCAGGATCTGTGGGTCGGACGCGAAACCGCGGAATTCGCGCTGCGGCCCGGACTCATCGCTCTGCAGCCCGGCGATCTGGTACGGATCGGCGCGGCCGGGGCCGATCGGCTGTTCCAAATTCAGCGCATGACGGACGGCGCCGCGCGGCAGGTCACCGCCCGGGCGGCGGACGCTTCCGTCTATGACGCTGCGGCGCCGCTGCTTGGTCGCGCCAATGTCGCATCGCCGAAGATGGTCGGCCCGGCGCGGGTGGAAATCCTCGACCTCGCGATCGCGCGCGACGAAGAGGCGCTTTCTTATGTCGCGGCCTTCGCCGATCCCTGGCCAGGGCCGCTTGCGATCTGGAAGATGACGTTCCAAGGCGGCTTCGAGCAGATCGCGATTATCGACAAGCGCGCGACGATCGGCGAGACGCTCGAAATTCTGAGCGACGGTCCGGTCGGACGCTTCGACAATGGAAACGCTGTCACCGTCAGAATTGGCGCCGGACAGCTCTCGTCGGTCGGCGATCTCGCCGCGCTCGGCGGCCGTTCGGCGATGGCGATCCGCGTCGACGACGCCTGGGAGATCTTCGCTTTCGCGCAAGCCGAGCTGATCGGCGACAGGACCTATCGGCTGTCGCGACTCATTCGCGGCCTCGGCGGCGAAGAACATCTCGCCAAGCGCGATGCGCCCGCCGGCTCGACGGTCGTGCTGCTCAATGACGCGATCACGCCGCTTGCGCGCAAGGTCGCCGAGATCGGCGCGCCGATCGCCTACCGCATCGGCCCTGCGGATCGCGATTATGCGGAGCCGATCTTCGTTCAGCCGACGGTCGCGGCCACGAACAAGGCGTTGCGCCCCTATGCGCCAACCAGGGCGCGCGCGCGCCGCACGCCGGCGGGCGTCGTCATCGACTTCGTGCGGCGCGGGCGCCTCGACGCCGACGCCTGGGAAGCGTTCGACATTCCGCTCGGCGAAACCAATGAATCCTATGAAGCCGAAATCGCGCTGCCGGCGAGCGAAACGCGCACGCTCACGGGCGACTCGCCATCGCTGCTTTATCCCGCGGATGAAGAACTCGCCGATTTTGGCGCGCCGCAGAGCGCGCTGACGCTGTCGATCTATCAAATGAGCGCGACGGTCGGACGCGGCTTTCCGCTGACGATGACGCTGCCGATCCGATAGGAAAAAAGATGACGCAAACGACGCATCTTGCGCTGCCCTTCATCGACGCTGCGCAAGCGCAGAAGCACGTCACGCATAATGAAGCTCTGGCGCTGATCGACGCGCTGACGCAGCTTTCGGTCGCGGCGCGCAATGTGACGTCGCCGCCGGAGACGCCAATGGAAGGCGACCGCGTGCTGGTCGGCGCCGGCGCGACGGACGCATTCGCGGATCGAGACGATTGGATCGCGACGTTTCTTGCCGGCGGCTGGAGCTTTCTCGCGCCGCAGGCCGGCTGGCGCGCCTATGTCGAAGCGGAATCGCTGCTGCTGCTCTATGACGGCGCAGGATGGATCGACTGCGGCCTGTCGTTCCGACAGCTGCAAAATCTCTCTTTGCTCGGGATCGGCGCGACCGCCGACGGCGCCAATCCGCTTCTCGCGAAACTCAATGCGACGCTGTTCACGGCGAAGGGCCTCGGCGAAGGCGGCTCCGGCGATCTGCGCTTTGCGCTCAATAAGGAGAGCGCCGATCGAACCGTCTCGCAGCTTTATCAGTCCAACTATTCGGCGCGCGCCGAAACCGGACTGACCGGCGACGATCATTTCCATGTCAAAGTTTCGCCGGACGGCGCGGCGTGGAAAGAGTCGATCGTGGTCGACAGCGCGAGCGGCGAGGTCGCCTTCCCGAGCGGCGGGCCGACGAAGGTCCGCCTCTTCGCGGCGAGCGCAACCTACACGCCGACGCCAGGACTGCGCTTTGCTGAAGTGCTGCTGTTTGGCGGCGGCGGCGGCGGCGGCTCAGGCGCCAGAACCGCGCCAGGCGCCGCTGCGTCGGGCGGCGCGGGCGGCGGCGGCGGCGGGCTGGCGCGCGGACGATTCACCGCGGCGCAGATCGGCGCCTCGAAATCCGTGACGATCGGCGCTGGCGGATCGGGCGGCGCGCCGCAGACGACAAATTCCACGAATGGAAGCGCCGGCGCTCCCGGCGGCGCCACGACATTCGGAACGCTGCTCCATGCTGGCGGCGGCGGCGGCGGCGCCGGCGGCCAGATCGGCGGCGCCTCGGGCGGCGGCGGCGCCGGCAGCCACGCCTCGTCGGGCGTCTCGGGCGCGGGCGGCGCGGGCGGCGTCGGCTCTTTCGGCATTGGCTCGGGCGGTTCGGGCGCCGCGGGCGGCGCCGGCTCGCAATTCTTCGGCGGCAGCGGCGGCGGCGGATGCAACGCCGCCGGCGCGACGGCGGCGGCTGGCGGAACATGCCTCTACAGCGGACCAACCGGCGGCGGCGCCGGCGGCGGACTCACCGCGGCCAACGCCACAGCGAACGGCGGCGCCGGCGGCATTGTCTACGTGGCTGGATCGGCCATAGCCGGCGCGACGGGCGTAACCGGCGGCCCCGTCAACGGCGGCGCGGGCGGCGCATGGGTCGCCGGCGCCGGACCGCTCGAACAGGGCGGCGGCGGCGGCGGCGGCGGCGCGTCCAGCCTGACCGCGCCGGGCGCAGGCGGCGCCGGCGGTCTTGCAGGCGGCGCCGGCGGAGGCGGAGGCGCCGTCCAGAACGGCGCCAACTCCGGCGCAGGCGGCGCCGGCGGAGACGGCTACGCCGTCATCTTCGAATTCTTCTGATCTGTCCGCGTCGCGCCAAAACGCCTGAAGCCTGATGAGCTGAGGGCGCTTTCCGCTCTCAGGCCACTGTCTGCGAACGCGCCTCGCGCAACCCGCGCAGGCGCCGGGCGCATTCAGCCGCATCCACCCAACCCATCGACGAAACCGAAGGAGTCGGCTCATGGCCTTCGCCGTGAAGAATCATGTCCTGCATCGCGACGGCAAGCCCGTCGCTCAAAAGCAAACGCCGAACATCGGCGGCGCGTTGAAGCCGTCGTTGTTGATCATGCACTACACCGCATCGCAATCGGCGAAGAGCGCGATTTCCTGGCTGTGCAATCCGCATGCGAAGGCGTCGGCGCATCTCGTCATCGATCTCGACGGCGCGGTGACGCAGCTCGCGCCTTTCAATCGAGTCGCATGGCACGCAGGCAAGAGCGTCTGGAGGCGGCGCGCAAACTGTAACGGCTTTTCGATCGGCGTCGAGCTCGCCAACGCCGGACCGCTGACGAAACTCGCCAACGGCAAATTCGCCGACGCATACGGACGAAGCGTGCCGGCAAGCCAGGCGGCGATGCTCGCGCACAAACTCGACAAGGGCCGAGAGAAGCCCTGGATGATCTATCCCGCCGTTCAAATCGCGGCCGCCATCGATATCGCGAAGGCGCTTTGCGAGACATACGGCATCAGCGACATCGCCGGCCACGACGACATTGCGCCGACGCGCAAACGCGATCCCGGCCCCGCCTTCGCCATGGACGCGTTTGTCTCGCGAGTCCTTGGCCGCAAGTGAACCCGCGCCGGCGGCTTTCCGGCATTATGAAAGGAAATTCGAACATGCAAGGCTATCGCACATACATCGCTGCGGGGCTCGTTGCGCTTTTCGGCGCGCTCGCCTCAACCGATTGGATCGCCTTCCTCAATGATCCGAAGGCCGGCGCCGTCGCCCTCGGTTCGGCGGCGCTCATGGCGATCATGCGCAGCATCACGTCGACCCCGCCTGGAACGGCCTGACGATGACGAAGCTGATCGCGCTCGGTCTCGTCGCAGCCGTCGGCGTCGTTCTCTATGCGCTGGGACGCGCGGTCCTCGCGCGTCTCGTCGCCGGCGGCGCCGATCGCGAGAAGGCGCGCCGCGCCGAAGCCGACCTGAGCGCCGCGAAGCGACAAGCCAAAATCATGGTTGAGCGCAGGAGCGTCGAAGATGTTGCGCAAGATCTCGATCACGGGCGCTTTTAGCCTCGCGCTCGCCGCATGCCACTCGACGGGTGGAGGCTGTCCGCCGCTCGTCGCCTATTCGCTCGAAGAGCAGAAGATTGCGGCGAAGCAAATGCGGGCTTTGCCCAAAAACGCGCCTCTCGCCGCCATGATTGTCGATTACAAGAAAATGCGTGACGCCTGCCGCGCCTCGGGAAGCTGAAACGCGCGGCCCGATTGACTATACTATTCATTGCGCATTCATGGCTTTCGGCCGAGTATGCGCTTGGGAGAGGCGCATGCGGGCCGCTGGACGTTCTCGGAGACGGGCGTTTACTGTCGCCGCCCTCGCGGCGACGGCCGTCGCTGCGCGTCCGAACGCCGCCCGCGCCGAGGAAGCCGTTCAGATGCGCCTGCAATGCTTCACCATGGCGCAGGCGCGCGCCAAAATGGAAGCGAGCAAGCTCGCCGACCCATTCCAGTGCATGCGGGAGGCCGCCCTGCGCCTGCAGGGCGAGCCGCTCGGCGCGCGGCTTTGCCAATTGGGCGAAGGACTTATCTATGAGATCAGCTTGCTGCGCAAGGATGGGCATATCATCAAACTGCTTGTCGATGCGTTCAGCGGCCGACCTCATTCCAGTTCCATAGGCGCCGGCGCGATCAGCAAGTGAATCGAACCAGGCAGGGAGGACGCATTGCGGCTGCTCGTCGTTGAAGACGACAAGGATTTGAACCGTCAGATTGTTCGCGCTCTTGAAGAATCGGGCTATGCGGTGGACCGCGCCTTCGACGGCGAAGAGGGATGGCATCTCGGCGAGACCGAACCCTACGACGCCGTCGTCCTCGACATCGGCCTTCCAAAGAAAGACGGCGTGACCATTCTCGAAGAATGGCGCGCGGCCGGTCGCGACATGCCGGTGTTGATACTGACCGCGCGCGACCGCTGGAGCGACAAGGTGCAGGGCTTCGACGCCGGCGCCGACGATTACGTTTCGAAGCCCTTTCACATGGAGGAAGTGCTCGCGCGCATCCGCGCCTTGTTGCGCCGCGCAACCGGCCACGCGACGAATGAAATCGTCTGCGGCGCCGTGCGCCTCGACACCAAGGCCGGCCGCGTCGTCGTCGACGGCGCGCCGGTGAAGCTCACTTCGCACGAATACCGGCTGCTTGCCTATCTCATGCATCACAGCGGCCGCGTCGTTTCGCGCAGCGAGATCATCGAGCATCTCTACGATCAGGACTTTGACCGGGACTCGAACACGGTCGAAGTCTTCGTCGGCAGGCTGCGCAAAAAGCTTGGCGTCGATCTGATTCAGACGGTGCGCGGTCTCGGCTATATGGCGGCGCCGCCGGCGAAAAACGCCGGCGACAAACGCTAGGCGCATGCGCCTGTCCTTCGTCACCATCCGCTCCATCGCGGCGCGTCTTTTCCTGACTGCGGCGGCGATGAGTTCGGTCGTGCTGCTCGTCGCCAGCATTCTTCTGACCGCCTACTACCGAAGCGAAGCGCAGGAGGTGTTCGAGCGGCGTCTCGATGTTTACCTGCGCGCCATCGTGGCCGACGTTTCGGAGTCGGGTCAGGAGGGACGCACCGGCCCGGGCCAGCTTGGCGATCCGCAATTCGAGCTGCCGGGTTCGGGCTGGTATTGGCAGATCACGCGGCTCGACGACAAGTCGCATGAGATCAAGGCTTCGCGCTCGCTTTTCGCCGGCACGCTGCCGAAGCTTTCGGATCTCGGCGTCCCGGCGGAGGTCGGCGGCTTTCGCCGCGGCTACGGACTCGGCCCTGACGGACGAAGACTGCGCATCGTCGAGCGCGTCATCGACGTCGGCGACGTCGGCATCTATCTCGTGCAGGTCGCCGGCAGCGGCGAAGAGATGGAAGAGCAGATCGCGCGCTTTCGCTTCGCGCTGATCGTCGCCTTCGCCGCGCTCGCCATCGCGCTCGCCATCGGCGCCGCCTTTCAGGTGCATTTCGGCTTGCGCCCGTTGCGACAGCTGCGGCGCGAACTCGCGACCATACGCCGCGGCGAACGCGAGCGCATCATGGGCGGCTATCCGAGCGAAGTCGCGCCGCTCGCTGACGAACTCAATCTGCTGATCAGCGCCAATCGCGACATTCTCGAACGCGCCCGCACGCAGGTCGGCAATCTGGCGCATGCGCTGAAGACGCCGCTTTCGGTGATCGTCAACGAAGCCGATGCGGCGCCGGGGCAGCTCGCGGGGAAAGTTCAAGAGCAGGCGGAGATCATGGGCGACCAGATCTCCTTTTATCTCGACCGGGCGCGCGCGGCGGCGCGCGGCGGCGCGCTCGGCGCCGCGACGCAGATCGCGCCGTCGATCGACGCCTTTCTGCGCGCCTTCAGCAAAATCTACGGCGACAAGGGCGTGATCTTTTCCGGCGGCGCCGATCCGCGTCTGCGCTTTCTCGGCGAGCGCCAGGACCTCGAGGAAATGATCGGCAATCTGCTGGACAACGCCGGCAAATGGGCGAAGAGCCAGGTGACCATCAACGTCAGCGTCGAAAACGACGGCGACGGCGCGGCGCGCCCGTCGCTGCGCGTCACAATCGACGATGACGGACCAGGACTCGCGCCGCACTTGCGCGCCGCGGCGACCCAGCGCGGGCGTCGTCTCGACGAAACAAAACCTGGATCAGGTCTCGGCCTGTCGATCGTCGTCGATCTCGCCGCGGCCTATGGCGGCTCGCTGCAACTCAATGACAGTCCGAGCGGCGGTTTGCGCGCGGAACTTCGACTGCCGGGATTTTAGCGCGTCCCACGCCGACGACGCGCGCGCTCTGGGCGGATCGGCGATCGCGTATCGCCGATTTTGTCGCGTCACTCTTCTTCGAGATCGAAGTCGAGTATGGCGACTTGCAGCGTGAAGCTCGAGAGCTTCGGATCGTCCGCCGAAATGACGCCGAGAAACTCGCCGTCGGCGTTGAGTTCGACGGAATCGGTCTTGCGGCCGCGCGCCGCAATCGAGAGACGATCGTTTTCGAACAGCTTGCGCAGATAGGACTGCAGCACTTCGCGTCCGACCGGAACTTTCATCTCGAACGCAAAGGAGCGATCGCCGTCTTCGTCGTCGACGGAAATCGACGCGATCCTTCGCTCGCCGAGATGCACGGCGGCGTTGTCGGGATTCTTCGGATCTGCGGAGACGCGAATGCCGTCGTTGCCCAGCGAGCGGCGCAGAAAAGACTGCAGTTTTCGTAATTCTGTTTTATCCAAACGCCGCTCCCGTTTTTCGATCTGCTTTTTCATTCCTCTGCCACGACGCGTTGCGCCGGGCAAGATTGCATGAAAAAGCCCGGCGGCAAGCCGCCGGGCGATCGCAAAAAGCGCAGCGCCTTATTCGCCTGCGGCCTTCAGCTTCTTGTTGCAGTCGCTCCAGAATTTAGGCCAGGTGATTTTCGGGTTGGACTTTTTCAATTCGCGTCTCGTCGACTTCCATTCAACGCTGCATTTCTTTTGGCGCGCGCGCATCGCGGCCTTCGTGTCGGCTGCGGGTTTCGGCGCGGGAGCGGCTTCAGCCGCGGGCGGCGGCTCGGTCGGCTTCGTCTCCGCTGCGGCCGGCGGCGGCTCCTCGGGCTTCGCTTCGACAGGCTTGGCGGCTTCCGCCGGCTTCTCTTCGGGCTTCGTTTCCGCTGCAGCCGGCGGCGGCTCCTCGGGCTTCACTTCGACGGGCTTCGCGGCTTCCGCCGGCTTCTCTTCGGCGGGCTTCGCCTGCTCCGCCAGTCGCGCGCGACAGGCCTTCAGAAATTCCTGCCAGCTCTGGCCGCCGAGCTCGTTGGCGGCCTTGGCGGCTTGATATTGCGATCCGCATTCCTTCAACACATTGGCCTGCGCATACGCGTCCCCTGAGGTCGCGGCGACAGCGGCGGCGATGGCCAGAGCGCCGGCCGCGGCGTGAGAAACAGCGATACGGATCCCCATATAAATCTCCATTTTGATGGACGGCGCGAACCGAGCCGCAGCCATTGCGACCGCGCAGGGAAGCAGGACGCGCGCCATCTGCGTCCGCCGAGGCGACGATAGTCCCAACTTGGTTGTGAACGCAAATCGAACGCGCGATAAAGCCCCCGCACAACAGCGTGATCCGCATATATCCGAGGAGGGAGCCGTTTTGACGAGCGTCAGGGAACAACCGGCGCGTTGGCGCGGCCTCGTGGTCGTCTCTCACGTCGACGGGCTGAAGCGCTGTCCCTGGCCCGGCGTCGACCCGCTCTACATCCGCTATCATGACGATGAATGGGGCCGTCCCGAACGCGACGGCCGCGCGCTCTTCGAGAAACTGATCCTCGACGGCTTTCAGGCCGGGCTGTCCTGGATCACGATCTTGCGCAAACGCGAGGCGTTTCGCGCAGCCTTCGCCGGATTTGACCCGGCGATCGTCGCGAGATTTGATCAGAAGCGCATCGCCCAACTGATGCGTAATGATGCAATCGTGCGCAATCGCGCAAAAATCGAAGGCGCCGTGCACTCGGCGCAGGCGTGGCTGGAGATTGAAGCGGAAACCGGCTTTTCGGATTATCTCTGGGATTTCGTCGACGGCCAGCCGATCGTCAATCATTGGACGCGCATGAGCGACGTGCCGACGCAAACGCCGCTGTCCGAACGGCTCTCCAAGGATCTCAAGGCCCGCGGGTTCAAATTCTGTGGACCGACCATCGCCTACGCCTTCATGCAGGCCGTGGGGATGGTCGACGATCACCTGGCGGGCTGCCATCGTCACTCGGGAAACGGCGACGGCTGACGCGATGCGCGCACCTTCCACGAAGCGCGGGCGCGCGACGCCCGCCGAAGCGCCCCGCGCCTGGCAGCGCATGCTGTCGGGACGTCGGCTCGATCTGCTCGACCCTTCGCCGCTCGACGTCGAGATCGAGGATATCGCGCATGGGCTGGCGCGCGTCGCGCGTTGGAACGGCCAGACGGTCGGCGCGCATATTTTCTCCGTCGCGCAACACAGCCTGCTTGTGGAAAAGGTGGCGGGCGCGCTCGATCCCGCCATCGGCCGAACGGAGCGGCTCTACATGCTGCTGCACGACGCCCCGGAATATGTGATCGGCGACATGATCTCGCCCTTCAAGGCGGTCATCGGCGAGGCCTACAAGGCGGTCGAGGATCGCATATTCGGGGCGATTCTGCTGCGCTTCTCCCTGCCGCCGACCGCCGCGCCGACGGTCAAGCGGCTGTGCAAGGAAGCGGATCGCGCCGCCGCCTTTTTCGAAGCGGTGACGCTTGCGGGCTTTACACGCGCGGAAGCCGAGCGCATCTTTGGCCGCCCGGCGATCTCGCCGAAGCCCTTCATGGACGAACTCGCCGCGGCTCCCATCGACGAGACCAAGGCGCGTTTTCTCGCTCGGTTCCGGGCGGTCGACGAAAATTGAAGAAGAACGTCGGGGAGAGAAATGCCGAATGGGCGCCTGTACGTCTGTTCCCTGACTAAAGTGGTCGACACCGTTCGGGCGAGCGGCGCGCGCTCGCTCGTGACCATTTTGACGGCCGGGGCCTCGCTTGTTCGACCTTGCGAAATCGCCAGAGAGCGCCATTTGCGGATCGCTGTCTCCGATATCGACGCGCCGCGGGAGGGGCATATTCTCCCCGGCGAGGAACATATCGATCGGCTGCTAGCTTTCCTTGACGCATGGGACCGCTCCGCGCCGCTTGTCATTCACTGTTATGCCGGGGTGAGCCGTTCGCCCGCGGCGGCCTATGTCGCGGCCTGCGCCCTGGCGCCGCGTCGCTGCGAACTGGAAATCGCGCGCGAACTGCGCCGCGTGTCGCCGACCGCCACCCCGAACAGACGGCTGGTGGCGCTCGCCGACGAAAGGCTGGGCCGAGGCGGCAGGATGTCCGCAGCCATCGCTGCGATCGGACGCGGGGCCGACTGCTATGAGGGAGCGCCTTTCGCCCTGGAGTTCGCCGACGTCTAGCCAAGCCGTCGAAGAGCGCGCGTCTCTATCCCCGCCCGTCGAAATCGGCCTCACCGCCGCAATCGTCGCCATCCGAGAGGACGAGCCCCTCATTCTGACGACGCGCGCCGATGGGCCGGCCGGCGTCGCCGCCCTTCCCTCCGGACCTTTCGATCCGATCCGCCACCGCACCTTCGAAATCGGGCTTCGCGCGTGGGTCGCCGAGCAGACCGGCGCGCCCCTGGGCTATGTCGAGCAGCTCTACACATTCGGAGACCGCGGCCGGCATGCGCGCGCCGGGGACCGCGATCCGCATGTCGTCTCAGTCGGCTATCTGGCGCTCACCCGCATCCGCGACGACGCCGACCGGCGCGCCGGCGTCTGGAGGAACTGGCACGATTTCTTTCCCTGGGAGGATTGGCGCAAGGGCCCGCCCCCGATCATCGATGAAACGATCGCGCCCGGACTGTCGAGCTGGGTCGCGGAAGCGCCCGACGCGGTTTCTTCCTCGGGTCTCTCCCGCCATGTGCGCGTCAGCCTGCTCTTCGGCGGCAAGGGCCGCGCCTTCAACGAGGAGAACGTGCTCGAACGCTACGAACTTCTGTACGAAGCTGGCCTGCTCGAGGAAGCGCTGCGCGACGGCCGCGAATCGGCTCAAAAAAGGATCCATCCGGCGCCGCTCGGGACGCCCATGCGCCATGATCATCGCCGCATTCTCGCCACCGCCATGGGGCGACTGCGCGCCAAAATGAAATATCGGCCGGTTATCTTCGAGTTAATGGCCCCGGAGTTCACGCTCACCGAACTGCAGCGGGCAGTAGAAGCCATCGCCGGCCGGCATCTCCACAAGCAAAACTTCCGCCGTCTTGTCGAAACAACGGCCATTGTCGAGCCTACCGGCGAGATGTCCTTGAAAACAGGCGGACGGCCGGCGGCTCTATTTCATTTTCGCCGCAATGTTCTGCAAGAACGGCCTGCGCCAGGGCTTCGCGTCGGCATTCGAGGCTGACCTCGCGCTTTAAGCCGATGTTCACCGAGAGATGGTGAATGTTTGCTGAAGCGTAAGCCCGCCATGCGTAGGGTAGAGGTGCGTTTTGGGCTATTTGTCGCCGCCTCCGATGCCGGCGCCGGTCGTCGTCTACAAGGACGTCGGCGGACTCGTCAGCGATTATGAGGCGATCACCGAACGATATCGCCGCGAGAACCGCGAGGTCAGGCTGCACGAATGCCGCTCGGCCTGCACGCTGGCGCTCAGCCTGCCGAACGTCTGCGTCTATCCTGACGCCAAGGTCAAATTCCATCAGGCCTACAACGCCATCAACAGAGAGGTCGACCTCGGCGTCTCGTCGCAGCTGTTCTCGTCCTATCCGGCCGCCGTGCAGGCGCGCCTTGGCCATCTGACCAGGGAATATCGCGTGTTGACCGGAACGGAGCTGATCGCTCTCGGCATGCGCAACTGCGAGGGCGGCCCGACCATGATCGCCAGCCGCAAGCAGCGGGCGCCTGCGACGCGCGTCGCCAGCGCACAGCCCAGCGGCGGCGGCCTCTCCTCCTTCGGCGACATTGCGCAGAAGGTGCAGTCCGCCGTCGCCACCGCCCTTGCGAGCGGCGGCCAGCCCGCCGCGCCGATACGCGTCGCTGTCGCCGATCGGCGGCAGCTCACGAGTTTCGCCCACGGCGACGAAGCGGCGACTGCGCTTCCCGAACCCGCGCCGCTGCCGCCGCGCCGGCCGTCGTCTGAGGCCTTCCGGCTGCAACGCGTGGCCGCGCTGTCGCCGGCCTATCTGCAGCTCATCAGCGGCGCGCAGCCAATTCTGGAGACGCAGTTTGTGCGCACGGTGGCCTCGAATTGAGATGCGGCGAAGCTTGAGCAACTTTTCGCCATGATGTTGCCCTAGCCTCGAAACTGGCGGGGAAATCAGGGCGGTAGCGTCGCCTGAGGGGCAAAACGCGTCTAACTGCGTATTCCGTATGTGATTCTCGCCATCAGCCTTGCGTCGTCCGGCGTAAGGCTCGCCTTGCGGCCAAAAGGCCAAAGGTTTTTGTGAGTTCTGGGGCGGCGTCGGTTGAGGCGCGCTTCAAGCGAGACGGGAAGCGACCTATTGACGACGCCTCGCTCCAATACGCGCCTGCGTTTTTTGCCGCTTTCGAGGGCTCTTGGCCTCGTGATCCTCTGTCTGGCGACGTTCGCCCCGAAGATCACCGAAACGGCGGTCGCAAACGGCGACACGAGGACGATCCATCTCTTCCACGCCCATACGCATGAATCGATCTCGGCGACATATCTCGTCAACGGCCAATACGACCCCAACGTCCTGCAGCAGCTGAACTGGTTCCTTCGCGACTGGCGACGCGACGAGCCGACCAATATGGATCCGCGCCTCTTCGATGTCGTGTGGGAGGCTTATCGCTCTGCGGGCGGCGGCGAACAGTTCGTGCATGTGGTCTCCGCCTATCGCTCTCCCGAGACGAACGCCATGCTGCGCTCGCGCTCGCGCGCCGTCGCCAAATATTCGCAGCACATGCTGGGCAAGGCGATGGACACCACCATGCCGGGAATGCCGATGTCGCAAATTCGCGAGATCGGCATGCGCATGCAGCGCGGCGGCGTCGGCTATTACCCCACGGCGGGCACGCCTTTCGTCCATCTCGACGTCGGCAATGTGCGGCACTGGCCGCGCATGCACTATGACGAGCTGGCGCGGCTTTTCCCCGACGGCAAGACGGTGCATTTGCCGACCAACAATCAGCCGCTGGCGCGCTACGATGAAGCGCGCGCCGAGATCGAAGCGCGCGGCAACGGCGCCTATGTCGTCACGCCGAGGCGCACGGCGCGCAACTTCTTCGCCATGCTGTTTGGCGGCGGCGGCGAAGAGGACGATTCCGAAGCGGCGGCGCCCGCGCCAAGCACCCGCAAGCAGTGGGCTTCGCTCGCGCCGCGGCCGACCCGCGACGCAGGAGGCGAAACATACGAGCAAAGCGCCGGCGCCGAAACCGGCGGCTACCGTTATGGAACGGACGAGCTGGCGCGCGCGGAGGCGGATCTGCCGCGAGGCGAAACCACCCTCTCGGCGCCCGGCGCCGAACCCGCAGCACAAGAGTCTTCCGCAAGCACTCCGAGCGTTCGAGCGCCGTTGCCGCCGCAGCGCCCGGCCTCGCTTGCCGCCGGCGGGACGCGTGAAGCGCGAAGCGCGAAGCCGTCCCAGCAAGCCAGCAGCGCCGCCGATCGGGGGTCGAGCGCAACCGACGCGGCGCGCCGCCGGACGAAGGTCGCGGCCAAGCCCGTCCCTCCGGCGCGTCCCCCCTTCGCCGGCGCAAAGGCGACGAGCGCGATCGCGAGACTGGTCGATTCGCCGAAATCCGAAGCCAGAACGCCCAGAGCGGCGGCGCGGCATGAATCGCTCGCCTACGCGCCTGAACCTGCGGCGGCGGCGTCAGTGGCGACGCCCGATCAGGGCAAGAAGAGCAATTCCAAGGCGGTCGCCGCGAAAACGGAATCGCGCGGCGCCGCCTCGCTCCTCGGCCCGTCCACCGGTCTCCGATCCGCCGCCCGCGCGCGCGGCCTGTCCAACAAGGACGGCCAGGCGAAAGAGAGCGCAACCGCCGCGCGCTAAGACATTTCGCGCAGAGCGCCAAGGCTTGGGCGGGCGACGCCAATAACGCTTCATTTCAGACGATTTATCAGCGCGCAGGCGTGCGTTCGAGCGCCTGAAACGTCAGTATTGCTTCTCCGCCAAAAGACAAACTACTCAGGGCAATAGAGCGATCGCATTTATTGCGGCCGCTCCGATAAGAAGCGCCGCCCTCGCCGCAAAGTAGAGCGCGCCAGCAAGCGCAAGCATTTTGACAAAGCCATAAGCGTCAGGGTCGAACATGGCTTCCAATCCATTCCAACAAGCCTGATCCTCTCAAGGAGAATCAGTCTTCCAGACAGACTAACCCTATCTTGCAAAGAATGTTCCGGCCGCCCGGCGGCTCCCTTGGAGCGCCGTCAGCGCAAGCGCATACACTAAAATTTACCGGAGGCCGACCGTCGGCGGGTCGGCTGAAACCTTCAGGCGAAAGCGGCGTCCAGCGATTTTGCCGCTTCGATCAAGGTCCGCACGGACGCGACCGATTTCTCAAACATCGCCCGCTCAGTCTCGTCGAGGCGAATCTCCATCACCTTCTCGACGCCATTCGCGCCGATGACGACGGGAACGCCGACGTAAAATCCGTTCACGCCATACTGGCCCGTGAGGTAGGCGGCGCAGGGCATCACCCGTCGCTTGTCCTTGAGATAGCTCTCGGCCATCGCGATCGCAGCGGTGGCCGGCGCATAATAGGCGGAGCCGGTCTTGAGCAGGCCGACGATCTCGCCGCCGCCCTTGCGCGTCCGCTCGACGATCGCGTCAATGCGCGCCTGCGTGGTCCAGCCCATGGCGACGATGTCCGGCAAGGGCACGCCCGCCACCGTCGAATAGCGCACCGACGGCACCATATCGTCGCCGTGGCCGCCGAGCACGAAGGCGCTCACATCCTCGACCGACACGTCGAGCTCCTCCGCCAGGAAATAGCGAAAGCGGGAGGCGTCGAGCATGCCGGCCATCCCAACGACTCGATGCGTCGGCAGGCCGGAGGCCTTCTGCAGCGCCCAGACCATCACGTCCAGCGGATTGGTGATGCAGATGACGAAGGCGTTCGGCGCATAGCGCTGAATTCCCGCGCCGACCTTGGCGATGACGCCGAGATTGATCGACAGGAGATCGTCGCGGCTCATGCCCGGCTGGCGCGGCACGCCGGCGGTGACGATGATGACGTCTGCGCCCTCGATCGCCGCATAATCCGAGCCGCCGGACAATTTGGCGTCGAAGCCTGCTACGGGAGAGGACTGGGCGATGTCCAGCGCCTTGCCTTGCGGCACGCCGTCGACGATGTCGAAAAGAACGATGTCGCCTAATTCCTTGAGGCCCGCGAGATGGGCAAGCGTTCCGCCGATATTGCCGGCGCCGATCAAAGCGATTTTTCTTCGCGACATAATCAAACTCGTTCTTTGCTTCTATGAAACAGCTACCCCGGTTTTGCGGCGGTGGGAAGTCTTCTCGCCGCTTTCCCAAGCAGAGCTTAACGACGCAGGCGCAGGCGCCCCTGAACGCCAGCGCGCGTCGGCCACGGCGGGCGTACGTCGCTGGCTGCGCGGCCGCTCCCCCCGAGCGCGGCGCCGAAGCCAGACGCCGCGACGGTTGCGGCGCAAAAACGGACGCCGAGACCGCCCGCGTTGGGAACGTTCTACGGGATTCCTGAGCTGATCTTGTGACGAAACCCGGCAAATCCGGAAATTGCGCGCGCCCGACTCGGCTCAGTCGGAGCGGAAATTGCCGGATGGAGGCGCGGAGCGCTGGACAGCGGCGACCAGGTTTGATATTCGCACCGCTCGTTCGGCTGAGCGCCGCGCTCGCGGCGCGCGCGGAACGGGCGCATAGCTCAGTTGGTAGAGCAGCTGACTCTTAATCAGCGGGTCCAAGGTTCGAGCCCTTGTGCGCCCACCAATAAAATCAAAGACTTAAATACACATCTGCCGCGGCCGCGTTAGCTACGGCGTGGTCTGGTAAGCAGTCGGTAAGCAGAATTGCCGAATTGGCTCAGCCTGCGGACAAATTTTCGATTCTGGCGAACCGGCTCACAAATCACGCCCGGACAGGCGATGACATATTGATCCCGCGTCGGCGATGTATCGTTGCCCTCAGCATCGACGCTCATTGAGAGGAGGCAAACGGTGCGCGTCATGATTCTCGTGAAAGCGACGCTGGAAAGCGAGTCCGGTCTCCTCCCGTCGACCGAGCTCCTGGAGGCGATGACGAAGTTCAACGAGGAACTGGTCAACGCCGGCATCATGCTCGCCGGCGAGGGCCTGCAGCCCTCCTCAAGCGGTAAGCGCGTAGCGTTCAACGGGGCCGACCGAACCGTCTATGACGGCCCATTCGACGAGACGACCGAGTTGGTTTCTGGCTATTGGCTCTGGGAGGTTAGGGACATGGCTGAGGCGGTCGAATGGGTGAAGCGCTGCCCTAACCCGATGCCCGGCCCAAGCGAGATCGAAATCCGTCCGCTCTATGAAGCGGCGGACTTCAGCGAGACCATGACGCCCGAGATAGCTGAAGCGGAAGACCGGATTCGCAAGAAGCTGTCAGACGTCTAGACTCGACCGGCCACGCTCGCGTCGTGCGCCCTGCCCCTCCGACGATCGCCGGTCTTCGCGCTGAGGGGCGTCGCTAGGGCTTGGGGTCGCCGCTCAACACATTGCGTTGAGAAGGACAATGGCGTCGTGCTTATCGCTCACGCCGGCGTCAAGATCGCTCTCCCCAGGCAGTTGCGCGGATCAAAGTGATGGCGGCTTAGCTATTTCTCTTCCTCGGAACCCCGCAGATCGATTGATCTACAGAACCGTACCGGGTCTTCCGCGCGCAGTGCATTGGACTCGACCCGGAAACCGTCTGCAGACCAGGCTCTTGTCGCAGGCTTTATCAAAGTCCGCCCAACGCGGCCCGTCATGTATTCTCGCTTGCCGTTCCCACGCGCTCACAGCGTTGTTTCGAACCCGCGCAACCGACCATCCGCGAGCATTCCCGGTACGGAAGTGACTTTTACATATATCTCGCGCCTGTACACCCGCTGCGGACGCGGCAAGCATTATCGCTATTGCACCCGCAGCGGTGTTTCGAATGACTGTTAG
Source organism: Methylocystis sp. (assembly GCF_050251305.1). Lineage (GTDB taxonomy): Bacteria > Pseudomonadota > Alphaproteobacteria > Rhizobiales > Beijerinckiaceae > Methylocystis. The sequence continues at coordinate 3,412 of NZ_JBFWNB010000005.1, read as the reverse complement.
CGCCCTCATATTCTTCCTCCTCAAAATCATTTTTTGAAGTGCCCGATTGACGGACGTTGAACGCACTCGCCGAGATACCACTCGCAAAAAGCGCGTGACTACCGAAATAGTCGCACTGTGCAAGGATTTCGCGGACGAGCGAGCACACGAAAAAGCCCAGCCATTGCTGACCGGGCTATAGAGGAACTATGGGAATGCCGGCCCGTGGACCGGCGCATGCGCGTCAGGTAGGGGCCCATGCCCGGAATGCAAGCCGATCGCCCACGAAAAAGCCCGGTCGTCGCCGGCCGGGCTGGAGGTGGTCTTTTAGACAGTCGAACAGCGCCGGTCCTGTATGGCCACGGCGCAGGTCATTTATAGGCGAGCAGAGCAGCCGAAGCAATGCGCGTCGGCCACGCTTGTCTTGTTGCGCTTGTTTGCCAAGTTGACGAATGCGCCGTTCTCTGAGCCGTCCGGGAACGACGCCATTTCAGCAATCTCGCCCGCGGCGACTCGACCCGGGTTTTTCCCGTGCAATATCGGCGCTGCGATCACGCTGCCCTATGCCCTGCCCCTGCGCGAGGAACTGACCTCTATGCAGCACAACGTCCGGCGGTCGGGCTCGATCGCCTACAGCGCCCCTTCTGGAAAGCACGACGACCTGATAATGGCGCTCTCGCTCGCAGTATTCGGCTTACGACGGATCGGGGGAGCGCCGGCGAGGCGGCGGGCTCAAAAGCGCGATGCGCCGAGCGCGCTCGGGTGGACGTGAAAGTCCCAGTTCGCTTCATTTTCCAGGGCGGGTACGGCTCCCACGCCGAAGTCGACGCGGCAGTGGCGGATTCTTAAGGTTGCCCAGCTAATACTCCGGAGAACGACGTTTTAATGCGTCAGCTGGCGTTCAATTTGGACTGAACGCCGTCGAAATCGAAAGCGGGCTTGCTTCAGTTCTACCGATTCCGGAGGAACCATGAGCTTCACCAATACTAGGCTCGATAAAATTCAGAGAATACTGAGCGAGGCGAGTCAGGCCTTTTCATCGCTGAATGGCGAGCTCGCCGTCCTAAAGTTCAGCCAGAGCGACGCCGCCAGTCTTGGAGTAGCGATCATACAGATGGAAGAGGCCGTCGATGCAAAACTCGCCCCCTATCAGGGGAACATGTTGGTTGACGGAATTCGGAGGCAGATGAAAGAAAAATGCCGCGAGCAAATCCTCGAAGCGGCTACGGGGAAGCGAGGCAAGAGCGGCCCGAAAACAGCAGGTTCGCCGGCTTTCGATCCGCTGATACTGCGACAGATCGAAAACACGGTGGAGGAGCTACGCCGGGCCGACTTCAACTCATTCGCGCGGCGAATAAAGAAGCTATCGAGACTCATGCACTCAGACAGCTTGGAACCACTTACCCAACAGTTGATTGCAGACATTGACATTGATGCGTGGTTAGAAACCGGCCGGAATTCGCCGAGCAGCATGACAGGAAGCGCTGATCCAGACTGGCCGACCGACGAAAAAGAAGGACTTGGCACCGTCGCGCTTCTCGTTGATCGCTTTGCCGAGGATACCCGTCACGCTTACGAGTTTGCGCTTACCTACTATTACAATGGCAAAGATATAGGTTCGATCCTGCAAAATATGACTGGGCGGATGATCGTCCCGTTCTGCCGCAATTATGCAGACTTCGTTAGGTCGGGGACGGCAGGATTTGAGAGTGCTACGAAAGCGCCCGTGCGGTTACCTCATCAGTTAAGTTCGTCCTCTGCGGATGATCGCCTCTTGCCGCGGGACAGAACTACAGCGGCAATACCGGCCCCATAGCGCGCTGGTGTGGACCTAGGCATAGACGAAGGCGAGAAATGCGACAGGCGGCAGAAGAACGCACAAGCCCAAGGCGAAAGGCAGGTAGCGATTGATAAACGCCAAGAATAGAGCGGGGGCGACGAATGCGAGGTATGGCAGACCAAATATTATAACTGCGCCCCATGCCAGCTCACGGCTAAGTGGCTCCCCCGAAGTAAGCTGTCCGCTCGCAACCACGATACCGATGACAACTGTAATAGCGATGGCTTCCAACCCGGATATAAAAAATACTAAACTGCGCAACACTTTACCCCTGTCCCCGACCGTAACCCTGCCTGAGAAGAGCGGCGGTCATCGGCCGAGCGCTTCACTGCGTTGTCGACTGTAGGCCTTACTCAAAGATTGAGTGCCCGGGAGTTTCCGCCTGTCAACTCACCAGCGATTTCGAGAAACAGTAAGACGTTGAGAACAACTGCGACCGTCACCAGCACTGCCGCAAGTTTGAGCCATCGTCCATCTTTGCTCATCACGAGCGCGGGACTGACTAAGCCGAAGAAGATGAACCCGAAGGGCATGACGGCAACCCATTCCATTCCGTCGCCCATCCAATTCGTATTCACGTAAATCAGACGGAAGGTATAGAGCCAGTACAAGCCCTGAGCGCCGCCGAGGATCAGCGAGTAATTACGAAGGAAGCGATTCATCGGGTCATCCATGAAAATTCAAGCTTTGTCACCTTGTGTAATTATAGACGCGAATGATCGACGCTGACGATCATACTTACTTAGCTCCAGCCCGCGCCAACCCATGAGCGCAGGCTAAACGAGTTCCTGGAGCGCTGGAAGAGATGACGCCCCCGCCCTATGCCCTGCAGCTGCGCATCCGCAAGGCCGCTGAGTTCGTTGTGGAAGACGCCGGCGGCGTGGCGCTTGCCTACGTCTATTTCGAGGAAGATCCGGGCCGGCGGAGGCTCGTCAATCGGCTCTCCACCGCCGACGCCAAGGCGGTCACGCAGACGATCGCGCGGGCGCTGACAGTCTCGACAGAATCGACGAAATTTTAAGTAAGTGGCGGGACGATCATTTTGGGGCTTGGGGAGCGCCTGAAAGGGGCGCACGCGTTCAAACGGAGTAGCGTCCATGCAACGCTTTGTTTCCACTATTAGTGCTACCGTTGCCTCGGCTGTGGTTCGCAGTCTCGGAAAATCCCTCACGTATGTCGTCTGGCGGATCAGGGCCGCGCGCGACGCGTTTGTCGACGCGTTAGGTCGTGTGGACAGTTATCGCATCCACAGGACGATTGCGGCGATTGTTATGACTGCCCGATAATTTTGGGCGGTCTTCTCGAAACGGGTTGCGACGCGGCGGAACTGCTTGAGTTTTGAGAAGCAACATTCGACGAGATGTCGCTGGGCGCAGAGATTCTTGTCGAGCGGATATTTGATCGCACGCGACGGGTTGTTGGGGATGACGGCGCGCGCCCCCTTGGCGGCGATGACGTGACGCAAATGATCGGCGTCATAGGCGGCATCGGCCATGACGACCTCCGCAGGCAATCCCTCGATCAAAGCGGCGGCTTGCGGCGCATCGCCCTTCTGACCTGCGGTCAGCGTGAACCGCACAGGGCATCCCAAGC